>NZ_LBMG01000047.1 GCF_001005315.1 Kordia jejudonensis
CAACCAAAGACCCAAGACCCAAGACCCAAGACCCAAGACCCAAGACCCAAGAGAATAGAAAAGAGAAGATAGAGCCAAGAAAATAGAGTGTAAAAGGTAGTTTTGAACCTAGAACCCAAAACCCAAAACCCAAGACCGAACTCAGAAATGCTAAATTTTAAATGTTGAATGTTGAAACGATTAGTTGCAATCAAATGAAGAACAACTAATGAAGTTTATTAGTTTACATTTCAATTTGAAATTAGAAGAAATATTTTTGAACCCAAAGCCCAAAACCCAAAACCCAAGACCGAACTCAGAAATGCTAAATGTTAAATGTTGAATGTTGAATGTTGAAACGATTAGTTGCAATCAAATGAAGAACAACTAACGAAGTTTATTAGTTTACATTTCAATTTGAAATTAGAAGAAATATTTTTGAACCTAGAACCTAGAACCTAGAACCTAGAACCTAGAACCTAGAACCTAGAACCTTGAACCTTGAACCCAAAACCTTGAACCTTGAACCCAAAACCCAACCCATTAAACCTCTTTATAAGTTGTTTCAAACGGAACTCGAAATTGTGGTCCGTAAATTCCTTTTTCAGAACGAACGCCACAACCAATAATCATATTAATTTCAGCAGCACGAGGAAGTTTTAAAATCTTTTTTACTAATAAAGTATCGCTTCCTTCCATTGGGCAAGTATCATACTCAATAGCAGCCATACTAATCATGAAGTTTTGTGCGGCCAATCCGGCACTTTTGTGTGCTACAATGCGTAAATCGCTCAGTCGAACTTGTCTGTAAATAGGTCTAAACAATCCAACAATATTGAAAAAAGCATATTTTAACCAACCATAAATACCTAAAAAATCTGGGTAAATAGCAGGAATAAGCTTTTTATAGTAATTAATGGCAAACTTTTCTCTTTTAGAATATTCTTCTTTGGATTTATTACCAAACAGTTTTTCGTAAAATCCAATATTTGCTTTGGCGCGTTGTTTCCATAAATCTTTTCGAGCTACGACAACAACCAATTGTTTGGCAGTTTTTGCAGCATTTTGATCCAAACAAGCTTTTGTGAGTTGTTGCAATACCTCTTCATCGGTTACATGATAAAACTCCCATAATTGTAAATTACTGCTAGTAGGTGCTAATACAGCATTTTTAAGGCAGTTTTTAACTTTTTCTGTATCAATTTCAATGTCTTTATCAAAAACGCGTACAGAGCGTCTGTATTGAATAGCTTCGGTTACTGTTTTTTCTGAGGTCATGTACAAACTTAACAATCTTATAGCGAACAAAAAAACCAGAGAAATGAACTTCTCTGGTTGTCAAATATTTTAGTATACTACTAAATACGTTTGTAACTTTTTTAGCAATTGTTTTTGGTGCCAAAATCAACAGTAGATCTAGAGTCACCACCTAAAATTAATTTTACAGTTTCAGTACTTAATTTTGATACATTTACTTTGTTTAATTTGATGCTCTTGTTTGGTGATTTTTTCATAAGATTTTTGTTTTAATGTTAATGTTATGCACTTTGAGATGTATCAAAGTTTCTATGTGAAAATGCATCAAAAATGACGCCAAAATCTATCAAATTATGCTTTTCAACGCATCTCCATATGAATTACATAAAAAAAGAGAACACATGTTACTGCATTCTCTTTTACGTTTAACCTAAAATATATAAATCATGAAAATTAATTTGGAGGACATGTATTACTTCCTCCGCCAGGATCACAAATTGGACCACAAGTATAATTACAACTCTGATTTGTAGGACAACCATTTGAACCAGGAGGAGGAGTTGTTCCCGTACCTGGACAGATATACGTTGGATCTTCTGGCGGCTCCGTAAAGCTAACGCATGGCGGTGCAAATGTAAAACAGTCATATGTTCCTGTTCCTCCACTTAAATTTGATGCTTCTAAAGAGGAAACCGTATTTTTTCTTAATGATAATTTTGTGATTTTTTGTTTTTTCATAATAAAAGTTAATGTTAATGTAATGCCTACTATTTAGGGTTTCGGCTTTCCCAGTATGTGATCGATCTGAGAACAATATTAACAGGCTTTTTTATAGAAAAAAAATAGTTGAAACCCAATTTAAACGAAATGGGACTTCAAATCACAGCTAGCAAAATCGTATTGTCCGAAACATTATTACATAAAAAAACTGCATGCGATAAATAATAGTTACCATGCATGCAGTTGTGTAAAATGTACTTTTAAAAGTTAGAATAAAACACACGTGTGTTCGCCTTCGTTGGTCTGTCCGTCACCTGAAGCTGTAGAACGTGTACCACCTTTAATATTTGCTAAACTTTTACTGTCAATTTTAGCAATGTTTACCTTTTTTAATGTAAGCCCTTTTCTTTGAATAACTTTTTTCATACGAATTTGATTTTAATGATTAATTAATGATTTTTTGTGAATTATGATGCATCAAACATAAATATATCAACGCAAATTTTATAATTTACGCAACCTAAACTAAACAAAATAGGGTTGTAATTAGATGTTCTTTTTTAAGTTCTTGATGTAGTAAGAAGGATAGAGCTTTGTGTAGTTTTTAAAGTGCTTCGTAAAGGAATCGGCGCTTTTGTAACCTACTTCTTGCGCAATCGATTTTACCGAATATGCTCTAAATAACGGATCGGTTTGTAAACGTTTCAACGTGTATTGAATTCGCAAGTCCGTAATGTACTCATTAAAGCTCATTCCTTTATCAGTATTGATGATTTTAGACAAATAAGTCGCGTTTGTTTTTACTTTTTTGGCAACAAAACGCAAATTGCAATTGGTATCCAAATAATGTTCTTGTTGTTCAAACTTTTTCAACGCTTCCAAGATAGCTGTGACTTTTTTATCAGTAATAACCACTTCTTTTTTAGGAAGCGAAGCATCTTCCTCCTGTGCTGGTTGGGTTTGTTTTGTACTTTGTAAACGTTGTTCGTATTTCAATGCCGCAATTTTCATGTTTAATTCACGGAAACGCACCTTTTTTGTTCGTTGATTTCTGTAAAAAAGGAAAAATCCTGCGCCAAGAATACCGATTACAATGAAAAATGCAAATTTAAATCTCTTGTTTTGTTGAATAGAGGTTTGCTGTTCAGAAACTATTTTTTCAAATTTATTGACTTCTGCATCTGTTAAAAAATTATAGAGTTCATTACGGATTTGCGCATCTTTTTTCGCTACTTGCTCTTCAATTTTTAGAAATTCTTTGGTATAACGCGCTAATTCATCAGTATTGTTGAGTTGATCATGATTTTTGATGAGTAATTTCAAAATATCAACGTAATTGTATGGAATGAACGCTTTTTCTTTGGCTCGCGCTTTATTTTCTTCGTTAATGATTGCAATGGCTTTGTCAATAGCAACGATAGATTGTTCATACGCATCCAAATCATAGTAACATTTTGCCATGTAATAATACACTTCAATGAGCCGTTTTTCATTGGTAAAATTTTTAATGATTTCTTCAGCATTTTCCAGATATTGTAGTGCTCTTGCATATCGCTTTTTCAATAAATATGCAATGCCATAATCAACATAAAAGTAGCTGACGCCTTCTAAATCGCCATAATCACGACTTCTTTTAATGCCATTGTCAATATAAATTAGTGCAGAATCAGGTTGCTTGAGTCGTAAATACGTGCCGCCAAGTCCCATAATGATGTTAATTCTAGCAATTTCCTTCTCATAATTAGGTTTCATGGCAATTTCATGCGCCGTTTTATAATGCGCTAAGGCTTGTTGGTATTCATTGGCTTTTCGTCGCAATTTTCCAAAATTTGCAATCGCAATCGATTTTCCAAAATCATTATCATATTTATTTGAAATGTCTAAAGAAGTTCTAAAATCCATTAAAGCTAATGAGTCGTTACCAAATTGTTCATGCGCTTTTCCTCGAAGTGAATATACTCTGAGTAAAAACTCCGTTTCTTCGAGATTCAAATCTATTTTGAGTGCTTTGTAAATGTAATCTAAGGTTTTTTGATAATTGCCTTCCACATCTGCCGCATACGCGTAATAAAAATAGCTTTTTACACTATTTAAATTGTTCAATTCCTTTGAAGCACGTTCATGCAAAATGTCAATATAATGCTTTGTTGTTTCGATATCCGATCGGAGACATATATCTATTTGCTTGATAAGTTCAGTGTTTGTAAGCGACTGTAAATCATTAGATTCTTGAAAATTGCTTGCCGCTAGAGTATTGTAATTACAAATCGCACATAGTGTAACTACTATAAATAATAGTTTTTTCTTCAATGAAAATTTTGTTTAGTTAAATATGAATTTTTCTCAAATAGAAATTATAGTACGTGGGAAATACCGTAAATTTTGATGAAAAAATACTAAAAATACTTTAGAAAAAACTTTAAAAGTTTCATTTTTCCTTTGTAGGGCGCATATCGAAGTGGAATATCTAACCAATTTGCCTTTTTGATGACTGATTTTTTATGAGAAAAAGTATCAAAACTATGTTTCCCGTGATATGCACCTATACCACTTTCGCCAACACCACCAAAAGGAAGTCTATGATTTCCAAAGTGCATTACGGTGTCATTGATAGCGCCGCCACCAAATGAATGACTTGTGATCATTCGGTTTGCAAATTTGTCATCATTTGAAAACACATATAAAGCTAGTGGTTTTTCATAATTTGCAATCATATTGCTAATATCTTCCAACGAATTATATACTTGAATTGGCAAGATAGGTCCGAAAATTTCGTCTTTCATTGCTTCACTGTCCAACGCTGGCTCGTCAAGTATCGTAGGCGCAATGTACAAATCGTCTTCATCGGTTTCGCCACCAATCAATACTTCGTCAGCTTTAATCATAGAAGCCAAACGATCAAAATGTTTTTTACTAACAATTCTTGCAAAATCGGATGATTCTTGTGGATTTTCGCCAAAAGCTGCTTTAATTTCTTCATTGAGCGCTTTTGTAAAGTCAAACTTTGCTTGCGCTTGTACAATTAAATAATCAGGCGCAATACAGGTTTGTCCCGCGTTTAAAAATTTTCCCCAAACAATGCGTTTTGCGGCTAACTTAAAATCTGAATGAATGTCAACAATACACGGATTTTTTCCACCAAGTTCTAAAGTTACAGGTGTTAAATTTGGCGCGGCTGCTTTGGCTACAATTTTTCCAACATGCACACTTCCTGTAAAGAAAATATAATCCCAACGTTCGGCAAGTAGTTTTTCAGAAACAGGAACGCCACCTTGTACAGCTGTGACATGATTTTCATCAAATACCTCAGAGATGATTTCTGCTAAAATAGCTGATGTGTTTGGGGTTACTTCAGAAGGTTTTAAAACGACGGTATTTCCTGCTGCGACAGCACCAATTAGTGGTGCTATAGCCAATTGATACGGATAATTCCAAGGAGAAATGATTAAAGTAGTTCCGTAAGGTTCTGAGTGAATTCTATCTTTTGATGGGAAATTTAAGATGGACGGAAATACACGTTTTGCTTTTGCCCATGATGTTAATTTGCGGATTGTTAATCGTAATTCGGAAATAATAATGCCTGTTTCCGTCATAACTGCTTCAAATTTAGGTTTCTTGAAATCAGCATACAACGCATCACAAATATCGTTTTCACGTTTTTGTACTTCTTTTAGTAACTTTTTCAAGACAGTTTTTCGAAAATGAACGTTTTTAGTGCGTCCTGTAGCAAAAAACTTTTGTTGATTTAGTACGATTTCGGAGCAGTTGTATTCCATAAATATTGTTGTGTAATCGATTGTGTTAAGTTGTCAAATTTACCAGTTTCGGCGTAATCGCGAATGGTTGTCGGATTGAAATTTCCATTTAAATATAAAACGGTGTGTTTTCCACCTGAAGTTTTATGAACAATGACTTCTTTGATGGAACTTCCAACTTCACGCACGGAAACGAGCGTACGTTTGTATTCGTCATTTTTTCTAAAAATATCTGTAAAACGTTCGTTGGTCAGTTGATTTATTTCTCCTTGAATTGTCTTTTCATCCGATTGGTTTAGCGGTTGCAATTGTATGAAACGTAAATCGTTGACATTTCCTAAAACTGAATTCATTTCTGGCGAAAGTCCTTTTAATACGGCAAACATAAAACGAGGTACTTGTACGGCAGTTACCTTGTCATCATTCTTATGTGCATTGTAAAAGTTAGCCATTTTGTAATAGCTTCCGCAAGAAAAGAAGAGTAAAAAGCTCAATATCAGTATCGTTTTCTTCATTGGTACTATTTTAGAATACGATTGTAAATTACTACTTTTATTTTAATGTAAGTGTGTTTTTTGCGTTCTGTTTGATTTCTTCTGTATTTAGCATCATTTTACGAAAACGTCCTTCGGCGTACATTTTTGCTTGGTCTTGATAATGAGGACTGAACAGGTTTCCTGATTGTCCTGTAGGTAAAATACTCATGCTATTTTCAACATCTGAAAAATCAATGATTCGTCGTGTAGAAGGTCCAAAATAGATGTTGTATTCTCCTGAGCCTTCATAGTGAAATCCTAAGTTATTGATCACTTCTCGTGTTCCTGAAGCTTCAAAAGGTCCCACATTGAAATACGGACGCAAGGTTTCTACTTTGCCCATCGGATGTGGATGTTCCATGGTGTGTACTTTATTCCAAGTCCATTCATTTGTGTTACTTCCCAATTGATTTTCAAGCAACGAAACAGCTTCTTTGAACGATTTTAGCAAAATGTCTTTCCGAGTTTCTTCTACGGAAGTGGTATTGACATCATCGTACCAAATTGATTCTTGATAGAGTAGTGGCGTTTCAAAACGCTTGGCAATGTGTGTTTTAATGAGTTGTGCGTACGCTTCTTTGCTCAACTCATCCGACAAGGTATTTTTTAGATATTGATTCATGAAGCGGTGAAATATGGTTGGCGCGATATCCGTTAAACGATTTTCGCCATTCCATGTGCGTAAAGTGTTGATAGCTTCCGTTTCAAGAGTTGAGAATTCGTTTTTGCCAATGGTATTTAGTACTTCTTGCATTGCCGCAACATTGATATTTGACTTGGTATCTAAGGTCATGTTCATTATATCTTGCTTGCTCCAGTTGTTTTTTTCTTCTAATAATTCTTTGATGCGTTGCGCTCTGTTTTCAGGCAAGTAATAGCCTGGATATAAGTTTCCTGCAATGCTATCTGGTTGATTGTTTGCAGAATAGACATAATTCCAAGGTGGATTCGCAGCACTTGGATTTTCATTGGCTTCCATGAAACGAATTGGTTCATCTTTTCCAGAAGATCCGTTTAGAATTAACTTTGAGTTTACATGTGCAGGACGTTCAAATAGTTTTCCGACTGCGTACCAACCAATATTGTCTTTGGCATCTCCATACATGAGATTTAAACCTGGCGCGTGAATTTTAGATAAACTTTTTTCAAATTCAGCTTGACTGTTTGCATGCGACATGAGATAACAGGCTTCTAAGAGTTGATTTTTTTGTTGCAAGTAAATCCACGACATGGAAACAGGTTGTTGAAAGTTGATTCCGTCTGCAATTCCATTTAAAATAGGTCCATGTTGCGACGCTTTGAAGGTTTCTGTAATTGCTTCTCCATCTTTTATATTGATGGTTTTGGTGCGTGTTGTGTAGGTTTTCCAACCGTTTGCTGTTTTGTACGAATTGGCATCATTCGGATTGTTTTCTTCCCAATAGAAATCTATGTCATCATTTTCAAACATGGTCATTCCGTAGGCGTAATTTCGGTTGTGACCTAACATGGGAAACGGCGTTCCAGCCAAGTAATAACCGTACATTTCGTAATTTGGTGTATGTATATGCGCTTCATACCAAACTGAAGGTTGGGAGAATCCAATATGTGGATCGTTGGCAAATAGTACTTTTCCTGTCGCTGTTTTTTTGGGTGCAACAACCCAACTATTGCTTCCGATAAATTGTGGAACTGGCAATGGATCTAAGGCTTTGTAAACTGAAGAAACAAGTGTACTTTTTAGTTGCGTAGTATCTTTTTCTTTTTCAGGATAGTTATGTAATAGTGTAGTTTTCGGATCAACATGCAAACCTAAATCGGCTAAGTATTCGTTGCCAAGTTTTTGTTGAATTTCTGTTAATAGCGGATCTGTTTTGTGTGCCATTGCGAAGCTAAACGCCATGTATCCAAACACATTATGAATGTCTTTTAGTGTAAATTCTGTTTTGTCGATTCCTGTGAGATAGAATTCTATGGGCGTTGCTCCATTAGCAACAAATTCGTTAATTCCGTTGAGATATGCTTGTGCGAGTTGGTAGCTTTTTGTGTTTTTATCAAGATTTTCAACTGTGTTTTGGGAAGCTTCATCAATTCCTAAAGCGACAAAAAAGCGATCGGTTTCAATTAAATTCTCTCCAAATAATTCCGATAAGCGTCCTGGAGCAATTCTGCGAATGAGTTCCATTTGCCACAATCGATCTTGTGCATGCGCATAGCCTAAAGCAGTAAACGCATCAGTTTCGTTGTTGGCGTAAATATGCGGAATTCCGTACGTGTCGTAATGAATCGTAACTTCTTCTTGAAGATTATCAATATCAAGTGTTCCGTCGTACGTTGGGAGTAATGATCTGTAAAAGAAGAATCCTATAATAATGATAACAACTAAAAGGATTCCGATGATTTTGGCGACTTTCTTCACAGTTTTGAGTTTTGCTTAAAACTACGAAAAAATGTTTAGAGTTTTTCAAATTCAAAACCTACACAAAAATGTTACGAAATAAGTTTTTTCTTTCTTTTATGGTAAAACCGTAGTCTTTTTCTTTAAAATATGATTAATTTTAAGATATTACTAATCATAAAAAAAAATGTATGTTAAAGAAAATTAGGAATTTACAAGGAACAAAACATCTTTCTAAGAAAGAACAACAAAAGTTAAAAGGAGGAAATGTCGATGGTTATACTTGTCCAACTGGACCATACTTAGTGTTTGGGAATGGTTGTAATGGGAATGATCATTTACATCCACAAGGTCACTGTTTGTGTTGTGAAGCGCCATGGCAAGGTCCGATTCGAGAGCTCTAAGAGTTTATTAAATGTTTTGAAGCGAGCTTTTGGGTTCGCTTTTTTATTTACTATACTTCCCATATTTAGGTAAGAATTTTAATTCTTATCTTGGAAGTAATTGTTAACCATAACTTTTATCAGCATGAAAAAAAGAAGTATTAAATCGTTAAAATTAAGAAAAAAGACTGTTTCAAACTTACACAAGCATTCAGTTTCAGGAGCAGCAGCAGGAACAAATTCTTGGGTTGGTTTGTGCGGATCATCTTGGGATGTACCATGTAAATGGACAGATTTTTTATGTGATATTTTTGATTAATCAAAGTATTTCAAAATAAGATAGCGAACTTTCGGGTTCGCTTTTTTATTGAATTCATTCTTCAGCTACCACAAGTATGATACTTTTAGAAAATTATCAAAAGTAATTTCTTATCTAAGCACTTTCCACAGCAATCATAGAAATTTCCACATTGCCAAATTATAATACGTTTTATCACTTTTATAGACTTCATGTTGCCATTTTCAGACATATAATAAAAAACGAAAAACAGGTCTTTCTGTCTGGTTTCAAAAATAGCATAAGTATATCTGCCTGTTTTACAGTGACTCATGACTTTTGAGTAGGAATTTATTTTATATTCGTTTCAGAATTAATCTAAATAACTAATTAAAAACTACTACCATGAAAAAAAAATATTTTAAATCAATTGGGCTTGTTGTTCTAGGAGGAATATTATCAGCCTTTATTTTTTCTTTTTCTCCAAAAATGTTACCATCTAATCAAACTACATCGATATCCAATCCTTCTGAGCCTAAATTATCTAATAAGGTTTGTCTTGAAGAAGCTCAGCATGAAATAGCAGCGTATCAAATGTGGTTAAAATATTTACCTAAAACAGTTTCATTTGATACTTCAAATTCCAAAAAAGTTAAAATTAATTTCCATCCTAGAGAAATAGATGCGGAAGATTGGAAAATTCTAAATGGGTATATTGCCCCTTTTTTAGGAAATAAACCAAAAGACATTAACTCTAAAGAATACTCATACTGTTATTTTCCATTTCATAGCAGATTAAATACATCATATTTCATCAGTAGAGAAGATATTAGAGAATCATTTGAGTCATTACCAAACGCTGATGGTATTAATGTTTATATAGGAATAAGAGGTCTTAAAGAGCTAAATTTAGATTCTATGGAATCTCATTTATTTGTAGTGCCAACTAATAAAGTATATAACGAAATTTTGAAAGACTCTGTTTTAAAAGATCATTTAATTGATCACAACCTTGTAAAGAACGCCTTGGACTTGACACATCCATGTCCTAAATTATGTGATAAAGACTCTGAGTTGTACTATCCACCTCTGAAATCAAGATATGAATCAATATCTATATCATGTTTAACTAAAAAAGATTAATGGTATTTCAGACTAAATCAAATGGATTATAAAGACATAGTTTTTTTGTATACAAACTTCTCATTATTTATTGCCTTTGTAATAGTTCTCAGAAATTACCTTCAATTCCCAAAAGAATTGAAGGTAATTTCATGGTATGTCTTTTTATCAGTTATAATTCAATCTAGTTCTCAGTATTTGGCTTTTCAAAAAGTAAATAATTTATACTTATTACACTTTTTTGTTCCTATTAGTTTCATATGTTTTTCTATTTTCTATCAAAAAGTATTTGAAAGCTTTTTAAACCGTTATGTGTTGTGGTTGATTATGTGTTTGTTTGTGGTGTTTAGCTTGCTAAATTCACTGTATTGGCAAACTATTGAAACGTTCAATTCATATGCGCTTTCGCTGGAGAGTGTATTGCTTATTATTTACTCGTTGTCACTTTTTGCGTTGCTTTTAAATGAATCTGTTCGAATAGAGAAAAAAGAAATTTTGTCGAGTTTACGATGGATCAACGCTGGGATTTTAATCTATTATACGTCTGGATTGCTCATTTTTTACTTTGGCGATTTGCTGACTCGTTTTTCAAAAGTGCGGTTTGAAATCAGTTGGCTTTTTCACTCATTTATTTACATTGTTCAATTTATCTGTATTAGTATTGGCTTATGGAAACATCCGAAGAACTAAATTTTTTAAACATATTATTGCCCTTGGCGGGAATCATCTTTTTGATTGTTTTGGGTGTGATTTTTATGTACCAGCAATTTCGAAAAAACATCATTCGCCAACAATTGGAGCGTGAAGAAATTAAAAATCAATATCAAAAAGAATTGTTACACACTACCATACGCGTTCAGGAAGATGAACGCAAACGTATTGCAAGCGATTTGCATGACGAGTTAGCCGCAGCGTTGTCTATTGGTTATATGCAATTGACACAATTAGAAGATGAAAAAGAGTTCAATCCACAAAAAATAGCACAAGTACGTGAGTTGTTGCAGACCACATTGGCTTCCACACGACGTATTAGTCACGAATTAATGCCTTTGCAATTATCACGATTAGGGTTTGAAAAAGCGTTGCTGAGTTTATTAGAAAAAGCGGAAAGCGTTCAACCCATACAAACAAATATGGCGATGAGTAGTAACTGTGATGAGTTGCCGTGGATTATTGAAGTTACGCTGTATCGAATGTATTCAGAACTCATTAACAACACCTTAAAACATGCAGGAGCTACCACAATTGACATTAGTATTTTGCGCAAATCTGACCAACTATTTTGTCGCTATGCAGATGATGGAAAAGGAATTCCTGAAAAACTACTTCATAAAGGTCTTGGTTTAAAAAATATAGAAAGTAGAGTACAAACATTAGACGGAAAATTAGAATTTGGAAACAGTGATGAAGGCGGATTTTACTGTAAAATCATAGTTCCCATAGAAACAAATAATCAAAAATAATTTTAAAATAAAACTACCATGCAAGAAATAATTAAAGTAGGAATCGTAGAAGATCAAGTGTTATTTAGAGAAGGAATTAAATCAATATTAGAAGCTTGGGAGCGGATAAATTTTGTATTCGAATCTCCAGATGGTTTTTCCATGCTCGATCGTTTACAAAATAGTCAACAAGTGCCCGATGTGATGTTGGTAGATTTGACATTACCTAAACATGGTAATGAAGAATTTAACGGTTGGACAGTTGTTCAGGTCTTAAAAGAGTACTATCCAGAAATGAAAATACTCATTCTCTCAGCACATGATGAACGTTATCTCATAGCCAAATTAATAGAAGAAGGCGCCAACGGATATCTTGTAAAAGAAAGTACGCCACAAGAAGTATATGATGCTATTGTTGCTGTATTTGAAAGAGGATCTTACTTTAATGAAAGATCATTAAAAGCGATACAAAGCAAATTGACAGGAAAACTAAAAACGCCAAAAACACACGAAGCTTTGACGCGCAGAGAAATAGAAGTATTACAACTAATTTGTCAACAGAAAACGGCAGAAGAGATTGGAAATGAACTATTTATCAGCACCAAAACAGTCAATGGACATCGCAATAATTTATTGCAAAAAACGGGCGCACGTAATATTAGCGGATTGGTAATGTATGCCATAAAACACAATATTGTAGAAGCTATATAACTTTTAAGAATAGTATATAACTAATCAGAAAAGTAAAGCAGGTCAGAAGATCTGCTTTACTTTTAATTCATTTAACACTTATTGTACTTATTTCTTTATTCCAAATTACAATAAGAATATAAGATTGTATTATGCAAATAAATTAGAATACTCATATTGATCAAACAAATTGTGTAAAGTATCTTTTAGAGCATCCAAAGCCTTGTCGTATTGTTTATTTTTCAATAATAGTTTAAAAGGAATAATTTCATTTTTATAAAAATTATTCAGCGCAATTTCGTCATTTCCTGTATTACTGTTAGAAATAATTTTAGCGACTACTGGAGAAACAAAATAGTACATTTCAAACAATCGTGCTCCACCTTCTATATCTAGCATGAGATAATCTCTAAAAGCTCGATAAACATTTAATTCATCCTCATGATCTGCAAATTTTTCTACGGCAAGAGTTGTAATACAAATTTCTGAACCACCACACATATTAGGGCAAGGATCTGTCAAATCCATATAGATTTCATTAACAGGGACGTAACTTATATCTAAAGCTTTAATGACAGGGCTTATATGATCTCCATTATAACCTAAATCATATTGAACAAATTTAGAATTATCAACTAATATACTTTTCAAACTATCTTTTCCATAAAAATTACCTCTAGTTATTTCTTTATAGATAAATTCTGGATGATCTTTTGATACATTTATTATGTATTGGGACATAAATAATAAAACTTCTTGAAAGGTATAGAAATTTCCTTCATGGTCTTGATAACCTTCTTTTCTTAACATGGATTCTGTTGAAAGATTTTTAGACAAACTAGAGCATGGAATTAAAAATAAAACTTTAGAATTTGGATTTAAAGAATCTTTTAATCCATACATAAATCGAATTCCTACTACATCTTTATGAAAGTTTAAATTTTTCTCAACAAGAGCTTTGGGAATTATAAAGCTAGTCTCATCGTTATAAACTTTCTTGTAATTATTTTTTAAAAGGTTATAATCATTTTTTGTAATTGCTTGACCAATATTTCTAGGATTAGTAACTGTTTTTCTTTGTGTTTCCATAATTTTTAAATGATAATTAAATTTAATTTAGTGAGCCTTATATACATAATAAGCCTCTTAAATTCATAATTTAGTGAAAAATATAAAAATATGAAAGTAAATTGTATGTATTTTTATTGCTTATTCATACGTTAAATAATGAAAAATCTTGTTAATTTTAAAAAGTAGGTCATTTGACCTACTTTTTTTATGGAACAGATTCTTTACACTGAATTTGTAAACCCTTCTTTCTGCGCTTACTAGACGTATTCATTCTTCGCACCTTTACACCATCGATAGCTAACGATAGTGAAGCAGCACTCACTTTAAAAAACGATCTTTTTATCAAGAGGAATGATAAAGGCGGAATCTGAAAAGCCTTATGAGTAGGAACAATCAATTTAAAAATTAAAATTATGGAATATTCAGTACAAGCAAAAGAAAACAGTGTAACTGATGGAACAGGTAAAGAAGCAGGAACTTATCAAAGAGGAAGTTTAGTTATTATTACAAGTAATCCTGAAGACCAATGGTATTTGGCTGATAATCAAGGATTAGATTGTAACGCTGATGGATTAAGCGTAAGCGATTATACGCACGCTAGATACACCAAAGATGGCACAACTATAAACCTAGGAACTATGGTAGGTAGTATAGATGATGGAAACAGCTTTTTTCCTGTGGGAACAATCTGTGAATTAAGCATTACAAGTGATAATACGCAATTGAAACTGTATTGTTGGGATTCAGATAAAGTAAACAATAGTGGTGCTATTAATGCTTATGTGCAATCTCGTTAATTGTCTTTATAATTTAGGTTATAAGTAAAGCAGGTCTTTTGACCTGCTTTTTTTATGAAACAGATTCTTTACACTGTATTTATAAATCCTTCTTTCTGCGCTTACTAGGCATGCTCATTCTTTGCACCTTTACACTATCGATAGCTAAAGATAGTGAAGCAGCATTCACTTAAAAAAACGGTCTTTCTGTTAAGATTAATAATAGAGGTGGAATCCGAAAAGCCTTATGAGTAGGAAAACCAATTAAAAATTTAAAATTATGGAAACAATAAATTATTCAAAATCAATAGTCCTAAAAGTAACAACTGTAGATAATGAATTAACTGTTAGTTTAAATCAAGATGTTCCAGGCGGATCAAAATTTGCTGAAATATACAATCGTTCTGTTTCAGGTTTTGCTACTGGAGTAAATGATACTATAGATTTTACTAAAACGATGGCTGGTTTAGGTGATTCTGCTGTTCTTACTGCAGTAGCAAGTAATTTTGCTGGAGGCGGCCAAGTTACATTTGATGTAATAGCAGATGGTAAATCAGCCTTTAAAAAAGATCAAAATTTCAAAGAATATTCTTCTCAACAATGGGCAGTTGCTATTGAAAAAATATAGCACATACATTTTGAATTATAAGTTAGTATTATGTGAAAAAGCAGGTTCGTTTTGAACCTGCTTTTTTAATATTGTATTTTTTATATAAATTTTAAGCACCTTCCACAGCAATCATAGAAATTTCCACGTTGACAAATTTTGGCAAGTTGGCAACTTCTACCGTTTCCCGTGCTGGTGCGGTTGCATCATCAAAATACTGACTGTATACTGCATTTATTTCATTAAAGTTATGCATGTCACTGATAAAAATCGACGTTTTTACCACATTTTCAAAAGTCATATTGGCAGCAGTCAATACCGCTTTCATATTTTCCATTACGAGTGTCGTTTCTTCTTTGATAGAACCTTTGAGAAGTTCTCCCGTTTTTGGATCAATCGCAATTTGACCAGAAGTGTATAATGTTCCGTTGATGAGTACTGCTTGATTGTACGGACCAATTGGCGCTGGCGCGTTTGGAGTTGTGATAATTTGTTTTGCCATGGTTGGTTGTTGGTTTATTAAGCTGTTTTTTGTGGATTCGTTAGTTGTTAAATAACCAGTTGATTTATCTAATACCAAAAGTCTACAAACTTCTATCAGGTTCACTTCGTTTTTCCCACTTGATATCTTGCAGTACAGAAGCTTTGATTCCAATAAAGAAATACCAAGAAGCTCGTGTACTAAACGGAACCCAGTTAAAGTTGATTCGCCAACTTTTCAAATCACGTTCAAAACGCATTTGTGTATAGGTAAATCCTTTATTTTTAAAGTCGTATCCAGAGGAAACTCCAACTTTCCATTGCGGCGTCAATTCTATATTTCCAGAAAACATCAGCGAGTTGTTCGATATTTCATTCTGCCGGTTGTTATTGGAATAGGTGACGGAGTAGGCGAGACGCAAATCCCAGGGAATCTTGGCTCGATATGCTTCTACATCTTCTTTTTCTTCATCATCTTCTTCATCAGTGCCAAATGGACTACTACTATCGCTGAAATCTTGTGCTTTTCCGAATAAATCGTCATCACGTCCTCCACTACGCGTATTGTCAATATTACCATTATCGGTTTTTCCTTCTAAACTTTTACTAGAGAATGAATAGTTTAAATTCATGTTTGCGCTCGTCATACGAAATAAACTTCCTCCGTTGTTAATATTGAATTTATTAATACGTCTTCCGCTATTGTCTATCGCATACGGATCAAAAGTAGCTCCGAAGTTAATGTTCATTTTTTTGTTTAAAATCTGCGTACTTCCTGTCATACGTATCGGATTCCAAGGTAACGAATCAGCCGCTATATTATATGTAGTCGAAAAGTTAAAACTATTTAAAAGCATTACTTTTTCAGCTTTTTCGGCGGTAGAATCTCTCGGACGTACTTTTGCTTCTACTGTATTGGCAACATTGATTCCTATAGAGCTGGCAAAGGTTCTACTTGGTGTCCCGAACAATCCATCTTCGAAACGTGTATAATCTTCTGTAGTTCCGCCATCTGCATCTACAATGTACGTATCGTAATATTGATCAAAAGCAGGATTGTAACTATAACTTATAGAAGGTCGTAACGTATGTCGTATGGCTTGTATTTGCTTGTCTTCTCCAAAGTTAAAAGTACCATAAATGGTGGTTCCTAAGTTTGCACTAAAATTATATTGACGGAACGAATCGAAACCATTCACAGTCTGTTTTTCAGAATCAATTTGTGTTGTTGGATCTTCTGGATTTTCTACAGCATCCGTTCTGTTGGTGGTTCTTAACGTCCAAATTTCATCAAAGTTTCCACCTAAACTTACACTTAAATAATCAAATAATTTAAAGTTCGTATTGATAGGAATACTATGTCTCATACCAATTTTGGCATCGTCAAACATTTCTCTTTTTAAAAACAAGGAATCTGTAGTCGTAATTCTGTTTTCTCCTCTTAAATTGTATTGAAAGTTAATGTTCTGAATGATTCCTTTTTTTGTGCCATCGCGTTTGGCAAACGGATAAATACGTTCCATACTCGCTTGAAGCGTTGGTAAGGTAAGATTGATACTTTCCGTATTAGTATTTTGTTGATGCGTTGCCGTTACCGATACATTTACCGAAGGATATTCAGGAAATGTTCTTGAATATGAAACCGATGAATTTAAGGTGTTATTTAAAAAGTTTGGTGTATTTAATTGGTTGATAGACGCCTGATAAAACTGACTACTTCCCAAGTTAACAGAAGCTGAAAATCGTGAGTTAGGATTTGCTTTCTGATCTTGTGTGTGCGTCCATCGAATGTTGTAAATATTCGATTTGCTATAATCAGGAAAACCACGTTGACTGTTGATTAACGCTTCAAAACGGAAACTTAAATTTCCTCTAAATCGATAACGCAAAGCATAATTGGTTTCGCCACGAAAGGCATAACTTCCATTCGTATAGTAATCTCCCAAAAGAGCTAAATCGAAATAATCACTTATGGCAAAATAATATCCACCATTTTGAAAAAAGTATCCACGACTGTTGTTTTCTCCAAACGTTGGAAAAATAAATCCTGAAGCTCTGTCATCCGTTAGTGGGAAATAGGCAAAAGGAATTCCAATTGGTGTTGGAACATCAGCAATGTACATATTGGTAAAACCCGAAACAATTTTCTTATTTGGCACCAATTTTATCTTTCGAGCTAAAAAGTAATATTCAGGATTGTCTAAATCTTTTGAAGTGGTAAACTTTGCATTTCTGATAAAAACGACAGAATCATTTTCCTTTTTGGTCAACTCTCCAGCAATTTTAGTTCCGTTTTGTTCGGTTCTGGAATTCCAAATTAATGCTTTTTCTGTATCAAAATTAAATCGGATAGAATCAGGTTCCACAATACTTGCGCCTTGTTTAAAATAAGGAGCTTGTGAATATACACCAGCAGTATCTTTTAAACGACCAGCATATACTTCATTTTTTTCATAATCTAAAATAATAATTCCGGCTTTCAGTTCTGTATCCTGATAATACAATTCTGCTTCATTATATAAATAGATTTTTTTGGTACGTTGACTAATTTTTACATAATCTTTGGATTTATACTTTACCAAATCGAGTAAAACAGGTGCTTTCTCTGGAACAGAATCGTTTTTAATGGAATCATTCTCAATAGGATCTTTCTGTGTACGCGTTCCAATTTTAATAGAATCGCCAACGGAAACCTTTAACGTATCCATTTCCTGTTTTGGCTTTATAGGGAGCTTTTTCCTCTCTGGAAGTTCTTGTGAAATAGCAAACGAACTAATCAATAGCAGTAATAGCTGTATAAATATGTAAAATTTTTTTGTTTGCAAAGGTCTAATCCAAATTCGTTATAAAACACAAAAGAAAGATTTCTTTTATGAATAGTCAAGTAACTTTTATATTTTCGTTTCAAATATCAGGTGGTAAAAGTATGGCTCAATATTTGAAGTGCCAAACCTGAAAGTGTATTTTTATCATACTTTTATGATAATTTAATCATAATTAACACAATAAGAAACACTCAAAAAACATTATTAGTGTATAAAATGACGAAAATCGGATATATGAAGAACTATTTTTCAATTTTATTGATTATTTGTGTGGTAAATTTTCTCAGTGCATCTGAGGATACGAAGACTAAAAACGATCCGCCAACAAAGAAAAAAGCATTTGTAGTTATGATTGATCCTGGACACGGTGGACGCGATACAGGAACACCTGGCACAGGACGCTACAAAACAACCGAAAAAGACATTGCACTTGATGTTTCGTTGGCGTTGGGCAAAATGCTGAAGAAGATTCCGAATGTAAAAGTTATCTACACGCGTACAAAAGATACGTATCCAACCTTACAAAACAGAGCTATTGTTACCAATAAGAAAAAAGCCGATTTATTCATCTCTATACATTGTAATGCACAACCTGGTAAAAAAGGAACTGCTTACGGATCGGAAACATTTGTATTGGGTTTAAGTAAAAACAAAGCCAATTTAGAAGTTGCCAAGCGTGAAAACTCGGTAATTTTGATGGAAGATAATTATGAAGAAACCTATGGAGGATTTGATCCAAGTTCGCCAGAATCCTTAATTAGCCTAATTATCATGCAAGAAGAATACTTAGATCAAAGTATTGAAATTGCATCGTACATTCAAAAAGAATTCAAAACCACAGGAAAACGCAAAGATAGAGGCGTAAAGCAAGCTGGATTTTGGGTATTGTCTAAAACATACATGCCAAGCGTTTTGGTTGAACTTGGTTTTTTAACTCATAAAAAAGAAGAAGACTTTCTAAATTCTAAAAAAGGAAAGTCTGTCATGACCAAATCGTTATACAATGCTGTAAAGAAGTATATTTCTTTGCACATGGATACGTCTAATGAGGAAGAAATTACAGAAGAAGAAACCGAAGAAGTGAAGACTTCAAAAGTATACAAAGGCATTACCTTTAAAGTACAATTAGCGGCAAGCTCTAAAAAAATGGCGACAAAATCATACAATTTTAAAGGCTTAGATCAGATTTCTAGAGAAAAAGTCAATAAAATCTATCGATATTTCTACGGGAAAACGTCTGATTACGAAGAAATAAAACGCATGAAAGAAGAAGCCGTTCGCAAAGGATACAAAGACTGTTACATAGTAGCCTATAAAAAAGGAACAAAAATATCATTAGCTGAAGCACTAAAATAGGAACGAATTTGTGCAAGAAAACGCCAAGAGATATTTAATCAAAATCCATATAAAACACCAAAGCTGACCTCGGAGTATTTTAAATCTCGATTATCGAGTAAATTAGACGCGTTCTAACGAATTTTTTTTTAATTTTGTTCAGTTCACAAATTCCAAAAAAATTGAAAATATCCAGAGAAATTAAAACAGCATTATTAGTTATCACTTCATCCATACTATTATATGTCGGAATCAGCTATTTAATGTCCAAATCGCTTCTTTCCACTGATCGTATATTTTATACAGAATACAATGATGTTGGTGGCTTAGTTCCTTCCACAAAAGTCTCAATTAATGGAAATGCCGTTGGTAAAATCCAAGACATTCAATTACAACCTTCTGGAAAATCCATTGTCACGCTTTCGCTAGAACATGATTTTCAATTTTCAAAAAACAGTATTGTACAATTGCAAGAAAATGGTTTCATTGGAGGAAAATCGTTGGCAATACTTCTAAAAAAAGACAATGCAGCCATTGCAGTTTCAGGAGATACGCTTCCATCTGTAGTGCAAGTAGGAATGATTGACGGCTTCAAAAATCAATTTACACCATTACAAGCCAAAATGGAACGTATGATTGTAAGTGCCGATTCATTACTTACGGCAGTAAATACAATTTTAGATGTAGAAACTCGAAACAACATCAAAAATAGTATCAGTGAACTCAATACTACAATTACTAGCTTCAAAAGAGCTTCTAACACCTTAAATTCTATCTTAGACACCAACAAAGAAAAGCTAGACAATACATTTGCAAATGTCGATAATATAACGGCAAATCTTTCAAAAGTGTCCGATTCGCTCGCGAGTTTAGAATTAAACAAAACCATAAAAAAATTACAAGCTACCATCAGTGATTTTGATGCGATTGTTATTGGAATAGAAAATGGAGAAGGTTCTGTTGGAAAACTACTGAAAGACGAAGCCTTATACAATAATCTTACAGGTGCATCCTTACAGTTAGAAGAATTACTGCAAGACATGAAACTAAACCCGAAACGATATGTACATTTCTCATTATTCGGTAAAAGAGCGAAACAATACGAGAAACCGAAAGAAGAGGACAATACACCAAATAAAAACTAAACGCTTAACCATTTAAAAAGATACATTACTCATGGAGTACATTCCAAACATCTTATTTGCCTTACTACTCATTGCTGGCGTAGGTTACTTTACAAGAAATGTTAAAAAACTATCTCGAAACATCAAGTTAGGAAAAGATGTAGATCGATCTGACAACAAATCACAGCGCTGGAAAAACATGGGAATGATTGCGTTGGGACAATCAAAAATGGTCAAAAGACCGATCGCAGGTTTTTTACACATTGTTGTTTATGTCGGATTTGTCATCATTAACATAGAAGTACTAGAAATCATCATTGATGGTTTATTTGGTACACACAGAATTTTTAAAGACGTATTAGGAAATGCCATTTATGGTTTCTTAATTGGAACATTTGAAATCTTAGCTGTAGCAGTCTTAATTACGGTAATCATCTTTTGGTTGCGTAGAAATGTTATCAAACTAAAACGTTTCCTTAGTGCCGAAATGAAAGGTTGGCCAAAAAGCGATGGAAACATTATTCTATACTTTGAAGTAGTTTTAATGACGTTGTTTTTAGTCATGAATGCGTCTGATTTAAAATTTCAAGACGCAGAAATCGGAAACGTAATCAGTCAATACTTACATCCAATATTTGAAGGAAATATAGAAATGGCACATATTGTAGAAAGAGCGGCATGGTGGATTCACATTGCAGGAATCTTAATCTTCCTTAATTATTTATATTATTCAAAACATTTACACATTTTATTAGCGTTTCCAAACACATGGTATGCAAATTTAAACCCGAAAGGTCAATTTGTAAATGATGCAAGTGTGACGAAAGAAGTAAAACTTATGATGGATCCAAATGCAGATCCGTTTGCGGCGCCACCAGAAGGAGAAGAGGAAGAAGAGCCAGCAAAGTTTGGAGCTTCGGATGTGCAAGACTTAAATTGGGTTCAACTCTTAAATTCATACACCTGTACAGAATGTGGACGTTGTACAAGTGAATGTCCAGCAAATCTAACAGGAAAAAAGTTATCGCCACGTAAAATAATGATGGACACCAGAGATCGTTTAGAAGAAGTTGGTAAAAATATTGATGCCAACAACGGAACCTTTGTTGACGATGGAAAATCATTACTAAACGATTACATTACTACGGAAGAATTATGGGCATGTACGTCATGTAACGCTTGTGTAGAAGCGTGTCCTGTAAGTATTGATCCATTATCCATAATCATGGAAATGCGTAAATACCTAGTTATGGAACAATCGGCGGCTCCAACAGAACTAAACGTAATGATGGGGAATATTGAAAACAATGGAGCGCCATGGCCGTACAACCAAATGGACAGACTCAACTGGAAAGACGAAAACTAAAAGACAACTTAAAAAATATACGAAGATGAAAGTACCTACAATGGCAGAATACATGGCAGAAGGGAAACAACCAGAAATATTATTTTGGGTTGGTTCTGCTGGAAGTTATGATGATAGAGCAAAAAAAATAACCAAAGCTTTTGTAAAGATTTTAAACAAAGCAAATGTAGATTTTGCGGTTTTAGGTCAAGAAGAAAGTTCTACTGGAGATGTAGCAAAGCGTGCAGGAAATGAATTTCTATTTCAAATGCAAGCTATGATGAATATTGAAATCCTCAATGCATACGAAGTAAAACGAATTGTAACTTGTGATCCACATTCTTTTAACTGCTTAAAAAACGAATATCCTTCTTTGGGAGGAACGTACGAAGTAGTACACCATACACAATTTATAAAAGAACTGATTGATAGTGGACGTTTGCAAAATGTAGGCGATACCTACAAAGGAAAACGCATTACATTTCACGATCCATGTTACTTAGGAAGAGCAAACAAAGTATACGATGCACCGCGTGATGTATTAAACATATTAAATGCGAACTTAACAGAAATGAAGCGTTACAAATCAACAGCACTTTGTTGTGGAGCAGGCGGCGCGCAAATGTTTAAAGAACCTGAAAAAGGCGATAAAGATATCAATATATTACGTACGGAAGATGCTTTAGAAACCAATCCAGATATCATTGCGACAGGTTGTCCATATTGCAATACGATGATGACGGACGGAATTAAGTTCAAAGAAAAAGAAGATAGTATTATCGTACAAGACATTGCAGAGCTGATTGCGAATGCACAAAACTTATAAAAATTACAGAAAGAAAGACTATGCTTGTAGAATTTAATGAATTATCAGATGAAGCCAGAGTTTGGATCTACCAAGCGAATCGTTCATTTAGCGAAACGGAATTGGAAGAACTCAATGCTAAATTGGCAAATTTCATCACCCAATGGACTGCACACGGAAGCGACTTGCAGGCGTCTTTTCAAATAAAATACAAGCGTTTCATAATCCTTTCGGTAGATCAAACGCAGCAAGTTGCCACAGGATGCTCTATTGATGCGTCAGTGCATTTCATTCAACAACTTGAAAAAGAGTACAATGTCGATCTATTAGACAAAATGAATGTTTCGTACAAGCAAGGAGAATACATTGCATATAAAGACTTAAAAGCATTCCGAAAAATGGCAAAAGACAAAGCTGTTACCGGAAAAACAATCGTTTTTAACAACTTGGTAGCTACTAAAGCGGAATTCTTAGAAAATTGGGAAGTTCCTGCCAAAGAAAGCTGGCACGGACGTTTCTTAAACTAAAACAATTAACATATATATAAAAGGTGTACTTTAATGAGTACGCCTTTTTTTGTTGCTAGTATTAATAAATTTTTCAGGTATTCGTTTTTTCCGTAACTTCAATTCAAACCAAAACAAAATATCTCATGAAAAAAAGAACACTACAAAAAATCAAACTACGAAAAACGATCATTTCAAAACTTACCGAAACAACCAACGTACAAATGCTATTTGGCGGATTTGGAACGTCTCCAAAATGCGCGTATAGCGAATGGGAATCCTGTGAAAGTGCTTGTGAACAGCAATAATAATACAGAATTGGGACTAAAAAATTAAAGTTACATATACAATGGGTAACAAAACTAAAGTAATGAGACTTCTATGCATAATCACAAAACTTTAGTACAATGAAAAAAAGAAACTTAAACAAAAAGTTGAACTTACAAAAAGATTTAGTCTCTAATCTAGAAACAGAAAATCTTAAAGGTGGACTTAGAACAGACATTTGTACAGGATTACAAGACACTTGTTCTAACTGTCAAGGACCTACGAAACAATGGCCGTGTCCAACACCAACACGAGGCGATTGGACGTGTAATTGTCCACAACTCTAAAAAATTAGAAAAGGCTGTCTGAAAAGCTAAATTTTCGTCAAATCGAACTTGATTCGGTTTCTCATCATCATTGAAAATCAGTGTAATGAGATTTTGAATTGAACTCAGAATGACGCGTTCTTATACTTTTCAGATAGCTTCTTTTTCATACAAGAACACTTCTTTGTCGTTATTTTTCAGTATATTCAGTGTGTATTTTCCTCAAAACTATCTTAACCTTAATTCATTGTTGCTAATTCACTTATCTAAGTAAACATGAATACACACGTAGAAAAAAAGCAAAAACAAACTTCACAAACACCTGTTGCACAAGCAAAAAATAATTCAACACTTCAACTGGTTGACAATAGACCTCAATCTGTAATACAACAACAAATGATTCAACAGATGAATCAAAGCAGTTCAGAAGTTGCCCAACTTTCAGGAAAAGGAACTGGTAAAAACAACAAAAAGCAACAAAAAAAGAAAAGGGCAGCAGCTACAGCAAAAAAATCAAAACAAAGTAGGGCGGATAGAAATGCTTTTAGATCTATACAATATGAAACAACTTCTAAAAAAGATGCATCCGCGAAGCAACAAGCAGCTAGAAAAGTTAAAACGAATATAGCACACGGTTTCGGAGACAAAAGTAAAGGCAAACAAGGCAAAACCAAACAGGAGTTAGCTAAAATTAATGCGGAATTAAAATTAAAAAAACGACAAGCAAAAGCTGATAAGAAAAAGCAAGATTGGCTCGATCGTCGTGATAGACACGATAGAGGTGGCGCTGGCGGAGGACATGGTGTTTTAGTTTAACCCGTTTAACATAACGAAAACCCTTTTACAATTACCATTCCTATGGTAAAACCGTAACAGTTTGATTATCATATCATTTATATTTATGTAAAAATTTTAACTATGAAAAAAAGAAATCTTAAAAACTTAGTCTTAAACAAAAAGTCAATCTCAAATTTTGATGAAGAATATGAAAAAGTAAAAGGTGGACGTACGATTAATCAAACTTGTGCCGCAGTTGGAACTTGGCATAATGGGTGTCGCGTTTGCCACGAAGTATAATTTTATCCCACTCAATATGTTTATAAGGAAAGCTATCTATGCGTTTGATACCATTTAGGGTGGGTATCAAAGTATTTATAGTATTTACTGCTAGTTGGATAAAAGTTAAGCCTTGCTATCTTTTAGTAAGGCTTTTTTAATGTAAAATATACAGATAGATTGTTATGACATCAGTATCATTTCATCCCAATCCATACCATCTGTTTGTAATGCACTCAATAAGGCAAGTCCTAATCCTGCATAACCACTCAAGAAACCAGTCAAGTCTTTCCGAGCATAGCTTCCTATTTGAGTGTAATTTTGTGTAATTTCTGAGGAACCAAGATCTAATTGTTCCAATGTTTTTAGATACCAATAATTTGAAGCGAATTTGAAATCAGGAATTTGAGTCTTTTTATACAAGCGTTGAAAAATATATGCCGCTCCAGATGTACCGTGACAGATCCAAAAATCATTCATCATGGTTGTTTGCAAATCCTTTCTGTGTGTTGTATTTATGAGTAGTTTAAGTATATTTTCTTCTAGTTTTAGATCTTTCAAAACAATACTTGTGTTAAGTAATACGGTTAGTATACCCAAATCTCCATAACACCATGCCAATCTATTAAATGTACTTTCGGTAATTCCATTTCCAATTCTATTGGGAAAAAAAGTACCATGTGTTGTAAAATCTTTTTGATGTAAAAAAGTAAAATTGATAACCAATCTCATGATAGCTTCACACTTTGTGCAATTAATTCCTTTTGCATATAATTTATTCAATACGGCAATAAAACCGTAAATTCCATGTGAAACACCCAAATTAATACTGGGAAATTTATGCCTTACGTCTGTATGCTCAAAAAATGAAATAGGATTTTCTAATTGAAAAATCTCTGTATGTGCCGCATCAACAAAGGAAGAAAGGAGCGAATCGGCTGTACTTTCTTTATTTAATAAATACAATAAAATACCACTAAAACCATTTAGAAATTCATAATTACGTCTCTTCAATTCATTAGTAGCTATTTTGAAAAAAACAGTATCAAACTCAGGCGTATCAAAATCATTGTCTAACGTTATAAAACGTTGAATATAATTTAAAAACCATCCAATTCCTGCCAATCCTTGTGAATACAAATATGAATTTGGCATCTTGGTTTCAAGTTGATTGTATAAAATTTCCAAATACTGAACAGCGATGTCATACTGTTGCTCATCTTTAGTAACCTGATGCAATTGAAAATAGAAAATAATAATTCCAGGCAAACCACCATTTATCGTAACTGATTCATTACGATATGATTGTATGAAAAAAGAGATGTTTTCTAAATGTTGATAAATTTTTTCTTTCATATATAAAAAGGCACAATATATATCGCGACTACATAATTTAGGTGTTACATTTAATTACGAACAGTCTTACCATCCGATTTATCCAAAGCTTTCATTGATATAACCATCGTTTCCATCAACATTTTTTTTACGTCGCTCGCTGAGGAAGCAACCGTTTTTTGTTCAACACAAGTGAACGACTAAACTTCTATTTATGGAAATTTAGATATAATGGTTAAAAATAAATTCACTAATTAGCAATCTCAAATTCTTCAAAATTCATGTCTAACTTGGCTTCAATACTACCAAAAAGGTAAATTACTGTATGTGCTATATCCGTTTTAGTGGTCTGTGTAATTCCTTTTTGGAAAGCTTTTAAAAATACTTTATCTGGAAATTCAGGAATATCGTACGCGGCTCTAAAAGTTGCATCAGAAATATACTGTTCCATCTTAAAAAAGGGATACTGAAACACACATTCTATACCCAAAAGTTTTGCATACAAAATCAGTATTTTATCCAAAAACACATGAAATTCTTTTAAAGTAAATCGTTTCAAAAACGTGTGTGTCAACGCATCTTTATATTTCCATAGATTATACGCTTCCAATTGCAATGTTGTATTGGCTTGTGGAATAAAATCGAGCTGCATTACAAGTGTGGCTTCATTTTGCAAATGTTTCATTTCTCCTGTAGCATCATGCAAAATCTTTCCTTGTGAGAGCATACGTGCTTGAAACTTTGAATATGTACGTAATTGTGTGTAAAAATGATTATACGCATCCATTACAGAATAACTTGTATATGAAATATGAAAACCATTGCTAATTTCAACACCTTTCACTCTTTTTTGAACACACGGACTAAGGATAATTTTAAGATCAATATCTGAAGTTTCCGTAAACTGACCTGTCGCATAACTACCGACTAAAAAAATACCAATCACAGTACTTTCTTTAGTCTGTTTCGCAACAAAATTAGTAATTGTTTCGTGTACTTTTTTTGGAATCATGGTCGTTTTCAAAACAGTAAATAATATTTGTAATTCATAACAGCACATAATTAACATTCGTAGCTAACTTCTTAAAGCCTTTACAGCATATACGATGATTGTTTTCATAATTATAAAAAATAGACGCAACGGTTTATTGCGTCTATTCTATTTGCAATTAGCACTCTTTTAAGAGCAATAACCCCAACCTCGATCTCCATCTGAGTAGCAAAAGCTTCCAGTACAATTACAATCGGTATGACATGTGTCTCCGCATGTAGGATACTCGGTTTCGGGAATACAGTTAATTTCACAAGTTTCACAAATGGTATCATTACGTGTATCATTATTGTTTCCTCCAATAATACGGTTACTGGCATTGTTTACTAATGAAGCTACTGACTTTTTGTTCAACGATAATGAACGTGAGAATTTCTTTTTCATTTTAATTTATTTTTATGTTAATAATGATACGAAGCAACGCATAAATATTGGTATTAAAAACACAAGCTACCCGAAATTAAAGGATTTAGGTCATTCAAAAAAGGTGTTTATTTAGTATATACAATGATTTGAATAGCTTACATTTTGCATGAACAATACTTTTATTTAAGAAGGAAAAATGATACATTTAGTTCCCATTAAAAAAGTAGGTATGAAGTATAGTGAGATTGAAAGAATAAGCACAAAGGCAGAAAAATGTATTAAAATCAATGAATTTGACAAGGCAATTGAGTTAGTACAACCAATTATTGAGCATGATAAGTTGAATAATCCATATGCTTTTATGTTACAGTTGTTAGCAGAATCTAAGGGAGATTATGAAGAAGTTTTAAAAAAATGTGGTTCGTTGATTGAAACCGAAAAAGAGCAATATTTTTATTTTACTATAAAGGGATATGTTTATAATGAATTAATAGATTATGATGAAGAATTACAATGTTATGATAAAGCTATTGAATTAGATTCTGAATATGTTCATGCTTATAATGGAAAAGGTATTGTTTATCATACTTTAAAAGAATATGATAAAGCATTAGAATGGTATGATAAAGCTCTAGCATTAGATTCAGAATATTTGCATGTATATTATAACAAAGGAAATACTTATGGTAATTTAAAAGAGTATGACAAAGCATTAGAATGGTATGATAAGGCTATAGTTTTAGATAAAAATTATGTAAAAGCGTATAATAATAGAGGACTTACTTTTTATAGATTAGAAGAATACGATAACGCAATTAAAGACTATAAAAAAGCTATTGAACTAGAACCTGATTATAAAGAAGATTTAGAATATTGGATTGAAATAGCAGAAACCGAACTAGAGGAACAAAAGAAAAATGAACAAAATCAAAAACGTTCTGAAATTGCGCAGGTTATTGAAGACATTAAAGAACTTCTAGAATATAAAGAAGAACAAGTCTGTCATTACACTAAAATAGAGGTGTTTAGAGCTTTGTGTAACGGAAGTAAATTGCGCTTTTCACATTCAAACTTAGTAAATGACCCAACAGAAGGAAAAACATTGTATAGTTTTCTAAACATGCCTGATATTGAACGAAAAGGATTGTCAGGCTTCATAGGAAGTTTTGTAGAAAGTCATAATAACAATGCTTTACCGTTATGGAGAGCTTATGGACTTGATGGAAAAGGTCTTTCTTTTTGTTTGGAAACGAAAGCTTTAACAGATATTTACACGCAGAATGAAGTCAATGACAACAGTAGCGAAACTTCCGATAGTAAAAAAAATATACGTAAACTTTATAGAATTGCTTATGTAGATGATAATAAAAATATTTTGTTAGATGGAGTAGTAAGGGAAGATTTAAAAAAGAAACTTGATGAACTTAAAAATTTATTAGAACCTTTAATTGATAATGAAGAAATTGAAAACGAAGAAGCCTTAGAACCTGTAGTAGAAATTCAATACTTATTTAAGAATGCTATTTATAAAGGAGAACGTGAAGTTCGTTATTACGAATTGTTAAAAGATGATTATCCATTAATAGAATGGGATAATAACCTAGAGCCTCCAACTACCTATATTGAAGTGCAAAATAGTATCTTGAAAAGTATTCGGAATGTAACGGTTGGCCCAAAGGCTGAAAATGCAAGTTATTGGGTAGCTTGGTACAAAACCATGCTCGCCAGAGAAGGCAACAAAGACGTTAGCGTTACACAATCTAAAATTCCGTATCGTTAATTTGTGCATGTGTGGTTTGTTAAGTTGATACGCCTTCATAAAAAACAAATCCATGACACACAACTAACAACAACTAAATCCACGACACACAATTGTTAACGAATGTTAAAATCATTCAATCTTTCCTTTTTTAATCTTTTAAATCCAATCAACTCTTTTTTGTATGCGAGAAAGTCTGTACATTTAATCTATATTCGAGTTAAGGATAGAAACGGCATCCTTTTTGCGTCAGTTCGAGTGAATTTGCAGCGCAAATTTGTATCGAGAACAAGCAAAAAGATACAGTGAATAGCCTGACCGAAGAACACCGCGTAGCAAGGTGTTGTTTGGGAACTCCATATCAATGAACGTGATTTTACCCTATGAAGAAATACTATACGATAGCGATTGTTTTAATCGTTTCCCTATTTATAATAAGCGCACAACAGCAACATCCGTTTTATACACAAAACTACACCGTACAAGAACAATGGATTGATAGTGTGTACAACAATATGACGCCAAAAGAACGCATTGGTCAACTGTTTAATATTGCAGCATATTCCAATAAAGATTCGGTGCACGTCAACGAAGTAAAAGAAATGATTACGGAATATCATGTTGGAGGATTAACGTTTTTTCAAGGAACACCAACGAAACAAGCGAAACTGACAAACGCATATCAGAAACTAGCTAAAATTCCACTTTTGGTCGCTATGGACGCCGAATGGGATTTAGGGATGCGACTCGACTCAACCTACAAATATCCTTGGAATATGACGCTTGGCGCGATTCAAAACGACTCTATTATTGAACAAATTGGCAAACGCGTTGGCGCACATTGCAAACGCTTGGGCGTACATATCAACTTTGCGCCTGTAGTAGATGTAAATACGAATCCAAACAATCCGATTATTGGAAATCGCTCGTACGGAGAAGATTATATCAATGTTGCCAACAAAGCGGCAGCATTTACACGTGGAATGCAACAAGAAGGCGTTATTGCGTGTGCAAAGCATTTTCCAGGTCATGGCGATACGGATTCCGATTCGCACAAAACCTTACCAACAGTAGCGTTTTCGGCACAACGAATTGATAGTATTGAACTTTTTCCATATAAAAAACTCATTTCTGACAACATTGGAAGCATTATGGTAGCGCATCTCAATGTGCCAAGTATGGAAGCCAATGACGGATTACCTGCTTCGTTATCATATAATATTGTGACAAAAAAGCTTCGACACGAAATGGGCTATAATGGTTTGGTATTTACAGATGCGTTAAATATGGCTGGCGTAGCGAAAGATTCTACAATTGTAAGTGTGGAATTAGAAGCATTCTTGGCAGGAAATGATGTATTATTGATGTCGCAAGATGTGCCAAAAGCGGTCGCTTCGTTTGAAGAAGCATTATTACTAGGAACGCTTTCAGAAGAACGATTGGCATATTCGGTAAAAAATATATTACGCGCTAAATACACACACAATCTCAAAACTTTTGAACCGATAAAGGTAGATTCATTAGTGGCAGATTTGCACACAGTAGCAGATGATATTTTGCATAGAAACGCTTTGAAACATGCCATCACAGCAGTAAAAGTTACCGATAGTTTATTACCACTCAAAAATTTAGAAACACAAAAAGTTGCATATGTATCTATGGGCGATGCAGATGGAAGTACGTTTGTAAACACCTTGCGAAAATATACGTCTGTACGATCTGTAAAAGGTAAAAACTTAGCAGATTTAATCACAAAATTAAAACCATATACTACGGTAATTGTCGGTTTTCACAAATCGAATGCAAATCCTTGGAAAGGCTACAAATTTACAGACAAAGAAATTGTTTGGTTGCAAGAAATTGCGCGTACCAATACGGTTATTTTAGATGTATTTACAAGTCCATACAGTCTATTACAAGTCAAAAGCTTTACCAATATTGACAATATTTTAGTTTCGTATCAAAACAGTGACGAAGCACAGGAAATTTCGGCACAAATTATTTTTGGAGCGTTGAAAGCACAGGGAAAATTGCCTGTATCAATCAAGGAAGAATTTTCAGTAGGAACAGGCATTGAAACGACTGTGTTACCACGTTTGGGATATGATTTACCAGAATCGGTTGGCATCAGTTCGCAAAAATTACAAAGAATTGATTCGTTAGCCCAATTGGTTGTTTCTCAGAAAATGGCGCCAGGTGTACAACTTTTAGTCGCGCGCAGAGGAAAAATCATCTACAATAAAAATTTTGGTTATCATACTTACAATCGAAAACGCCGTGTAAAAGATCGAGATATCTATGATGTAGCGTCTATGACTAAAATACTCGCTACGTTGCCATTGGTCATGAAATTGGAAGAAGACAAAAAAATTACATTACAAACGGAATTAGCAGAGATACTACCCAAATTCAAAGGCACAAACAAAGATACACTTTCCATCATAGAAGTATTGTCGCATTATGGACGTTTAAAACCTTGGATTCCTTTCTATGTAAATACTTTGGATAGTGTTACCAAAAAACCGTCACCTAAATGGTACAGTGATTCGCTAACGAAAGAATATTCGATAAAAGTGGCAAACAATATGTTTATGAATGTAGAATACAAAGATTCTATCATGCAACGTATTATTGATAGTGATTTGCTACAAAGGCATCGCTACAAATACAGTGACTTGCCATATTACATCTTAAAAGACTATTTAGAGGGCGAATACAAATCGGATTTAAACAAACTTACACAACATTTTTTCTACAAATCGTTGGGTGCGCATTACACGACGTACAATCCGTTAGAAAAATTTGGAAAGTGGATGATAGTTCCGTCGGAAGAAGACGACTATTACAGAAATCAAAAATTGCAAGGTTACGTTCATGACATGGGCGCTGCTATGCAAGGTGGAATAGGAGGACATGCAGGATTGTTTAGCAATGCCAATGATGTTGCCAAAATGATGCAAATGTACTTACAAGGTGGAACTTATGGCGATCAGAAATATTTTGATCCAAGTACGATAGCGAAGTTCAACACCTGTTATTTTTGTGCTGATGACAACAGACGTGGCGTAGGTTTTGACAAACCGCAACTCGGCGATGTCGGACCAACTTGTGGTTGTGTTTCCATGACAAGTTTTGGACACTCAGGATTTACAGGAACGTACACATGGGCAGATCCTGACGAAGAAATAGTATATGTATTCCTATCCAACAGAACCTATCCGACCATGTCGAATAGAAAACTTATAAAAACTGATATACGAACCAAAATTCAAAAGCTCATATACGAAGCTATTGAAGAGTAAACCTAACTGATTTGAAAATAGCCATAGTATGTTATCCAACATTTGGCGGTAGTGGTGTAGTAGCTACCGAACTCGGAATTGCCTTAGCAAATCGAGGACACGAAGTACATTTTATTACCTACAAACAGCCTGTTCGTTTGGCATTATTAGGCGAAAACATTCACTTTCACGAAGTATTTGTACCCGAATATCCATTATTTCATTACCAACCATATGAATTGGCACTATCAAGTAAGTTAGTTGATATGGTAAAACTATATGGAATAGAATTGTTACACGTACATTATGCCATTCCGCATGCGTATGCAGGATATATGGCAAAAAAAATGTTGGCAGAAGAAGGCATTACGATTCCTATGGTAACTACGTTGCACGGAACCGACATTACCCTTGTGGGAAGTCATCCGTTTTACAAATCGGCAGTAACGTTTAGCATTAACAAATCGGATGTGGTAACCTCAGTTTCTGAAAGCTTAAAGCAAGATACACTTCGTTTATTCGATATCAAACGTGAAATAGATGTAGTACCCAATTTTATAGATGCTTCAAAATACGATCATGGTTTTACGGACTGTCAACGAAGTTTGATGGCCACTGAAAACGAGAAAATCGTCACGCATATCAGTAACTTTAGACAAGTAAAACGAATCAGTGATGTGGTTAAAATTTTTAATGAAATACAAAAAGAAATTCCTGCAAAGTTAATGATGGTTGGAGAAGGACCAGAAAAAGAATCCGCAGAATTGCTGTGTGAAGAATTAGGAATTTCGAACAAAGTCATCTTCTTTGGAAATAGTAACGAAATTGATAAAATTTTGTGTTTCTCTGATTTATTTTTATTGCCATCAGAAACGGAAAGTTTTGGTTTGGCGGCTTTGGAAGCAATGATTTCATCAGTTCCAGTTATATCGAGCAATACGGGAGGAATTCCAGAAGTAAATGTGCATGGCGTTTCGGGATACTTAAGTGATGTGGGAGACGTGCAAGACATGTCGCAAAACGCATTAAAAATTCTAAAAGACGCTGCTGAATTAGAAAAATTTAAAAAAGGAGCAAAGGAGCAAGCATTACAGTTTGACATCAATAAAATTGTGCCTGTGTATGAGTTTATCTATCAGAAGGCTTTTGAAATGGCGTAATTTTTCGCTTCGCTCAATTTAAAGATTCAAAAATTAAATGATTTGAGGTTGTTTTTGGGTCGCTTCTCTTTTGGGTCGCTTCTCTTTTGGGTCGCTTCTCTTTTGGGTCGCTTCTCTTTTGGGTCGCTTCTCTTTTGGGTCGCTTCGCTTTTGGGTCGCTTCGCTTTTGGGTCGCTTCGCTTTTGGGTCGCTTCGCTTAGGTTATTATATACACTTTTGTCATTCCTGCGTAAGCAGGAATCCACCTTCGCTTTTTGGAAATATAAACTTTGATGTATCAACTTAAAACTAAAATATACACAAAACCTCAATCATCTTATAGGCTTTTGTGATTGAGGTTTTAAAGTTTTTGGAAGGTGATTTATGTGAATAGTTTGCGGTTCAAAGAGTTTTCATCATATGGATAAACTAATATGCGTTGCTTTTTAGTAGTATCAAATAATTCATTATCACTAATAGTTTTATTTACTATTTCAACAATTTCTTTATACGTACTATCTTTCTTTTTCATTATAGCTTTTGTTGTATAATAACTGAAAATGCCATAATGATTTCCATCTTCAAAAAGTCTTTCATATGCTTGATATGATGCATCTTCAACAGCCAACATAAAAGTAATATTTGAATTTTCATCTGTAATATCTTTTATTTCTTTAAATTTCTCTTGAATACGATTTTTATCAATCTGCATTTTTTCTTGAGATAATAAAGTCGGTGACTTTATAGTTGGAGAAAAATAACTTGTATTACCAATAACTCCTAATGATGATTTTTGCACCTCTTTAACAACGTTAATAATTTCTGAACTTTTCCTTTGTATATTTATTGTATGGAAATTTACAATTTCTTCGTACGCAAGATAAGGCAATAGAGTCTTTTCGTCTGATAATTCTCTTATCGATTCGTCTATATATCCTAATGATGTAAGATGTTCTTTTGGAGAATAAACAATAATGGCATCTAATATTTGAGCTTTGGATTCTCTTGCTTTTGTAATATTGTAATCAGCAACTTTTTTATATAAATGATAAGGAAGCAAAATGTTTTCATCAGGTAATTTTTTAGTCATTTCTTCTGAATAGCCTAGAAGTTGCATATATGGTCTAGTTGCGTACGGTACACCTGCAGCATAACAACTATCTAATATAATTGTCATTTTTGTTGATTCGTTTAAACGTTTTAGTTCTCCCAAAATATGATAATCATATATTTCCTTGTCAGAGAATATCAATCCTTCTTCCCCAGCGAGAGAAAATCCATGCCCTGAAAATACAATGACACCAGTATCTACATTGTTGTCATTTAGTTCTTTTATGAATGTTCTTACTTCATTTAATGCTTGAAATACCGTTAAATCCCTTTTTATATTGGTTTCGAATTGAAAATCAATTAGAACTTTTTCCCATTCACGGGTATCATTATGGCAACCTTCTAAGTGATGACTGATAGGCTGACTACCATAAGATTCTACAGATAATAAAATAGCTTTTTTCATTATAATAATATTTTTAATCAAAACTATGGAAGCTATCCAATATAAAAAATACCCATTAAAGAGGATTTTATTGAAATATTGTCAAACATATATTTGTTACTACAAACAAAAAAATAAATATTATGAACGAATTAAGTATTTCGAGTACAGTTACTTTTAAGCCCGAATCAAAAATACGCTGGCAAACTATATATTCAAGCGTTTTATATGGGACATTTTTTCAAATATATGGGAGATTCGATTTTGATTCAACAACTAATATGTTAATGCACGTTGAGTTTAAGATATTCAATTATAAAGGAGCAATTGATTTGGGCCTAGTAAATGTTAAATTGAACTACACCAGGGAATATGCAAGTATTTATGATGTCCCATTTGGCTTCAAAACTATTAGAGTACTTTCTTTTGATGTAGAAATAAAAGCTTTACATACAAACGATACTATAAAGCTAGATATAAATCCTACTTACAATCTTAAAGAAACTGATAAAAAAAGTATCTATCTTGAAATTGATAGGAAACTAGTATCTTTAGCTAATAGAGGAATTAATTTTGGAGATAAGGGAGTTTTTGATACAGAGTTTTATTATCGTGATGGATTAAGAGCACCTCATAAATTTGATGGAGAACATAAACAATATAGAAGTGCAGAAAAATTAAATCCAACTGTAAATTCACAAGGTCAATTATTAGATGTAAACGGAAATATTATAGCAATGAATAGTGCAGAACCTATTAAAAGATCCCCAGGAGCCGTATGTCCAAAAGGGTATAGTAAAATTATATTTTAATGCATAAAAACATGGTATTTCTTGTGTTTTGGTGTTGTATACAAACAGCAATTGGACAAGATCAAAAAATTATCAAAACATATGTTGACGAAGTGTTCAATTTAGAATACAAGTCAGCATATGCTTTTGCTTCAAACTTTGATGATCCTCAACTCGTACAAGAATTTCAATCGCTTGCAAATACACTTTATTATGCAGGACAAGAAGAAATATATACACCATATACAACTACATTAGAAGCGTCAGAGTCAGTAGTCTATTGTATAGCAATGCTTCATAAAGGATTTGATGAATTGTATCACAATCCGAATAGGGTAGATTCTTATAAATACTTTTTTAAAGCATACAATACTTCAAAGCAGGTTCAAAATGAATCACTTCAAAAGTTATGTTTGTACGGCATGCTTGAGTTTTTTCACTTTCAATATTCATTAACACAAGATCAATTTGAACCCTATCTAAACGAATTTGGCAAACTGGCAGACACTACTATTGAAACTTGTTGGTACTTATGGTATTGTACATATTTTAAGCTGGAAAACGTATTTCCAAAAGAACGAAGAGTACACGTGTTGATAAATGACTTAGAAAAAGCCACAAATTTGTTAAAAAAAGGACATAATTTTTACGTCATTTTCTATTCAATAAAAGCTAGTTATCTCGAAAACGAAAAATTGATAGCAAAAGCAAAACCGTATCATCTAAAGGTTTTAAAGGAAACAAAACAAGTTCCCACAAACAAATATTTATTTTTCAGAACCTACATTCACTTAGTTTCCATCAGTCATAATGAAAAGAAATTTGCAGAAGGACTTAAGTACTTAGAAACGGCTAAAGAGTATATCGATATATCCGATTCAATAAAAAGTTGGATGCATATAAGAAATTATGGATCAAAACTTTATGAAGGTTTGGGAGATGCAGAAAAAGCGTACCGCGACTTGTTAGCAGCAAATGATTTAAAAAATAAATCTGGCGTTAGTGAAGTTAGTTTGACAAATTTTCAATTGCGATCAGAAATAGAAGAAGAACAACGAAAGCTTGTCATTTCAGATCAAAAAACAAAACAACAATCGCTTGCCATTATCATATTGATTGTCATGCTAAGTCTTGGTGGGATTATTGTTTTCTTATACTATAGAAACACAAAACGCAAACAACGAATCATAGCACAACAATTGGAAATAGAAGGGCAGAAGCTTGAAAAAGTCCAAAAAGAGCAAGAACTCGCCGCTATTGATGCCATGATTTTAGGGCAAGAAAAAGAACGAGAAGCCATTGCCAGCGATTTACACGACAATGTTTGTGCACTGTTGTCAGCGGCAAAAATGCAGTTTGAACACCTTACAGAACGTTTAGAAAGTGAAGACAAGAAAAAAGTTGAAGAACTATTTGTCAAAACTAAAAATCTATTGGACAATGCCTATGATGAAGTATATTCGATGGCATATCAGAAGAACAGTGGCATTATGGCAAAAAAAGCACTATTACCTGCCATTGAAAATCTCATTAAAAACAACAATGGAATCAATGGCATCCAAATTGAGTTGCAACATTTTGGCTTGGATCAGCGCCTAGAAGCTTCAAAGGAAATCTTTATATTCAGAATCATTCAAGAACTAATGGCAAATATCATCAAGCATGCCAAAGCGAAAGCCGCGAATGTTTCTATTACAGTACACAAAACAACGATTTCCATCATCGTTGAAGACAATGGCATTGGCATATCGGAAGAAGTATTCTTAAAAGACAAAGGCTTGGGCATTCGAAATATAAAAAAGAGAATTGAGTCCATACATGGCACGATGAATTTTGACAGTTACAAAAACAAAGGAACTTCCATTATTATTGAGATTCCTAGGTAGTTGTTTTTGGGCCTGTTCTCGCGAAGGCGGGAATCTCTCTTGGGTCGCTTTGCTTTTTGCTCGTTTTACTTTTTGCTCGCTTCGCTTTGGTTATCATATACACTTTTGTCATTCCTGCGTAGGCAGGAATCCATGCTTATTATACCTATTGAATAATAAATTGACAAATAAACAAATCAACAACTCATTAAAGTGTTAGTTCGAATGATTTATGTCACAAGAGTATTGACAAAATCTAATAATCAAAAACTTACGTGCGTCTAAAGATCTAAGACGTCCAGTCTTCTATTCCTCCAACACCAACGATTCCGAATTGATACAAAAACGCAAACCACTTGGCTCTGGTCCGTCAGGAAATACGTGTCCTAAATGGGCATCACAGGTACTACAAGTCACTTCTACGCGCACCATTCCGTAAGATGTATCTTTGATGTAATCGATGACATTATCTTTCACAGGTTCTGTAAAACTTGGCCATCCGCTACTTGAATTAAACTTCAAATTCGAATCAAACAAAGGAGTATTGCAACAGACACATGCGTACACTCCAGGATCGTAGCGACTGCAATGTTCGCCAGAAAACGCACGTTCGGTACCTTTTAAACGTGTAATTCGGTATTGTTCAGGTGTTAACTGTGCAATCCATTCTTCTTCAGTTTTTTCTACACGTGTATCAGGTTTTTTATTTCCGTGTGTGGCATAATGTATAATATCTTTCCAAGTAAGCATATTTCTTTATATTTCTTTCTGTAAAGATACGGAGAATGTCGTTAACGTCGCAATTGCGTTTATGATGTATTTGATTGTTGAATGTTGAATGTAAAACGATCAGCTTCAACTACACAAAGAACAAAGAGCCAAGAGCCAAGACCTAAGACCCAAGACCCAAGACCCAAGACCCGAATTTTAAATTTTAAATTATAAATGTTGAATGTAAAAAGATTAGTTTCAACTAAACAAAGAACAAAGAACAAAGAACAAAGAACAAAGAACAAAGAACAAAGACCCAAATTTTAATCATAAATGTAAAATGCTAAATAAAAAATGTAAAAGTAAAACGATCAATTTCAACTAAACAAAGACCCAAAACCCAAAAACCCAAGACCCAAGACCAGACACCCAATGCCCAATGCCCAAAACCAAACACCCACATATAAATTGCAAAAACAAAAACTAAGTAGTACATTTGAATTTATTAAAAACCGAAAACACATGGAAGAATTTAAACCAGCAGTTCCTGTAAGTGCTTTAAATCAGGACAGCAGAGTAGCTTTTTACAAAAAGACATATACCAACCTAGCGTTCGCAATTTTACTTTTTATTGTCGTAGAATATTTATTACTGCAAGTAGATTTTATTGTAAATCTAGGAATACAGCTTATACAAAGTTGGGCATGGTTACTAGTTTTAGGAGGATTCATGTTTGCAAGTAACTTCGTGGAACGAATGGCAGCAACATCTAAAGACAAAAGCACGCAATACCTAGCATTGTTCGTCTATGTGGTTTTTGAAGCCTTGATATTTGTACCCTTAATTTACATTGCAATTCAATACTCAGAAGCAACGACCCAAAATGTATTATGGCAAGCGGCTATAATAACATTATCTTTATTTACGGGAATTTCTGTCGTAGGATTCATTACCAAAAAAGACTTTTCATTCTTAAAATCAATTATTACTATTGGCGGTTTTATTGCTATCGGACTTATTTTAGCAGCCTATATTGGTGGTATTCACTTAGGATTCTGGTTTTGCGCTGGAATGGTCGTATTAGCGGCAGCTTCTATACTATATCAAACTTCAAACATGATTCATAAGTATGAAGAAGATCAATACGTAGCAGCATCTTTAGGATTGTTTGCTTCGTTAATGTTACTATTCTGGTACATTGTAAGTATGTTTTTAAGCGAATAATCATACAACAAATAATATATTTAAAACCGTTTTGCAACCATGTAAAGCGGTTTTTTTATGCATCCTTTTCCAAAAAAAAATCTTTATGAAAGGGATATTACAATAGTCAATTGTTTTAATACTATGAAAAACAAACGTTCAAGTAGATGTGTTCTAATGAAAACTGTATATTTAATGCGTTTCTTAAAAAGAATCTATTCATGAAATCAATATTGATCCTTTTTCTTTCGTGTTTTGTTAGTATTGCCGTGTGTCAAACAGATGCTTCCGCAGAAAAATCATATGACGAATTACTATCTCTCTATAAAAAATATCAGTACAAAGACACTTCCAAAGCGTTGACATACATACAGGAAGCTAAAGAAGTTGCTACGATTAAAAATAATCAAAAACAATTGACAACGGCATATTATTATATTGCTAAGTCGAACAGCCGATTAGGAGCGTATAAAAAAGCACTCACGGAAGTAGAAATTGCAATTTCAAAAAGTGTATTACTCCGCGACACGGTTACCGCGTATAATAGCTATTTTTTAAAAGCCAGTATCCATTCTGACTTAGGAGACGATTCCACAGCACTTGTATGGTTTTTAAAATCGATGGAATATGCAAAAATGCTACAAAATCCAATTTATGAATTGCCTGTATTGTCTAGAATTGCCTTCATCAAAAAAGTACATAAAGATTTTCAGGAAGCTATAGCATTGAACAAAGAAATTCTACAAAAGCTTGAAACAGTTCCCAATGACGAGAATACAAAGATTTACAAGTTGTCAGCGCTCATGAATATTGCAGATGCGTATTTATGGTTAAAAAATACCGAGCAAGCTGCCCTATACAATAACAGCGCATTGGAACTATGTCCAGACAAACAACCTGCTTGGATGTATTACCCAATACTCATGAATAGCGCAATTATTCACTATCAAAATGAAGTCTACGATGCTTGTGAATCAATTACAAACGACGTAAAAACATACGCAGAAACCAATCATAAAACCAGCTTATACCTAACGACTTTATTCTATTTGGGTAAAAGTGCTTACAAACAACAAAGCTATCAACAATCGATTCAATATCTTGAAAAAGCAATTGACAGCATCAACGTTTCCGAACAGGTTGATGTCAATGAAAAAGAACTACACGAATATTTGGCTTTAGGTTACAATAAACTCGGAAATGCGGAAAAATCATTTCTTCACTTTAAAAAATATGCCGCCTTGGAGAAAAAACAAAGTGAAGAAGATTTAAAAATAAACAATCAAACCCATGAATTGGTAGACATAGTTCCATTGCAATCAGAAATTGATACATTGGGAAAAGAACTTACCAAAGAAACCAGCAATCGGAATACTTTTATCATTGCTTCCTTGGCGTTATTGATATTATTTATAAGTAGTATTGTTTATTATAGAATTCGTGAAAAACGCACCCGAGAAAAGTTCAAAATACTATTACAAAAAGTCAACACCTTAGAACAACAAAAAGATGAAAAGAAAACGGTTGTAAAGAAGCAAAACGTATCGGACGATCAAATGAAAATCTTATTAGAGAAAATCAATGAGTTTGAAAAACAGGAATACTTTTTACAGCAAGAATGTAGTTTGGGATATATGGCAGAACAACTAGGGACAAATACTTCTTACTTATCTAAAACGATCAATCGATACAAAGGAAAATCGTTTACGACCTACATCACAGAATTACGCATCAATACGGCATTGGTAACAATTAAGAATGATACAACCATACAATCATACACAATTCAAGCCATTGCAGAAGAATTTGGGTTCAAACGACAAGAAACATTTTCAAAAGCTTTTAAAGCATACACAGGAATTTATCCTTCTCAATATGTGAAAAACCTTAAAAAAGAACCCTAAAATGTTGATGATTCATAAAGCATCAATACACAAACTTTTATTTTAGCGCTATATGTTGTTGTTTCATGGTCATTAACATTTAATATAAAATTAGTATGAAAAAAAAGAAGCTAAAATCATTAAAATTGCACACTTATAAAATTTCCAACTTGGCGTTATTGCATCAAAAAGTAGGAGGTATATTTACAACAGACACAGAAACGGCTAGCGAAACAAATCCAGGAACCATATCAATCGTTATCGATTGTTCAAATACAACATCTGAAGCTCCGTCTGAAATTCCAGAAAACTGTGGTACCAATGGCGGATCGTACAGAACGGAACCACCAACGGAGTACGAAGGCTGTCATATAAATAGTATTGGTGGATAGGAAGTAGCAATATAGTATCTCCTCAAAATATTCATGTTTTATAATTAACTCAATTTTAAACAACATCATTATGAAAAAAAAGCACCTAAAAAATCTAGTATTGCATACCAGCCGAATTTCCAATTTATCACTGCTACACAGTACAAAAGGAGGTACGGAGACTCTTGGAACACAAGTGGACAACAATGTTGGACTTCCCAATACAATAGATGCCACAAACTGTCCAACAAACATTTTACAATGCATCTCTCAAAACTTTACGGATTGTAGTACCAATGGAGGAGTAACAAGCACCCAACCACCTACCGAATATGAAAGTTGCAGACCCAAAAACGGAAATATCATTTTTAGATAAAATAAGCTTACATATAAAAAAAGTATTGATACGTGTTCATGTGTCAATGCTTTTTTTGTTTTTAGTAGTTTGAAGTGTGAAGTTAGTATTGAGTATTGAGAAGTGAGTATTGAGAAATAAGCAAACAACTAACTCCACAATTCCACAAAGAACAAATTAAAAATGTAACATATTAAATGTAAAAGTATTTTTGAATAACGAATAACGAATAACGAATAACGAATAACGAAATTAAAATGTTGAATGCTATATGTTGAATTTTAAATTGGAAATATGTACGTCCCTGATATGTGTTGACCACTTT
>NZ_LBMG01000048.1 GCF_001005315.1 Kordia jejudonensis
TTAAAAAAGTAGTAATCTCTTCTATAAAAGGAGGATTTACAGATCCTGAAAATGATAGCCGAGAGTGCAGTGATACTAGCTGTCATAGCTGTGATAGCTGTGGTTGTTATATTCCATTAACTAGAACTTCTATGGGAAATTCCGTAGGCTGCCCAATTGGAAATTAAAACAATATTAAAACTCAAAATTATGAAAAAACAAAAAATCAAAAGTCTAGCACTAAACAAAAAGCTAGTATCAAATTTAAATTCACTTATTGGAGGAAGACCAAACCATACACATGTTCCAATACGAACTAGAGACGAACGTTGTATTGTATCTGTAGTGTATGACTGTCCAGATACTTTTATTGAATGCCTTGCATCTGAAGCAGGTCCATCAGTATGTATGGCATGCGCACCAGATCCGGCAGAGCCAACAGATTCTCCAGGTTAAAAAACCACATTATTTTTTCACAAATTTTTATCAATAATTAAAAGTAAACATTATGAAAAAGCAACAATTAAAATCGTTAACATTACAAAAAAGTACAATATCTAACTTTGATCAAGCAGAAATCAACGGAGGAATTTCCGGAGGTGCCTGTGGTTCACATGGTAATTCTGCATGCTGTCCACATTCATATAACATAAACTGTAGAGAAACAGATCAGAGAACATGTACAAATTCAGTTGTACATTGCGCAGCATAATACTTAATATGTAATTTAACAAAGCATCACTTAGCAATAGGTGATGCTTTATTTTTATACAAGTGTATGTAATTTTTTAAATAATAAAATCGGTTTTACACTACAAATGATTCAAATAAATAACACATAATGATAACTAGAAAACGTTGTGGATGTGCAAACAAGATTCCTGATAATAATAATACACACATTAATTTCCACAAAAAACATTTTTTCTAAAACCCATAAATCAAGCAAATTCTTCCTAAAACCACAAAAATCCTTAGTTTATCAGGCTATTTTATTAATTTTTTCAAAAAGAAATGTATTTTTACCCTTCTGTATACTAAATGATTAAGAATTTAGTTTAAGAAATACAAAATTGATTCACCTTGAAGAAAACACTATATATATCGGTAACGTTATCAGTATTAGGGATTTTACTCTTTAGCTGTTCTACCAAAAAGGATACAATTATCAACAGAAATTTCCATGCGCTAACCACGAAATACAATGTATTATTTAATGGAAAAGTAGCCTTTGAAGAAGGCCGTGAAGCGTTGATGAATGCATACATAGACGATTACTGGGAAATTCTTCCTATAGAACGCATGGAAATCCTAGACGACTTAACACTTCCAGGCGAAGGTGGAAAAAATCCAAACTTCAAAAAAGCAGAAGAAAAAGCCGTAAAAGCCATTCAAAAACATTCAATGGAAATTGGTGGACGTCAACGCAATCCGCAAATGGACGAAGCGTATTTACTTTTAGGAGAAGCACGCTACTTTGACCAACGTTTTATTCCTGCTTTAGAAGCGTTCAATTATATTTTAGGCGAATATCCAGATAGTGATAAAATCAATGAAGCACGCATTTGGCGCGAAAAAACACACTTGCGTTTAGAAAATGAAGAATACGCAATTGCCAATTTGAAACGAATTTTACGTTTTGAAAAACTAGAAGATCAAGAATATGCAGATGCAAATGCTGTATTGGGTCAGGCATACATCAACCTAAAACAAAAAGATAGCGCTGTACAAGTAATGAAACTAGCAGCTGCTTCAACCAAAAAACGCGAAGAACAAGGACGTTACAACTATATTATTGGACAATTATTCAATGAATTAGGTTACAAAGACAGTGCAAATATTGCTTTTGATAAAGTAATTGATCTCAACAGAAAATCGCCAAGAGTGTACATGATTAATGCACACATTGAAAAAGCGAAAAACTTTGAAGTAACTCCTGAAAACAAAGAAGAATTCTTAGAAATGTTAACGGACTTAGCGGAAGATCGTGAAAACAGACCGTTTTTAGACAGAATTTATCGTCAATTAGCAGAATATCACTTAGAAAACGATTCGCTACAACTCGCAGAAGAATATTTCAACAAATCGATCAAAAAGGCAATGCAAGACCGATATTTAAAAGCCTTAGATTATGAAAATATTGCAGCCTTACGTTTTGATGATGCCAACTATAAAGATGCTGGAAAATATTTTGACAGCACATTATTAAATCTAAAAAAGAATACCAAGAAATTTAGACGTATTGAAAAAAAGCGTGCCAACTTAGAAGATGTCATCAAATATGAAGACATTGCCTATGTAAATGATAGTATTTTGACGCTGGTTGAATTTTCGGAAGAAGAACGCACCACATATTTTCAAAAATACATTGACAAGCTAAAAGCTGAAGAAGCAGCGCAACTAGAAGCAGAAGCGCAAAAAAATGCAGTAGCGAGTAATAACCAATTTGCCAATAGTAGAGACAACGTAAGAACAGGAAAAGGAGATGACGGATTTTACTTTTACAATCAAACAACGGCGGCATATGGTAAAAATGAATTCAGAAAAAAATGGGGAGATCGTCCATTGGAAGACAACTGGAGATTGCTAAACAAGCAATCGGTTGTTAAAACGAACACACGCGGCGAAAGTCAAAATGCAGGAAGCGGAGAAGGCGAAAAAGATATCTATGCAGTCGCATTTTACACAGATAAAATTCCTTCGGATACAAAAGCAATTGACAGCATCTCTAAAGAACGAAACTTTGCTTACTATCAATTAGGACTCATCTACAAAGAGAAATTTAAAGAATACCAACTCGCGGCAAATCGTTTAGAACAATTATTGAAAAACAATCCTGAAGAAAAATTAATTCTTCCTTCAAAATACAACCTGTACAAAATATATACCTTATTAGAATCAAGCAAAGCGGATGACTACAAAAACGACATCTTAAACAATCATGGTCAAAGTCGTTATGCGCAAATTCTAAGAAATCCGCAAGATGTAATTGCTTCGGATGAAAACAGTCCTGAAAGTCTCTATGCAAAAACATACAAAAAATTTGTTACGGAAGATTTTCAAGGCGCTTTGGCAGATACCGAAAAATACATCAGGCAATTTACGGGCGAAGAAATTGTGCCAAAATTTGAAATGCTCAAAGCCATTACCATTGCTCGATTAGATGGATATCCTGCGTACAAAAAGGCGTTAAACTTTGTAGCACTTAACTATCCTAATGATGAAGAAGGAAAACGTGCACAAGAAATCATCAAAAACTCATTACCAAAATTGCAAAACAATAAATTGGTAAATGATGACAAATCGAAAAATTTCAAAATTCTTTACAAATTCAATTCGCAAGAAGTAGCGGCAATTGAAGCAATCGACAAAAAAATAGAAGAAGCGTTGGAAGAATTCGGATATCGCTCTTTATCAGTATCACAAGACATCTATACAAGAAACGAATTATTTGTAGTAATACACGGATTTAAAACCAAGTTAGCTGCTGTAAGTTTTGAAAATACGCTGCGTACAAGTCCAAGATATCTTATAGAAAATGATTACATCGTGTTATCATCTGAGAATTATCAAATTGTACAAATACACAAAAACCTAAATGAAGTAAACTAATTATAATTATCAAGTAACACAGATCCCTCAAATTTTAAAACTATGTTTTCAGAATCTAAAAAAAAACGCTCATCTGAAGAAACGCGTGGGCAATCGAACCGAATAGGAAAATCTACTCATATCAAAGGAGATGTCGTCTCAGAAGCCGATTTCAGAATTGATGGAAAACTAGAAGGTAGTGTGCAAACTTCAGGAAAAATTGTCATTGGAGGAAGCGGAGTTATCATAGGAAAAGTCACCTGTGCCAATGCAGACATTGAAGGAAAATTTCAAGGAGAACTCATAGTATCAAACTTACTAACGTTAAAAAGTACCGCATACATAGAAGGAGATGTTACCGTAAGCAAACTCTCTATAGATCCCGGAGCAACTTTTAATGCGACGTGTAGCATGAAAACAGGAATTAAAGAACTAAACGCAGGTGAAGCAAAAAAAACCGAGAAGACAGCTTAGTAGTGGCTTAAGACTTATCGTTTTTTCCATTATTATGGGAACTACACTAGTCATATTCAATTGGGCAGGTCAATGGCTTGATGTTGAATATGATAAAGAGTATTGGGAAATTACATTGACCATCATAGGATTTGTAGTGGCATTAGGATTTATAACTTCATACACTATAAAAAATACAGATGACCATGGTTTAAAATAGTATGCATACGCTCTATTAACAAAAAATACTCTTGTGAAAAACAAAAAACCAACTTCAACTGCAAATAAAGCATTGCGACTCAGTGGCGCTGGATTGCAAATGGGATTAACTATTTATGCCTGTAATTACTTAGGAAGCTGGCTTGACGCAAACTATAACCAAACATTTTGGGAAACCACACTTACATTAGTCGGAATTTTTGCATCCATGTATCTCATCATTAAACAAGTATTAAAAATTACCAACGATGATTAAACAAATCTTCGTCTACATGCTGGTATTTGGAATGGTATTTTTCTTAGGAGATTTCATACACAACTACTACTTGGAAAGTCAAGAAATTTCACTTGGGTTTTCCATTCGAAACATGTATGCGTTTCATGCGTTCTTTTCATTACAACTGTGTATTATCTTTACATTAGTGTCCCACAATAAAAAAATAGGTCCGCAATTGGGATTCATATACTTAGCTTCTTTTGTCTTAAAAATAATTGCCTTTTGTGCTATTTTTTACGATCCATTATTTACGGTTGACAAGCTGTCAAAAACACAACGAGTTTCACTGCTAATTCCGATGCTAATTTTTCTAATCGTTGAGGTCTGTTTTATCATCAAAATCTTGAACAAAAAGCATTCTCTGAAATAAAGTTGAAAAAAAGGCTGTTTTTCTAATTAATTGTTTAATTTTGCGCAGAATTTACGAAGGGTAATTTTTGAATAAATCAATTATGAGGATAGTACAAAAATCTATCAAGTTTCTTACAGTACTGGCAATAGCACTATGTTCTTTTCATGGTTTTGCTAGTGATACAGATAAAAAACACGACACACAAGATGATGGTGGTATGATAAATACCAAAGAAGAAGTAGAAGCCTACATCTTACATCACATTCAAGATTCACACGATTTTAATTTATTTTCTTATACAAGCGACGGCGAAAGAAAACACTTTGGTTTTCCTTTACCAGTGATCGTTTGGACAAGTGGTGGATTGAAAACATTTATGTCTTCTGAATTTCATCATGATGATAGCGGACACGAAATTGTTGAAAAAGGCGATGTGAAGTTGACTAAAATTCACGGAAAAATTTACGAACTAGATGCTGGTGCCGCAGAAGTTAAATTTGATGCAGATCATCACGCAACAAATGCGCACAAAGTATTAGACTTATCTATCACAAAAAGTGTTATGGGAGTTCTATTAGTAGGATTGCTATTATTATGGTGGTTCTCATCCCTAGCGCGTCAATACAAAAAGAGACAAGTGCCAACTGGTTTCGGAAGAGTTTTAGAGCCGTTAGTATTATATGTACGTGACGAAATTGCGCGTCCAAACATCGGAGAAAAACATTACAGAAGATTTACAGGATACTTACTAACAGTATTTTTCTTCATCTGGATACTAAACTTATTAGGATTAACACCACTTGGATTCAACGTAACAGGTCAGTTAGCTGTAACAGCATGTTTGGCGATCTTTACCTTAGTGATTTACACAGCAAGTGGAAACAAGCACTATTGGGGACACATCTTATGGATGCCAGGTGTGCCAGTATTAATACGTCCAGTATTAGCAATCATCGAATTAGCAGGAGCATTGGTTATTAAGCCGTTCTCATTACTAGTTCGTTTATTTGCAAACATATCAGCAGGGCACATTGTAGTGATGAGCTTAATTGCAATTATGTTTACACTAAAACAATCATTAGGAGTTGTGGGAGCAACAGGATTGTCTTTAGTACTATCATTTTTTATCACATTAATAGAAGTATTAGTTGCCTTCTTACAAGCATATATCTTTACAATGCTATCAGCATTATTCATTGGTATGGCAGTAGAAGAAGCGCATCATTAATATAAAGAGTTTGTTTAATTATTTAAATCAATTATCATGGAACCAGTAGTAACTTACAATTTAATTGGAGCAGGATTAATCGTAATCGGAGCAGGAATTGGTCTTGGTCAAATTGGTGGAAAAGCAATGGAAGGAATTGCTCGTCAGCCAGAAGCGACTAACAAAATTCAAACTGCAATGATTATCATTGCTGCACTTTTAGAAGGTTTAGCATTCGGTGCTTTATTCTTAGGAAAATAAGAACTGAACAAAGAAATTAGGTATTCTCCTGCAACGGTTGGTTGCAGGAAATACTTAAGAATTAAACAAAAAATACAGAACATAATTATATAAGTATAATGGATAAGTTATTAAATGATTTTTCACCAGGATTATTTTTAGTTCAAACAATACTATTATTACTATTAATATTTTTAATGGTAAAGTTTGCTTGGAAACCAATCATGGATTCTCTTTCTGAAAGAGAAGAAGGAATTCAAGGTGCTTTAGACGCGGCTGAAAATGCTAAGAAAGAAATGCAAAACTTGCAAGCTGATAACGAAAAGTTATTAAAAGAAGCACGTGCCGAAAGAGAAGCAATGTTAAAAGAAGCGCGTGAAATCAAAGAAAAAATGATTGCAGACGCTAAAGGTGAAGCACAAGAGCAAGCTAACAAAATGGTTGCACAAGCACAGGAAAGCATCCGTAGCGAAAAGCAAGCGGCATTAGCAGAACTAAAAAGTCAAGTAGCAAACATTTCTGTAGAAATTGCAGAAAAAGTAGTTCGTGGCGAATTAGCAGATAAAGACAAGCAATTATCATTAATTGATAAAATGCTCGGAGACGTTACATTAAACTAATAATAACAATACTATGGCAGGATCTAGAGCAGCAATACGCTACGCAAAAGCTATCTTAGCATTAGCGCAAGATCAAAAAGCAGGAGAAGCTGTTGCTAAAGATATGGATGGCATCGTAAAAACTGTTGCAAATAGCAAAGACTTACGATTAATGCTAAACAGTCCTATTGTTAAAGCTGAAGTAAAAAAATCAGCATTGCAAGAAATCTTTACTGGAACACATGCAATATCTGAAGGATTAATTGACGTTTTAGTAGCAAACAAACGTATTGATTTATTAGGCGATGTAGCAACTCAATATGCAATCTTATTTGATGAAGCACAAGGAAAACAAGTTGCAGTAGTAACAACGGCAGTTCCTTTAACAGATACGTTAGAAAGTAAAGTATTAGCTAAGATTAAAAGTCTTACGAATAACGAAGTAATCATAGAAAACAAAATCGACGAAAGTATCATAGGTGGGTTTATCTTGCGTTTAGGTGATATGCAATACAATGCAAGCATCGCAAACCAACTAAACAACCTAAAACGATCTTTCTCTCAAAATTAAATACTAAATAGAATGGCAGAAGTTAAAGCTGCTGAGGTATCAGCAATATTAAAAAAGCAACTTTCAGGATTTGAAGCAACAGCTTCACTTGACGAAGTTGGAACTGTACTACAAGTAGGTGATGGAATCGCTCGTGTTTACGGATTAGCGAACGCTCAATACGGAGAATTAGTTGAATTTGACGGCGGACTTGAAGGAATTGTATTAAACCTTGAAGAAGATAATGTTGGTGTAGTTTTATTAGGATCTTCAAAAAGTATCAAAGAAGGCGGAATTGTAAAACGTACACAACGTATCGCATCTATCCAAGTAGGAGAAGGTATTGTTGGACGTGTTGTAGATACATTAGGAAATCCAATTGATGGAAAAGGTCCTATTGAAGGAACAACATACGAAATGCCTTTAGAGCGTAAAGCACCTGGAGTTATCTATCGTGAACCAGTTACAGAACCATTACAAACAGGAATTAAAGCAATTGATGCAATGATTCCAGTAGGTAGAGGACAACGTGAGTTGGTAATTGGAGATAGACAAACGGGAAAAACAGCGGTTTGTATTGACGCAATTCTAAACCAAAAAGAATTTTACGATGCAGGGGAACCTGTATATTGTATATATGTTGCCGTTGGACAAAAAGCATCAACAGTAGCACTTATCGCTAAAACACTTGAAGAAAAAGGAGCTTTAGCATACACAACCATAGTAGCTGCAAACGCATCAGATCCTGCTGCAATGCAAGTATATGCACCATTTACTGGAGCATCTATTGGAGAATACTTTAGAGATACAGGTCGTCCAGCATTAATTGTATATGATGATTTATCGAAGCAAGCTGTTGCATACCGTGAAGTGTCTTTATTATTGCGTCGTCCACCAGGTCGTGAAGCATATCCTGGAGATGTATTCTACCTTCACTCTCGTTTATTAGAGCGTTCGGCAAAAGTAATCAACAACGATGCTATTGCAAAGGAAATGAATGATCTTCCAGACTCATTAAAACCACTTGTAAAAGGTGGTGGATCGTTAACAGCACTACCAATCATTGAAACGCAAGCAGGAGATGTATCTGCATATATTCCAACAAACGTAATTTCGATTACAGATGGACAGATCTTCTTAGATGGTGATTTATTCAACTCTGGGGTACGTCCAGCAATTAACGTAGGTATTTCGGTATCTCGTGTTGGTGGTAATGCACAGATTAAATCAATGAAAAAAGTATCAGGTACTTTAAAACTAGATCAAGCACAGTTCCGTGAATTAGAAGCATTTGCTAAATTCGGTTCTGACTTAGATGCCGTTACCTTAAATGTAATTAACAAAGGTAAGCGTAACGTGGAAATCTTAAAGCAAGCTCAGAATGATCCGTTTGCTGTAGAAGACCAAGTAGCTATTATCTATGCTGGATCTAAAAACTTATTAAAAGACGTTCCTGTAAACAAAGTAAAAGAATTCGAAAGAGATTTCATTGAATTCTTAAACGCGAAGCACAGAGGTGTTTTAGACACGTTAAAAGCAGGAAAACTAACAGACGAAGTTACAGACACGTTAACACAGGTTTGTAAAGAAATGTCTGCGAAATATAACTAGTAATTAGTATTGAGTACAAAGTATTTAGAATATAGATACTTTGTACTTTCAACATAAAATATAGTATAGCGTATTGGTCTCATGACTAATTACTCAATACTCAATACTAACAACAAATGGCAAACTTAAAAGAAATACGTAATAGAATTAGTTCTGTAAAATCAACAATGCAGATCACGAGTGCTATGAAAATGGTATCGGCGGCAAAGTTGAAAAAAGCACAAGATGCCATCACTGCGATGCGTCCGTATGCTAATAAATTGACAGAATTACTACAAAGTTTAAGTGCAACACTTGATGCTGATAGCGGAAGCAAATATGCAACGCAGCGTGAAGTAAACAAAGTACTCATTGTAGCTATTACTTCTAACAGAGGATTGTGTGGAGCATTCAACTCTAACATTATCAAGCAATCCACACACCTAATCAACAATGTATACGCAGGTAAACAAGTTGATGTATTATCGATTGGTAAAAAAGGAAATGACATTCTATCAAAAACAAACACGATTATCGAAAATCGTAGCGATGTATTTGATGCGTTAACCTTTGATAATGTAGCAGAAATTGCTGAAAAGCTAATGGATTTATTTGTAGACGGATCGTACGATAAAATCGAGATTGTATACAATAAATTCAAAAATGCTGCGACACAAATCGTAATGACAGAACAATTTTTACCAATTGTTCCCATTGAATCAGATTCAAACGTGCAATTAGATTACGTTTTTGAGCCATCAAAAGTAGAAATCGTTGAAGAATTGATTCCAAAGTCATTAAAAACACAATTGTACAAAGGAATAAGAGACTCGTTTGCAAGTGAGCACGGTGCGCGTATGACTGCGATGCACAAAGCAACAGACAATGCTGCTGAACTAAGAGACTCGTTAACGTTAACGTACAACAAAGCACGACAAGCTGCCATTACAAACGAAATCTTAGAAATCGTTGGTGGAGCGGAAGCGTTGAATAACTAAATAGAATTATTTTGTTATTCCTGCGAAGGCAGGAATCCATAAGAAATACTGAACATTTCAGCTCAAAACCTCACGGAAACGTGAGGTTTTTTTGTTTTTCATTTGTTCTTTTGTCATTCCTGCGAAGGCAGGAATCCATTAAACTCCAATTGTAGGATCGAGTCGCGAATCTATGATTCGTAGTATCGAGATCTACTTATGAATATCAAAACATACATAAAATTACTTCTCGGTACAATTTTCATCGAAAAAATCACGTTAAAAGTCGAAGTTACACCTTACTAAAATTACCATGCTATATCTTTACTGAAATTGCTAAACACTTACCATGAACCAAAAATTCCGCTATTTCCTCTTTCTTTTTCTCTGTTTTAGTTTGAATACTTCTCTAAACGCACAAACCCAAAATGATTCTTTAGCGAAGTATAGTTATGAGGAGTTGAGATTATTTTATAAAAAGAATAATTCCCAAGATACTATTTATGTTAAAGAATATTTGGAACGAGCGAAACGTGATAATGATACTATTAAAGTTGCAAGAGGATATTATAATATGGCAGTTAAGTATGAAGATTTAACAACTAAAATAAATTATATAGATAGCTCAATAACAATTTGTGAGAACTGTAGACATTCTACTTACCCAGTACTTTCATATTATTTTAAAGGAGCGTACTTATTTAGTTTAGGTGAAAATAAAAGAGCTTTGATTAATTTTTTAAAAGCTTTAAAGGTTCTTGAAAAAAACAAAAATGTTTCTCTTGAATTAGATGTAAGAAATTCTATAATAGCTTTAAAAACTAATTGGCTTGCAAATCAAGAAACACTTGATTTTACAAAGGAAAGTTTAGAATTTGTAATTAATAATAAGAATGAAATTTCCAATTATAATATTACGTATTTTACAATTTTACATAATTTATCAGTTTCATTGATTCGTAATAAGAAGTTTACTAAGGCATTAAAAATAGCTCAAAAAGGAATAGAAGAGACAATCAATACTGATTATACTTCAGATTATAACGATTTTATTTCTTTATCAGGAATTGCAAAATATTTTATAGAAGATTACCAAACAGCTATTGATAGCTTGCAGAAAGCTTTACCCTACAGAAGTGATCATGGAAAAGCAATGAGCAACTATTACTTAGGAAAAAGCTATGATAAACTCAACCAACCTGAAAAAGCTCACGATCATTTTTTAAAAGTAGATTTCTTGTATGTAAAAACACAAGATTTATTTCCTGAATTGCGAAATACATACGAACATATTGTAGAGTATTATAAAGAAAAGGGAGATACAGAACAACAATTATTCTTTTTAGAAAGACTTATAGAAACCGATGCAAAAATAGATTCAGTATACAAATATGTCAACGAAACTATTCAAAAAAAATACGACACACCACAAGCCATCACCGAACGCAATCGATTACTAAAAGAAGCACAAGCCAACGAAAATTCTTGGAAATACAGTTTTGGAATCATCAGTGCTATTTTAGCGGCAATCATTGGTGTCTTGTTTTATGTATATCGCCGTCAAAAATACTACAAGCAACGTTTTGAAAATGTAATGTCGAAAAGCTCAGGTACGGAAAAAAGCATCTCGACTGCGCTCGATGTGACACAAGAAAAAGAAAATACACAATCAAAAGACATAGGCATCTCTGAAACCATTGTAAAAAGTATTCTAAAAGGTTTATCTAAGTTTGAAGCATCAGAAGGTTATAGAAAGCAAATTACGCTCACAGAACTCGCTAAAAACTTGGAAACGAATCCAAAATATTTGTCGAAAGTGATCAATTGGCATTATCAAAAGAACTTTTCAAGTTACATCAACGAATTACGTGTACAGTATACTATTTCAAAACTAAAAGAAGATTCTAAATTTAGAAACTATACCATCAAGGCCATTGCAAAGGAAGTTGGTTTTAAAGGCACAGAATCCTTTTCTAAAAGCTTTTACAAAGTCACACAAATCTATCCTTCGTATTTCATCAAACAGTTGCAGAAACGTCAACATAGTTGATTCTGTCATTCCTGCGAATGCAGGAATCTAAAAGACACTAAAAATATTTTTTGTATCGCATTGTCATTCCGCATTTGTTGCGGAATCCACTATAGAATAACATGGATTCCTGCCTGCGTAGGAATAACAATAAAATCTATCTAAGCAATTACTGCTTCGCTATAATTCCTATTAAAAGTGCGCCAGTAATAATAACATATCCCAAATACAAATACCAAGGATGTTTGGCATCGTCCGTAATGGCTTCAATTCTATCTTGTGTACGTCTTGGAAATACTGCAATATTCGATTCTACTCGTTTACAAGAAGAACAATCTACATAAATCTCTCGGTTCAACGCAAAAGGTAAAATCTTAAGCATAAAAAACTTCGAATACACCTTTACAGTTAATGATTCTTCAGTATCACACCTATCGCAAGCAGTTCGTTTTACAGTTTCATCTGCAATCAATCGTTTTCCAACTCCAATCATGAATATGGTTTTAAGGGAATTAATAAAAATGCTAAAATATGTAAAAAAGACTAATAGCGAAATTTGAAATTATAAATGTTGAATGCTAAATTTTAAATTAAAAAGTATTTCCAAAACAGAGTATTGAGTATTGAGATGTTAGTATTGAGATGTTTCAAGGTAAATTTAGTGTCAATTAGAATATTACAGAGAAACAAGCTAAAAATCTAATAACAAAGCGGTCTAACATCTAATAGCTTAGCGATTTAAATTTTTTTTGTAACATTTTTATACAAACGGTATCTAAAGGGAAAATCAAAAAAAACAAACAGATGAATACTTTTAAAAAAATACTACTAATCGTGTTGATTTTAGGAACATTTTCAGCACAAGCACAAGAAAAATCATTTCAAGTAGAAATAGTTGGAAAAGGAAATCCAGTATTACTATTTCCAGGATTTAGTTGCACGGGCGACGTTTGGGACGACACGGTAAAAGAACTCTCAAAAAACTATGAATGTCACATATTTACCTTTGCAGGATTTGGAAACGTATCCGCAATTGAAATGCCTTGGCTGGAAACCATAAAAAACGATTTGGAAGCTTATGTAGTTCGAAAAAAATTAGAAAAACCAACCATTATCGGACACAGTATGGGCGGTTCGTTGGCATTATGGTTGGCTTCCTCAAAGTCTGATCTCTATAAAAAACTAATCATTGTAGACGGATTGCCAAGTATTGGCGCCTTGATGATTCCTGATTTCTCAAGCGATAAAGTCACTTACGACAATCCATTTGCAAAACAGCAACTTGCCATGGAAGCGGAACCTTTCAAACAAATGGCAACACAAATGGCAGCAGGAATGACCAACAACAAAGAAAAACAATCCTTAATTAGCAATTGGATGCTTCAAGCGGATAGAAAAACGTACGTATATGGTTATGTGGATTTAATGAAATTGGACTTAAGAGAAAGTATTCAAAACATAAAAATTCCTGTAACGATCATGGCGGCTGTAGGTTTCTATACAAAAAAACAAGTTGAAGCACTATACATCAAACAATATCAAAAACTCACTAAAAAAGATATCATCTATGTAGAAGATTCAGCGCACTTTATTATGTTTGACAAACAAGATTGGTTTCTAAAAGAAACTCAAAAGCTTCTAAAATAGTTGAAAAGGTAAAAATGGCGATCTTAAGAAATAGTAAGCGAAAAGTGGAATTGCAAAGCGCAGCTTTAAGCATGAAGCGCATGAACGAACGTTGCGTAGCAATTTCCTACAGATCGTCTTGACTTTTTTGGTTCGTTTTTGTGTCAAGACAAAAATGAACGTTACTAAAAAAGTCGTTATATAACTCTAATTTTTATCAAACTCATAAAAAACAAAATAACTTGTCACAACAGTTCACAAAAATATACGAAGAACACTACCAAAAAGTACACCGATTGTGCTTGGGCTATGTTAATGGTGATGAAGCCTTGGCAAAAGATTTGGCGCAAGATGTATTCATAAAAGTTTGGGAACATTTGGATGCTTTCCAGCAAAAATCGAGCATTGGCACTTGGATTTACAGAATTACGGTAAACGTCTGTTTATTATTCATTCGAAAAAACAAAACGAAGAAAAAAATCAGCTTTACGGAACTCAGAGACGATAGTTTAATCCTAGAAGAACACGATCATCAAAACCGTTTGCAACAAATGTATGCATGCATACAAAAGCTCAAAGAAACGGAGCGCATCATCATTCTGCTTGTATTAGAAGGTTTACCGCAAAAAGAAATAGCGGAAATTACAGGACATTCACACCAAAACATTCGTGTGTTGGTCCATAGAATCAAAGAAAAACTCACTAAATGTGTATCCTAATGGAATTTAAAGACATACAACATACTTGGCAACAGCAATCGGAAGCCACAAAACTTCCCGATTTTGAACCTGCAAAACAACAACTAACCAATCTTAGAAAAAAGCAACGCATCACACAGTTGATTTTAGGAAGTACAGGCATCATACTCATTGCATTCTTCTTCTACATTTCAGCGTACAAACTTAGCGGACTATTCATAGGAATGCTACTCATGATTGGTGTCATTGTAGCGCGAGTTTTCATCGAAATCAGAAGTCAACAAAAACTCAGAAAAATAAACGTATTGCTCTCTTTTATAGAATTCAAAGAACAACTCATTGCGTACTATCAAAAGCGAAAAACACTGGCATTTAAAACCATTCCAGTATTACTAATCATATACAACATTGGTTTTGTCATCATGTCGTATTACTTCTATCAATACCTTTCGAGAGGATTTTTCTATTACATTATCACATCGTATATCGTATCGTTTATCGTATTATTCATCTTCATACGAAAGCAAGTTTTAAAAGAATTAGACATTTTAAAAGGTTTACAGGAAGCATAAATGTTAATTTGAAAGTTTGATAATGTATCAATTTGAAAATAAGTCAACAATTTAAAAAAGAACAAAGAGCTAAGACCCAAGACTCAAGTGAAACTAGTATTGAGATATGAGTATTGAGTATTGAGTATTGAGTATTGAGAAGTATTTTCGAACAACGAATAACGAATAACAACATACAACAAAACCACAATAACGAAATCCATTTGGGAAAGCCCGTAGAAATCAATACTTTTGAAAAGCAAACAATCTCGGGACAAGTTCGCGGGATATATGTGAAAAATTCTCATAAAAATAACGAGACAAATCTTGAAGTATTTTAAATCTCGATTGTCGAGTAAACAAATCATTCCTTGAGCGTACTAAAAAAGTTCTTTAAAGACACCATTATCTATGGAATTGCGGCAATATTGCCACGCGCAATCAATATTGGTTTGGTAAAATTGCACACCGCAGTTTTTGGAACAGAAAAATATGCCGTAAATACAGAATATTACGTGTATGCTGCATACTTAAATGCGCTCTTAACCTACGGAATGGAAACGGCATTCTTTCGATTTTTTAGCAAAGAACAAGAAAAAGGAAAAGTCATTTCCACATCGTTTACAACCTTAGTCTTTACAACGGTTATATTTCTAATCCTCGGTTTAAATTTTGCGCCAAACATTGCAGAAACCTTTGGATTCAAAGAAGTAATGTACGTTAAAATTTTGGTGTGGACAGTGTTTTTAGATACCATTGTCGTGATACCTTTTGCGTATTTACGTGTGACGAATCGTCCAATTCGCTTTGCAGGAATCAAAATTGCAAACATTCTATTTCTCACTGTACTAAACATCATCTTTCTATGGGTTATTCCCAACGGAATCGTATCGGAAAATATCTTGCCAGATTCGCTCAATTTCTATGTAAAAGGAGAAGCGCAAGTCATATACATATTCTTAGCGAATGCATTTGCAAGTGTATTTACCATCATATTACTCTTTCCAAACATTCTAAAAATAAAATGGGCTATTGACAAAGCCGTCTTGCGAAAACTACTCATCTACGGATTGCCCATCATGATCGGAAGTTTGGCATATGTAACCAACGAAAACATTGACAAACTTTTCTTAGGCGATATGATCGGAGATGCCAACATGGGAAAATACGCCGCATGTTACAAACTAGGCGTTTTCATGACACTCTACATTACAGCATTTCGTTTGGGAGCTGAACCGTTTTTCTTCAATCATGCCAAAGAAAAAAATGCTAAAAACAACTATGCTACCATTCTCAAATGGTTTACCATATTGGGCGCAACGTTCATGTTAATTGTCGTTTCATACATCGATTTATTTGCAAACATTCTCATCAGTCAAAAAGAATATCTAGATGCTTTAGCAATTGTACCAATCATTCTTTTAGCAAACCTATGTTTAGGAATTTATAACAATCTATCCATTTGGTACAAACTCACGGACAAAACCAGTTACGGAATGTACATTTCCATATTTGGAGCCATCATTACTATCGTGTTCAATGTAGTCATGATAAAACACATAGGATTCATGGCGTCTGCTTGGGCAACGCTCATCGCTTACGGAAGTATGATGATCATTTCATACATCTTAGGACAGAAACATTATCCTGTTCCGTACAATCTCAAAAAAATATTTGTTTACGTTCTCATAGCCACACTATTTTCAGCAATAGCATTTTACGATACGTTTCGTGGAAATTATGGCATCACAACTGCTTTAGTTTTAGTATTTTTGGGCATAATTTACCTCTCAGAACGAAAAGAATTAAAACGATTACTAAGGAAATAGTGTTGAGACCTGAGAATTGAGTATTGAGAAGTATTTTTGAATAAAGAATAAAGAACATCATTTGTGAATTCGTGATGAAAAAACATATCAAATCATAAATGCTAAATGTTGAATTATAAATGAAGAAAGATACTTTTTAAGACCCAAGACCCAAGACCCAAGACCCAAAAGAAACTAGTATTGAGATGTGAGTATTGAGTATTGAGAAGTATTTTTGAACAAACAACAAACAACGAAATCTAAACCTTAAACTCTTGAATCATTCAATTTTTAATCTTTGAATTAAAATAATATGAACATAAAAATCATTAACAAATCGCAACACGCGTTACCGCATTATGAAACGTTGGCTTCCGCCGGAATGGACGTACGTGCAAACCTATCGGAATCGGTTACATTAGCACCAATGGACAGAACCATCGTAAAAACGGGATTATTCATTGAATTGCCTATCGGATTTGAAGCGCAAGTGCGCCCTAGAAGTGGTTTAGCAGCCAAAAAAGGAATCACAGTACTCAATGCACCTGGAACAATTGATGCTGATTACAGAGGCGAAATCGGCGTGATTCTTGTCAACCTATCCAAAGAAGCATTTACCATAGAAAATGGCGAGCGTATTGCGCAACTTGTCATTGCAAAGCACGAACGTGCCGAATGGCAAGAAGTAACAGAACTTTCAGAAACCGACAGAGGCGCTGGCGGATTTGGAAGTACAGGAGTTAAATAAGAAATTAGTATTGAGATGTGAGTATTGAGAAGTATTTTTGAATAAAGAATAAAGAATAAAGAATAAAGAATAAAGAATAAAGAATCAACAAGAAATGTTAAATTTTAAATATGAAAGTATTTTCAAACAACAAACAACAAATAACGAATAACGAATAACGAAGTTAAAATGCTAAATGTTGAATTTTAAATAAAAAACATACTTTTTAAAACCCAATACCCAATACCCAATACCCAAAACCCAAAACCCAATTAACAAACAACGAAATAAAAAGACATGAAAATAATAGTACCCATGGCAGGAAGAGGTTCAAGACTTCGTCCGCACTCACTTACAGTTCCTAAACCATTAATTCCAGTGGCAGGAAAACCTATTGTACACCGATTGGTTTCTGACATCGCAAAAGTACTTGGCGAACCCATTGAAGAAATCGCTTTTGTATTAGGTGATCCAGCTTTCTTTGGAGACGATGTTGTGACAAGCTTAACGGAATTAGCAGAAAGCTTAGGTGCCAAAGCAAGTATCTATCGTCAAGATCAACCACTAGGAACGGGTCACGCTATTATGTGTGCAAAAGAATCACTATCAGGTCCAGCAGTAATTGCATATGCAGATACATTAATTCGTGCAGATTTCAACCTTGATAAAGATGCAGACGCAGCTATTTGGGTAAAACAAGTAGACAAACCTGAAGCGTATGGAGTGGTAAAACTAAATGACAACAACGAAATTGTTGAATTAGTTGAAAAACCAGCCGAATTTGTATCAGATTTAGCCGTAATTGGTATCTATTACTTCAAAGATGTTGCTGTACTAAAAGAAGAATTACAATACGTATTAGACAACAATATCATTCATGGTGGCGAATATCAAATCAATGACGGAATCAAAGGAATGATGGCAAAAGGACGTCGTTTCGTTACAGGACAAGTTGATGAATGGATGGACTGTGGAAACAAAAATGTTACGCTAGAAACCAACGGAAAAATGTTAGGGTTTTTACACGCCGATAATGAAAAATTAGTGGCGGATTCTGCTAAAATTATAAACTCTGAAATCATTCCACCATGTTACATTGGCGAGAATGTAATCATCGAAAATTCAACAATAGGACCAAATGTTTCTATCGGAAATAATACTCATATTGAAAACACAACTCTTAAAAATAGCTTAATACAAACCAATACTACGGTAAAAAATGCTAATTTAGAGGAAGCAATGATTGGAAATCACGCAAAGTTTGATGGAAGTTTCACAAAAATCAGCATTGGCGACTATTCAACACTAGAAGCATAACAAAGACAAATCACACGTTTCAATGAAAAAATACATGTACATACTTATACTCTCAGGAATACTATTCACAATTCCTGAGTGTGTACATGCGCAAGAAGAAGAAAGTGCAGAAATCTCGTTAGAAGAAAATATTGACGAATTTCAAGAACACTTCTTTGAAGCACTCAAACAACGTGGTATTGAAAACTATGACCGAGCTATAGACGAATTGCTGAAATGTAAAAAAATTGACGACAATGCAAGCGTAGCGTTCGAATTAGGGAAAAACTACTATTCGCAAAAAGACTACGATCAAGCAAAAGAATCATTTCAGAGCGCCGTAAACAAAAAACCTCAAAATCAATGGTATCTTTTAGGATTGTTCAATACGCAAGTAAAACTCAACGAACGTGATGATGCGTTTGCTACAGGAAAAAAAATCATCTATCTCAATCCAAAATTTAGAGAAGATGTTGCCAAACTTCACATCAACCGACAAGAATACAAAAAAGCATTAAAGCAATTAGAAAAGCTTCAAAAAGAAGCTGGACTCACGCCAACAGCAGCACGAATGAAGGAAATGTTGGAAAAGCGAATGGAAAAAAAGCAACCTTCTGAAGATGTTGCCGATGTCATAAAACAAACGCCAAAACCACGCGTAAGAGGTGATGGAAAAATTTTAGATCAAATCAAAGATGCTTTACAAACGAAATCATACCAAGCAGCAATTCGCTTGGCAAAAAATGGTTTAAGTGACTTTCCATCGCAACCAAAACTCTATCTATACAATGCAAAGGCATTAAATGCGTTAAATGAATATAAGAAAGCGATAGAAATGCTCGAAATTGGACTCGACTATATCATTGACGATGCGCCACTGGAAAAAGAATTCTATCAAACATTTATAGTTGCTTACAAAAAAATGGGCAACGCCAAAAAAGAAAAATACTACCTAAAAAAGATACAATAACGTGTTCATGCAAATCAAATTCACGCACTTGAAAAACGGAATTAACATACTAATAATAAGTACATTGTTGCTATTTTTTGTGGGATGTAAAACAACTAAAACGGTTACATCTACAGGTAAAGTAGCCAATCTGTCTACGAAAAATATCATCAAAAATCATTACAAAAACGAATTGAACTTTAAAACCATTCGTGGAAAAATGAAAGTACAATTTGACAATGGCAAAATGCAAGAAAGTTTCACGCTGAGTTTGCGAATGAAAAAAGATGAAGCCATTTGGTTGAGTGCCACACTATCGTTAGTAAAAGTATACATTACACCAACAAAAGTAAGTTTCTATAACAAACTAGACAATACGTATTTTGATGGCGATTTTACGCTATTAAGTAATTTCCTTGGTACAGAACTTGACTTTCAAAAAGTGCAAAACTTACTCATTGGAAATGCGCTTTACGATCTAAAAAAAGAGCGATTCAATTCAGCCATAGAAGACAAAACATATGCATTAACACCAAAACGTGACTTGCTATTATTCAAACGGTTATTCATGTTAGATGCGTTTCATTTCAAAGTAAAAGAACAGCGTTTAGAACAAACCTCAAAACAACGATTGCTTACCATTGTATATCCTGAATATCAAAAAATTACAGGTCAAGCATTTCCAAAAAATGTTCAAATAAAAGCAGAAGAATTAAACAGAGAAACGACAATTCAAGTAGAATACAAAAAAGTAACATTTAACGAAAAAGTACGTTTTCCTTTTAAAATCCCAAGTGGATATAAAGAAATAAAAATTTAGTGAAGTCTCTATTCTCCATACAAAACACAAAAAAAATCACCGTACTCTTACTGCTCTTTGTAAGTTGTATTGGTTTTGCACAGGATAAAAAACAAGAGTTGGAAAACAAACGTTTGCAACTCATGAAAGAAATTAGCCTGATCAATAAACTCATCCGAAAAACAAACTCTAAAACGAAGTTTATTGTAGATGATGTGCGAAGTATCAATCATAAAATTCGTGTCAAAAAAGATTTAATCAAAGTGATGAATCAGCAAACCAACCTGTTGACGAATCAAATTAATAGCAACATCAAAAAAATAGGACAATTACGAGACGATTTAACGAAGCTAAAAACAGACTATGCTGCAATGATTCGCAAATCGTACAAAAGCAAATCTGAGCAAAGCAGACTCATGTTTTTACTTTCGTCAGAAAGCTTCCTGCAAGCATACAAACGTGTAAAATACATGAAACAATACACGGATTACCGCAAAAAGCAAGGAGAAGCCATTGCTGCCAGAACGCAAGAATTGCAAAAACTAAATACGACGTACGCTGCACAAAAAAAGGAAAAAGAAACACTTATTGCCGACAATAGGAAAATTCAAGAAGAATTAGAGAACGAAAAAAATACCCAAAGTGAAATGTTGGCTGCGTTGCGAAAAGACAAAGACAAATATGCAAGTCAGGTAAAAAAGAAGCGACAACAAGCAGACGAAATTGACCGTCAAATAGAAAAACTCATTCGTGATGCCATTGCAAAATCGAACAAAAAAGCTGGGAAAAAATCAACCAACAAAACCTTTGCCTTAACGCCTGAAGCGAAAGCCATTGGAAACAGTTTTACAGCAAACAAAGGAAAACACATTTGGCCAGTTGCCGAAGGAACGAAAGTTCAAGGATACGGAAAACATCGCGATTTATTGAACCCGAATGTTACCATTGAAAACAATGGAGTTGTACTGGCCACCAACAAAAATGCCAGAGTGCGCGCTATTTACAAAGGAAAAGTAACACATGTATTTGGTGTAAAAGGAGGAAACAAAGGTGTAATGATCACGCATGGTAGTTACATAACGGCATATTACAATCTGAAAAATGTAAGTGTAAATGTGGGCGATGAAGTAAGCACCAAACAAAACATTGGAACCGTTGATACGGATGAAAATTCTGACAAAACTGAACTCAAATTTTTCGTCTTCAAAAACACAAAACGCCTAAATCCAGAAAGTTGGTTGTATAGAATGTGATTCAGTATTTTTTTGTCATTCCTGCGGAGGTAGGAATCCAACTTTTGAAAATAAGAACTTTCTTCAAAAACTAATCGTTTTTTGATTGTTGCTTAGCAGGATAAAAATACCCTTGCAATTTAAAAAATAAGGCATGATACGCCACAGAAGCAATATTGAGAATGACTGTAAACCCAATATAAAATTTAGAACAGTTGTCAGCTTTCATATCAGCTATGATTTCTTGTAAATCAGCTATACATTCAGCTCTTGATGATTTTGGAATAACTACTAATAAATATTTAAATTTATTTTTTCTGGAATTTTTCATTTCAACTTCAGTCAATTCTGCATCGCTCAATGATGTTGTGTGGGATTCAAGAATTACTTGCGTAGCTTCTACAAAGTCATTTGCCACTTTTAAATCTCTTAGCATACTATCCCTGATTAGTAATTTTCTCATAACAAGCTCATCAATTAATTCTGTCAAGTTAATTGTTGCTACATATTGATTGTATACACTATACACTTCAATTATATTTTGATCCTTATATTTTACAATGAAGCCAGCATTTTTAAGAACTGCCAATTTTTTATGTACTTCGTTCATGATTCTAGGTTAGTTTAAAAAATGGTGCCAATTCTATACGCGTATCGTTGAGTATCTTGTTCCCCAAGGCGGTAATACTGTAATATTTGCGTCGTCCGCCCTGTCCAGTTTCGTCTCCCCATTTGCTTTCTACATAGCCTTTTCGTTGCATACTTTTCAAGCTATTGTACAAGCTTCCTAAAAGAATTTTACTTTGAATCTCTTTCAAAATCTGGTATCCATACATTTCTTCGATTTCTAAAGCAGAAAGGATTTTTATCTCTTGAAGAGTTAAGTTGTAATTTGACATTGTATTAATTTTAATATTACACTACGAATATAATTAAATTAATTATAATGGTCAAGAATAAGATGCTAAAATACAGAATGTTAAGTTTTTTGGATTCCTGCCTACGCAGGAACGACAATAAAATGTTATTGTTTCAAAGTCGGTTACTTTATGGGAAACGGAACTTGATTTAGTTTGACGGTAATTCAAAGAAAAAAATCCGTGAATTTATGGTAAAAAAAGAAGTGATTTTGAATCAGAATGAATCAAATCACTTCAAAATATCTATATTATTACAAAAGTATTTTAAAAGGAAATTACTAAAACCCAACAGCAAAGTAAGTCTAACTAAACAACGCTTTCAACTCAGTAGCTTCATTAGGTTTCATCTTTCCAGCAAGTACTAAACTCAATTGTCGTCTACGCAATGCACCGTCAAAACGTTCTTTTTCCAATGCAGTTTCAGGAACTAACTCAGGAATTTGAACAGGTCGTCCCGTATCATCAACGGCAACAAACGTGTAAATAGCTTCATTAGCTTTATCGCGCAGTCCAGACTCACGATCTTCAATCCAAACATCAATATAAATCTCCATAGAAGACTTAAATGCGCGTGAAATATTTGCTTCAACCGTAACCACACTTCCCACAGGAATAGAACGGTTAAACGCCACGTGATTCACAGAAGCGGTCACGACAATTCGTCGCGAATGTCTACGTGCGGCAATGCTGGCAGCTCTGTCCATACGTGCTAACAATTCGCCACCAAATAAATTATGCAACGGATTTGTCTCACTTGGTAACACCAAGTCAGTCATGATCGTTTTCGATGATTTAGGATGTTTTGTTTCCATCAATACAATTTTGTGCAAAGGTACACAGATTCGTATTCTAGGACGCTAAAAAATGGAATTAATTATAGGAAATAACACAGGATTCACAAAAGAAACTCCATTTGTTTTATCTCGCGTAAGCACAAAAAAAGACCGCCAAAAAAGCAGTCTATTTAATATATTATTCTAATTTTTTTTATTCTGTAACTAACAACCAAGCTTCAGGAGCTTCTGTTTTTTTAATTTTTGCCAATGCTTCACTTGCTTCAGCTCTTGTTGCAAAACTAGCATATGATACTTGGTGTAAACCGTATCTGTTTTTTCCTAACAATTCCGCATCAAAACCATTGGCTTGCAATTGTGATACTTTCTTATGTGCATTTTCTTCAATTCGGAAAGCACCTGCAACCACGTGATAATTTTGAACTTCTTTCGCAACTTGCAACGTAATCGAAGGCAACTCTACAGGATTATTTCCAAAAAAAGTAGCTTGCTGAATATATTCATTAATAGATTCCTGCGCTTTTCCTTGCTCTGCGAGTTGTTGATTTGATTGATATTCTCTAAATCCAAAAACACTAGCGCTAAAAATAATTGCTGCCGCTGCTGCATATTTCCATGGAAAACGGAATCCTTTGCGTTCTTCTTCTTTGGCAATTAAAGGAATCACAGGCATTTCTTCGGCAACCGAAATTGTTTCTACGTCTTCGGTAGTTTGTACAATTCTGCTAATTTCAGAAGAAACAAAAGAAGATAATCCAAAAGATGAGGTCAAATAATTTAAATGATACGAAGGTTCAAACTGAATATTTCCTTCGGCATTCAATGACAAATCGCCAATATTTTCAAGTGAAACCACTGTTTTACTTTCCAAATTTTGTTTCCAATCGGCAACTTTATTTTCAACCTTTTTCAATACTGTTTCGTACTCTTTTCCAGTAACATCTGCAATATGCTTCACAAGTAATCCGTCATTGGATAAAAGTTGCGCATTAAAAGATAGCACTTTTGAAGGTGGATAAAATGCATTTGTGGTATGATGTACTTGTGCACCTTTTCGTTGCGTTAAAAACGCTCCAAAACCAGGTACTGTTACACATTCATATCTATATAAAAGGTCGCTTATGTAGTTGTCTAATCTCATTAAAACAAAGTTAGAAAAAATATAAAGCGAATGAAATATCGGCGTAACTTTTTATTAACATTAAAAAACACTGTAACTTTGATAGATAGCTATTTTTTATTGTGTAAACCGATAAAAAACTATTTACCAAGTACAAAGTCGGTGCTTGTTCTTCATGTTAAACAGCTAAACTTCTAAGATTTTAAAATGATGATGAACTAACGTTAATTTTATAAAAAAATCCTGTAACTTTAGTTTTGAAAATTAAAATTATATGAATTCTGAACAAGAATTACTGTACACATTAGCGCTTCAAAAAACAGCAAATATTGGCGATATCATTGCGAAGAAACTTATAAAAAACTGTGGAAGTGCGGAAGCTGTATTAAAAGAAAAAAAGCAAAAACTACTCAAAATAGACGGAATTGGCACGCATGTGTTGGCACATATTCATGATGTAAAAAACTTGAAATTGGCAGAAGCCGAATTGCAATTTATTCAAAAAGAAAACATACAAACACATTATTTTTTAGACAAAAGCTATCCGCAACGCTTACTGCATTGTGCTGATGGACCAATTTTATTATTCCAAAAGGGAAATGTAGATTTAAATGCTACGAAAATGATTAGCATTGTTGGCACGCGAAAAGCAACTACATATGGACGTTCTTTCTGTGAAAAACTGGTGGAAGAATTAGCCGTATTGCAACCAACTATTGTGTCAGGTTTTGCATACGGAATTGACATTGTAGCACAACAAGCCGCCGTTAAAAATAACATTCCTACCATTGGTTGTTTGGCACATGGACTCAATCAAATATACCCGAAAGTTCACAAACGATTTATGCCAGCGGTAGAAAAAAATGGTGGTTTTGTGACAGATTTTTGGAGTACTTCAAATCCTGATCGTGAAAATTTTCTCAAAAGAAATCGCTTAGTAGCCGGAATGACGCAAGCTACCATTGTGATTGAATCTGCTGAAAAAGGCGGAAGTTTAGTTACAGCGCACATTGCGAACTCGTACAACCGAGATGTATTTGCCGTTCCAGGACGCGTTGGCGATTTGCAGAGTATTGGCTGCAACAATTTGATAAAACAACAACGTGCACACTTGCTCACTTCCGCAGCAGATATTGTATATCTTTTAGGTTGGGATTTAAATAATGCAGTTCAAAAACCTGTGCAAAAACAGTTATTTGTAGAACTCAATACTGACGAACAATCAATTTATTCACACTTACAAACACAAGGTCAAACCATGTTAGACAGTATTGCGTTAGCGTGCAAATTACCAATTCATAAAGTAGCACCAATTTTATTACAAATGGAAATGAAAGGTGTTGTAAAACCATTACCAGGAAAAGTATTTGAAGCCGTTTAACTAACGTAATCTGTTGATATTTAGAGAATAAATCTTATATTTAGTTTCCGAATAACCAATACTATACATATGAAATCACTGTCTTTCTGCATACTTTTTTTAAGTATTAACTGTCTTTGGAGTCAAATAAAACTTGAAAATCCTGAAAAACTATGGAGTACCATTCACATTAGTTCGCAAACGCCTGTAAAAGATCAAGGAAACGGAAATTCTTGTAGTGCTTTTGGTGTTGCCGCTGCGTTGGAAACCTTGCCAAATATGCCAAAAGATATCAGCGAAAACTTCTTATATTCTTCACAAAAATACGATCAATTACAAACAAAATCAGGTGTTACTAGGGGTAATTTCTTGGAATCATATATCATGTCTTTGCAGAAATACGGTATTCTCACAGAAGCGGAATTGCCATATCCTGAAATTATTGCAGGACAATGGGACGACAGCGATCCAGAAATTTTAAAAGCACTTCGAGAATCTACTACAGGACCTGTTAGTTTCTTAGCTTTCTACAAATCGAAAGCAAGAGTATTGCGCTTAGATTCGTATGAGTATTTGCCAAGAATGAAAAGTAAAGACGTAAAATACATTAAATACTTATTGGATAATGGTGTAAAAGCTATTCCCGTTTCTTACGAATTGTATATTCCAGCTTGGGAACTATTTTCGGCTACAAAATATACTACTATTGTACCAGATGTCGGATATGGATTTTTACTCAAAAATGGCACAATGGCTACATATTCAGCTATAAAAAAAGAATATCCAAATATAAATGCGGATGTAAATTCAGGAAAATTTCAGCTTACAAGAACAGACAAACGTCCGAAGGCATACAGTGCACATGTAGTTACGATTGTTGGTTATGACACAAAAGGATTCATCATTAAAAACTCGTGGGGAACCGATTGGCGTTACTACGGTTATGAACGTGTCAGCTATGATTTTCACGAACTTTTTGCATACGAAGGTTTAGTGCTAAAGAAAGTGAGTTACAAATAGCAAATAGATTTACAAAAATTCACTTTTAACAATCCAACAATCCAACAATCCAACAATCCGACAATCCAATACCCAAAAGCAAAGCGACCTAACACCAAAAAACTAACACCAAAAAAAAATCAATATCCTACCTTTTCACGTACTTTTGCCAACACTCCATTGGCAACTTTCTTGGCTTTTTCAGCGCCAACGGCTAAAGCAGCATCAATTTCGTGCTTGTTTTCCATATAATGGTTAAAACGTTCGCGCGCAGTGGCAAATTTTTCTACAATCAATTCAAATAACGCTTGTTTTGCATGTCCGTAACCGTAATTTCCACCTTCATAATTTTGACGCATTGCAGTAATTTGTTCCGCAGTTGCCAATAATTTATACAAAGCAAACACATTATCGGTATCTGGATCTTTCGGATCTTCCATGGGCGTACTATCTGTTTTGATGCCCATAATTTGCTTGCGCAATTTTTTATCGGTCTGAAAAATATCGATTACGTTGTTTTTACTCTTGCTCATTTTTGCGCCGTCAGTTCCAGGAATCAGTTTGGCTTCTTTGTGAAAACGTGCTTCTGGTAACACAAAAACTTCGCCCATTTTGGCATGAAATCGGGAAGCTACATCGCGTGTAAATTCTAAATGCTGTTCTTGATCTTTTCCTACGGGAACTATTTCAGCATCATACAATAAAATATCTGCCGCCATCAACATTGGATATGTAAACAAACCTGCATTTACATCACTCAAACGATCTGCTTTGTCTTTAAACGAATGCGCTAATTCTAATCGTGTAAACGGGAAAAAACAATTTAAATACCAACTCAATTCGGTTACTTGTGGTACATCACTTTGACGGTAAAACACGGTTTTTTCAATATCTAAACCAAATGCCAACCATGTAGCTGCGGTTCTGTACGTGTTTTCGCGAAGTGTTTCTCCATCTTTTATCTGCGTAAGCGAATGCATATCTGCAATAAACAGAAAAGATTCATTTGCAGCATCTTGCGCCATTTCAATTGCAGGAACAATAGCACCTAATATATTGCCTAAATGTGGTGTTCCTGTGCTTTGAATTCCTGTAAGTATTCGTGCCATGAGTAATCGTAATTATTGAATTTTAGCAAATGTACTTCTTTTGAAATCACCATTGAAAATTTCATAAAAATAATTTTTAAACACAGTTTCGAAACTTTAATGTATTTTTGGCGCTTATGATTACTTTCATACGAAATATAGGAATCCTTCTTTGGCGCATTTGGTTCTACCTTTTGGTATTAGTTCCTATACTTTTATTTTTTCCATTTTTACTCCTAACTACTACAAGTGAAAAGTTGTATCCGCAGTTTTTTTGGTTGGCACGAAACCTTTGGGCACGACCTATTTTATACGGAATGGGCTTTTTTCCAACTTTTAAAAGAGAAGAAGAATTGGTAAAGGGAAAAAGTTATATGTTGATTGCAAATCATACGAGCATGACAGATATTATGTTGATGTTGCTAGCGTCTAAAAACCCGTTTGTTTTTGTTGGGAAGAAAGAACTCGTGAAGATTCCAATTTTTGGTTTTTTCTACAAACGTACGTGTATTTTGGTCGATAGAGGAAGTGCAAGAAGCCGTAAAGCTGTGTATGATAGCGCTCAGAAACGACTCAATCAGGGCATGAGTATTTGTATTTTCCCAGAAGGAAAAGTGCCTGAAGAACATATTCTTTTAGACGAATTTAAAGATGGCGCGTTCCGCTTAGCGATAGAACATCAAATTCCCATAGTTCCGATTACATTTGCAGACAATAAAAAACGCTTTTCATATACATTTTTTAGTGGTTCGCCAGGAAGAATGCGTGTTACTATTCATAAATTTTTAAAAACGGCTGGGTTAAAAGTGGAAGATAAAAAAGAAATGAGTAAAACGGCTAGAGAAATTATTCATACTGCACTTTTAGCGTATGAAAATGAAAAACCGCTTCCCTAAGATAGAGGAAAGCGATTTTTCTGGTAAACATCACTGCTTTTAAAAGGTATCCGTATATACCTAACCAACTAAAAAACTAAAACCTAAAACTGACTCCTGAGTAGACACCTACAGAATAAGGTCTAAAGTTGCCAGTATTTCCTGAAAATGTATTGATTTGATATTTTAACATAGGTTCCAAGTTGAACTCTAATTGTTTAGAAATCTTATAATCAATTCCAATTCCGATATTTGTGCTAAAACTTACGTCATTTACATTAGTTGCTTCTCCTAATTCGGTTGTCAATGCAGGAGAATCTAACAACAAGCTGTTTTCTGTTAAAAAAAATGTACTTACACCACCAATAACATTTACGCCTATTTTTTTATCAATCACGGCATATTTCAATTCCACAGGAACTTCAATAAAACTCATACGTTGATTCAAATTTCCTTCAATTTGTGCTTGGCGAATAGAAGAATCTGAAATGGTTGGAATAAACTCTCCATTTCCAGCAGCTTGCTTGTCTGTTAAAGTATATGTTGATGCATTTTCTGTAAAAGAAATTGTTGAAATATCATTTGAAATACCATTTGTTCCCAAGCCGCCATTCACGGTTTGCGCATTGCCAGCACTAATATTAGGTACTATCGCAACATCATTGGTATTATAACTATAATCAACTTTATGAATTCCTGAACGTATTGTCAGCCTGCTTGAAACATCATACCCGACATTTACACCAAAACTTAAATTTACTTCGCCTGATTTGGTATTGTCTGCAAAAGTTTCTGAGATTGGAGAACCATTTACAAGTGTATTGTAATATACAGGAGATGCATTTGGCGCAATTGTCCAACGTCTCATGTCGGCTTCCGCTACAGCCGTAGAATCTTTATCAAGTTCATGTAAATCGTTGATAACATCTAAAAGCGATTTTCCAATTTTTTCATCTTTCTTCTCAGTAATACTTGCTACAGTTTCTGTAGTTGTATTCGTTTCCGTTGCCGAATTCGTCGCTTTCTTGTCATTCTTCGTGCTGTTTTCAGCAACAGAAGTTGTATTTGCAGTTTCTTCTGTAGTTTTTAATGTGGCAGAAGCTGAACCATTTACACCTTTGATAGTTGTTTTTGTATTCGTTGTGGTGTTCGCTGCAACACTATTTTTATATGGATCATTTTTAGTGTCTACCGTATTTTGTGTGTTGTGCTGTTTCGTACTGCTTTCGCTAGAATTTGTATTCGTTACAGTATTTGATGCATTTGTATTTGAAGTAGCAACTGCGTTTTTCTGTGCAATTGTTTTGTTCTTATCAATACGATTTGGATTATTCGTAGTATTCGAATTTATTCCATTTTCTTGAGTTACAACTGCATTTTTCTGCGTAATTTTTGTATTGATACGATTCGGATCATTTACACTATTAGTATTATTAGAATTTGTTTTGTTTTCTTGTGTAACGATCGTATTCTGGAATGCACTTCCTTTTTGAACACTCTTTTCAACACCATTTTCCTTTTTAGTATTTAGATGGTCATATTTGGAATCGTTAGCAATATTTTCTTTTAGTTGTAAGGTATTATTTTGAACATCACTATTCTTTTCGTTTTCTAAACGTTCTTCTTTTGTATTGTTCTCATTATCTGATATTTGTGTGTCAGAATCAATTTCAGAATTTGTTCCGTTTGTTGTATTATTTTTCGAATTTGAATCGTTATGTACATCTTCATTTGTTGTTGAAGTTGTTTGGTTTTCAGGATTTAACCCATTGTCGTCATTGTCAAAAAACTGACTTCCTACAGCAAATAATAACAATATCGCTGCGGCAATACCTGCAATTCTGTAAAACCACGGTAAAAACACAATGCCTTCTTTTTTCTGTTGCGGTTGAGGCGGTTTTTCATCTAATTTTGATGAAATTTTGTCCCATAACGCTGGATCGGGCGCTGCTTCAAAATCTTTGAAAGCTTCCCGAAACAGATTATCTATATTTTTTTGATCACTCATTTATGGCGATTTTTTTTTTATACGCTTCTACTTTATTCTTTAAAATCATTCGAGCTCTTGCCAAGTTCGATTTTGATGTTCCAACCGAAATGCCCAGCAAATCTGCAATCTCCTGATGCGAGTAATCATCAAGCACATACAAATTGAACACCAATCGGTAACGATCAGGCAATTCTTGAACAATACTCAACAAATAATCTAAAGAAACATCTTCTTCATAAACCGTAACTGGTTTTTCTTCCAGCACGTTTTCATTTATAACTTCAAAAACACCTTTACTTCTATATTTTTGAAGTACGGTGTTTACAGTAATTCTTCTAAGCCAACCTTCAAAAGAGCCTTTAAAATTGTATTGCCCTATTTTTTCAAAAATAACCATAAAACTATCTTGCAGATTATCTTCCGCTTCAAGTTTGTTCCGTGAGTATTTTAAGCTTGTAGCGTATAGCTTTTGGGAATATAAGCTGTACAATGTGGCTTGTGCCTCGCGGTCATTATTCTTACAGTTATGTATGAGTTGTTCTAAACTCACTAGGTTTGTTGGTTTTAGTAGCTAAATTTTAATTATTTACAGGGATTTCATATACTAAGTACATATCTTCATTGTCTTCATTTTTTCCTTGCCAAAATCTAAATCTATACGGATTTGTATCTAATACGTTTAAAACAAACGTCTGTGTTTGAAAACTACCAGTAAGTGCCGTGCAATCACCTGGTGTAAATAAATTTACTACGGCAACGGTTCTAATATTTGTTGCGCTGGTTGTGTCTGTGATGTATTCAAAATTGCTAAATGCATGACAATCTGTTGGACGTTCGTATGTTACAGAAATAGTGTATGTTTCTCCAAGTGTAAACTCCGTTGGAATAAGCACATTTTGTACAGGAACAAGTTCAAATTGAACATTCACAGCGTCATCGCTAACTGAACACGATGTAAATACTGTAAAACAGGTAAGTAAGGCTAAAAATAATATCTTTCTCATAATCAAAAATATAACTACTTTTCAAGTAGATGCGAATTGTATAAAAAGGTTGCGTGTAAAAATAAAAAAAATCCCGACAAGGGATTTTTTTACTCGATAATCGAGATTTAAAATGTGCTAAGCTGTGCGCTAAGATGACCGATTTAACTATTTGCGATCGCATCTTTAATTTTTATTTCAAGTTCTTCTAATAATTCTGGATTGTCTTGAAGTAAGGTTTTAACAGCATCTCGTCCTTGACCAAGTTTAGAATCTCCATAACTAAACCAAGAACCACTTTTCTTTATAATTTCGTAATTAACACCGATATCTAAAATTTCTCCAACTTTAGAAACACCTTGTCCATACATAATATCAAATTCTACAGTTTTAAAAGGTGGCGCTACTTTATTTTTTACAACTTTTACTCGCGTTTTGTTTCCTTTTACTTCTCCATCAGTAGATTTAATTTGTGTAGATCGTCTAATATCCAAACGAACCGAAGCATAAAACTTTAAGGCATTTCCACCAGTAGTCGTTTCAGGATTTCCGAACATTACACCAATTTTTTCACGTAATTGGTTAATGAAAATTACCGTACATTGTGTCTTATTAATAGAAGCTGTCAACTTACGCAGTGCTTGCGACATTAAACGCGCATGTAATCCCATTTTAGAATCTCCCATTTCGCCTTCAATCTCACTTTTTGGTGTCAACGCGGCAACCGAGTCAATAACAACAATATCAATAGCACCAGAACGAATTAAATTATCTGCAATTTCCAACGCTTGTTCTCCGTGATCAGGTTGAGAAATAATTAAATTATCAATATCAACACCTAAGCTTTCTGCATAAAAACGATCAAAAGCATGTTCAGCATCAATAAAAGCAGCAATTCCACCTTTCTTTTGTGCTTCAGCCATTGCGTGTAGCGTTAATGTCGTTTTACCAGAAGATTCAGGTCCGTAGATTTCAATAACTCTTCCGCGTGGATAACCACCAACTCCTAAAGCGATGTCTAGACCAAGTGATCCTGAAGGAATAGTATCTACTTCTTGTACAACGGAATCACCTAACTTCATTACAGCGCCTTTACCATATGTTTTATCTAACTTATCTAATGTAAGTTTTAATGCTTTTAATTTTGCTTCTTTTTCTGAACTCATTATATCGATTTTCTAGTATTTCTTACTGTGCTAAATTACCATTTCTTTTTGCTGAAAACAATTCGGTCGAACCGATTTTGAAATTTTATGCATAATTTTTTTCATATCGGACGCAACCTTTTTTCAATAATGCCATCTACTTTACAAACAATGTCCATGTTTTAATGAGAATTTTAAGTAAAATAATATTTCAGAAAAAGAAAAAAGCTGCAGTAGCAATCTACGGCAACTGCAAGCTAGACGGTGGCTAGCTTCATTGTTGATTCTATTTTTCAATAGAAAAATTTAATATTAACAATGAATTAGCTAATAGAAGTGCTTCTGTCCACACAGAAGCACTTTTATTTTTCCCGTAGTTGCAGTAAAAAGTATTTTCTACCTACAAAAACTCTCGTTTATCACTTCTAATTTCTGTAATTATTACACTCAAAATTATGTCAAATCAACAGAATTTTGATAGCAATTATTTTCTTCGCTAAAGAAATCTAAACGAAAAGTACAACAACCAACTCAATATCACCCAATAAACTTCACAAGCGTCGTAAATTTTATACAAGCGTTGATTTTTAGTATTAAAAATCGGTAGTTACACCAAAAAATGTATTTTTGCTCAAAATATACACTTTAACCTTAAATAATTGATATAGCATGCAACTGTACAATAAATTAAGTGCTAAAGAAAGAGCCGAACTTATCGAAAAAGCGGGTAAGGATCGCATGACAATATCTTTCTACAAGTACGCCAACATCGGAAATCCTGAAATTTTACGAAATCACTTATTCATCAACTGGGACAAACTAGAAGTGCTAGGGAGAATTTATGTTTCATACGAAGGAATCAATGCGCAACTTTCGGTTCCTGCCGAAAATTTTAATGCGTTCAAAACACATTTAGATACCATTACGTTTCTAGAAAATGTACGCCTAAATGTAGCCATAGAACAAGATAATATGTCGTTCCTGAAGCTAAAAGTAAAAGTGCGCGACAAAATTGTTGCCGACGGACTCAATGATGATAGTTTTGATGTCACTGAAAAAGGTGTGCATGTCGGTGCCGAAAAATTTAATGAATTACTAGACGATCAAAATACCATTTTGGTAGACATGCGTAACCATTATGAAAGTGAAATTGGTCATTTTCAAGGCGCTATCACACCTGATGTAGATACATTTCGCGAGTCGTTGCCAATCATAGAAGAAGATTTATCCGATCATAAAGAAGATAAAAACTTAGTAATGTATTGTACAGGCGGAATTCGTTGTGAAAAAGCAAGTGCCTACTTTAAACACAAAGGATTTAAAAAAGTATACCAACTAGAAGGTGGCATTATCAACTACGCACGTCAGGTGGAAGCACAAAATCTAGAAAACAAATTCATTGGTAAAAACTTTGTGTTCGATCATCGTCGTGGCGAACGCATCTCAGAAGATATCATTGCCAACTGTCATCAATGCGGAAATCCTTGTGATACGCATGTAAACTGTGCCAATGAAGCTTGTCATTTGCTATTTATTCAATGTGAATCCTGTGCCGAAAAAATGGACGAATGCTGTTCTTATGAGTGCAAAGAAGTACACAGCTTACCTTTAGAAAAGCAAAAAGAACTGCGAAAAGGAAAAGAAGTAAGCAACAAAATCTTTAAAAAAGGAAGATCGGAAGTATTGAAGTACAAAAAGTAGATTTTCGATGCTACAGAAATAATCCTATCTTTACATCTTTAGAGAAAATTATGAACCCCATATCTGCATACCCGAATATTTGCAGATTCTATATATAAAAATATGAGTTGTAACAGTTGTTCAACTGGTAAAGATGGTCAACCAAGAGGTTGCAAGAACAATGGTACTTGCGGAACTGATAGTTGTAACAAACTAACGGTATTCAATTGGTTATCAAACATGTCGTTGCCTAGCAATCAAAAACCATTTGATTGTGTAGAAGTGCGCTTTAAAAATAGTAGAAAACATTTTTATAGAAATACAGAAAATCTAACGCTGAGTATTGGAGATATTGTAGCTACCGAAGCTTCTCCAGGACACGATGTCGGAATAGTAACGCTTACTGGAGAATTGGTAAGAGTGCAAATGAAGAAGAAAAAAGTAGCGCTCGATAGCGAAGATGTTAGAAAAATATACCGAAAAGCTTCTCAAAAAGATATTGATGTTTGGTCAAAAGCCAGAGATCGTGAAGAAGAAATAAAAAAGCGTTCCCGCGAATTGGCAATTGCGCTAAGTTTGCAAATGAAAATCTCTGATGTAGAATTTCAAGGAGATGCTTCAAAAGCAACCTTTTATTACACCGCAGAAGAACGAGTAGATTTTCGTCAACTAATAAAAGACATGGCAAAAGCATTCAGTATTCGTATTGAAATGCGTCAAATTGGTTTCCGACAAGAAGCAGCGCGCTTAGGCGGAATTGGCTCTTGTGGACGCGAGTTGTGCTGTTCTACTTGGTTGACAGACTTTAGATCTGTAAATACGGCTGCTGCCAGATACCAGCAACTCTCACTAAACCCGCAAAAACTTGCAGGACAATGTGGAAAACTAAAATGTTGCCTCAACTTTGAATTAGATGCATACTTAGAAGCATTACAGCAATTTCCCAAAAATGATGTAAAACTCTATACAGAAAAGGGAACAGCCGTTTGCCAAAAAACCGATATCTTTAAAGGACATATTTGGTATGCATACGAAGGCGAATGGATGAATTGGCACAAACTGACAACCGATCAAGCCAATGAAATAATTGCGCTAAATAAAGAAAAGAAAAAAGTAATTAGTTTAGAGGAATACGCCTTAGAATTAATAGAAGAAGATACTAAAACAGACTTTGAAAACGTTGTAGGGCAAGACAGTCTTACACGATTTGATAAGAAACCCACTCGAAACAGAAAAAGGAAAGGCGCTCAACACAAGAAAAAGCGTAGAAACAACAATAATGCTGGCAATAAAGTTGCTGCAAAAACTGGAGGAAATACTAAAAAAAGCAACAATCCAACTGCTAAAAAAAGTACCAATCCGAATGCAAAAAATAGCAATAATGCCAATAAGAGTAGTCACAAAAATAATAACAGACGTAAAAAACCGAACAAAAATGCAAAGCCCAAATAAAATCGCATTTTTTATCTGTATTATCAGTACATATCTACTAACTTCTTGTGATAGCAACCGTGTTTTTGACGAATATGTTTCAGTAGGAACATCATGGGACAAAGACACCGCGCTCACATTCAAATTTCAACAGCCAGACAGTACAAACAGGTACAATATGTTTGTAAACGTGAGGAACACCAACGACTATGAATTTCAAAACCTATTTCTCATTGTCAACATGAACTTTCCAAATGGAAATGTCGTTTCAGATACCTTAGAGTATAAAATGGCAGCACCAAACGGAGAATGGCTTGGTACAGGTATCAGTGTCAAAGAAAGTAAACTTTGGTACAAAGAAGACAAAAGTTTTCCTTTTCAGGGAACCTATGAAGTCACCATACAACAAGCCATGCGAAAAATTAATGAACCCAACGGAATCCAAAGCTTAAAGGGAATCTCGGAGGTTGGCTTTAGAATCGAAAAAAAATAGTGCAAAACGTATTACAATGGCAAAAAAGCAAGTCAAAAAGACACAAGAAGAACCTACTACATTCAAAAAATTCATCAAGTGGTTTTGGATCGTATTCGGAGGTGGAATCGCAAGTATATTTCTACTATTCCTCTTAGCATCATGGGGCGCATTGGGCGAAATGCCTTCCTTTGAAATCTTAGAAAATCCGCAAACAAATTTAGCAAGTCAGGTATTGTCATCTGATGGAGAAATACTTGGAAAATACTACTTACGTGACAACAGAACTCCCGTAGGATATAAAGAATTACCAAAAGATTTAGTAAATGCATTAGTAGCAACTGAAGATGCTCGTTTTTACGATCACTCAGGAATTGATGTGCGCGGAACCATTCGTGCTTTTGCTTTCCTTGGAAAAAGAGGTGGCGCAAGTACCATTTCACAACAATTGGCACGACAGTTATTCGTAGGTGTACGATCAAGAAATATATTTTCAGCTGGTACACAAAAAATAAAAGAATGGGTTATTGCAACCCGTTTAGAACGTCAATATACCAAAGAAGAAATCATTGCGATGTATTTCAATATCTATGATTTTAACAACAATGCAGACGGAATTCGCTCGGCGGCGAGAATATACTTTGGGAAAGAACCAAACGAACTCAAAATTGAAGAATCTGCCATGTTGGTCGGAATGTTCAAAAACTCATCCTTATACAACCCAAGAAGAAATCCTGAAGGTGTAAAAAACAGAAGAGATGTGGTGTTGGCTCAAATGTACAAGTACGATTACATCTCAGAAAAAATAAAAGATTCACTACAAGACTTACCGTTAAAAATCAACTACAATCCAGAATCGCACAATGCAGGTTTAGGAACTTATTTCAGAGAACATCTAAAAAAGTTTATGAAAAGTTGGGTGCGTGAAAATCCTAAAGATGACGGAACACGCTACAACATTAATTTCGATGGTCTAAAAATATATACAACAATCGATTCGCGCATGCAAAAATATGCCGAAGAAGCGATGGAAGAACATATGAAAAAACTACAAGCAGAGTTCTTTCATCAAAACACAAAAAAACGAAACAAAAATGCACCATTTGCAGCAGATGTTGAACAAAAATCTATCGACTATGCTATAGAGAGAGCTGTTCGACAATCAGAGCGCTGGCGCGTAATGAAAAAAGAAGGAAGGTCTGAAAAAGAAATCATTGCTTCGTTTGACAAAAAAATTCCAATGACACTCTTTACGTGGAAAGGGGAAAAAGATACCATCATGTCTCCACGTGATTCACTCATCTTTACAAAATACTATTTACGTGCAAGTTTTATGTCGTTAGAACCACAAACAGGACAAGTAAAAGCTTGGGTTGGTGGCATCAATCATAAATATTTTAAATATGATATGGTAAAACAAGGTAGACGTCAAATTGGTTCTACATTTAAGCCATTTGTATATGCATCTGCCATTGATCAATTGCACCTTTCTCCTTGTGATTCTATGCCAAATGGTCCATTCTGTATTGAAACAGGAAAATATGGATTGTTAGAACCTTGGTGTCCAAAAAACTCTAACGGAGATTATGAAGGAATGCGTACGCTAAAAGGAGCATTGGCAAATTCAGTAAATACTATCACAGCACGTTTAATGGATAGAGTAGGACCTGCAAACGTTCGTTCGTTAGCACAACGTCTTGGAGTTGAATCTGAAATCCCAGAAGCGCCATCTATTGCATTAGGAACACCAGATATTTCACTCTATGAAATGTTAGGCGCATACGGAACCTTTGTAAACAGAGGTGTATATGTAAAACCTGTAATTGTGAGCCGTATAGAAGATAAAAACGGAACGGTATTATACGAATTTGTGCCAGAAACCAAAGATGTACTCAGCGAAGAAGTTGCGTATACGGTTGTAAACCTTATGGAAGGTGTTACACAAAGTGGTTCTGGAGTTCGTTTACGTACCAAAGGTGCTGACAAATGGAATCCGATGTATAAAGAAATTATCACAGGATATCCATACGAATTCAAAAACCCAATTGCAGGAAAAACAGGAACTACTCAAAACAATAGTGATGGTTGGTTTATTGGAATGGTGCCTAATTTAATTTCTGGTGCTTGGGTTGGTGGAGAAGATCGTCAAGTACGTTTTGCCAGAACAAAATATGGAGCTGGCGCATCTATGGCATTGCCAATTTGGGCATTATTTATGAAAAAATGCTATGCAGATCCAAGTTTAGGCGTTTCCAAAGGAAATTTCCCAAAACCTGAAGAATTAACCATCAATATCGATTGTTCTAAAGTGACAAAGAAAGATGACGAAGGACAAAAGAATCCTGATAACAATCAAAATAACGATGGAATTGACTTCTAAATACTGATAAATAATTCCTAAAAAAAGGAAACATCTTTTGAAATTTTCGTAATTTTCAGTCAAAATATTGATTGATGATTAACAAAAAGATAAATAGTGTACACGAAGCCGTTGAAGGAATCAAGGACGGAATGACCTTGATGCTTGGCGGCTTTGGTTTATGTGGAATTCCTGAAAATTCCATTGCTGAGTTGGTCAGACTTGGCGTAAAAAATCTTACCTGCATTTCCAACAATGCTGGTGTAGACGATTTTGGACTAGGTTTATTACTTCAAGGACGTCAAATCAAAAAAATGATTTCTTCTTACGTTGGCGAAAATGACGAATTTGAACGTCAAATGCTTTCAGGCGAACTAGAAGTAGAACTCACACCACAAGGAACCTTAGCAGAAAAATGTAGAGCTGCACAAGCAGGATTTACAGCTTTTTACACGCCAGCAGGTTACGGAACCGAAGTAGCAGAAGGAAAAGAATACCGAGAATTTAATGGCAAAATGCACATCTTAGAAAAAGCCTATGAAGCAGATTTTGCGTTCGTAAAAGCATGGAAAGGCGACGAAGCAGGAAACTTAATCTTCAAAGGAACGGCACGAAATTTTAATCCAAATATGTGTGGTGCGGCAACAATTACAGTAGCTGAGGTGGAAGAATTAGTACCTGCAGGCGAATTAGATCCAAATCAAATACACATTCCAGGTATTTTTGTACAACGCATATTTCAGGGAGAAACCTATGAAAAACGCATTGAACAACGTACGGTACGACAACGATGATTTGAAAATATAATAATTATTCAATGTAACAATTAATCAATATATCAATGAAAAATGTTGTTGTTGAGAAATCCATTGAAGTAGCTTTGGAGATTATTGAATATTGTGAAAAACTTGAAGTTCACAAAAAATTTGTAATAGCGAATCAGTTATTAAAATCAGGAACAAGTATAGGCGCAAATATTCATGAAGCACAGAATGCAGAAAGTAAAGCAGACTTTATACATAAAATAAAAATAGCTACAAAAGAGTTGGAAGAAACAAAATATTGGTTGATTTTATGTGAACAATCAAAAAACTATCCAACCAATAAAACGTTAAAAGAAAAAGTAAACCAACTAGGATTAATTCTATACAAAATACTAAGTACAAGTATCAAAAATAGGTAATTGATACATTGTTAAATTAAAAAATTGATACATTAAAAATATGTTAGACAAAAACGGAATTGCGCAACGTATTGCTAAAGAAGTAAAAGATGGTTACTATGTAAATCTAGGAATTGGAATTCCGACGCTAGTTGCCAACTTTGTCCGAGATGATATAGAAGTAGAATTTCAAAGTGAAAATGGCGTACTCGGTATGGGACCTTTTCCTTTTGAAGGCGAAGAAGATGCAGACATCATCAATGCAGGAAAACAAACCATTACAACGTTGCCAGGTGCAAGTTTCTTCGATTCGGCAACGAGTTTTGCCATGATTCGTGGAAAACATGTCGATTTAACCATTTTAGGCGCCATGGAAGTAGCAGAAAACGGCGATATTGCCAACTGGAAAATTCCAGGGAAAATGGTCAAAGGAATGGGCGGCGCAATGGATTTAGTTGCTTCCGCAGAAAATATAATTGTGGCTATGATGCATACCAACAAGCGTGGCGAATCCAAACTACTCAAACAATGTTCGTTGCCACTTACGGGAGTTGGTTGTGTCAAAAAGATTGTGACCAACATGGCAGTATTGGAAGTTACGGCTGCAGGTTTCAAACTTCTTGAAAGAGCACCAGGTGTTTCGGTGGATGATATTATAAAAGCTACTGAAGGTAACTTAATCGTAGAAGGAGACATTCCTGAAATGAAACTTTCTTAAGTAAACTAAGTAACTAATGAAAGTTTGATGGAACCAAATTTATATGTGTTTTACTTTCAGGATGTTACAAATAAATGTAATTTTTTACGTCAGATCCATATTAAATAAAAAACTACTCAAAACATAACAAAGCGTCATATCATATATATGGCGCTTTTTTTATTTCAAAAAGGCAAAACTATTTGGTATAACTTACATTTAGTGAAGTGCAAAATTTAATAAATAATAATAATTTCGAAAATTTTCGTGTATTTCATCGAAAAAAAAGTAATTATATCGGATAATTAGCAAAAAATTAACATATTTGATGAGGTTTTGTCACGACCAAGATTAATAGCAAAACTTAATATCAACCTTATAAATTAACCGTTTATGAAAAAAAACTTTACACTCTTTTTAATGAGTTTCCTTTGTATTACAATGGCATTCGCACAACAACGTGATTGCTCTACAATGGACAATTTTGAGTACAGAAAACAACTAGATCCTCAATTGGAAGCGCGGATGCAACAAATTGAAGATTACACAAGAACACGTATCCAACAACAAGGAATACAAGAAAGCATTACAGGAAATGTAATTACCATTCCAGTAGTTGTACATGTTATATATGCCAATTCGCAAGAAAACATTAGTGATGCACAAATTCAGTCACAACTAGATGTATTAAACGAAGATTTTAGAAGAACAAATGCAGATGCAGACAATAGATGGTCGCAAGCTGTAGATACAGAAATTCAATTCTGTTTAGCAACTGTTGATGAAAACGGTAATGCTACAACAGGAATTACTCGTAAGTCATCTTCAACAACTGCTTGGGGAACCAATGACCGAATGAAAAATGCTTCTCAAGGCGGAGTAACTGCTTGGGATACCTCACAATACTTAAACATGTGGATTTGTAATATTGGAGGAGGAATTCTTGGATATGCACAATTTCCAGGTGGAGCTGCTTCAACGGATGGAGTTGTAATGAGTCCACAATATTTTGGAAGTAGTGCCAAAGGATCTGGATTCTATCTTTCAGCTCCTTTTGATTTAGGAAGAACTACAACGCATGAAGTAGGTCACTTTTTAAACTTACGTCACATTTGGGGCGACGGTGGATGCTCAGTAGACGATTTTGTATCTGATACACCAGCTTCTGACGGACCAAACTACGGATGTGACTCTACGCATGTATCATGTGGAAGTACAGATATGGTTCAGAACTATATGGACTACTCTGATGATGGATGTATGAACTTATATACTGCAGGACAAAAAGCGCGTATGCGAGCAATTTTAGATGTTGGAGGCGTACGAAGAAGTCTTGCATTATCTAATAAGTGTAGCGCTACACCACCGCCAGCACCAACATGTAATGACGGAATCCAAAATGGAGACGAAACAGGAATAGATTGTGGTGGATCATCATGTGCACCATGTCAGTCTGGATGTTCAGAAAATGAAGTAACCTTAACGATTACTTTTGACAACTATCCAGAAGAAACGTCTTGGTCTATTGTAACAGACGGAGGAACTACAGTAGCTTCGAATAGCTATTCAACTTCAAACCCTGACGGATCAACAGTAACTGAAACTTTCTGCTTGCCAGATGATTGCTATACATTTACAATCAATGATGCATACGGAGACGGAATCTGCTGTACATATGGAAGCGGATCATACACATTAACAGGACCAAGCGGACAAATTGTATCTGGAGGAAGCTTTACGTCATCTGAATCTGAAGACTTCTGCTTTGGTAACACACCACCAGCACCAACATGTACGGATGGAATCCAAAATGGAGACGAAACAGGTATTGACTGTGGAGGTTCGTCATGTGCACCATGTCAAACTGGAGGAACTACCGTATTACACGAAGGATTCTTTGAATCAGGATTAGACGGATGGCAAGATGGAGGAAGCGATTGTTTCCGTTACAACGGATCACGTTCTTACGAAGGTTCATACTCTATTCGTTTACGTGACAACTCAGGGACTGCTTCGGCAATGACTTCTGAAACATTTGACTTACGATCGTTTGATCAAGTAGAAATTAACTTCTATTTCTATCCAAACTCAATGGAAAATGGAGAAGATTTCTGGGTACGTTATTTCAACGGATCATCGTGGAGCACTGTTGCAACGTATGCTAGTGGAAGTAGCTTTACAAATGGAAGCTTCTACTCTGCAACGGTAACATTAGATAGTTCGCAAGTAAACTTTGCATCTAACTCACGTTTCAGAATCCAATGTGATGCAAGTGCAAATGCTGATCAGGTATACATTGACCAAGTAACTATTACAGGTATCAATGGAGGTGCTAGAACAAAAGCAGATGGAATTACTGCATTGCGTTCAGGTCCACCAAGTTCAGTAAATGGCGATTTCTTAATCACTCCAACAATTACTCGTGGAGATATTACGATCAACTTAGCAAGCTATAACTTGAATTCATCATACAGAATCTTAAACTTATTAGGACAAACAGTAAAAGCTGGAACTATTAAAGATGGAAGATTGAATGTAGGTGAATTAAAATCTGGAGTTTACTTACTAGAAGTAAGCGACGAAGAAGAAAAAATTATTCAGAAGTTTGTGAAGCAATAAGCGAGCACTTCAATATAATTATATAAAATGAAAACGCCCAAGTGTAAAAGCTTGGGCGTTTTTTTGTTTTGTAAACCCCATCACACAACTGTTAATTTTTAGATGCTTTTATAAATAAAATGCTTCATTTAATTTTACCTCATCCTTCATCCCTCGCAAAACTACCATTCCTGTTGCTTCAAAAAGCTAGAAACTGTTTCGCCT
>NZ_LBMG01000049.1 GCF_001005315.1 Kordia jejudonensis
CGATTTGGGTAAAACTAATATATAGTCGCCAAATTTTAAATGAACAGGTTATTAAAGTAAATAAATCGTCAAATCATAAATCAACAATCGTACATCGTACATCGTACATCAAGAATACTCAAACGTTCCGTACTCGCTGGAAATTGTCAATTTTTTACTATCAGAAGCTTCTACTTTCCCAACAATTTGTGCATCAACGTTGTACGATTTTGAAATCGCAATGATATCTTCGGCAATTTCTGGAGAAACGTAAATTTCCATACGATGTCCACAGTTGAATACTTGATACATTTCTTTCCAATCCGTATTTGATTGCTCTTGAATGAGTTTGAACAATGGCGGAATTTCAAACATATTGTCTTTTATAATATGTAAGTTTTCCACGAAGTGTAGTATTTTGGTTTGTGCGCCACCACTACAATGTACCATTCCGTGAATGTCTTCCGAAGTATATTTGTTTAAGATGTTTTTGATGATGGGCGCATAGGTTCGCGTTGGCGATAATACCAATTTTCCAGCATCAATTGGCGAATTTGCAACAGCATCTGTTAGTTTCGTATTTCCAGAATAAACTAATTCTTCAGGAACGGCATTGTCAAAACTTTCAGGATATGTTGAAGCAAGATATTTATGAAATACATCATGTCGTGCAGAGGTTAATCCGTTGCTTCCCATGCCGCCATTGTATGATTTCTCGTAGCTAGCTTGTCCAAAAGAAGCCAATCCGACAATGACATCGCCTGCTTTTATGTTTGCATTGTCTATGACGTCTTTTCGTTTCATGCGTGCTGTTACCGTAGAATCGACGATAATTGTTCTGACCAAATCGCCTACATCTGCAGTTTCGCCACCTGTGGAATGAATGGTTACGCCAAATTCTTTCAACTCTTGAATCAATTCTTCACTTCCGTTGATGATTGCCGAAATGACTTCACCGGGAATGGCATTTTTGTTTCTTCCAATCGTACTAGATAACATGATGTTATCCGTTGCACCAACACATAGTAAGTCGTCAATATTCATGATTAATGCATCTTGCGCAATTCCTTTCCAAACAGAAATATCGCCTGTTTCTTTCCAATACATGTATGCGAGTGACGATTTTGTTCCTGCGCCATCGGCATGCATAATTAAACAATAGTCCTCATCATTTGTGAGATAATCGGGTACAATTTTACAGAAAGCTTGTGGAAATAAACCTTTATCAATGTTTTTGATAGCGTTATGAACATCTTCTTTTGATGCGGAAACGCCACGCATTGCATAACGCTTTGATACTTCTTGACTCATAGTTGTGTTGTTGTGCTACAAAGATAATTTTCTTTTTGAGATTGCTATATTTGTTTGTTCGTTTATTTGTCGATTTGACTTTTAATTATGAAAGTTTCCGACTCCGATCTGCTTCTCAAAACACACACTTTCTTCCACACCTATATATTGATCATAATTCGGAATGCGTTGATAGTTGTTTTTTTCGTAGAAACGAATCGCTTCAGGCAACATGGTCCCTGTTTCTAAGATACAACGTGTGTTTCCAAGTTCGGTTGCCCAAGTTTCCAATGCTTTTAAAATTGTAACACCAAGGTTTTTGCCTTGCAATTCAGTTTGAATGTACATGCGTTTGATTTCTACAGTAGTGTTATTGTATATTTTCAACGCGCCACAGCCAATAGGTTTTTTATCTACATACAAAACGACCACATATTGCAAATCTTCCAAACCATTGAATTGACTAAAGAAATCATCTTTTTCGCCATTTTGAATCGTCAAGAATGCATCCAATTCTTTGACCAAGCTGATGAAGTCATTGTCTTTTGAGTTTGTTCTTTTGGTTTTAGTTTGCATATTTTAATGATTTAGATTCCTGCCTGCGGAGGAATGACAGACGGATAAGAATACAGCGAAGTGACGCCTTGAAAATGTTAGATGTTAAAATATTCCTTATTACAAGACCAAATGACCAAAGACCAAAAGCGAAGCGACCCAAAAGATTACCGTCTTCATAGGAACAGGTATTTGTTGATCGTATGCTAGTTTGTTTGTAGTAGATTCCGCATCAAGTGCGGAATGACATACATCTAACACGCTGACAGCAGAGCGATACTAACCTACTAAATACCTTATCTCGTAAATAACAATTCTCTATATTTTACCAATGGCCAAATTTCATCATCTACCAATAATTCTAGCTTGTCGCAGTGGTAACGAATTTCATCAAAGTATGGTTTTACCTTGTTGCAATACGCTTCTGCTGCTTTTTGTCCTTCTATTTTGTTTGCTTTTTTGCGTTCATCCGTCATTGCGTTTACTTTGGAATTGATGCCTGCAATGTGTTCCGAAATATTTTTTATCAATTCAATTTGCTCTGTTGCTAATTGTTTGAAATCTTTTCCGAAAATTTCTTTGAGTCCGCTCACGTTTTCAATTAGCGTGTTTTGATAGCGTATTACAGTTGGAATGACATGATTTCGAGCAATATCGCCCAATACTCTTCCTTCTATTTGAATACGTAAGATGTATTCTTCCAATTCAATTTCATGCCTCGCTTCTACTTCCACCTTGCTCATTACGTTCATTTCTTCATACAGTGCAATGGTTTTTTTAGAGATTTGTGCTTTTAGTGCTTCAGGCGTCGTTTTGTTATTGCTCAATCCGCGTTTCGCAGCTTCTTTCTCCCAAGCTTCGCCGTAACCGTTTCCTTCAAAACGAATCTTTTTTGATGCTTTTATGTATTCGCGTAAGATGTTGAAAATTGCTTCGTCTTTCTTTAAGTCCTTTTGATCGACTAAGGCATCAACCTCAACTTTGAAGTCTTTTAATTGTTTCGCGATAATTGTGTTTAAAACTGTCATTGGTCCTGCACAATTTGACCAAGAACCAACAGCGCGCAATTCAAATTTGTTTCCTGTAAAAGCAAAAGGCGACGTTCGGTTTCTATCAGTATTGTCTAAAAGAATCTCAGGAATTTTACCGACAATGTTCAGTTTTAAGTCTGTTTTTTCTTGTGGCGATAGTTTCCCTTTGGTTACATTTTCCAATTCGTCCAAAACAGCTGAAAGTTGCGAGCCGATAAATACAGATATAATTGCTGGTGGCGCTTCATTAGCTCCCAAACGATGATCGTTACTTGCGCTTGCAATTGCTGCTCGAATGAGTTCTTCATTGTCATGAACTGCTTTGATGGTATTTACAAAGAAGGTTAGAAATTGTAAATTCTTCATAGGCGTTTTCCCAGGACTTAGTAGATTGACTCCTGTATTTGTTGCCAACGACCAATTGTTGTGTTTTCCTGAACCGTTGATGCCTGCAAATGGTTTTTCGTGAAATAACACTTTGAATTGATGACGTTGTGCTACTTTTTCCATCACGTCCATTAATAAGGAATTGTGATCTACGGCTAAGTTTGCTTCTTCAAATATTGGTGCCAGCTCAAATTGATTCGGCGCCACTTCATTGTGACGTGTTTTTACAGGAATTCCCAACAACATACATTCGTTTTCCAAATCGCGCATGAAACTCATTACTCTGCTTGGAATGGAACCAAAATAGTGATCGTCCAATTGTTGTCCTTTGGCTGATGAATGTCCTAATAATGTTCTTCCTGTTAAGGTAATGTCTGGTCGTGCGGCGGCTAGTGCGGAATCTATTAAAAAGTATTCTTGTTCCCAACCTAAGGATGCATTTACTTTGGATACATTTTTATCAAAATATTTACACACTGCCGTTGCTGCCTGATCAACCGATTGCAACGCTCTTAATAGTGGTGCTTTGTTGTCTAGTGCTTCGCCTGTGTAGGCTACAAAAATGGTTGGAATACAAAGTGTAGTTCCGTATACAAATGCTGGCGATGTTGGATCCCAAGCGGTGTAACCTCTAGCTTCAAATGTATTCCGAATCCCTCCATTTGGAAAGCTTGATGCGTCAGGTTCTTGTTGTACCAATTGCCCGCCATCAAATTTTTCCATGGCACGACCGTTTCCGATGGTTTCGAAAAAGGCATCGTGTTTTTCGGCAGTTGCGCCTGTAAGTGGTTGAAACCAATGTGTATAGTGAGTGGCGCCTTTGCTGATTGCCCATTCTTTCATTCCTGTAGAAATATGGTCGGCTACTTTTCTATCGATTTTTGATCCAAACTCAATGGCATTCATGACACTTTTGTACGCTTCTTTGGTAAGATGCTGTAACATGGCATGTTCATTAAATACATTTTCTCCAAATGTTTCTGAACGGCGACCATTTTCTTGAATTTCAACAGGTTTTCTGTTCAATGTTTCTTTGAGTGCATGAAATCTAAGCATAATCGTTTTTTATTATTTTTTACAAATATATCAATTTAGACACTCATTTTTCACTTTTCAACAATATTACCCCTAAAAAAATAGGGGTTGTTAATAAATATTGAATAATTTACATAAACTTAACCTACTTTTTAGAGAGGTTGTTTTTAAAATTGAATTATATTTGCCATCGAATATTATTAATATGAATAACCAATATTATGAGCAAATCTAAATTAGAGTATATCTGGTTGGATGGATATTTTCCAACGCAAAACATGAGAAGTAAAACTAAAGTTGAAGATGACTTTAGTGGAAAATTAGAAGACTGTCCTATTTGGTCTTTTGATGGTTCGTCTACACGACAAGCAGAAGGTGGATCTTCTGACTGCTTATTAAAGCCTGTTGCTATTTATCCTGATCCTGCACGAAGAGATGGTTATTTAGTTATGACAGAAGTTTTAAATGCTGATGGAACGCCACACGTTTCTAATGGTAGAGCGACAATTGAAGATGAGGATAATGATTTCTGGTTTGGATTTGAGCAAGAATATTTCATCATGGATAGTAAAACACAGTTACCTTTAGGTTTCCCAATTGGTGGATATCCTGCTCCTCAAGGAATGTATTACTGTTCTGTTGGTGGAAAAAATACTCACGGTAGAGATTTGGTAGAAGAGCATGCTGATTTATGTATTGATGCTGGATTAAATTTTGAAGGAATTAACCAAGAGGTTGCTTCTGGACAGTGGGAATTTCAATTGTTTGCAAAAGGTGCAAAGAAAGCTGGAGATGAAATTTGGGTAGCGCGTTATTTATTAGACCGTTTAACAGAAAAGTATGGATATTATATTGAATACCATCCAAAACCACTAGGTAAAGATATGGATTGGAATGGTTCTGGTATGCACGCAAACTTCTCTAACACGACATTAAGAACTTGTGGAAGTCAAGAGGTATACGAGAAAATCTGTGAAGCTTTCAGACCCGTTGTAAAAGAACACATTGCTGTGTACGGAGAATTCAACGATCAGCGTTTGACAGGAGATCACGAAACGGCTTCTATTAACGACTTTAGTTATGGAATTTCTGACCGTGGTGCTTCTATTCGAATTCCAATTATTACTGTGGAAAAAGGCTGGAAAGGTTGGTTAGAAGATAGACGACCAGCTTCTAATGGTGATCCGTATAAGATTGCTGGAAGAATTATTAAAACTGTAAAATCTGCTGGATTTTAATTCATCTAGATTTTAATTATATATCAAAAAGAGCTTACGATTTTCATTGTAAGCTCTTTTTTTATGCCTTTATTTTTTATTATCGAATTTCATCTGGATTGTATTTTTAGACTTTCCACTTCAATACAATGATTTCTTCTCAAATGATTTTCAAATTACAGCATTTCACCATCTAAGTTTCGTATTAAATTAGTAGTTCTAAATACATAAGAACCGTAAAACCTAGTCAACTATAACTACCAATTTTGGTTCTTTAGTATATAATAAACTTCTTCAGTTAAATTGTTTTAAAGTTATTCATTTTTATACTTCCCAAACTCAAGATCACATTTGTTTCTTTACTAAAACTAGCAACATTTGATTGAAGCATTTTTTTGCTTTTAGACTCCTAATTTCGAAATCTTCTTCAAAAATACATTTACTGCAAAGACAGAATTGCAGTTGAAATTTCATTCAAAAAATCGGCGATTTTAAACATTTTTGCATCCGTTATAAAAGTATAACCACGGGAAAAAGACGTTCATATTTTCGTAAAAACAGTCATTTTTAGGCTAAAAATCAACGTTTACAAAAAAAAGTCGACGCTTACAAAAAATAGTTGGCACACCAACGGAAACTATTTTTCTTTGTTTGTAAAGCTACCACTAAATACCTCTAAAAATTTTTATAAACTATAAAATTGTAACGCATTTATGATAGAAACAAAAACATCTTCAAGTCATGCACTTGTACATGACAACAACACCATTAGAATAGGAAGCAAGCATATGGGTAGCACTATTTTAGTTAGCGACATTACGTATATCCAAGCGAGTGAAAACTACACTTTTTTTTACCTCAAAAATGGCAAACGTCTTTTGAGTAGTAAATGTCTAAAGTATTATGAAAATCTTCTGAAAAGCAAGGATTTTGTTCGAATTCATCGCTCTTTTTTAGTACACCTAATCTATATAAAAGAGTACGAGAAAAAATACCGTTTGATTCACCTAACCAATAATAAGGTATTGTCTGTTAGTTACAGAAAAAAATCAAGTGTTTCCAAAATTATCGGAAACAAAGAACTCCAAAGTACTACACAAGCAGTTGCGTAATACGCACATTTTAAAATTTAAAGAAAAATCACTAAAACAATTACATTTATGAAAAAGCAATTTGTATGGATGTATCTTCTATTTGCGACTTGTCTTATCTATGGACAAGATTCTCCAGAGTATGATACACCTTCGGTTATTCCTCAATCCCCTGAGGTTGCCTCATTATTACGCTACAGCGAAGTTCCTGTATCGTATTACAGTGGAATTCCCAATGTGGGCGTTCCTATTTATAACCTACAAGGAAGAGAGTTATCGGCACCTATTAACTTATCGTATCATGCAGGAGGAATTCGCGTGTCTGAGGAAGCTGGTTGGGTTGGACTTGGCTGGAATTTATCGGCTGGTGGGCAAATTACGCGAACGGTTCGCGGACGAAGAGATGATCAAAAGCCTTGGGGTTTTATTCATACGCCCTACACGGTTGATATTGTAAAGCGCACTTGTAACCCACATCCAAATGATCCACCACTTCCGTATAACAATTCATGTTCTTTTTATACCAATGATGATAATGGAGCTGCCTTTGATTTAGAACCAGATGATTTTAACTACAGCATGTTAGGACAATCAGGAAGGTTTATGTTTAGTCAAGATAGAGATACTATAAGTACTGGAGAAATCATTCAGTTTCCAAATAAAAATGTGATTATAGAACCAATCTTTCAGGTATATGATCCAAATGACCCAAACAATCCTAACAATCAAGACTCAGGAAATATCGTTGCTTGGAAGATTACAGATACCAATGGAAATGTATTCCGTTTTGAAGAAGGAAATATATTTTATCAATCACAAGCTTTTCAGCAGACTAATGGAGCTTTTGAAATTCCAAATAGCGGAAACAATTCTGAGAGTTATACAGAAACATGGGATTTAGTCTCAGTAACAAGTCCAAATGGAGATGTCATTACTTTTGAATATGACCGTCCTATACTTCCAAATCATATTGTTAGTGATCCTTATAATGATATTAGTACAGCTAGCGGATCAGAATCGTTTATTTTAAAGACAGGTACAGGTACTCCAGCTAACGACCATATTAAAACCTATTCAGTAGTCTACAGAAGTTACACACTACTTTCAAAAATCATCAGTAGTAAAGGCAGTGTAGAATTTATCCGTGCTGCGCTAGATCGTGAGGATACACAATCTTCAAAACAACGATTGGAGTATATAAAAATATTAAATACAGATGGTAATGAAATTCAGCGTGTAAGCTTAGAGCATTCTTATTTTATAAGTACACCGAGTGATGAGCCAGAATTTATCTCAGGAGCAACTCTTAATGGATCTATTGAGGCAAATGTGAGTAGTTTTATCAATAAACGTTTAAAGCTAGATAAGGTTGTTTTTAAAGGAATGCATGGAGGCTACAATGCAGCAGATGATTACAGCTATCGTTTTGACTACAACACAGCGGTAATGCTTCCACACAAGCGTTCACAAGCCCAAGACCATTGGGGCTATTACAATGGTGCAGATGATAATAATAGTTTGATTCCATATGTAGACTTTATTTCTAACCGAGACGCAAATCCTGCCTATAGTTCAGCATGTATTTTGAATAAGATAACTTATCCCGAAGGCGGTGTAACAAAACTTTATTATGAAAACAATCGTGGTGATATCAATAATATGGCTGCTACTCCATACGAAGAGGTCGTAGCAAAAGTGGAAGCCAAACCAAGTTATCCATATACCGTTGTAGCAAACGGATCAGGAAACACCTATACTTTTACCAACACTTTTAGCATTTCAAATACTGCAAAATCAAGTACTACAGACATCAATAAAACACAAGTAAGTTATGCTGGTTTTTCAAATCGATGTGACAATGAGGATTCTTTTTATGGAACACCAGGTGATCAGGTATGTGATTTTATGACCTTTAAAATAACGAATACCACTGATGGAAGTGTAGCACATTCAGGCTCTATTTGGGACAATGGTTTTGTAGATTTATTAAAAGGACAAACCTATGAAGTTGAAATCAAAATAATTGACAGTTATGATCAATATAATATGGCACAACATTACAGTAGTGTTAATCTCAAATGGCTTGATGAAGATCAAAATCCACCTGATGATTACTACTTTGATTACTTTGGAGGACTTCGTGTACAAGGGATAAAAACCTATGATAAAAACAAGTTAACGGCTTATAGAAGTTTTGAATATACCTATGGATATGTGTTAAGTCAACCAGAGTATTTTTCAATATCAATAGGTGGTGTTCAGAAAATTGTTTCTCAAAGCTGGGTGCCACTTCTAACAACGCAATCAGGCTATGTGGGGTATGGACAAGTAAAAGAGCGCATTCATCCAGTAGCCATTGAAACAGGATATAGTAACCTTGGAAGTTCCACTCCAGAATCTCGTGAGATTTTTAGAAAATATTCCTTTTTCAGTGATGAAGATGGGGAGTTCTTTGACATTGCTTTTCCTGGTGCTCCTTTTACCTCTGAATATTGGGCAGGAAATCTATTATTAGAAAAAGTAGAAGATAAAAGTACGACGCATCATCAATATGTAGTTGTAGACATTAACAATAATAATTATTCTGTAGAAAAAGTTCAAGGAATTTCACATAATAGAGACATGCGTATAGCCTATCACAACAGCTTAGCTGAATATGTTACTAGTAATGATAACTTAGAAGCAATGCAGGACTGTGCTACATCAAACATATGCTCATTAGATAGTCATCTTTATACACTCTGGTCAGGACAATGGCTCCCTAATAAACAAATTGTGATTTCTAAAGAAGGCACACGTGAGCTCACACAGGTAACAGAGAGTTTTTATGAAAGTATTCCACAGCATCACAATCCAACAAAAACAGTGATGATTGACAGTAAGGGTGATGAATATGAAACTACCTACAGTTATGCCTATGAAGAAAACCACACAGGACTCTTAACAGAGAATCGACTCGGTATTCCATTAGTTACCAAACAATACAAAGGCACTGAGCTGATGCAAACCACTAAAATGAATTATAGTGTATTTGCAGGAACTGCTAACAACCTGAGCAACTTACTTCCAGCATCAATAGATGGCGCAAAGAAATCAAACATACTGGAAGAACGTGTTACCTATCATGACTATACACCTTTTGGACAACCACGTGAGGTTTCCAAAACAGACGGTACGCACATTACTTATCTATGGGGTTACAATTACAATTATCCCATAGCAAAGATTGAAAATGCTACTTTCCAAGAGGTTTCAGCAATCATAGACGAATCAAGTATTCAGAATCTAACAGATGCTGCACTTGAATCAGCACTATCAAATCTTAGAACTTCGCTTCCAAATGCGATGATAAGTACTTTTATTTATGAACCTATGATTGGAGTGATACAAACAACTGATCCAAGAGATAGAAACACCTATTACAATTACGATAGTATGGGACGTTTAAAATATGTGTTAGATCATGATCAGCATGTACTCAGCGAAAATAACTATCACTATAAAAACAATTAAAAACTACATACAGATGAAAAAATACATATATACCTTTGTATTATTATGTGGTTTTGTTACCACAATACAAGCACAAGAAACAACACCGCCACCGCCATTTGGACCTACCAATTGTACAACGTATTATTATGATATGGACAATGACGGCTTTGGAGGAAATACGCCCTATACAGGCACAATTGAAGTGACTCCTGAATACAGAGAACTCAATAAACTGGTTTGTAACAATAGTGATTGTGATGATTCAAATCCAGACATCAATCCTAACAGTAATTGGGCGATTTTAATAGACGGCGATGATGATGATCATTATATAATTGACGCTATTATTACAGGATGTGACCCTAACAATCACGATGCAGTACTGATTGGAGAAAACGCTATTCTTCAAAACTTCTCATACTTACAATTTGATTGTGATGATACCAATGGAAATTTAAATCAATCTACCTTATACTATTCAGATATTGATGGAGATGGTTTTGGAAACATTGAAGAAATCATACTTTCGTGTTCTGGAAGTGCACCAGCTGGCTATGTGGATAATGCAGGAGATAACTGCCCTGATGTTGGAGGAGATTACAATGGTTGTCCAGATGTGACGACTGTAGAAGGGATCAATGACAGAAAAAACTATGTACATACCATTGCCTACCAACAACCGTTTCATTTAGTGGAACTTCCAACGGTTGATGAGAAAGATAAAATAGAACAAGTTACCTATTTTGATGGAATGGGACGTGGACAAATGCAAGTAGCTATTGGACAATCGCCTAAAGATGGACGTGATATCAAAACCATTATTTCGTATGATGAATTTGGAAGAGCCAATACGCAGTTTTTACCCTATGTAGGAACACAAAAAGGTGGTGGCTTTACCAATAAAGTTGTCGGTTCTCCTAATATCGATCCTGATATCAATGAGGAAATTAAAGAACAGCAACAGTTCTATCATAATAAATACAGAGAAGATGTGCCTAGTTTTACGACCACCAATGGTGGACTTACCATGCTGAATGCACTAGGCAATATTCCTGATGAATTATTAGATGATATCATTAACAATACACCTGAAACTGGACTTATTTATCCATCATACAGCACTAATACCTATGATAATGTTGGTCGCGTGACACAGGCAGCAGCACCCGGAAAAGATTGGTCGTTAGAATTTAATCATACCATTAAAATGGAATATGACTTTAATGATTCGATTACAGATGCAGTAAAACGATATGATGTAACACACCCTTTTGGCGCTCCACAAGATATTGAATTGGTTCCAAACCCAAATAGTTACGCTACAGGAGAACTTATCAAAACCATTACGAAAGATGAAAATTGGCAACCAAATCAAACCTATGCCACGGATCATACAACGGAAGAGTTTAAAAACAAATCAGGACAAATACTCTTAAAACGCACCTATAATGGTATTGAAGTATTAGATACGTATTATGTCTATGATGACGTTGGAAATTTAACCTACGTGTTGCCTCCAGAAGCAGCTGCCAAAACAAACATTGATGCTACAGTATTGACACAGTTATGTTACCAATACAAATACGATCATAGAAACAGATTGGTGGAAAAGAAAATTCCTGCCAAAGGATGGGAATATATTGTCTATGACAAGTTAGATCGTCCTGTACTTACACAAGATGTAAATTTACGCACTACAAACACATGGCTTTTTACAAAATATGATGTCTTTGGAAGAGTAATCTATACAGGAAAGGTAGTTGACAATACTTCCAGAGTTTCAATACAAACAACTATTGATGGAACCGCTTTACATGAATCTAGAACGGCAAATCCAATACAGATTGATAATACAAATGTATACTATTCAAATAATAATTATCCGAATGACACAACAGTAGAATTACTTTCGGTAAACTACTATGATGATTATAACTGGAGTGCGGGTAGTGCCTTAGAAGCAGATTATAATGTAGATACTCAAAATGGTTTGGAAATCACAGGAAATAGCATTTCAAAACCAGCAACGGGAACGACAGCTTGGGATGCAGGGCTTACAACAAGAAGACGTATTTACAATGACGGTTACGTACAATATACCGTAACAGCTACGGATAAAAAACTCATGGTGGGACTTTCTGCAATTAATTCTGCCGAAAATCATCATTTTGACACTATTGATTATGCAATTTATACTGGCTATGGCACTCAGCAACGTGCTTATGTATTCATGGAAGGAATTTTTGATAGCACACTGATAATCAACTATCAAGTAGGTGACGTATTCAAAGTAGAGCGTGCAGGAAATCAAATACTTTTCAAAAAAAATGATGAAGTATTTCATGCGGTCGCTACGAATTATACAGGAACTCTCATTGGCGATGCTTCCTTTTTAGATCCTGAAGCAACTATTGAAGATTTGCATATTGGATACTCAAGTTACGGACAAGCATTCTCAGCAAATGTAAAAGGATTACCTACGGGAAGTAAAGTGCGAGTATTGGGAACAAACAAATGGATTACATCAGCGTCGTACTATGATGAAAAAGGAAGAGCGATCTATGGAGTCTCAAATAATGACTACCTAGAAACAGAAGATGTATCGAGTAGTTTAGTGGATTTCTCAGGAAAAGTACTTCGTCAAAAAGCAACCCATGTCAAGGGAAAAAATAATCCGATTGTAACCATAGATGAGTTTAGCTATGATAAAAGCAATCGATTGTTATACCAAACCAAGCAAATCAATGGTGGAAATAAGGAGCTAATTGCTAAAAACAACTATGATGAACTCGGACAACTTATCCAAAAACAAGTTGGAGGATCAATTCCAAATAGCAGTATATTTAATAATATGAGTTCTAGCTTAACGCTTAGTGGAAATGTCATTGAAAAAACATCAGCTGATGGATGGGATGCGGGACTTATTACCAATACAGCCATTAGTGGCGACGGATATGTGAGTTTTAGTCCTGTAAAACTATCTGATTATTTTATGGCAGGTTTGTCTGATGACATGAGTGGAACTGACGCATATGCAAGTATTGATTATGCCATTTATGCCTATTGGGGAAAACTTCATGTATTTGAATCTGGAATTGATAAAGGACAGAAAAGTAATTTTGTTGAAGGCGATATCTTAAAGGTTGAACGTAGAGACCATAAGATTTACTATCTTAAAAACAATGAAGTATTCTACATCTCAGAAGCAACTAATATTGAAAACCCGCTTGTGGGCGATCTATCGATGTATAGTTTTGAAGGGGAAGTTCAGGATCTTGTACTCGTTGATTTAGAAAAAGAACTTCAAGAAGTAGATTATACCTACAACATCAGAGGATGGCTCAAAGGTATCAATGATATCAATAACCAAGAAAACGATCTGTTTAGTTTTGCACTGAAATACAATGATATTGCGGATCCAGCTAAACAATTATTCAATGGAAACATCAGCAGTACACTTTGGAAAACCAAAGGAGCGGATAGTTCATTAAAAAATTATGTCTATGATTACGATCCACTAAATAGAATCAAAGAAGCTATAGACAATACAGGAAACTACAATCTAAATTTGGTAGATTATGATTTAAATGGAAATATTGAAAAACTCATCCGAACAGGACATACCAATGCCGATGCTACTGCATTTGGAACGATGGATGATTTAAACTATTCCTATGTTGGAAATCAACTGATGAGTGTAAATGATGCCTCAAATGTAGATTACGGATTTAAAGATGAAAATACGACTACTGTTGATTATGATTACGATGCCAATGGAAACATGACATCAGATAAAAACAAAGACATTACAAGTATTAGTTACAATTATTTAAACCTTCCTACACAAGTAAGTTTTGGTAATGGAAGTAGTATTTCTTACATTTACGACGCAACTGGAATAAAGCAAGAGAAAATAGTATTTGATAGTAGTCTCTCAAGTAGTCAATCTACTTTCTATGCAGGAAACTACATTTACAAAAAAGGTTCAGCACAATCTCCAGTTACACTTACGTTCTTTAACAGTGAAGAAGGCTACATTGAACCTGTAATGGATACTGGTAGAATAGTCGACTTTGATTACACCTATCAATACAAAGATCATTTAGGAAACATTCGACTTTCATATCAAGATATGAATAACGACGGACTCGTTAATCAAGAAGAAATCAAAGAAGAAAATCATTATTATCCTTTTGGGCTCAAACATAAAGGGTATAATTCTCAGATTACAGGAAGAGATCATAACTATGGGTACAATGGAATTGAGGAATCAAATGATGGACTAGGATTAGATGTATTAGAAATGGATATGCGTCAGTATGACCCAGCTATTGCAAGATGGGTAGTGATTGACCCTGTAACACATCATGAGTATTCTCCGTATCAAGCATTTGATAATAACCCTATATTTTGGGCTGATCCTAGTGGAGCGGATTCTCAATCAGGAGATTTAGATATTTTTGGAAGAAGTCGTTTTGATAGTAATGGTTTATACGTAAGATCTGGAGATAGAGGAGAGAAAGATTATAATTACTCGTCAAGTGATAATTCTGGAGAAGGCTCTGGCCCAGGAGATGAAATCAAAAAGAAAGCTGCTTGGATAATCGGAATAGTAAAAGGTTTCTTAGGTATGTCTGATGGTTCAGAAGAAGAAGAACTTACAGAAATGGGGTATACTCAAGAGGCACAGCAGCTAAAAGAAAAGAATGATGAAAGGAAAAAGTATATCCATGAACAGTTATTAAAAATGCAAGAAGTTTTATCTTATCTTCCTGGATATACTTTGGCAGAAAGTGCTACAGAAATGGAAAAAGGCAACTATGCTATGGGAACATTTCTTGTTGTTGTTGGAGTTGTAGAGGCAACCTCTGGAGGAGGAACTTCTCAGGCTACTAAAGTAACTATAACTGGATTTACAAAACATGGATTAAATCGAGCTATAAGTAGGGGGGTAAAACCATCAAGCATACTTAACGCTATTAAAAATCCCTTAAAAATTACAGCTATTAAAATAGATCAATATGGTAGGCAAAGTTTTAGAGTAATTGGAAGATATGCAGAATTAGTAATTAATCCAAAAACAGGAAAAGTTTTATCTGTAAACCCAACGTCCACAAAAAAGGCTGCTAGATTATTAAGAAAATTAAGTCAATAAACAAATGAAAAATAATATAAAAGTTAACTTAAAAGAATTAGAATATATTTTAACTAATTTTTTAAAGCCTATTAAGAAGAAATCAATTGAAATAGTTTTAGATGAAGAATCAATTGAAAATATTCGAGATTTAGCTTTGAATAAATTAGAAACACATGGCTTTGATGAAAATTACGATTTAAATAATGAAGGCAATATCTTGCAATCGTTAATTGATAAATTATATAGATAATCTCTCCATCTCATGAATAGAAAAAAGGTAGTATAGTAAAATGGGTAATGGTACAGAATAGTTGATGAACTAATTTTGAATCATAAATATTTGTAAAACAGTAAATTAAAAACAAATCTATATTGCAAAAGGATGGACATAATGTTCATCCTTTTCTTTTTTAGCGTGTTTAAAGGCTTTAAAATATGTTTTTTTGATCTTAGTGGTTCAAATTAGTTGATAGGAAAATATGATTTACTGAATGAAATAGATACAAAATAAGCTTGTGTAGTGTTTAATTAGAAAGTGACGTTTACATTCGTTAAATTTACGATGCAACTGGAATAAAACTTGAAAAACAAGTTCAAGAATCAGGAACAGAATTTACTGCTAAGACTATCTATGCTGGAAACTTTCAGTATAAAAGTAACACGAGTCTTGCGGGGAATATTGATAATTACGTTCTTACATTTTTTAATCAAGAAGAAGGCTACATTGAACCTGTAGTTGATAATGAAAGTGGAAATACTAGCATTAGTGACTTTGATTACATCTATCAATACAAAGATCATTTAGGAAACATTCGACTTTCATATCAAGATATGAATAACGACGGACTCGTTAATCAAGAAGAAATCAAAGAAGAAAATCATTATTATCCTTTTGGACTCAAACGCTGCTGCTGCTGCTGTAAAAGAGTTAGGGACATATGATTTTTTGTTCATATAAAAAATGGAGTTGCAAAGATTGATATTAATTTTACTAAAAAAATAAGTGATGAAGCTTTAGAGTTAGTAGAACAAACTCTTAAAGCAAATGGAGCTAAAAGAATAGAAGTAATAACAAATGTTCCAAAACCTAGAATTACAAAAATATTTAATTATTTAATAAATAAGGGAGGTAAATATAAAGGATATAATGTATCAAAAAGATGGAATCCTTTTTACCCTTTTATGTTAATAAAAGAATTATGGTAAAAACAAATATCCTAAAAGCTAGAATAAAACGTAATAATTTAGAAAAAAACGCAGGTAAATTCTTCGTTGATGAAAACTCAGAAATTGTTAAGCTTTTGAAAAAAGAAAATAAAGAAGCTTTGCTGGGTATTTACAGAGAAGATGGTATATACACTATTTTAGGCAAAAAATTTGTCTACTTTTCTACTCTGTCTGGAGATAAGGATCAAATAGAACTTAAAGATTTTTCTAATATTTTGCAAAATAATGCTATGAAAAAAGGGAAATTATTCGCGAGTTATAAATATCTAAAACTAGATGATCAAAAAAAAATTTGGCTTTATAATAAAGCTACAATGAATTCTTTGTGGAATACAATTTTATTGTTAGAAAAAGTAATGTTACAGACGGGTATGGAATCTGGTAATGGTGGGTAATGGTACAGTGCTATCTCCGAGATAGTTTTACAATAAACTGTCCCATATAAGGGAATCCCTGCTGTTCCCTATTATGGCTACCGCTAATTTGTAACTAGTGGCGTTACGAGTAAGAAAATTTGAAGTAAAAAGCAATCATAGTTTTCGAACTGTGGTTGCTTTTTCTATAAAATGAACTTCCAAAAACTTTAGAAAGTGACGTTTACATTCATTACATTTACGATGCAACCAGAGCAAAACATGAAAATAATTCAAAGCATTAGGAACTTAATTTACTACTAAAACTATTTTGCTACGCTAAACAACAATCGTGTAGTTTTTGGGATTCTTGGAATATGAATAGAAATCATAAAAATGATCATACCATTTAAGAAAGAGATACTATGCTTTTATCAATAATGATACAGAATATTTAGATTATGTATTGGCACGAGTTACAAACTCGCGCTAGCTTAGGGATTTTTCACCAAATAATAAGGGAGAAATTAACATGATTAATTATGATTACTCTGCAAGACCTGAATATGTTAATTTTGATTATGGTCTTTATGACAATAAATCTAACTTGTGGTGGCATGCAAATCACTCTGAACCTAGAATGGAAGTTTATGAAAGCACTTTGAGTTACTATTCTCGTCCTTGATTAGATTTTAATATACAAATTTTTAGTGTGGCAATAACAACTATTCCAATAAAATAATATGAAAATGAAAACATTATATTTATTGATCCTTTTTTTTAATATTTTAAGTTGTAATGTAATGAAAAAACAAGAAATAGAAATAATTGGAACCTCAGAAAATACTAAAATAGGTGCAGTTGTAATTTCTAAAGAAAACAATGAAATATATTACTTAGATGGACTTAAAAGTTGGCAAGAAAACGAACGCGGAAAATTAGTAACAGTAACTGGCTTATTATCTGTAACTACTACTATGCCTCAAGAAGAGAATAATCCTATTATTCAGCAAATAGTTGGAGAGAAGAAAACTATTTTAAAACCAAAATGGAAATTTGGTAATTAGGTAATGGGTTAAAATGGGGTGCCCCGCTGTTCCCTAATTATGGCTACCGCTAATTTGTAACTAGTGGCATTAAGAATAAGAAAAAATTGAAGTAAAAAGCAATCATAGTTTTCAAACTATGGTTGCTTTTTTATAAAATGAACTTCCAAAAACTTTAGAAAGTGACGTTTACATTCATTATATTTACGATGTAGGCAGTATAAAAGGATGAACATCACGTTCATCCTTTTCCTTTTTAATACTACCAAACTCACATCTCAAAATTCCCTCCAAAAACCATCTCCAAAATATCTAGAAAAATGTATAAGCGTTACGAATTTAGAATAGGAGAACCATATATTAGCATATGAACATTTCCCCAAAGTAAGGTTCACAAAATCTATTCATCAAAGAATTGGTAAACACACAGTAATGAAACTAAAAACATCCTTAAAAATAAAAGCATTCAACTTGCAAGAAATCCTAATTGTACTCGCAATTATAGGAATCTTACTACTGCTAGCATTGCCAAATTTACTTCCATACATTTCCAAAACAAAAGCTATTGAAGCACAAATTCAACTTAAAAGTTTGTACACAGCGCAAACACAATATCGCTACTTATATGCACGCTATGGTACTGATTTTAACGAGATAGATTTTGAAGCGCCAATCACAAGTGATAAAGGTGGAAATGCTCGCTACACCTACGAAATCATTGCAGCCGATGGAAACTCATTCAAAGCACGAGCGCAAGCTATCGAAGACTTTGATGGCGACGGAATTTTCAATGTGTGGGAAATTGACGAAAAAGGAAATCCTAAACAAGTTATAAAAGATTAATGATGCTCATAAAAATCATATTAATCATAAGCTTAACAGCTATATTTTTTCAGGATGTAAAAGAACGAAAAGTATATTGGTTTCTATTTCCTGTAGTAGCATGTTGTACCGCATATTTGTGTCTATCTACGACACAATTTGAAGTATATTGGAGAACATCACTCATCAATCTAAGTATTATAGGTAGTATCTTTTTAGTTCTTCAACTATATGCAAAATTCAAACTAAAAACAGAGCTAAACGAAGTATTCGGTTTAGGAGACGCGTTACTATTCATAGGATTTTGTGTTGCTTTTCCTGTAGCTAGTTTTATAGTATTTTTTGTATTTGCATTACTATTTTCACTGTTGTTACACATGGTTTTAAAACAAAAAACAAAAGTGCAAACAGTGCCACTCGCTGGGTATATGAGTATATTTCTTGTCGCTACATACGGACTTCATTGGATAGGATACATTCCAAACTTATACACAATCTAACCATGGAAGTACAAGACTATAACATAGCAGTTGATTTACAACAACTCATTAGTGCTTCGCAAGCATACAACTATCGCATTGTTCCTGTTTCGTATGATGAAGATTCAATTACATTTAAAGGAGAATCTACAAGTGAAAGCTTACAACGAGAATTGACTATTGTACTGAATACAAAAGTCAATTTGGTAGCTGAAACAGCAGAAAATATCAATAAATATTTAGCCACTAACTTTCGAAAAACAGCAAACCAAAAAGCAGAATCATTACATTACACAGAAGATTTTCTAGAAAAAGTAATCATTGCCGCAAAAGACATTGGAAGTAGTGATATTCACTTCGAACCGTATGAGCATTCATGTAGAATTCGATTTCGATTAGATGGAAAACTCAAAGAACAATACGTCATTCCAAGTACTGAATATCCTGTAATTATCAACAAAGTAAAAATAAAAGCAGGACTCGATATTTCAGAAAAACGATTGCCACAAGACGGACGTATTACAATCAATAATACACAAGGAGAATTTGACATTCGTGTATCTACGTTGCCAACGTTACATGGAGAAAAAATAGTATTACGAATCCTAAGCAAAGACGCTAATCACATAAACTTAGAAGAATTAGGATTCTCAAAAAGTGAAATATACACCTATAAAGAAATCATTAAAAAACCGAATGGAATCATCTTGATTTCTGGCCCAACAGGTTCAGGAAAAACCACGACGTTGTACGCCACATTAAAATTGCTCAATGATGCACAAACGAACATTCTAACTATCGAAGATCCTATTGAATATACGCTTGAAGGAATCAATCAAGTACAATTGAAAGAAAATATTGGACTCGATTTTTCAAGTACGCTTCGTACATTCTTACGTCAAGATCCTGATGTAATCATGGTTGGAGAAATTAGAGATGCCAAAACAGCCAATATGGCAATTAGAGCTGCATTAACAGGACATTTGGTATTATCTACAATTCATACCAATTCTGCTTGGGCAACCATTTCACGATTGATAGATATGGACATTCCACCATTTCTCATAGCAAGTACACTAAATATGAGTGTGGCACAACGTTTGGTTCGAAAACTCTGTGATGCTTGTAAAAAAGAAGTTTCAATTGACAATGCAATCTTACCGAAAGACTTTAGCATGCCAAAAGATGTGCAAACACATCATGAAGCTGTCGGTTGTAATGTGTGTTATCAAACAGGGTATCTAGGTCGAAAAGCCATCTATGAAATCATTCCAATTGGCACAGAACTAATCAATCAAATCAAACAAAACGAAACCGAAATTTCAGCATATCTGAAAGAAAAAAATATACATACTCTAAAAGACAATGCAATCACGCTGATTAAAGATGGAACCACATCAATTGATGAAGTGTATGCATTACTTTCAAACTCATAATCTCATGAAAAGATGCATCCTTATCATACTATGTTGTTTCATTCAGTTTTCACTGCTCGCACAGGAAAAACCACGCATTGAAACCATAAAAAATCAACTTACCACACTGGCAACAGACAATGTTGGACTTACAGAAAATGTCAAAACAGATATCAATGTCAGTAGTGTTTCGTTAAGCACATTTCTATTAGCAGTGGCAGACATTCATAAGTTAAACTTTAACGTATCGTCGGAATTAAGTAAAATTTCAATCGCAACGAACTTTCCAAATGTCACGGTCGCAGATTTATTAGTATTTCTATGTAAAGAACACGAGCTTACGATTGAATTTACAGGAAATATTCTATCCTTTAAAAAATATATCAAACCAATAGACAAACCGCAAACTAGAGAAATTCCTATAGAATTCAGTATCAAAACAGAACGCATCAGTTTAGACATTAAAAATGATACGTTGTACACTACGTTCAAGAAAATCATGAACAAAACAGGGAAAAACTTAGTGTTTTCTCCAGGATTAGAAAATAGATTACTAACGTTCTACATAAAAGATGCTTCTTTTGATGATGCGATGGAAAAACTTGCTTTCGCGAATACACTCTACATGGAAAAAACAAGCAATGGTTTTTATATGTTTGAAGATGATTCGCAACCTGCAACAACAGACGCAAATGGTCAAACAACTTCTGCAAATCAGCGCGCTCCACGACGTAGAAAAGCAAACTTTAATTTCAAAGTTTTAGATACAAAACGTAAAATTATTGAAGTTGATTTTGTCAATACTCCTATTGATGCGGTTGTACATGATATTGCCAACGCACTCGATATTGACATCTTTACGGCAACTCCACTAACCAACGCGGGAATTGCAAGTGTAAAATCAAAACGCATTGCTTTTGACGATTTACTAACCACAATGTTTGAAAGTAGTCAAACACAAATGATGCCTACAACGAACACTAACAATCGTGCTACAAATGGAAGTGGAAACGGAAGATCCAATACGGCTCAAAATTCTATGCCAAATGATAGCTTTTTTACCTTCAAAAAAAATAGAAATGTATACATCTTTGGAACGTCAAACCAATTGAGTTTACGTGAAATTTCTATCATTCCATTAATGCATCGTTCTATAGAATTACTAACAGACGGTGGAGCTACAGGAAATACCAGAACGCGAAGAAGTACCGTTGGTCAAGATTCAGGTTTTGGCAGTGGCAATCAGTTTGATACATTTTCTGGTGGAGGCGGTAATAACAATCGAAGAACATTAAGTGCTACAGGACAAGGAACACAAGGCAATGGTTTAGGAAATGCTAACAGCACAAAAGCAGAAGCGCTTATCAATATTTTACCTGCCGATTTAATTGCAGATTTACAAATAGAAGCCGATTATGAACTCAATAGTTTCTATGTAAGTGGACCAAGTTCAAGTGTAGTGCGTTTTCGTAATTTTATTGAAAAAATAGACAAACCTGTACCAGTTGTTTTAATAGAAGTCATGTTGATTGATGTAAGCAAATTATCAATCGTGGAAACAGGAATAAGTTGGGGAATTGGCAACGAACCAACACAAACAAGTGGAGGCATTTTTCCAACAACAAATCTAACGCTTGGTGCAAATACGGTAAATCGTGTCATTGGTGGATTTGACGGTTTTGGTTCGTTTAACTTAGGAAAAGTTGTGCCCGAATTTTTTGCTAATATCTCAGCCATGGAACAAGATGGAGATATCAAAATTCGTTCAACTCCAAAAATATCAACACTCAACGGACACAGAGCAACTCTGTCAAACGGAACGACTTCATATTATGCAGTTACACAACGTAACATTTACGGAACAGACAATCCGCAAACCTCTGAAATTACAAACTATTATCCTATAGATGCAGAACTTGGAATCACGATAAAACCTGTTGTTTCAGGCGATGGACAAGTGACTTTAGACATTTTTGTGATTCAATCGACCTTTGGAAAAAGAATTGACGAAAACGCACCGCCAGATATCAGTTCAAGAGAATTTAGATCTATTATCAGAATGCGCGATCAAGATATTGCCGTTTTAGGAGGAATTGAAGAAAAACGAAAACTAGACGAAGGAGATGGCGTGCCATTTTTAGCAAGAATTCCTGTGATCAAATGGTTATTTAGCAAACGTCGTCGTGAAGACACAAAATCTAAACTAACGGTACTTATCAAGCCTACAGTGATTTACTAATGATTCAAAAACTAAAAACATATTTGTTATTTGGGAATACGTACTGTGGAATAGAACATCACGGTGAAAGCACTATTGAAGCAATTCTATTAGAAAAGAAAAAAGACAAACTAGAACTTAGTGAATCTTTACATGCTGATACAATTGAGGCAATTGCCGATGCACTTCCTAAAAAACAACATGCCTTTTTAGTCATCAATAACAATGAAGTATTAAGTAAACATATAGAAAGTACAACACAAGATAGCAAGCAACTATTATACAATGCATTTCCTAGCGTTTCAATAAATGAATTTTACTATGAAATACACTCGACAGGAAATCATCATCTCATTGCAATCTGTAGAAAATCATATGTAGATGAATTGATTGAAACCTATCAAAAAAATAACATCAATAGCATTGGTTTTTCACTTGGTCAAAGTATGAATGCTGTGATTTCTAATTTCATCAAAGATACTTCATACAGTACTTCAAATGCACTACTGACAAAGGAAAATGATTGTATCACGAATATTGACTTTAAAGAAAATATACCTGAAAAATCTTATGACATCAATGGATTGGAAGTCAAAAACACACAACTTTTAGCTGTTGCAGGTGCATTGGCATACATTCTAAAATCGCAACAAACGACGACTAATTTTGAAGAAACAACGTTTGGTTTGCAAAAAGGCTTTAAGGAAAAACGCTTCTTCAGTCAGTTTTTTATGTTTGGAATTGGTTGTATACTGACACTATTGCTGGTTAACTTTTTTGTGTTTAACTCGTATTTTCAAGAAGTTGAAATTATGAAGGAAACGTCACAAGTAAATGTGATGCAGAAAGATAAATTACTACAACTCAAAGCAAGTACAGATGAAAAGCAGAAAACGGTTGATGACATCTTGAAAAATGCAACTTCTCGAAGTTCTTATTACATCGATCATATTTCAACGGCGCTTCCGAGAACGATTCAATTAGCGGAACTAACATATCAACCAGTAACAAAAAGAATTAAAAAAAATGTTCCTGTACAATTACAAAAAAATACTCTACTGATTGCTGGAATTTCTACAGATAGCGATATATTTTCAAATTGGATTCAAATCTTAGAAAATATGGATTGGATTTCAAAAGTAACCGTCGTTATAAATGGTACAACAGCAAAAAATGTAGTTGATTTTAGTTTAAAAATACAAATAAACAATGAATAGCACCTTAAAAAATAGGCTTCTTGTAGGTGGATTTATAGTACTCTTGTTCATCTGTTACAAATTCGCAGTTGCCAATACAATTGCGTTGAAACAAGAGTATGACAAACTTTCAACACAAGAAGCATTATTCAATAATATTCCGAAACAAATTGCCATTCTAAAAAAGAAAGAACAATATTACGATTCTTTACTAACAGCCTATAAAATTGGTGGGACGTCAATTCAAAATAATATATTAAACACTGTAACTTCTTTTTCAAACAAACATAATTTAAAAATAACTTCTTTTTCGGAACCACATACAATTTTAGAAAAATCACTCCGAACAAACACCTATACTTTTACGGTACAAGGACACTTTAATTCCATATTGCAACTGATCTACACTTTAGAGCAAAAAACGAAATATGGCGAAGTAATCAGTGTTTCCTATGAAAAGAAAAAGAACTACCGAACAGGAACTTCATACTTGCAAGCTACTATCCTACTCCAAAGCTTTGGGTAATTTTTAAAAACCAACAAATCTTCATCTTTTCACAAGTGTAAAATAGTACTGTAACTACAGAACCAAAAGCAAAATTATAGCGTATAACTTTTGGATTTTTGGCACTTTTGAATAATCAAAAAAAAACAAATTTAGGAAAGAAAATTCATCGTATTCAGCTGAAAATGTAACGCTTATTTGCAAAATACGACGCTTATGAAAAAAATTTTGTAAGCTCTGTACAGAGGACTAATTTGTTTGTAATTATGAAACATTAAAATCTATTAAATTATGAAAAAATTAAAAACAGTAATTCTATTTGTAGCCTTATTAATGGCTATAAATAACGCGTATGCGCAATTATCAAATCTCGAAAAAGATGAAGTTCGGGAAATAGTATGTGAACCTATTGATGATATTTTTAATCTACAATGTACTGATTATCAAAATTTAGTAACAGGAAGCGATTACACAGCAGCTATAAATAAAGCCATAAGCGATGCAAATTTAAATGGTGGTGGTATTATTCTTTTTCCAGGAAACACCACAGTAGAAATAAATTCAGGAATCACGGTGTATAGTAATATAACATTTAGAGCTTCGCATTCAATGGCAACAATAAGTTCTAGTGACGGTTTTACTGGGAACCAAATGATAATACTTTCTAATAGGGAAAATGTATCTTTTGAAGATATAGAATTTGATGCCAATAAAAAAACTAGAGGTATTGTTACGTATGGATCGAACAACAATATTAATGTTTTAAATTGTGTGTTTAAAAACATGATAAATGGAAATGGTACAGGCGCAGGAATTTATTTCCAAGATGTTCGAGATGTAACTATTAAAAATTGCGTATTTAGAGAAAGTGATTTTGGGATAGACATTCATAAGCGGAATAGTAGAATACGTATAGAAAAAAATACATTTGAAAATACGTTGGGTAAAAATCCTATTAGAATTCAAGGGAATACAGACCCGAATGACAAATACTTTAGTGATCATGTATGGATTTTAGATAATGATATAAAAATTGGTCGTGCTACCTCCATAATTGATGAATTAAGTGAATTAGTTAGAGGAGTCGACGGTGTCGTTACAGGATTAAGAGATGTTAATGGAAAACCTGAAAGAGTCGTTAATGGTGTTACGTTACCGCAGGAAGACAATTATAACGCTGACTATTGGGCTTGGCGTTGGGGCGGAGGAATCGCTCCAAGTGCTATTTATATAACTTCTGGAAATACAGCCGGAAATCATGATTTAAGTGCGTATGCAAATTATCATCAAAATATAGTAATTGATGGAAATATAGCTATAGGTCCTGATTATGGATTTTTTGATGGTGGTACTGCTGATTTATTTAGCTTAAAAGATATTATTAGACTTAAATTAACAAATAATGTGGCAAGAAATGCAGGAGATTTAGGTTTTGCTATTGAACGATCTAGAAATGCTATTATTTCTAACAATACTGCGGATAGAAATAATTCTTTTGGAATGGGAATAGCAACAACTCGTAATTCAATAATTTCTAATAACATTTTTGACAATAATGCTTTAAGAAGAAATTTTATTTACAATAGTTCTCCATATGGTGGATTAGTGTTATCTGGTTATAGTTTTAATAACATTATTGAAGGAAATAATTTTTATAGCTACTCAAGTGCTGATGTGTCATTAGCTATTGAAGATGCGTATACCGAAAGACAATCTCCAACACAATACTATGGAATAATTTTAAGAACAGAAAGCTATATAGATCCAGGTAGCGGCGATGAAGGTGATGGAGATGAAACAGTTTTAGTAAAACCTAGCTCAAATAAGATTGGTGTAAACCATTATTCAGGAAATAGATGGGGACCAATTTATCAAGAGCACCCAATTTCCACACAAATAGTTGAAAATTTTTCGGCTACAGATTTTCCTAAAAATAAAGATTTCCCTGTTGGAACTTGGTTTCGAAATTCTAACTTGAATAATTCAGCATTAGGTTGGAGTGTTGTGAATAGAGTAGAAACAACTATTGCTGCAGATTGGACAGTAGGTGATAATCAATTTTTAATTGAAAACAATGATGGAGGAACTGTTCAAGTTGGTGATGTGATTGGTATTATGCAAGATGATGGAAATATTCATTGGTCTACTATTGATGTACTTACGACATCAGGTAATAACTATTTAATTACTTTAGATACAAATCCAACTCTAAACGTGTCTGATGCCATAGTTGATCCTTCAGCAAAAGTTGCTTGGGGAATGGGAAGAGTTATTATCCTAAGATGGTTAACAGTTACAAAATAATACTATAATTAATAGTTGCTTTCAAAGCGCTATTAACTCATACGGCAATCATAGTACAAACAAAAACAAGTACTATGATTGCTTTTTTTATATTCATTACCCACCCAAAACGGTTCCGAGCTTGAACATTGGTAAATACATGGCAATCAAAATAATTCCTACCATGATTCCGACAAATACAATGATAATAGGCTCCATAATAGTAGACATCATTTTAGATTGGCGTTGTACTTGTTCATGATATTGTGTATTCAAACGCTCAAAAATAAATTCTGTTTGATTGGTTTGTTCAGAAACCTTGACAAGTGCAACCATTTTATCACTAAAAATAGAATGTGAAGCCAAACTTTCACTCAATGTTGCACCTTTTAAAATAGCTTCTTCAACAGTGTGCAGCGCATCTTGTAATGGATGAAATTTAATCATCTTCTTCACAAGTTGAATACTATTTACCACAGGAACTTTAGAAGCTGACAATAAAGCAATAGCTTGTGTAAATTGCGATAAATAAACCGTTTTAATAAAATTACCAAAAAAAGGAAGTTTTAAAATTAATGCATCTTTAAAACGATGATACCATTCTTTCTTTTGAAACAAAATTCGAGAAGCAAAAAGCATACAGATTCCTAAAACTACGACGACTCCATACGACTTTATAAACTCAGAAACACGAATGATAAATTTTGTGATACCTGGCAAATCAACTTTATTTTGCCTGAAAATATCCTGAAACATAGGCACAACAAATTGAAGCATAAATAAAACGACCAAAAAAGCGGTTGTAAACACAATTATAGGATACGTAAGCGCACTTATTACATCTCTACGTTGTTGATTTTTTCGACCAAAAAATGCTCCCAATTGTTTTACTACGGCAGAAAGCGTTCCACTCTCCTCTCCTATTTTAATAGAATAATACTCGTATTCACTAAAAGCGTTGTGAAACTTAATAGCATTTGACAAACTTTTCCCGTCAATCAAATCAGCTACAATTTTGAGTAAAATAGTTTTGGCTGTTTTCTTCTTTTGAGATGCGCAAAGCAACTCCAATCCTTCTTTTAACGAAACACCTGCACTTAACAAAACACTTAGTTCTGTATAAAAATCTTCTTTTAGTTTATTGGAAAATCCATTACCAAAAAGTACTATTTCTTTTTTTAAAATAGATTGCCATTCCGATTGCTCCGAAGTAACTCTTTTCTTTTCTTGGATACTATTTTTTAAATCAAAACTCATGGATTCATATATATTGTTGCGTCATTTCGTTTTGAAATAAAAATTACTCTGTGTTGAAACTCTTTTTCTGTAGTAAGTTTAAAAGCATCAATCTTCCTATTTGTAGTTTCTTTTCCTTCAAAATAAAATAATGTATTCGCAATGTGTATCGAAAAAGTGTCCAATTCTTTACGAATGTATTCCTTTTCAAAGTGGTAAGTCACGGTATCAACTTCTGAAATAAAATGCAATGTATTCGTATAATCATCATATTGAATACTATTTGAGCGGTTTGCATCTATCCAAAGTGATTGTTCTAACAAAGTTACTTGTGTCGAATTTTCAAAATTATTTTTAATAGCATACATATGTTTTTGAACCAATTGCAATACCGAAAACGCAAGTCCCACAACAATTACCGTAAGTAAAACGACAATAATCATTTCACTTAATGTAAACGCTTTTATTTTATGTGCTTCTTTATTCATAGCGTTCTATTGTAATGATTTTTTTATGCGCTTTATGTGTGGCTTCAAACACAAGTTTTTTAGCGTCTCTTTCTACCGAAATGATCCAATCCTCATATTCATCATCATATGGTATTCTGATTTGCTGATGTTCTGACAAATACACCAATTCAGTCAAATATGCTTGAATCTTATTCGTATCCTGTCGAACCGTATTATTAAAAAGTGAATTCAATAAAAAACTCGAAATCATGAAAATAAGTACAATAATGACAGTTGCCACCAAGGTTTCCATGAGTGTAGATGCTTTTATTTTTTTTAATACAACCATTTCGCAACTTTATAATCAAGGTTTTCAAAGGGAAATCCTACGTATTCATCCATCAATTCTGAACTAGAAATTGTTCCGTTATAAATATGATTTTGATATACAGAACCAGATTGTTTGGTAATAAATCCGCTAGTATATATACTTCCATAAATGCTACCTAACAATTCCAATTGTTGCTCGCAATACACTATTCCGTAGACTTCTGTATTTTTTGAAAAAATTAATTGTGGTGTAAATCTATCTGTTGTTCTATCTTGTAAATAACAGATCATTCCTTTAACGATTGAATTTTCATCAATAAAAATCTGCTTGCTTTCCGTATTGTTAAGAACAGGTTTAGTAGTATCTTCTGCGTTGATTAGTAATACGGAAGGATATGCTAGTTCTGTGTTTTTACCTACCAAAATCTTTTTACTTGCAATAGCTTGAAAAACACCTTTTGTATGCGCTTCAATTTCTATGATGGGCGCTATTAGGATGACATCTTTTAAGCTACTTGAAGCCGCTACCGTAATTTTAGTGTCTGAACGCACCATAATATTTCCTGTAAGTTGAACATTGGAAATATTTAAAACTTCTCTTGCATATAGCGTTTTGACAGCTTTAGAAAAAGAATTGATATGTATTTTACTTCTTGAAATATCTATATAATCTTCATTCGAAACAGGCAGCGGCATTTTTTGTAAAAACTCCAAATGATTTAGAAGCTTTGTTGGAAGTTTTGGTAAAATCGTATCACTTCTAAGACGATTTCCATAAATTAATTGATTCCCATGATAAGAATTTCCCGAAATTGTTCCTGAACGTACACCACGTTTTGGGAGATATACTTTTCCTTCAACCTTTGTATTTCCTACGACTATAAGTGGCGTATTTGTTTCTTTGAGATATAATCCTGTTCTATCTGCTACAGTTTGCCAACCGCTAACCAACGCGATTTTTTCAACCGTTTTTGATCTTGCTTTACTTTCAGCATACACTTTGCCAAACATGCCCCAATAACTCGTATGAAACGAGGAAGTGATATTTTTAGCTTCATTTAACACCAAAAAACTTGTATCGCGCTTTGTTGTAAAATTTTGCAGGCTATAGCGAATGGTATTATCAGCTTGTTGAACTGTTTCAATAAGCAGATCTGATTTTTTTGAAAATAACGTATGTGCGTTTACTAAAATCACAAAAACCGAAAGCAATACGGCAATAATTGCCGAAATCAAAATGGCAAATTGCAATGATCCTGCTTTGAGTTTACGTATCTTCATATGTACTTACTGAATTGTAATTTCTTTGCGCTGTCCTTTATAAGAAACAACCACTGATTTTTTAGTTCCTTTCATAAGCGTTACGCCATCAATTTGCTTTCGTACTTTAAAAAGCTGTTGTGTTCCATTAATTTCAAGAATGTAAATATTATCAGCGCTATTTTGTTTCGAAATGGTTCCTCTATATAAGATGTTTGGAAATGTAATTGTAGCTTTGGTATGTGTATTTCTTTTCCTTTGAGAAGAAGCTCGATTTTTTTGATATGGTGTATTTAAAAAAGGATCATAATGATCAGACTGTATCGCAAATGTATCTTTTGTAATGTCTTCTTTCGGTGCAAAAGAAACCGTGTCATTTGATGTTACAATCGGTTCTTCAGTAGGATTCAATTTTGCATACAGTTGATATCCAATTGTTCCCCAAATTCCAAGAACAACCGTTAGCAATATGTATGTTTTTACCTTTTTGTTCATTATTCCAACGTAAATGTGTACTTACTGTATGAAGTAGTATAATCACTGTTTTTTGCGCGTACTCGCCATTGATATGAAGTGCCAGCTTCTAATGTCACGGTATAGGAGTTTGCGGTCAATGTTGAGTCTGCAACCAATTGCAAAAGATTTTCAAAGTCAGGCTGCGCTATTTGTATTTGATAATTTTCAGCATCCGCAACCGAATCCCATGATAATGTTAAGGTTGTCAGATTTAATGTTGAATTATCAGATGGCGCAACCAATTGAACATTCGTATCTGAAATATCAACAACCTCAATAATATCCGAACAGCTAGTAAAAACAGTAGCTAATAAGATGATGTAAATATATTTTTTCATTTTGTGTTTATATTTTAAAATAATCTTCTTTCTGAATCACTTTAGATGCCTTTTTGTAGGTATTTCTAGGACAACTTTCAGTACTGCTAATAATATCGCCAATTACCAACCGATGTTTTTCATTTTCTTTCCAACAAAAACCTGAAAGTCGATAGGCAAAAATAATACCGTCAGAAAACTGGATCTGTTCTGTAGTTCCTGCTTGATTTTTAAGCTGTAAGCTAAATTTTTTAGAGGAAGACTGTATTAAAAATACTTCTTCAGCTGCTGCGATTTTTTGTAGATTTTCCTCAGTAAAAGCAATTGTAATACTTGTCACAAGTTGCGCATCTTCTTTGTTTTCTAAATACGAACGAACACCTGCATTTCGACTGTCATTTAATTGATTAAGTACAGACACACGATCTGATAATTGCAACTGCACATATTGTGGTTTTACCTGCAAAGAATCTTCAAAGGAAATTGCTATTTTTTTTTTAACAGAATTCGCTTTCGCAAATGCTTTAAACGTCTGTTTATTAAACTCAGCAGATTGCACATTTAACGGCAAAGGCTCCGAAAAAACTGGCACTGAAACACCTTCAAAATGCTTATTTAATATATTATCTTCAATTAATCCAATAGATCCAAGTGCCACAGGAGTTTCTGTGATAAGTTGGGGTTTTTGATGTACTGAAATACTTTTGCAATGTATAAAAAGTACAAGAACGATGAGGCTAAACAAACATCTTTTCATGTCTACAATTTTTATAAAAATAAATAAAGATATTTGAACCTTAGAAAATAATGTATAAGCGTTAACTTATGTTCATGAAAGTCGGTAAATTTTTCTCAAAATAGATTGAAAAAACATCCAATTTAGACATTAAATGTTGTGCAAACACGTACAAGAAGATTCAATAATGTTTAGTTTACAACTAGAAATTGCATATATTAAAAATCGCGTAAATTATTAAAATTCAATCACTTAAGAATTTATCAAAATCTTTTTTATAAAGTACATTATTAATTAGAAGTCAAAACCTACGTTTGCTAGAAAACTAGATAGATGAATAAAATATAGCTTAAAAACAATAATACACCTTCGTAACGTTCAATCCCAAACTTTTTTGGAATAAATGCTAGCGGATATAAAACAAATGCAAAACCTAACATCCAAAAGATGTCTCTTGAAAGTATTTGTATTTCTACAACTGGAATTTCAGTAATCATTGCCGTAATTCCTAACACAGAAGCTATGTTAAATATATTGGAACCGATTAAGTTTCCTAAAGAAATTGCTTTCTCTTTTTTCATTGCTGCAATAACGGAAGCCGCCAATTCGGGAACACTTGTTCCAATCGCAATCATTGTAATGGAAATAACACCTTCACTAACACCTAAATTTTGTGCAACCGCTTTGGCGCCAGTTACTAAAAATTCGGAACCAAAATACAATGCAGCGCCACCAATGGCTAACCAAATAGCTATTTTTCCATAGGAAACTGTTGCAACTGCGTCATCAACATCGTCAACATCAATACTTTCTTTATTTTTTCGCGCTGAGCGAATTAAGATCGTTAAAAAAGCGATCAATCCGATAAATAAAATGATGCCTTCAAGTAAAGTGAGCATGTTATCATTCCATAAAAAATAATAAATCAATATGGAAAAAAGCATCAATACTGGCCATGTAAGTTTATAAAATGTATCATTCACGGCAATAGGTCCAATAATTGCTGTGATTCCAAGTACCAAACCAATATTGGCAATATTAGAACCTATCACATTATTAATAGCAATTGCAGGCGAGTCGTTTAGAGCTGCGTTGATACTTACCAATAGTTCAGGTGCTGATGTTGCAAATGACACTACCGTAAGTCCGATAACCATTTTAGAAATATTTAGTTTAAAAGACAATCCTACCGAAGCACGAACCAGAAACTCTCCTCCTGCTACAAGTAGTACTAATCCTAAAATTACATATCCAATATTTTCCATGAATGTATTTTTTTTGCGAAGATACTATTTCCTTATTATATGTTAAATAAACTATAATTTTCGTTGATTAACTATTTTTATAGTTGCATAACTACTTTTTTAGTTTATATTTGTATTGAAATTCATCAATCGTCTATCTAATTTATATCGAATTATGCAAAAATTAACAAACAAGGAAGAAGAAATAATGCACATTATCTGGCAGCTTGAAAAAGCATTTGTAAAAGAGATTATGGCAGAAATTACAACGAAGAAGCCGCATTATAATACGTTATCTACCATTGTTAGAAACTTGGAAGAAAAAGGATATGTTTCACACAATGCGTATGGAAATACACATCAATATTATCCTGTGGTGACGAAAGAAGCCTATCGAGAAAAATTTATGGCATCAGCTATTCAGAATTATTTTAATGATTCATATAAAAATGTAGTTTCTTTTTTCGCAAAGGAAGAAAAGATTAGCGTTGACGATTTAAAAGAGATTATTAACCTTATTGAAAAAGAAAAGTAATGGACGAATTATTTGTATATTTTATGAAGAGTTCGGGCACACTCCTACTCTTTTTAGCCTTGTATTTTTTGTGGTTACGAAAAGACACTTTTTTTCATGGAAATCGATTTTTCTTATTATTAGGAATGATTATTTCTTTGATATTACCATTTTTAGTCATTACAAAATACATAGAAGTTCCTTTTGTGGAAGAAACGCCTAATTCTGGCATTTTTGTGTTTACTGAAACTGGAAATGAAGTCACTAATACATTCATTTCATGGTCAACTATTTTATTTTACACTTATGTTGCTGGTGTATTATTTTTTCTGTCTAAATTTTTAATTGAGCTTGCTTCCTTGTGTAAATTACTATGGACAGCCAGCGTTACAAAACGAGACGGACAATTTATCTACATTGAAACGACGACTTCATTCACGCCTTTTTCTTTCTTCAACTATATTGTATACAATCCTGAATTGTATTCTGAATCAGAGTTAGAAGCTATTTTAATTCATGAAAAAGCACACAGTCGTCAATTGCATTCTATAGATGTTTTTATTGCGAAACTCTACTGTATTTTCATGTGGTTTAATCCGTTTGCGTGGCTTCATCAAAAATATATTTTACAAAACTTAGAGTTTTTAGCAGACAGTGCAGCCATTAAACAAACACCTTCAAAAAAGGAATATCAACTGACCTTATTAAAGGTTTCTGGAAATGCCTATTGTCCTGCTTTAACCAACAATTTTTATAATTCATTAATCAAAAAACGAATCGTTATGTTACAAAAAAATCAATCTGCACATGCACACAAGTGGAAACAAGTATTTATTTTACCGCTATTAGTTGCTTTTGTACTGCTGTTTAATACCGAAGTTATTGCAAAAGAAGTACGTCCGACAGTTGCTCCTATTCTGGAAACAATTGAAAATGTAAAAGGACAAGAAACTGTTGGCGATTTAGTGGTTGAAATTTCAAAAAACACTACTATTGAAGAGTTGAAAGCTATCAAAAAAATGTTTGCTGCTACAGGTATTAAGATGAAATACAGCAATGTCGATTTTAATGATGCGAAAGAAATTACTCGTATCAAATTAGAATTGAAAGAAGGTAGAAACAACACCGCAAGTGCCACTTTTAATACTGAGGACAACAAACCGATACCAACAATTAGAATTGGTAAGCAAGATGGACAACTTATGGTAAGCTCTTCAAGAGTAAACCATGTCGTAACAAGCACAAGATATGAGTATCATACTGATGAAGATCATGACAAAAAAGATGGAAAGTCTACATTTATTATAAAATCCAATCAATCGAACGGAAAAGGTGAAAATACAAATACTTGGATACAAAAAGAAGATGTTAAAACGGTCAATATTAAAAAAGTAGACGGAAAAGAAGTGATCATTGTAAATGGTAAAGAACTAGCTCCTGATGAAATAAAAACCATTGATATTAAAAAGAATGACGACAAAGAAGTAATCATTATCAACGGCAAAGAACTATCTACTGATGAAGTTATTGAGGAAGAAATTGAAATTAAAAAGGGCGACGGAAATAATTTTGTATTTATTGGAAATACTAAAGATAATGAAAGTAAAGAGGTAGAAATTGAAGTCAATAATAGTCAGGATGGTAAAATTGTATTTAGAAATTCTGGTAAAAACGAACCAATAATTGTGGTTGATGGAAAAATTGCGAATAAGAAGAAGATGAAAAAATTAGATCCTAACAAAATTGAAAGTGTTACAGTTCTTAAAGGAGATAATGCAACAGCATTGTATGGAGACAAAGGAAAAGATGGTGTAATCATTATTACTACTAAGAAGAAATAAGCTTTAAAAAGACAACTATTCTAAAGGCAAGTTTTGATCGACTTGCCTTTTCTATTTTAGGTAACAATCATTTTTTTAGTATCTTTCTTTTCGATTAGATCATTTGAACATGAAAAAACAAATTTTCAAAATAATAGCAAAGTTGAATAAATGGCTATTACCTTCATTTTCAAAACGAAGGCTCGATTTGGCAAAAGCTTCCAAATTACAACTTGCAATAATTGGTTGGCGCTATTTTGTAACGACAAATGCACTAAATTCGAAATAGTTGATTTCGTTTTACACGAAAAGGAAAAAAACTTATTTATTTTTCTTTTCTAATCTTTGTATTTGTAACAAAAAGAAATATATTTGCACCCGCAATAAGCAATAGGCCTCGTAGCATAACTGAATAGTGCACTTGATTACGGCTCAAGAGGTTGCAGGTTTGAATCCTGCCGAGGTCACATTAAGCAAGAAACCACGTCAAATTGACGTGGTTCTTTGTTTTTAGAAAAAACCAAACGACAGTTTAAGGTTTGTAATGAAAAACAAAGAACTAGAGCGCAAGCTCGTGGTTTCTTATTTGCAGCAGAGAGTTGCAAAGGATCATGAGGGTAATCCTGCCGAGGTCACGAATACATGAAAAGCAAGCTAACATACATAGCTTGCTTTTTTACTTTAGCTTGTTTTTTATTTTGAAAGCTCAGCTTTAAGGAAATAAAATCCTGCCGAGGTCACAAAAAATGTAAAAGCCTGTAATCTAAAAGATTACAGGCTTTTTGTTTTTATATTTGAGCGGGCGATTCTACATAAAACTTTGATTGTTAAATATTTATAAGTTATATTTTAAAGGGAAACGGAATTATCATATTGAATTTTATTTTACTAATTAAAGTATTAAAAATACTTTCCAACATAACAGCTACGTAAATTTCCAAAAGATTTTTTTCGAGTTTTTCTTCTACTAAAATCCAACGATAGTTCATTTTCTTAATTCTCTCAATTGATTTTATAAGTCCTTTTTCAAATTCTGAAATACTAAACATACTTTCATTGGTAGAATTTGGAGAGCCTAAAATTGGTTTTAATCCAGTTGATTTTGTAGTAAGCTTAAATGCAAAATTTGCCTTTCTATGGCTTTTACATGCACAATGTTCTCTCAATCTATTAAAAATATTGTTAGATTGACCAACATAAAAATAGGTTTCTTTATTATTAAATTACTCTGAAAATAAATATATACCACTGATCTTATCTTTATAATTTAATACTTTTGATACTTCAATCGCTTGAGAAGATATTAATTTCTCAAAGTTCTCTTTTATATATTGTATTTTCTTGTCAAATAATGTAATGTTCATCAAACAATAGTTAATATTTTATCTTTTATTTACTGATTAATATTTTTGCGATAAATGATTTTCTACTCATATTCAGTTTCACTAATAGTCATCACATCAAAAAGTTCTCGTGTTTCTGAATAGATAGCAAGTTCCCATTTTTTATTAAGCTTTTCTTCAATTGTTATCGGATGCCAACAAATACTAAAATCACCTTTAGCTTCTTTTGCCAAAATGTAACATTCATCAGATTTTCTAAGGATATCTTCAACTTCATCTCTAGGATCCATCTCTACAATAGCACAATGAAATGATAACTTTATTGATTCTCCTAAAATCTCTTTTGTTAAGGACGAAAGTTTAGAGAAGTCATTTTTAACTAATCTATTAACAAAACCTAGAGCATCAGTTTGATTTCCTTGAATTATAAAAACAAATTCATCCCCGCCAGTATGAATTCTATAAAAGTGTTCATTTTTACTATTTTTAATATCCATAGGATATTTATACATATCCTCATTGCGCCTCATCTTTTGATATATGGTTTGCGCAATAGTTCTAAGTAACTCATTAGCTTTTAAAAAGCCATATTTATTATTTATTTTCTTGAAACCTTTTAGGTCAATTAGAATAAACTGAAGTCTCTTTTTATTTTTGCGTTTACTAAAATGAATTTCAATATCTTTTTTTAAACTCTGTAGATTAGGAACTCCAGTTATTATATCTGTTAATCTTTCATTTTCTGAAATTTTAAGCAATTCAGCGTAATTATCTCTTTCATATTGAGTTTTTTGATGTTTTTGAAATTCTTTTTTCCAGAGATGATTCATTATAAACCATATAACAGTAGAAATAAGACATACTAAGATTATAACAAACCTCCAATTTAGAAGTGTTCCACTTGGGGCTATTAATTCATAAAATTTAATTCCCCTTTCAAAAAATGCTAATAGAGCAAAGACTAAAACTATTAAAGCAATAACTAATCCATATTTATATTTTATATCTATTGGTTTCATGTTGGTTAATCTGTATTAAGTGAAGAATAGATTGTAGGAATTTTTATTATTTCAATCATTTATAATCTTGTTAGTCATTGGATAATTCTAAAGTTAAATAAATTCTTACTTGAATCAAAATCAAGAAGCATTTAACAATACCGAATGCTATTTCACAAACAACCCAATCTCCCACAAATCCTCCACCAAAAAACTAAAAAGTAAAAGGCGCACGGTTTTAAAATATAGAAGAAGCTAACATTACCACACAAATACATCCAAAACACTCTAAAAACAACACACAAAATGTAAATCTTACAATGTAACACTTAAATGAGTCAAAACCACTAAATACAAAAATGTATATTTGTGGCTTAAATTTTAAGACCAATTACTGTGATATTTCCATTTGAAACCAAAAAAATAAATCAACTCTTCATCATATTATTGCTATTATTGAGTTCATCTACTTTTGTAAAAGCACAAACATTTGAGAACCTAAAAGAAATATTTACCTTCTATCCGAATAAAAAAGCAGCAGAAAGAGATTCTACAATTTACAAGCAAAAGTTCATTGTAGCGCCCGTTTTTTCATATTCGCCAGAAACGAATTTCTCCTTTGGTACGGGAGCAAAATACCTATTTAAATTTAATGGAAGTGGCAAAGAAACCAGAGTTTCCAACATGCCCATGTCTATTCAATATACGCTGAACAACCAATTTTTTGTGTATTCAGGGTTTGAAGTATTTACCAATCAAGAAAAGTGGGTCATCGAAGGAAACTTACTCTTTCAAAATTATCCAAGATTGTACTATGGCATTGGGAAAAATACACCTGATAGCGCCGAAGAACAATACGATTACAATCAATTTCTTTTTGAACCAATCTTCCTAAAACAAATGTTCTATCGATATCTGTTCATTGGTGCAGGATTTCGCTTAAATCATATCTACAATACAAAATTTGAAACAGGCGGACTCATTGATACTAACAGACCTGACGGATTCAACGGTTCAACATCTGTTGGTGCCGAAGTAGCAATGCTATACGATAGCCGAAGTAACATTCTGAATGCGCAAGATGGTTGGTATTTTGAATTTACTCACGGAGAATATTTCAAATCGTTTGGCGGAACGCACAAATTCAATCTGACACGATTTGATTTAAGACATTACTTAGATACATCTAAAAACAATGATGACATTCTTGCCTTTCATGTTGTAGGACAGTTTTCAAGAGGCAATCTGCCTTTTTCTGAATATGCCTTTTTTGGAAGTAGCGAAATTATGCGTGGTTATCAAGAAGGTCGATTTGTAGAACGCGATTTGCTTGCAACACAAGTTGAATATCGTAAAACCTTCAAAAATTCACGTTGGGGATTGGTAGGATTTATAGGAACTGGAGATGTGTACAACAATGTAAATCAATTTCAGTTCAAATCACTAAAACCCAATTACGGATTTGGAACCCGATTCATGATTGACAAAGCAGAAAACCTGAATCTCCGACTCGATTGGGGTTTTGGAAGAAACACAAACAACCTGTATTTTACCATCGCAGAATCATTCTAATCGTCGCTGCATACATTATTGGCAAAAAAAATAACATAGACTATTTATAATTTGTGGTAAAATTCCATAAAAACAAGTCGTTCAGCAAAGAACTCATACATTTCAGAAAGGAAGACATTTCCTTTTTATAAATTATAGTACTTTTATTGAAACTTTTTCACTTGCGACAGTTAGTATTCATCATATATTTTATCCTTTCAAGCTCGGTCATTTGGGCGCAAGAACCTGTTAGTATTCACTTAACAGAAGCAAATGGGTTACCCGATATTGAATTTTACGACAGTATTGAAGATACAGAAGGATACATTTGGTTAGCAGGAAACAAAGGACTATTTCGCTATGACGGGAAAGCATTCAAAGTCTATTCGCATCCCGAGAAACGAGGACGCTCTTTTTTCAATCTAAAACTTGATGAAAAAGGACGATTATGGTTTACCAACATTGCCGGACAGTACTTTTATATAGAAAATGACAAAGTTGTCTTGTTTACTGATCTGCAAGAACTCTTACGTGGAAATCTCTCGGATTATTTAGTTACAGAAAAATACCTGCTTGTGCATCCCATGCATAAAGTATTGTGGATTGATCTTGAAACCAAAGAAATAGTGCATGAAACGAAAAATTCAGGCGGAACTAGCATTGGTTTTATTCAAGACAATTTCTTTCATTTCTTCAACTTAGAAAACGATTTTTTATCGCAACACATACAAACCAAAGAAATTAAATCTGCTGTTACAGCGCAAACCAAACAGCGAAAATTATTCCCAGGATTTACAAATTTCTACAAAACATCACATGGATATTTAGTATATTTTCAGAACAAAATTGGAGAAAAAAATCAACTATTTCTCTATAAAAACAAGCAGCTCATTCCTATAAAACTGCCAAAAAATCTGCGAAATACCACCACGGACGCAGTTCAAGAATATAATGACAAACTGTACTTTACAACTAAAAATGGAATCATTGTAACGAAACTTGTCAATGATGAAATACAAATAATCGAAAGCTATTTAAAAAACTACTCTACCACAGAAATTACGAAGGATTTTCAAGACAATTTGTGGATTACAACATTGAACAACGGTATTTTTGTAATTCCCAATGAGAGTTTGCAACTCATCAACTCCAACAAAAAAATCAACGCGATTGAAAAATATACAGATTCAACTTTTTTTATAGGAGATAAAAACGGGAATCTACATATACTTTCCCTAAACGGAACGCTACAAAAAACACTTAATTTTAATGATATTTCTGAAATACGAACGCTAAATTACAATCCGAAAACAGCTATTTTATATTACAATTCAGACAAAAAAAACATGCGATATCACGTTGGCAAGCAAAAGATAATTTCGATTGAAAGTTCAAAAGCTGCCAAGTCCATTTCACATATCAAAGATGACAATTACCTTAAAAGTTTTGCGCACGGAACATTTTATGGAAATGGTGAAAAATTAACGGAAATCATTCGAGAACGCTCGTACGAATCTATCTATTCAAAAAAATATAACAAAGCCTATATTGCATCAGTTGATGGACTTCTACTCTACGATTCGGTATTCAATTTTAAAAAAAGTATCTCCTACAACGACAAGCCCATTTACACTTTTGACATTGAAGAAGCTTCCAACGGAACTATTTGGGTTGCCACGTACGACAACGGAATTCTCAACATAAAAAATGACGAAGTTCAAAATGTATTACACACTGAAAACGGATTGGCTTCCAAAGCCATCAACAAAATAAAAGCCGATGGCGAAAATCTTTGGATTGTTACCGATAACGGATTTCAATACTATAACAATACCACAAATACTTTTAAAACCATTAATGAACGTGATGGCTTGCTATCTTACAACATCAACAATATTGAAACGTTTGGAAACGATGTGCTATTTAGCTCAAATATTGGACTTTACCGATTTGACAAACGTTCTGTCTTCAAAAATTGGGAAGTCCCAGAAGTATACATAACAACTATCATTGTAGAAGAAAAAGAAGTACCATTACAATCAAAATACACGCTAAAACTACAAGAAAGCGAAATAGAAATCCAATTCAATTCCAAAGGATTTCAAGCAGATACATTTGTAGCGTACGAATACCAACTCAAAGGTTTTAATGATTCGTGGAATTCCGTCGATGAAGGACAACAGCATGTCAAATTTAACACACTTCCTGCTGGAAAATACACATTCAATCTGCGTGCTCGAAACCTAAGAGATCAAAACTTTTCCACTGTAAAAAGTTTGCAACTAAACATCACACTTCCGTTTTGGAAAAAAGCGTGGTTTCTTGCGTGTATCATGCTTGTACTATTAATTGTAGTGATTCTTTATTTCAGAAGAAAAATCCACATTCGCGAAAAGCAAAAAAACAAAGAATTGCAACAATTAGAAATCGATAAGCAGTTGGTAAACTTACGTTTAGAAAACCTGCGCTCGCAAATGAATCCACATTTTATTTTCAATGCGCTCAACTCCATTCAAGAATACATTGTGCTCAATCAACAAAACTTGGCAAGTACATATTTGGTAAAATTTTCACGTCTCATTCGCATATATCTTGAACAAAGTCAGGAAAAAGAAATCACGCTCGATCAAGAACTAAAAGCACTGCATTTATATCTCGAATTAGAAAAAGTTCGCTTTGAAGAAGAACTCACCTATGAAGTTTCAGTAGCTGAAAACTTAGCGTTGGAAACCATCAAAATTCCATCACTTTTCATTCAGCCATACATTGAAAATGCAATCAAACACGGTTTGCATCACAAAATTGACAATAGAAAACTTACCGTTTCTTTCAAACAGCAAAACGAGCTACTCATCTGTGAAATTACCGATAACGGCATTGGTCGTGAAGCAGCGCAAAAAATCAAAGAAAACCAAACGCACTATTACAAATCGTTTGCAACACGTGCCAATACTGAACGTGTAGAACTCATCAACAAAGATCGTTCGCAAAAAATAGAAGTGATCATTAGCGATTTAACCGACGAAAAACAACAACCTACAGGAACGCGTGTCAGCATCCAAATTCCTATAAAAAAATAATCATGAATGTACTAATCATAGATGACGAACGAAAAGCGCAAAACCTACTCGAAGCGCTCTTGCAACAAAATTGTCCGCAAATTTCAACAATTGACAAAGCATCTAACTTGGTGGAAGGCGTCAAAACCATCAAAGCAAAAAAACCGAAAATTGTATTCTTAGACATTGACATGCCACGACATTCAGGATTGCAAATCTTGGAATTCTTTGAAAACGAAACCATCGATTTCCAAATCATATTCGTCACGGCATACAACGAATTTGCTGTGGAAGCTTTCAAACTGGCTGCGGTTGATTACCTGCTGAAACCTATCGACGTTTCCGAACTTACACAAGCTATTAGCAAAGCGGAAAAAATCATCAACGACCAAAACATTAACACGCAAATTCACGATTTAAAACTAGCGTTCAAACAAATGGCTGTCAGCAAAATAGCATTGGAAATTCCCAAAGGAATCATCTTTGCTGCCGAAGACGACATTTACTATTTTGAAGCTGACGGAATGTACACAAAAGTGTATTTACAAGGCAATCGAACCGAATTTATCTGCAAACCGCTCAAACATTTCGTCGATCAATTGGCACACAAACCTATCTTCTACAAACCGCATCGCTCCTATCTTATCAACCTAAAACACATCAAAGAACTCTCCAAAAAAGACGGTTTTCACCTCATCATGGAAAACAACAAAACCATTCCAATTTCACGCGACAAAAAAGACACCTTTATGCAAGTCATTGCGGAAATATTTTAAAAATTAGAAGCTATTTCCTGCTATCACTACTCAATCTTTTTCTTCCGCAAAAAGCGTCAAAAAAGGATTTCAAACATGCCGTTCTATCAGGGCTAATTGGATATTAGGTCGCTCCTATGTTTGTAAAAGTATAAAT
>NZ_LBMG01000005.1 GCF_001005315.1 Kordia jejudonensis
AACCCAAGACCTAAGACCCAAAAACCCAATTTGAAAATGTTAAATGCTGAATTTTAAATGTTAAATGAATTTTTCGAATTAACAAACAACAAACAACAAATAACGAATTACGAAAGTACTCAGTAGTTAACCTTGAACTTAGAACCTTGAACAACGAATTAACGAATCAACGAACAACAACACAATTATACAATAATGAGTAATACGATTACCGCAACGAATTTCAATTTCCCAAATCAAACATCAAAATACACAGGAAAAGTACGTGAAGTATATACAATTGGTGATGATGTATTGGTTATGATTGCCACGGACAGATTATCTGCGTTTGATGTCGTGATGCCGAAAGGAATTCCGTTTAAAGGGCAAATACTAAATCAGATTGCGACTAAAATGATGAAAGCTACGGAACATTTGGTGCCAAATTGGCTAATTGCCACGCCGGATCCAAATGTAGCTATTGGTCACATGTGTGAGCCGTTTAAGGTAGAAATGGTCATTAGAGGCTATTTATCAGGACATGCAGCACGTGAATACAAAGCTGGAAAACGTGAATTATGCGGTGTTGAAATGCCAGATGGAATGATTGAAAATGACAAATTTCCGTCGCCAATTATTACACCAGCTACCAAAGCCGAAATGGGCGAACACGATGAAGATATTTCACGTGAAGCTATTTTAGCCAAAGGAATTGTTTCTGAGGAAGATTATCTTCAATTGGAAAAATACACACGTTTATTATTTGAAGAGGGAACCAAAATTGCCAAAGAACGCGGTTTAATTCTGGTTGACACGAAATACGAATTCGGGAAAACAAAAGATGGGAAAATTGTACTAATTGACGAAATTCATACGCCAGATTCTTCTCGTTATTTCTATGCGGATACGTACGCTGAATTGCAAGCAAAGCAAGAACCACAAAAGCAATTATCAAAAGAATTTGTACGCCAATGGTTAATTAGCAACGGTTTTCAAGGAAAAGAAGGACAAGAAGTTCCGTTTATGAGTGATGAGTATATCCATACAGTTTCCGATCGTTATATAGAATTGTATGAAAATATTACAGGAGAAACGTTTGAAAAAGCAGATGTTTCCGATATTTTACATAGAATAGAGGAGAATGTAGTATCTTTTTTAGAAAATATGTAAACCTTAATTGATTTAGAATTTAGACAGTATCTTCCTGTTTTAAAATAAGTTACAAATTATTTTTTAGCGGTATTTTTTATGGTTATCTTATATAGATTATTAATTTAAACTAAAAATAATGAAAAAGAGAACTCTAAAATCATTGACTTTAAACAAGAAAACAATCTTAAAATTTAAAAACTTGACTGTCGTAGGAGGAAGACAAGACAAACCTGTACCACATTCTACTGTTCAAGGTTGTCAAGGTACAGCGACAAGATATCCTTGTTCATAAATAGACTATTTGCAAACTAGTTTTAGAGTTTGTAAAAAACAAAAGCGGCATTTTCATTACGAAAATGCCGCTTTTACTTTTATTTTATAAAGCTTCCCTTTTTACTTAATCTCTTTCATTGCATTGTCTATCAGGGTTTTAAGGTGCGTTTTATGTGCTTTTGTTGCCAAATCGCCCAAACCATTTGCGGCATATTTTCTAATGTTTTTCAAATTGTACACTGCCATTGATTTTGCTATATTATTAAAGCGTCTACTAGATTTCCCTGTTAACATTTCAATCAACATATTTGTATATTCAATCTGTAAGTTTTGTCTAACAGAATTCACAGAAGTATTGATGTCTTTATTGAAAATAGCTTTGTTCAAGTCGCTCATATACTCTTGAATTTTATACTCATTTCCGTATAATTCTGAGTCTACAATACGTTGTAATGTACGATAATGCAATATATGTTGCAATACTCTTGCTTGATTATATATGATCAAAGAATGTATTTTTGGATCTTCTGGTCCATTAAAAAAGTTAAAACCTCTTCGCTGTCTTGCCATGTGCGTATATACTTCCTGTGGAATATCTTTATGCGTATTAGGAGAAAAAATATAGTCTTCCAAAGCTTTCATTGCTCTTTTCTGATCAGCATAACTTACAGGCGTGAATGGTTGTGTGGCACCAACTTGACCATGCATTGCTCTGTCTACATAAACACCACCAATAAAGCGAGAAATAACATTGGCAGCACTAATTTTTTGGTAGTATAAGGAATAAAAAGCATTTCTCATTTCCTGATACGATTTATTGTCCGTAGAGAATTTAGGTTTGATATCTCTTAACATCGAATTAATCAAGTTTATTCTATCAACAGAATATGTAATTTGGTCGTTAGATAAATCGCCAGTCATAACTCTTGGATCTATTGCTTTTCCTGGACTTCTCATGTCATCAGCATCATTACCGAAAATCAATTCAGGTTCTGTAGATCTTTTAAGAATATCGTCTAATTCTTTGTATGTTTTCACAGGCTTGTATCCAAATTCAATTGCCCAAAAATCGTATGCGCCAATCGTAGGAGAATAGTAGTGTCCTTGGTTTAGAGGATCATTCGTTAGATTAATAGTTTCATAATCCATTATAGAACCTGTCAAGGCTTTTCCTTGTATAAAATTCTTATTTGCTAATTGCGCAGGAGAAAATAATTGGCTCGATTTCATATTATGATTCAGTCCTAATGTATGTCCTACTTCATGCATTACAAGGCTCAATAAACTTTCTCTTTTCATATTCTCCGTAGCTTCTGGAGAAGCATTGTGCAATTTTAAAGCAGTATTTCCAAACATGTTGTTTTCGTGCATTAAATTACCCAAAGAGCAGTATTTTAAATGGTTTTCTTGTGTTAAATGGTCTTCTTCATCTTCAAAATAGGTTTCTTTTTTAGCATTGGAAGTAACATATAATTTATCAATAAATGTCAAACTACTTATTGCAGAATATTCTAACATGATATCTGCACCTAAAATTTGACCAGTTTTCGGGTTTACAAAGCTTGGTCCATATCCACTAAAACTAGGATCGGGAGAAGAAGCCCAACGTAGAACATTATAGCGAATATCTCCAGCGTCCCAATCTGCATCCTTAGGTTGGATTTTTACAACGATAGCATTTTTAAACCCAGCTTTTTCAAAAGCTAAATTCCATTTTAAAACACCTTCTTTTACTATTTCGCGAACTTCTAAAGGAGTTGTGTTTTCAATCCACCATACAATTGGTGTAACAGGCTCCGAAATAACTGCATTTGGATCTTTCTTCTCTAAATGCCATCTGTGTACTAAATCGCGATAAGGCGTTTGAGAATCTGATGTCATATCGTTTACTTGTGTGATAAAGTAACCAACTCTTGGATCATCATATCTAGGTGTGTAAGTATTTTTAGGGACTTCTATCAAACTATGATGTACTCTAATCGTTACATTTCTTCCATCGGTTACAGCTTCCGAACCACCATTGAAAGTGGAAGTTTTTGAGTATACATAATCAATAACTAAATCCGTGTTTTCTGGATAATTGTTAATCTTTTTAATTTTTGTTTTTCCTTTATTTAAAGTTCCAAGTGTAAATGAAAAAGGCGATTGTCCTGGATATCTAGGATATTTAATTTGTGTAAATGTTTCTTTTAAAAATAAATCATCTACTTTGATTAAATACAATCCTTTCTCTTCATCAAAAGCATCAATTTTAATACTTGCCATGACACCTTCACTAATGTTTGCGTTGGCAGATTTAGCTAAAGGACTTTCAGGATCAAAATAAAACGAGTGGTTTTTATATATAAATTCTATCTTATTGAAGTATTTTTTAACCGTAAATATTTTAGAATTATTGTAATCTCCTCTGGTTGGACCAGCATCACTCACACCATCACTAATTTGACTGAAATAGATAAATTCTTTTTCTAATTGAGCTTTGGAAACAAGCATATGCAGACTTCCCGTAATCGTATCTTGATACATCGTAAATAAACCATCGATTTTTTTACTTTTTTTGGTTAAATCTTCAATACTTTTTTGAGTAGATTTCTTTTTTGACGGCGCTACTTGTTCAGTATCGCCTTTATTTTTCTTATTACGCTTTTTTCGTTGTGCAGTTGCATCAGGGGAAGCTAAAAATGCAAACAGTAAAACAACAACCATAAAATAAAACTTGTTTTTTGATTGAGATGTAAAAATCATATATTGTTTTTTGGAATAGTTTTTAATTGCAATAAAATTACTTCTTTACCGTGTTTTATATCTTAAAAAGATGTTAAAAGCTTGTAAGATTAATTATTTCAACATTTTTTAGGCGGATACTCGAAAAATCGTCATAAAAAAAGTATCTTCATTTTATCGATCTAAATATTCAATATGAAGCGTTATGTATATATAGCTTTATTATGTGTAAATCTTTTTTCTTGTTCTAAAAATGATGAGCAACGATTGACCAACAAAGACATTACGCAAATTTTAACACAGGCAGAACATGCTATCTTAAACCATCAAGGAATTGAAACAGATTCTATGATGAAACTTCGTATGGAATACTACCACAAAGCAAAGACCTTCAACGATTCCGTACATATGTATCGATCGCATTTCTATTTGGGTTCTTTCTATAAAAGTAGAGGAATTTATGATGAAGCCATGCGTGAATATGACAAAGCGTTGCAACACATTTCAGCCGATAAAGACAGCGCACGATATATTCAAACAAAAATAGCCATTGCTACTACCGAAATTGAACTTGGGAGCAAACACAAAGCCGCAGATATTTTGTTGTATACGTACAAAATTGCACAACGCAATAATGATGTTCGTCAGTTACTTGATATTAGCGGTAACATGGGCATTTTAAATTTAGAACTGAAGAAATACAATGAAGCAAAACAAATTTTTAGCGATGCAATCACTTTTATTGAAGAAGAAAATTTAATCGAAAAAAAACCAGCCAACTACATAGAAAATTATATCAATTATCACATGTTTTTGGCAAAGACGTATTACGAAGAAGAAAAGCATGATTCGTCAATGTTGTATATAGATAGAGCTTTACTCGCCGCAGATTTTTACAAAGATATTGAAGGAAAAGCGTATTTATACCAACTAAAAGGAAGAACACAAACCGCACAAAAACGTTTTGAAGAGGCATATGACAATTTAACCAAAGGAAATGCACTATTTGAAACATTAAAAAATGAAAAACAACGCTCTAAAATGTTATTTTTATTGGCAGATAATTATGTGCAGCAAGGAGCGTATGTCAAAGCACAAGAACTTCTAAATAGCTTAGAAACACGGTATACAAAGGGACAAGTGTTAGTAGATGATTATCACGAAACACTGTTGTTAAAAGCTGATATATTTAAAAATACCAAACAATTTAAAAAAGAATCGGAATATCGTCAGAAATCGGAAACGCTTCAAGATAGCATGAATGCGAATACGAAGGACGAAACCATGATTCAAACTGCTACACAATACGAAATTGAAAAAATAAAGAATCAATTTGAAGCCCAACAACAAAAAGATGAACAGAAATTTTATACATTTTTAAGTATTGCGATTTTGGTCATTGTAACTTTTGGTTTTTTATTATTTAAACAATTACAAAAAAGAAAAACCTTAAAAACTACGGAAGAAAGCAAACCAGATAAAACGACTTCGCAAAATGCCATTAAAAGTGATAAAACGGTAGATGAAATTCTTCAAAAACTAACCAACTTAGAAGCACAAGAATTTTACCTCAATCCAAAATACAACTTGTATGCTACAGCAAAAAAAATAGATACCAATACGACATACTTATCTAATATTTTGAATACGTATAAAAAGATGACTTTTACTGAATATCTTAATACATTACGTATTGATTATACCTTGCATCGTTTGGAAAATGATAAAAAATTTAGAATGTATACCATCAAAGCAATGGCAAAAGAAGTAGGATATAAAAGTCACGGATCGTTTTCAAGAGCATTCAAAGCAAAAACAGGCGAAAACCCGTCTACTTACTTAAAAAAGATTCGTTAAAAAGGCTGTTCAATTTATAAAATGGCAAGACTTTTTTGCATTAAGTATTCTGTAGTTGTGTATATTGGTTTCAAATTATAAAATACTCTCATCATGAAAAAGCAACAAAAACTTTTAGCACTTCAAAAAACACAGATAGCAAAAATAAATTCATTTCAAATTTTAGCGGGAGATGACATTCCTTTTTCATCACTTGAATGTGCAGAATTCAAGTCGAGAACGCCAAGTGGGAATCAAACACAAACCTTTACAAATGCGATAGATTGTGAAGCAACTACAGCAAGTGCGGGAACAACTGTCTAGTTTTTCAAGCGCAAGTTGTTTGTTTAAAGAATTTATAAAGAAAAAGGCTTCAGGAATTTCCCTGAAGCCTTTCTTTTTTAATGATTAAATATCATTACACGTGTATACTTGTGGGCAAGCAATAAACCACTCACAATATTTTGGACCTGTAACGCGTCCTGCACAATCACATCCGCATTTACTAAAATCGTATCCACCGATTCCTCCATTGATTTGGCTTTGTTCGTTTTTTGAAATTGCTGTTGCTCCTTTAATGTTTAAAATGTTGTTTTTCATGATATTATAATTTGAAGTTAAAAATTAGTATTAAATTTCTGGTTTCTTGTAAACGACTTAAAATTGCTTTTAAAATCATACTAAAATTAGCAAGTGTAAGCACAAGAAAAAAAGACTTGTCTTTCTATTTTAAAAAATAACCTGTTCATTTTATAAATTGAACAGTATATTTTCTTCTCAAAAGGACTAAAAACAAAAGACCTCCAACAATTTGGTGTCAGAAGTCTTTTAAAATTAGTTACAAAACATATTAAGAAGCTTGTGCATCGTCACACGTATACACTTGTAAGCATCCGATTTCGAATTGACAGTAAAAAGGACCTGTTACACGTCCTGCACAATCGCATCCGCATAATGATAAATCTCTTCCACCAAGATTCCAAACTGCACCACCATTAATTTCACTTTGTTCGCTTTTTGAAATTGCTGTTGCTCCTTTAATGTTTAAAATGTTTTTTTTCATGATATAAAATTTAATATTTTCCTTACTCTTTTATAGGTTTTTCAGGAAACACCTTTATTACGATTTCTAAAAATCATTCTTTTAAAAATAAATTCTAAAATTCGTTACTTGATATATGCTACTTACAATCTCTACATGTAGGAAACTCTGTTTGTGTAATACACGGATTCAATATACTTGCGCAACCTTTTTCTGTTATATAACATTCACGACTTTCCAAGCATATATTAACTCCATTTGCATTCACTAATGTTAAAATACACTGAAAAGTGGCAGCGGCATTTCCTCCTTTACTGTTTGAAGCATCAAGGTTAGAAATTGTTTTTCTGTTTAAAGCTAAATTTTTTAGATTCTTTTTTTTCATGATTTATTTATTTTGATCGTTAAAATTATTTAAGTTCTCTATTTCAGAAATTAAATATATAAGCATAACAGGTAAGAAAAAAAGACTTGTCTTTCCGTTTTAAAAAATGAACTGTTCATTTTATAAACTGAACATGATAAATAAGCCAAAAAGTATCATGATAAGCCATAAAAGTGGACTATATTTGCCAACTGAAAAAGCAATTGTGATTTTAGAAAACTACACCAAAGAATTCCGCTACAACTTAAAACTTGCTTCTCCAATAATCTTGGGAATGTTAGGACATACCTTTGTGAGTTTTGTTGACAATGCAATGGTAGGACAATTGGGAACAGCAGAACTGGCGGCAGTTTCACTAGGAAATAGCTTTCTATTCATTGCCATGTCTATCGGAATTGGTTTCTCTACAGCAATTACAACATTAGTAGCAGAAGCTGATGCAGCTAATGATACTATAAAAGTAAAAGGTGCGCTAAAACACGGCTTATTGTTATGTACTTTTATTGGATTTATGGTCTTTTTTGGAGTGTTGCTAGCAAAGCCTTTAATGTATCATATGGATCAGCCAGCAGAGGTAGTGGAACTGGCAATGCCGTACCTAAATTTAGTTGCCGCTTCTTTAATTCCACTTATTATTTTTCAAGCTTTTAAGCAATTTGCTGATGGTTTATCGCAAACAAAATACGCCATGTGGGCAACCTTATTGGCAAATGTGGTCAATGTTGTCATAAATTACTTTTTAATATTTGGAATCTGGATTTTCCCTAAATGGGGAATTATTGGTGCAGCAATTGGAACACTTGCTTCACGAATTGTAATGTTGCTATTCATTTGGTTGCTATTACATTACAAGAAAAAATTTAAAGCATATGTAACCAATTTTAATTTTAAAGACATTAGAAAATCGGTGCTAAAAAAGATTATAAATCTAGGATTTCCTTCTTCGTTGCAAATGCTTTTTGAAGTTGCTATTTTTACGGTAGCCATTTGGTTATCAGGTATTTTGGGTAAAAATTCACAAGCCGCAAATCAAATTGCACTAAACCTTTCTTCCATGACATTTATGGTAGCTATGGGACTTAGTGTTGCCGCCACTATTCGTGTTGGAAATCAAAAAGGTTTAAAGCGTTTTTCCGAATTGCGACGAATAGCATTGTCACTATTTCTTTTAGTAATCATTATCGATATAATCTTCGCAATCATGTTTATGGTATTTAATAATTGGTTTCCAACTTTATACGTAGATGAAACTGATGTAAAAAACTTTGTAGACAATCAAGAAGTAATTGCCATTGCAGCAAAACTATTACTGGTTTCCGCATTCTTTCAAATATCTGACGGAATTCAAGTTGTTGGTTTGGGCGTTTTGCGTGGATTGCAAGATGTGAAAATACCAACGCTCATTACGTTTATTGCGTATTGGATTGTTGGTTTCCCGATATCGTATTATTTAGGATTGTACACTGAATTTGAAAGTGCAGGAATATGGATTGGTTTATTGGCCGGATTGAGTGTTTCTGCAATATTATTGTATATTAGATTTAATTATTTATCAAAAAAACTGATCCAACAGCAAGCATAACATTACATACATATGGAATTCCCAAAATTTTTATTAGGCGATAATACCGATTATCCCGATGCAATCTTCATTGTTCACACAGAATTTCCCCGATTTATTATCAATCTAGAAAATGATGAAGTAGAATGGCTAGAAGAATTTGACAAAGAAGATGAAAAAGAATTGGCTTCAGAAGCTGAAAACTTAGTACAAGCTGCAAACGACTTTTATGACCGAGAATTATCAAGATATGACGACTAAATTAACTAAAACTATCTGTGCAATAGCGATTCTAGGATTCGCTTTCACATCATGCGAATTACCAAATACGAAGAAAGTAGATACACTTTCCAACGTTTACAAACAACTTACGGCATCCACAAATGGAGAAGTAGATTCATTAGTGCATGGTGTACTAAACATTGAAGAACTTAAAAATTTCGACAATGCTCTAAAAGTAGTTCCTGTAAGTGTAGAAGATGAATTAACAGCTATTAGAGCGCTGATGGAAGTTACTATAGAAGAAATAACATCGCCAGTTCCTATAGAATTAACAGAAAAAAACACGTTGTTTCTTCAAAGTAAAAATAACATCACAACGGAGAGTTTTACACAAAAAGACACGACTGTTTTTGAAAAAGGATACAAGCTAGTCTTTAAAGATTACGATCATAATCATGACGAATTGTTAACTTTATGGAAACAAGTAGGAAGTTACTACGAACCGATCATAAAAAATGATTCCATTACACAAGAAATCAAGGATAGAGTACAAGCTTCGTTTCCTGAAAACTTAGAAAAATTACAAGCTGTAGAATATGTAGTTTTGGTAGATGATGTATTGTTAATTCCACCAGTAATTGATTTTGATGAAGAAGGATATGCTAGCGGATTTGTGGTAAGTCACGTATACACTTATGATGCGGAAACCTTTGAAAAGCTCGAACAAATGATTGTGATTGCTTCCAATGCAGACCAAATAGAATACAGAACGTACTCAGATACCGTAGCAGAAAATACACGAATTATTACAAAAAAACTAAAAGAAGATTTATTAGAAGAACGCACACGTGTAATGGATTCCATTTTTGGGTTCTAACAAAAACGGCATAACTCAAATAACTGATGTATGAAGAAAATTCATTATTCTTTAAGGATTATGAAGCACTAAGAAAACGTGATTATGATTGATCAATTAATTCAGTATGATAAAGAATTATTTCTATTCTTAAATGGACTCGGAACGCCAACTTGGGACGGTTTTTGGATGTTTATTACGAATAAATATTATGCTGTACCATTATACGCGTTTCTGTTGTTTCTGATCATAAAAACACACAAAACGAAAGAAATTTTATTTACATTACTATTTGTTGCTATCTTAATTACCATTACAGATCAAACAGCAAACTTATTTAAAAAAACACTGTTCTTACGTTTCAGACCTTGCCATACGGCGGATTTGGTAGATCATATGCGATTGGTAAAAGATGGTTGTGGCGGAAGTTTTGGTTACTTCTCAGGACATGCATCAAACGCGATGGCATTGGCAACATTTATAGGGTTGGTTTTACAAAAACACTTCAAATACATCATATTTATCCTTTTATTTTGGGCAGCATGTGTTGGCTATAGCCGAATTTACATTGGCGTACATTTCCCTGGAGATGTCTTTACAGGAATGATTGTCGGAGGAATCTACGGAGGAATCATTTTTAAACTGCGACAATTTATAATCCACAAATACGCATAAATTCATGTATTGATACTGTTAAGGAAGTACTAAAGTGTACTGTATTGAAAATCATTTCGCTAACTTTATAAGATAACCAAAAATTAAATTATTTATTATGAAAAAAAGAAATGTAAAATCGTTAGCACTCAACAAAAAATCAATCTCTAGCTTACGTGAAAATCAACTAAAAGGCGGAACTGGAACTTGGTGGACAGATTATTCTGTTTGTCAATGTGAAACAGGAGGTTGTACAGACACAGAATGCCATACCGTTTGGGATTGTGAGTTGTAACATAATGTACTATCTGTGTTTTTAAAATAATACAATAGAAAAATTAAAAGTTGTGTACCTTCGTGCACAACTTTTTTTTGATGATGACGCAACCAAATTGAATATCTTGTATCTACACAGTAGATTACCTTAACAACTCACTGACTATGAAAAAAATTTTTGTACTACTCGTTACTGCAATACTCCTTATTTCTTGTAAAAGTAATGATGATTCCTTTCCAGAAGAAAATTTTATTTCTGGTAATTGGAAATTGATAGAGTATTTGGTCGATCCAGGAGATGGAAGCGGTGCATATGTCTCAATTGATAGTGATAAAACGCTATTTTTTGATGTAGTAAATGGAGAAGTGAGTTCAAACTATTCATTGTGCAATATGGATGTCATTACTCAACCGCAAACAAGTAGTGGGACATTTTCTGTAACTTCGGGAACTATTGATGTTCCAGACTGTCCAAATGCTTCGCCTTTATCAATTAATTTTGAAATTACCGACGAAGATAATCTTATCATACATTATCCTTGTATTGAAGGTTGTAGCGAAAAATATGCTAAAATTTACGCGTTATAAATTTAAGAATTCAACAACGCCAACAACTGTTGCGCTGCATGAAAAGGAGAAATCGTACTGTTTTCCGTAGCATTTAAAAACTCATCCAACACATTTTTGACGTTCTCATTGGTGTAAAAATTGTGCTTCAAGCGTTCTTCAATCGTTTGTAGCAACCAAAAACGATTCTGTTGTTTTCTATGCGTTTCAAAATACTGGTTTGCCTTCGTACTTTCGCGAAATTCTTCAATCATCTGCCAAACAGCATCAATTCCTTGCTGTTGCAAAGCAGAAGCAGTTACAACTTTAGGAAGCCATTCCGAAGCTTTTTGCGGATACAAGTGTAATGCACGTTTAAATTCGGTTCGCGCCATTTGCGCACGCTTTACGTTGTCGCCATCGGCTTTATTAATCACAATGGCATCTGCCATTTCAATGATTCCTCGTTTAATACCTTGCAATTCGTCTCCAGCGCCAGCTAATTTTAGCAACAAAAAGAAATCAACCATACTATGCACAGCGGTTTCACTTTGTCCAACACCAACGGTTTCAATAATAATGGTGTCAAAACCACAAGCTTCACATAAAATAATAGTTTCCCGTGTTTTCCTAGCAACGCCACCAAGCGAATCTCCAGAAGCGGACGGACGAATATATGCATTGTCATCCTTTACCAAATCTTCCATCCGAGTTTTATCGCCCAAAATACTTCCACTAGAAATAGAGCTACTCGGATCCACAGCTAATACGGCAACTTTTTTGCCCAAACCTGTCAAATGTTTTCCAAACGCTTCAATAAACGTACTTTTTCCAACACCTGGAACACCTGTAATTCCGATACGAATAGAATTATTGGCATGCGGCAAACACTGTTCAATAATCTCAGTAGCTTTTGCCAAATGGGAAGTATTTTTACTCTCTACTAACGTAATGGCTCTACTGAGTGCGACTTTATCATGATTCAAAATTCCTGCAACCAATTCGTCTACAGATGGCTGTTTTCGTCGATTCCTTTGAATAGAAGCCACCGAAGTTTTACTGATAAAATTGGGTTGTGAAACTCCATCTTTTTCATGTAAAGCAGACGTATGTTTTGGTTTTGAACTCAAGTTTTTATACTATTTAATAGATTTAAACGAAATTACGTTTTATAATGCTAAATGTTAAATGTAAAATGCTAAATTTTAAATGTACAAGTCTTTCGGAATGTCCTTACGAGGAAGTATGATGAAGCGATCTGTTTTTTTAAGAATCTTTCTTGTATGCAAATTGGATCTTAAAATCATTGAATTTTTAAATCTTTTAATTGAGCAAAGCGAATAAAAATGAAACGCTAAAAAAATAATGTCGTCTTTACAATAGAACACAAACAAAACTAATGAGCCAACAGCATTTAGGAATCTTAAAAAAATGTATGCGAGGAAATCGGAAAGCACAACTAAAGCTCTACGATTTATATGCAGCTGCGATGTATATCGTTACCTGTCGTTACATTTCGAATAGAGAAGACGCAAAAGATGTGATGCAAGAAGCCTTTTTAAAAGCATTCACACGATTATCACAATACAAAGGAGAAGTTGCTTTTGGCGCTTGGTTAAAACGAATTGTCATCAATCAATGTATTGATACGTTAAAAAAACGTTCGTTGATGTATGAAGAAATAAACGATCAGACCTTAACGATTATTGAAGATGATACTTCTTGGAATATTGATGCAGCAGTTACTAAGAAACAAATTGTAAACGCTATTGAAAATTTACCCAATAAATATAAATACGTATTGCAATTGTATTTGATAGAAGGATACGATCATCAAGAAATTTCGGAAATACTTGAAATTCCGATACGAACCTCACGAACGCAGTTAATGCGCGGAAAAACAAAATTGAAAAATAGCTTAAATGATCTTTTAAAACATTAAATATCATGAACAATATAAAAAATATACTCAACGAAAATGATGATACTATGGAAACACCAACGTTACCAAAAGGACATCGTGCAGAGTTTTTAAATAAATTATCAGCTTCTGAAGAAATTGCTGCTGAAAAAACACCATTTTTCTACTGGAAAAGCATTGCTGCAGCATGTGTATTACTACTAGGAATTGGCGCTTTTATCTACAGTAATTTTGGAAAAGAAGAAACGGAGCAATCCTCATTATTTGTCGAAATGAAATCCATTGAAGATCAGTATTTGCAAAACATTGCCAACGAATGGGAAGCATTTCAATTGACCGCAAATGATGCACACTTAGTCAAAAAGTACAAAGAACGCTTGGGGAACTTAGACGCGTCGTACCAAGAATTAAAACAAGAGTTTTTAGTACAAAAAAACAGTTTGACAACACTTGAAAAAATGATTCAAAACTTGCAAATGCGTTTATCTCTTTTGCAGGAAATTCAACAACATTTAAAACGTTTAGAAGATGAACAAAACAATATATAGTCTCGTAATTTTACTTTTTGCAGGTTCGTTTGGACTCCAAGCGCAATCGCAAAAAAAGTATCAAAAAACCTTTTCGGTTACCAAAAACACCATTCTACGATTTGATACACAAAACATTGATGTAACTTTTAAAACGTGGAATAAAGACGAAGTAAAAGTTGATTTTACCGTAAATTTTAAAAACTATTCTGAGGAAGAAATCAAAGCAATTTCTAACGGAATTATTGTGGCAGCAACGATGCAAAATACCATGGGAGAATCGAGTTATTTACAAATACAAAATTCGTCTCCAACTACTATTGGCAAGCTTTCTTACAGAGTTTTAAAAGGCGAAATTCGCATTGAAAACTTGTTTTTTAACAAAGAAAAAGAAGCGCGTTACAAAACCGTTGCTGATATCAATGAAGAAATTGAAGCAGGATCGAAAGGTTTTTACGATTTGGATGGTTATGTCGTTTTTGAAGATGAAAAAGTTCCTTTAAAAGACATCGATACAAGTAGCCGCAAAGAAATACAAAGCATTCGTTCTTCGTATGAAATTTACATTCCTTCGTACATGATGGTCGAATTGCAAGCAAGTCGTGCAAAAGTATTTTTAGATGGAACATTTGAAAACGTTATTGTAGGTTCTTTCCAAGAAAGTGATTTGCGCGCAACGGAATTACGCAATGAAAAAAATTCAATTTCCTGTGTTGACGGAAGTGTGAAAATTAATAAAATAATTGGTGGCGGCTACATGTTTAGAAATGTAACCAAAAGTCTCATTGGCGAAATGGAAGATGTTCGGTTGCAAACTGAATTTTCAAAAATCACTATTGGAAAAATTACTAAAAATGTAGCAGTGTCAGATTTTAAGAGCGATTTCTTTATCTATAATGTTGGCGATGCATTTGAGTCCATTCAAATGAATTGTGAATATTCAGACATTAAAATGTATGTTGATAAAACACAAAAATACTTCATGGAAGCCGTCGGAAACAATGCAGTTTTAAATGATGATGGTACAAAAATCATCATGCAACCAAACAGAGATGGAGAAAAGTTCAAAATGTTTACCCGCGGAAAAGATGATGCTGAAACTCGAAAAAATTTATTCAGAATTGATTTAATTCACGGTTTTGTAACCTTACTCTACAACAAATAAACTCACAAACGACAAGATGAAAAAACGAACACTATTGTTGATGCTTCTCGCATTGACCAGCTTAACGCATGCGCAATCTGCACTAAAGATAGGAGATCAAATTCCGACACTTGCATTCACTGACTTGTTGAATTCAAAAGCTACAACGGCGTCTTCAACCGACTTGCAAGGAAAAATAATCATTCTAGATTTTTGGGCAACTTGGTGCGGACCGTGTATTCCTGCAATGAAAAATTTAATACAATTGCAAAACGAATTTCCGAATGATCTTCAAGTAATTGGAATTGCAGAAGACAAACCAGAACGTTTGCAACGTTTTATAGACAATACAACATCCAATGTTTGGTTTGGTTTGCAAACAGCACAACTAAAAGCCTTATTTCCGTATCGAATATTGTCACATTCCATCGTGATTAATCCTGAAGGAACAATTGTTGCCATTACGTCTACGGACAATATTACCAAAGAAGTTATTCATCGGATAAAAGACGGAAAGCAGATTTCATTACCTTTCAAGCAAGAAAACATCAAGTTTGACTATGAAGCAGATCCATTTCCACCAAAAGATACAAGTCAAGAACGTGTATTGTTAAAAGGTGGAATAGAAGGCGTGTCATCTTTTTCAAAAGGATATTTACATGATAAAACGTATAACGGAAGACGTGTAACGATCATCAATCAGACCATTCCGAGTATGTATAGAAATCTGTATCAAATTTCGTATAACAGAACTATTTTTGAAATTGATGAAGAAAAATACAGCTATAAAAATCCTAAAAATAAATATTGTTTGGATGTTATAACTGAAAAAGCTGACGAAAGTATGTATGCGAAAGGAATTTCGAAATTGGCAGAAACCTTTCCTGTAAAAGCAAAGTTGGTAACACGAAACATTCCCGTATATGTGTTACAAGTATTAGATGAAACAAAATTGAAGAAGTTAATAACGACAACGCAAGAACGTACTTTTGAGTACAGAGGTTATGAATTTCATGGAAAAAGAATTCCGATCAAAGAATTCGTAAAATATATAGAAAATGAAGCGCCAGTTCCTGTTGTTGATGAAACCAATTGTACCGAGTTGCTAGACATTGATTTTATATTCGATCCGCAGCAAAAAGGTTCTTTCAAAGAAGAACTCGCCAAACTTGGATTAAAACTTTCCAAAGCCGAACGCGAAGTAGAACTATTGGTTATTTATGAGTAGATTTCTGCTCATAAGCTTTTATAAAAGGTTAACTTTATTTTCTATAAATGAAGTTACAATATAGAAAGCTATTGTGCATTTGATGCCTAAATTTATTAATTCGAGTGATTTTTACGATTGTGTATACGTAGATTTGGTATTAGTTCTAACTACTAGTGTTCGTATCTCAAAATCACTCGAATTAACGTTTAAAAATTATACTTCACAATCTGCATCCGAGGCAAGACATTCTTCTTCATAACTAATAATAGTTAATTCAGGCAAATATTCTGGTTTTCCTGACCTGATATAGAAAACGGAAATTTTCTTTTTGTTTAACTTTAAACTATTCAATTGTCGATTCTTCATACTTTAGCTTTTAAAGTTGATAGTGAATCAAAATAATTAAATTAATTTTAATTAAAAGTAAAGCCCGATAAAGTATTACTCACAATTGACAGTAAATTTAACAAACTTGCCATCTGCTACAGCCTGGACCTTGACTAAAACAATCGCCAAATGTACACATGGCATTATTTGATGGACCGCAGTCACGAAAAGTATTTCCCGTTCCACCTTTTGTGGCGTTGCTTTCAAGGGTACTAACTGTTTTTTTACTGATGGTTAATTTACTTTTTAAATCTTTCTTTTTCATGATATTCTATTTTTTAATTCAACTAAATTTAGGAAAATTATTACGGAATTATTTACGGTATTACCATACGATTTAATGAATGAATGATTTTGATTGTATTTTTTATAAAAACGATTTTAATCTATAAACCCAAGTAATTACAGGCATCATCAAAAAGATATAGAAAATAAAAGCAAGAAGATGTATCAAATTGTTACATTTTTTTTACTTTTTTGTCACATTGCAATAGTTCATACGTATTTAGAAATGTATAGCAATAACCAAAACCAAAAAAGCTAACTAGTAGTATGTCTCAAACCGAGCTCATCGAACAGTGTAAGAATAACGACAGGAAAGCACAACTGCATCTGTACAGGCAGTATTGTGAAGGAATGTTTATTGTTGCCAACCGATTCTTGAAACATACACAAGATGCAGAAGATGCCATGCAAGAAGCATTCATCAATGCATTTCAAAAAATTGATCAATATACGGCTCAAGTAAGTTTTGGCGCATGGTTAAAAAAGATTGTCATTCATAAAAGTTTAGACAAATTACGAGCGAAACAGCACAATTACATTGCCATAGATGAAACGCAACTTGAAGTTGTTGCTGACGAAAATAGTTGGGAAACTCATGATGCGACAACCGTAGAAGAAGTAAAAAATGAAATTGAAAAGCTGCCTGAAAAATATAGAATTGTGGTGATTCTATTTTTATTAGAAGGATATGATCATGAAGAAATTTCAGAAATACTAAACATTTCTTCTAGCGCGTCACGAACACAACTATCACGAGGAAAAAAGAAGTTACAACAAGCATTAGAAAAGAAACATCATGGGACAGGATATTAAAGATTTGTTGAAAAATGAACCATTACACATTCAAAAAGGATTACCAGACGGACATGAAGCTCGTTTTTTAGATCGATTGGAGGAAGCATTGCCACAAACAGCAGTTAAAGAAGAAACGAAACAATCTTCATTCTCAATTTATAAAATTGCTGCTGCCGTCATTTTAATTCTAAGTTTAGCTGGACTGATTTATCAACAATTAGGAAAAGATATTGTTGAAACTGGAGAAGGAATTGTAAATACCGAAGTTGAAGCCACTGAAACACCAAATTTGAAAAGTTTGGGCGATGTTTCTCCTGACTTGAAAAAGATTGAAGATTACTATATGGCTAGCATCAATTACGAATTGACGCAGGTTGAAGTTTCTGAGATTGGCAAGCAATTGTTCAAAAGTTACATGGATAAGCTTACAATATTAAACAACGAACACAAGGTTTTACAACAAGAATTAACAGATATTGGTCCTAATGAGGAAACCATTAATGCTATGATTGACAATTTACAATTTAGACTGAAATTGCTATACCAATTAAAGGAAAAATTAAACGAATTAAAAAAATCAGAAAACGATGTATAAATCAATAAAAATTACAACTGTATTGCTCGCGTTACTTGTCTTTACGGTTGGACATTCACAATCAAAAAAACGAACAAAGAAGGAAGTTTTTACCGTAAATAAAGACGTAACCTTAGAAATTAACACTTCACACGCCGATGTAGAATTTGATACTTGGAACAAAAATAAAATAGAAATTGAAGCCACTATTGAAATAGAAGACGCTACAGATGAAGAAATCGAAGCATATATGAAAAAGTGGAACTTTAAAGCTATTGGCAATAGTGACAAAGTAACTGTAACATCAAAAGGTGGTTATTCATTATTTGGACAAGCAGGACAATTTGTGTTGGCAAATCCTGTAGTTATTGAAGAAATTGAAACGCCAATCATTGAAAATTTGCCACGCATCCAAGCGGTTCCAGAATTGCCAATTGATGTATTGGAATCATTAGGCGATATCAAATTTGACTATGAAGCTTTTGAGAAAGATGGAGAAGCATATATGAAAGAATGGCAAAAGCAGTGGAAAACTAATTTTGACGGTAAGAAATTCAAGGAAGAAATGGAGAAGTGGAAAGAAGAATTTATGAAGCAACAAGAAGAAATGACTGTACTCAACGGAAAAGTTCTTTCAGAAAAATATAAAGTTCAAATGACTGATGAACAAAAAGCGCAATTGGAGTTGCAACTAGCAAAAGTGAAAGAATTGGCAAAAGCTGCGGAAAATAAGAAGACGTACAAAGTAGCGGAACTTTTAAAAGAAAAGGAAAAATTATTTGATCTAATTCAAGAAAATCAACTAAATGGTTTTCCAATTAATTTGCAAGGGAAAATTGACTTTGACATGATTCCGCAAGGCGAAAATGTGTATTTCTTTTCAGATGGAAACAAACGTTTGAAAATAAAAAAGACGATTAAAATTAAAATGCCTAAAAAAGCAAAGTTAAAACTCAATGTACGTCATGGAGAAGTAACGATTGCTGCGGCGAGTGAAAATATACATGCAAAGCTGTCTCACGCAGCTTTGTATGCTACAAGTATTAATGGTGCAAATACGATGATAGAATCGTCGTATGCGCCCATTCATGTTACAAAATGGAATCAAGGTTCATTGAAAGTAAATTTTGTTGAAAACGTAGATTTGCAATTGGTAAACAGTATTAATTTGATGGCGAATTCGTCAAAGATAAATATTGGAACGCTAGGGCAGAAGGGAATTATTAGTGGAACTATAGGAAAATTATTGATTCATAATATCAGCGATTCATTCGAAACTTTAGATATAATTTTAGAAAATACAGATGCCCGAATTCAATTGCCAACTTCGGCGTTTAAGCTGTATTACGTTGGCTCAAATTCTGGTATTTCGTATCCGGAATCTGTGGTAGGAACAGAAAATAAAACTCAGTTTACTACGATTGTTCGTGGTTATCAAACTAAAAATACTACGAACAAAGAGATTAACATCAATGCAAAATACAGTGAAGTGTTGTTGAATGAGAAATCGTAAATTGGTTTATGAGTTGTAAAATAGCAACATCTTTCATCAGACACAATAACAGCAAAGCGTACTAAAACGCAAAATCACAAAAACTACGGCAAGTAGATTTTATTTTTTATGGCATAAATAACGAGTCCGATTCTGTTTTTTACATCTAACTTTTCAAACAAAGCATCGCGGTAACCATCAATCGTTTTAGGACTCAAACACATTTGATCTGCAATTTGCTTATACGTCATTTCTGTACACACCAACTTCATGAAAGCGATTTCATTTTCTTTCAATTTTGTACCAGAACTTCCTTTTCCATTTAACGAACCAATTAGAATATTTGTGACATGTTTAGAATGGTAAAATCCGTTTGTAACCACTTCATTCAGCGCCATTTCTAGGACACTTTTTTCCACATCTTTCATTAAATATCCTTTAGCGCCAGCGCGCAACATTTGAATAATGGTACGTTCGTCTTCTTCAATAGAAAGTCCTATAACATCAATGTTTGGAAAATGCTCAGTTACCCAAGTTGTGGTTTCAATACCATTCATCAAAGGCATATTGATGTCCATTAATACTATATCAGGAGTATTTGTATTTTCTTCTAAGCGTGTTATGAGTTCTTTACCATTTTTACACAAATAACTTACCTTGAAACGATCAAAAGAATCTACCAAACCACCAATGGCTTGTGATAATAAAACGTGATCTTCTACGATGGCAACGGAATATGTTTTCAAAATGTTATGATTTTTTAATTCTGAATTCAGAATTATGAATTAATAATTTACGAACTAAAGGTAATGAATAATCGTTAGTTTTGTTCCTTTTTCCAACTCAGATTCAAGTTCAATTTCAGCTCCGATAAGTTTTCCTCTACTTTTCATGTTTTGCAAGCCAATACCTTTATTTAGTCTATATTCAGATTTGTCAAAACCTTTTCCATTGTCTTTTGCGATGATGGTAAGGAGATTATTTTCGTAATTCAAACTTACATCAAGTTTGGAAGCTTTGGCATGTTTGATGGTATTTGAAAAGAATTCTTGTAAAATTCGAAACAAAATAATTTCGGCTTTGTCATCAATTATTTCTTCATCTCCGTTGATCGTTAAGGTTGCTTCAATAAAATTGAGTCGATTAAAACGTGCAATTTCTAAACTTAAGGCTTCGGGAAGCATGATATTTTTCAACGCATCAGGATTAATCAACTTTGAAAGGGCGCGCAATTCTGTGAGACTTTTAGAAATCGTATCACTGACTTCGGCGACATTTTCGTTCGTATTATCCAATTGATGCAGTTGAATTTTAGCAAGTGTAAGGAGTTGCCCGATATTGTCGTGCAACTCCCAACTAATATTTCTGAGTGTTTGTTCTCTGATTTCTATTTGAGTTTCCGCAATAGCGTTTTCAAACTCTCGTTTGGCTTGTTGTTTTTCGGTCAAGAGCTTATTCTTTCGCTTGATAAATACCAAGAAAAGTATAATAATAACTACAATTAAAAGGATGAAAACAAAAGTTGCTATTATTGCTGAAACTTCTTGTCCTCCATTTTGTGACACCATATAAAACCTATTATATAACAGATATTCAAAATAAAAATTAAACTAAGATATAATGTATTTAGTGTAGTGAAGTTTTTTTCATATGATTCATAATAATATGCCTTCGACACTATACATGGTATTGCTCCAACATTATAGATTAAAATTCCAAAACTTATCCAAAATAATAAATCTCTCGTCATATATAAGATTTTTTCTGAGTTTAAAATTTCAATAAAATATAAAATCACAGCAAAAATTAATGATGCTGACCCTATAATAAAGGATAAAGTGAACATATTACCTTTATATTCTTTAATAGTAAAATTTGATATATAAACTATTAAAAATGTTAAAGCAAAAATTACTATTAATCTTTTATGTTTCTTTTTTACAAGTCTATTCCAATAAATGGACAATAAAAAGATAAAGTTTATAACTATATATGTATTATATATGTATGAATTATTACCTTTTAATACATCAATAATATATTTTCCATAAATTTCAATAATTACTATATACCATAAAAAGAATAAAAAATATTTCAAATATGAGTTTTTATATTTGTAAAAGTATATACTACCAATCACGGCAGTAATAATTTCCATGTATAAAGTTAAATCTTTGGTTGAAAAAGAAAATGTATCAAATAGGCTGTTCATCGAATATCATTAAATTATTGTTTTTTTGATGGAGGAGGACTTAATTGCCCCATATTAAATGAAGCACTAGTACCATCATCATTTTCTGTTGATTCTTGACTTCTACTTACATACTTTTTATTGGAATTTAATGACAGCATTGCAGCTTCAAAACGACTACCTGGTTTATGTTCTTCTAGTAACAATTCTCTAATAATTTCATAGCGTCCAACCAATGGTTCACTTGAATTATCAGGAATTATAGAAAAAGGTAAGTTTCGCATATTGTGATGGTCATCTGAAATTTCCATATGTATCGTAGGAGTAAAGAAAATTGTTTGTTGGTGTTTAAACTCACCTTTATCATTTCCGTTGGCATCATAGGCACCAAAGTAAATACGAATTCCAGATATAGGATGATTACTAGGGTTTTTGCGCTCAATTGTATCTAGATATTTCATATAACTTTTAATTTTATCATATGAAAACCATACAAATTGAGTATCCTTAAAATCAGTATTATTTACGCTGTTTCCGATAACTTCATTGATTACATTGTAACGTGTGTTTTTATAATTTTTATGCAATGCAATTGATTCACTTACCGAGATTTTTCCATCAGGATTGGTTACATCGTCCGGATTTGTAGATGGTGGATTTTGACTGCTTAGTTTTTTACAAATGAAATAGCCGATTGCAATACCGATAATTAGGGTAATAATTAAGAGTGGTAAATTTTCCATAAGGTTGTAGTTTTTGTATTTTTTGTTTGGTTAAAATTAGCCAAACTTTTCTGAATAAAAATTAAAACTACAAAATTGGGTGTTTTTCCCTTTTTGTAAAAAGTGATAAATCAAAATCAATAAAGAAAAAGACTACTTTTTTAGTAAAGTATGTTGATAATAGGATAAGTAAGTATGAATTGTAACTAATAAATGTAGGCTTGGAGGAATACCATCTTACTTTTTAGGAGGTGGTGGACTCAATTGTCCCATATTGAAAGCTAAACTTTCGTCAGTACTATCTGTATCAATTTTTTGATAGAAATCATTTTGTACGACTGTTTTAAATTTATTTCCTTCAATATCAATAATAGATGTTTTTTGACTACTTGCTGTCAAAAAGATTGTTTGTGCGTTTGATTTTAACTCCAAATTTGGATCAGTATTGTATACTCCGAAAAAGACATCAATACCTGAAATGGCTAAGTTGTGATCTGATGATTTCTTCTGCAAATAGGTACAATACGCTTTCATTTCTTTTAAAGAATACCAAACCGCCTTTGTGTAATATTCTTTGGCAACTTTTGCAGCAAAAGGTTTAATGTATTGATTTTCATAGCGATTAAATAACTCAACAGCTTCATTAAACGATACATATCCATTGGTAGCAAGTATCAAGTTTTCATCATTTCGTGATAGTTGTTTTGGAGATAATACTTGGTCAATACGTTTAAAGGTTAAAAATTGCCCGTTCTCCACGGTAAATGATTCTTGATAATCCAATGCAGCATTTCGGGTAGTCGGCATTAGAAATATGGTTCTTTTTCCATTGGTTTTTGCTCCAAATACAAAACTGATTCCAGTGATGGGAATATTCTTAGCAATAGCGCTATGTTCTAAATGTGTAATGTAGTTGGTAATTGTTTCTAATTTGAAATGAATAGCCTTGTCTTCAAAACCAATTTTTTCAGCACCAATTTTTGTGAGTCTTGTGCTGTGATCATTTTTAAAAAGAAGTGTCGCTTTGTGGTTGGAAATAATTTTTTCTGGAACTTCAAGGATTTTGTCCAATTGTTCCACTTCATCTGGATTTTTTGTCATGCAACTCAGGAAAAATGTAACGCACACCAATCCTAAAGAAACAAATGACAACATTTTTTTCTTCATGGTAATAGTTTTTACGATAATATATTTGATAGCGATTCCGCTTTGTAACGGAATTAATTCAACGTACACTAATAAATTTACCTTTGTGGGCTTTTCATTAGTGAGTTTTATTAAGTCGTGACTTAGAAATGTAATTACGATTTCAAAAGTAGAAAAAAAGTGATGTTTCTTTAGAGAAGTTGTATGACTGTCAATTTTTTATGTGTAATTGTCAAATTTGAGAATTGTATATGAAAAATAGAACGGATATTCTCTTCATAAAATCACCTATTTTATAAAGAGAATATTTGAATTTGGTTTGTAGAAGTCTAGTATAAAACCTTTGCCTCTATATTTTTGCATGTACTTAACTTTATCTGAGGTAACTTTCTTTCCTTGATAGGATATAGAAATATGATGTAAGTCAAAACTTACATTGTTGTGTTCAGGTATTTTAAGTAAATCTTTATATTTTTCTGTTTCGTCTTTCATTTTAATTAGCTGTGTTTACTAAATATTCTGCTATTTTTTTATGTAAATAATAATTACATATCATTGACACGTCTCCATATTGTCCCACAGGATTAATTTCAAGAAAGTAATATTCCCCGTCTTTGGATTTTATTAAATCAATTGCTCCGAATTTTAACCCTAACTTGATCATTAATTTATGGAGTTTATTTTCTATACTATCATCTAATTTATATGGAATATATCTTGAGGGACGATTAGCATCTCTGTTGCGCATATCTATCTCCGTCTGTTCATTTAATTGGCTAAAAATAGCTGCAGAATAACACTCTCCATTAATATAAATAGTTCTTATTTCATATTCTTTATCTATATATTCTTGAAATAATGAAGGAGCAAATATTTTAGGAACATCATCGTCTAATTCTGTAATAAGTTTAGTCATTTGATATAAAAATATAAACTCATCTTTCTTTATTTCATGTCTATGATCAATTATTACTTCATGTATAGATTTTGTAATTATTTTTTTATTACAATCTATAAAAAAGGAGTGAAGATCATCTAATGAATTTGTAACAATAGTCTTAGGAATAATAAGCCCTAGTTTTTGGGCTTCATGTAATACTATTGGTTTGTTTAAACTATTAGTTTGAAATGAACCTAAATGATGATATTCCTCAAGTTTATAACCAATAAAGTCCCAAAATACTTTAAATCTACTATTTATAGCATTATGTAGCTTTCCTGCAGGATAGGCATTTTCTTCGTAATCAAAATCTGAGCTAAAATGGTCAGCGTATTTATATGGTCTTCTAAACCATGTAGAATTAATATTTACATTTTCATTATTTGTAAAGATGGAGTTTGATTCTATATTATTTTTCCCTCCAAATGTTATTGAATATTTTTTATCATTAAATGTATAAAGATCTTTTGACTCTCCATATCCAATAAACTTTTCATATTTAGAATTATAATAATACAACCAATCTATAACTCTATTTGTAGAAAAGTCTGTTTCTTCAGAAAAAATGAAATTCATAATAATATGCGCTTAGCTGCTCATTCTTAAAAATGAGCAGCTTTATTAAATTAATATTATATTAATTAACAGTTGATGATTTTGGTCTGTCTGACCAATCCCAAATACTAATTAGTTCATCCATACTCGAGCCAGTACTTGCCTGACCAAAATCACCTCCAATAACAGACAAACCACACCAATATTGTATTGTATTACCTGCTGAATCTACGCCAACTATTTTTTTATTTTTCATCAAACTCTTTTGAAGAGCGTCTAAACTTTTTTGTTTTTTCATAATTAAATGTTTTAAAATTGAATTATTAATTGGATATGTTAATCAACAGTAGGCGGTTTTGGTCGATCTGACCAATCATAGTAATGAATATATTCAGCCATACTTGAACCTGAACTTAATTCACCAAGATCACCTCCAATAACAGATAAGCCACACCAGTATTGTATAGTTTTTCCTGATGAATCTACACCAACCATTTTTTTGTTTTTCGCCAGACTCTTTTGAAGAGCATCTAAACTTTTTTGTTTTTTCATAATTAAATGTTTAAAAATTAAATTTATATAAAATGGAAACATTGCTTTTAATATTGTAAATAATAAAAAAATATCATTCAGATTTATCTGATTCTTCCCATTTATTTATGTATGGATCAAAATTGCATGAGTCAATTTTATAATATAATCCATTTTTTTTATTAATATCTGAGTTATTAATACATGAATATCTAAATTGGCAATCTTTACATTTTTCAATCTTATCATTACTTATATGATATATTGATTGGAAATTTTCTAATCCTATTATGTCTTTAATTTTATGAGTTTTAATATTTCCAAATACTTTTTTGTGAGACAAATAGTTCTTTAAATTACCTTCCTCATCAACACATACTTTCCTGTTTAAGCCTGAATTAAAATGCCTAGACTCATAAAACATTTTATGAGTTATTGTGAATAATTTTTTAGAAATTTTTTCAGTTGTTTTTTTAGTCAGGCTTTCAGTTGTAAAGTATATTTCACGAACGGAATCATCAGAAAGTTTAATTTTTTTATTGGAATTTGAGGAATGCATTATTATCAATGCTCTGGAAAGCTTGTTTCCTAAACGTATAATTTCTTTTTCATTGTAGAAATCATCATATTTCACATAGATTTCTACAAAACGTATAGTAGTATTTTCTATTATTTGAAGGTGATAGAGTAAGTTTTTTAAATCAATAAGATCATAACATCTTACTTGTAATATTTGACATGAAAGTTCATCTAGTTGTTTAATAATACTTTGTAAAGTATCTAAATTGTTATTATTTACTTCTATAATGGACGAAATTATTTTATAAGGTGAATAAAAAATATCTTCAGGCTCTCTAAATGGTTTGGTATTTTTTGTAAAAAAACCTAGTTGCTTTTCAGTTAAAAAATTAAAGTATTCATCAATTCCATCATTGTACTTATTGTCATATAATTTTTTGACTTCCTTTATATTTAAATTTTTTAAATCTTCTGAAAGAATATTAAAAAGAAGATTAGGTATTTCAATATAAGCCGCTCTGTCTAAGTCTAGAATAATACTTGAAGAAGCACCTTTTACAGGGATACAAGTTGGAAAAAGTAAAAAATAATCATCATCAATATTCATTAATGGAAGTTTTGAAATTTATTATTTTATAATTGAAAATACATTTTGTATATAATTAGAATATAAAAGTAAGAAAAGTATTTTTAGAAAGAGAAGGTTTTTTATAAACGTTGTCTATTTTTTGTAAACGTAGCAGAATAATTCAGAATTCAGAATTTTGAATTCAGAATTAATGAACTTCTTTCTTCAACAACTCAGGGAATTTCTTTTGAAAACGTTTTAATCTAGGAATGGAAACACCTTTGATATACGGATTATTCGGATTGTTGGCTTCGTAATCTTGATGATAATCTTCCGCATCATAGAAAGCGGTATATTTTGTTATTTCAGTAGTAATTGTTCCGTTAAAAACATTCTCAGCAATCAATTTTTTGATGTAGTTGTCTACTATTTGTTTTTCTTTAGCATTTTTATAAAATATTGCCGAACGGTATTGTCTTCCAGCATCAGGACCTTGCCTGTTTAACGTTGTCGGATCGTGTGAACCAAAAAAGACTTTAACCAACGTTTCATACGACACTACTTTTGCATCGTAATACACTTTTACCGCTTCTGCATGATCGGTTCGTCCAGCGCTTACCAATTGATAATTAGCAGTTTCAGCCTTTCCACCAGCATACCCAGAAACCACTTCTTTGACACCTTTTACACTTTCAAAAATGGCTTCCACACACCAAAAACAACCACTTGCAAAATATGCCGTTTCGTATTTTGATAAATCTTGTTGACTTATTTTTTCAGGAGTTGTAGTATGTTGATTGTTTGCCGTGTTTGAATTGCAACTTAATGTGAAAAATAATAATGCAATTACGCTGAATGTGATCGATTTCATTTAAAATATTTTTTAGCTCAGTCGTGTAGAATTGGAAAACTTACGTATGAAAAACTCTATTTTGACCAAGAATTCAATTTTTATGTAAAGATACGAATTGAAAAATGGCTTTTTTCTTAAGAAAAGTTTAAAAAGTATAGAAACTACAAAACGATTGCTAATTGATGAATTAACAATCGTTTTGTAAAATTAACTAACTGTGTTTTTTGATTTCAACAATGATTTATTCCTGACGAACTAATTTTTTTGTCACAAAGAAACCTGTAAATAATGAAAGTCCTCCAACTAAAAAGATTGTTCCTGGATACGCAACTTCTTCAGGTAAGTGAAACACAGCATGCATCATATTTCCAATGAAAATACCTAAGCCAATTCCCATCATTAGTACAGCAACATTTAATACCAACACTTTCCATATTGGTGTTAATGATTTTTTTGAGTCGAAAAAGATAGATGCATCTGCACCTTTTTCTATCAAAGCCAAACGCTCTTTGTTTCGTGTAGAAATGTATAAATAGTAGATTCCGAAAATGACTCCTAAAAAAGCTGGCATTATTATTACTTCTGATCCCATCATAAATATTGTTTTTGAATTTAGTTTTTTTGTATTTGCCCATTATGACGAACGGTTTTTTGTTTTGGTTACAGATTTTTTAATTTTTTTTACATATTGTGAATTTGTGGATGTATGAATTTGATAATTTGATGATTCGTCAATTCGTCAATTCGTCAATTCTTGAATTTGTTGATTCGTTGATTCTTTGATTTGAAAATGCATATATAAAATTTAATTTCACATAAACACATAAACACATAAACACATAAACACATAAACACATAAACACATAAACACATAAACACATAAACACATAAACAACCAAACAACTTGACAACAAAAAAAGAACAATTTATTTAACAAAACCTGTAACCATTTCGCAAAAGTGATCGTCTTAACAACAAATGACTCAAAAAACTGACCAAGATTATATTCTAGAGGTTCGCTCTGGAAATGTGAATGCGTACGCTATTCTTGTTACAAAATACAAGGATATGATGTTTACACTTGCATTGCGCATGGTTGGAAATAGGGAAGATGCGGAAGAAATTGCGCAAGATACTTTCGTAAAGGCGTATACATCATTGAGTACGTTTAAAGGAACTTCCAAATTTTCTACATGGTTGTACAGAATTGTGTACAATACAAGCTTGGATTACATCAAGAAGAAAAAACGAGTCATTTTATCTGAACATATTGATGAAATTCATGAAGCTTCTATTGGAACCATGCAAGATGCAATGAGCTATTTGGAAGCGCAAGAAAAGAAAGAAACTATTGAGAGGGCTTTGTTACAGCTACCAGAAGAAGAACGTGTGTTGTTAACATTGTTTTATTTTGAAGAATTATCCTTAAAAGAAATTACCGAAATTGTACATATATCATATGAAAATGTGAAGATTAAATTGCATCGGAGCCGAAAAAAGCTCTATCATATTTTAAAAAATGTTGTAGAACCAATATATTTGAGTCATGGAAGCAGAAAATAAAAAGTTAGATCAGTTTACAAAGGAAGTCATTCAGGATGCTGGATTGTCGTCGCCTTCTGTCGATTTTTTAGCGAATGTGATGGCAGAAGTTTCCAAAGAAGAATCGCTGGTAAAAGCACAAAACCCACTAATTACAAAGGTTGGCTGGATGATTATCGCTTCATTATTTGCCGTATTTACTTTTGTATTGACACGTTTTTCACTTGGTTTTTCTATTCTAGGCGATTGGGATTTATCTAGCTTGATGATAGAAAAATATGAGATGAACGTAGACATTCCTATTACGTACGCATATTGCTTTTTCTTTTTATTGGTATTCGTAATTATTCAAATAAACTTTATTAAAAAGTATTTTTATAGAAGTTTAAAGAATTAATCCTAATAATATCATTTCATTTCTAATTATTAAGTGTATAAATAGTTTTTCAATATCTAAATCACAAAAAAACTCCCATGTTTCCATGAGAGTTTCAATTTTTATAAGCAGCTAAAAATTAATCTTCAATAATAACCCATTTTCCTTGCGAAATTAGAGGTTCTGCTTGTTTGTATTTTACCGTCTTGTTTTCTCCAGTCATGATATTTTTGATAGTAACACGCTCGTTACGACCAATTTTTGGCTTATCACGAACGATAGTTTCCGTTATTTGCGGACGTTGTCCTTGCGGTTGTTGCATTGCTTGACGCTGTGCAGCCGCTTTTTCATCACTGTTTAAAACTTCTTCTTTTGACGTTTTATAGTTTTCTTTCTTACGTTTTTGCTCACGAGCTTCACGAACACGATCAGGATTGTTATCTGCCAATTCTCCTTTGAATAGGAAAGAAAGAATTTCACGATTTACCTTATCAATTACTTCTTTGAATAGTTTGAAAGCTTCAAATTTGTAAATTAATAAGGGATCTTTTTGCTCATGAACTGCCAACTGAACTGACTGCTTCAATTCGTCCATTTTGCGCAAATGTGTTTTCCAAGCGTCGTCAATAATAGCCAATGAAATATTTTTCTCAAAATCGGCCACTAATTGCTTTCCTTCTGATTCGTACGCTTCTTTTAAATTACTAACAACATTTTTAACTTCATTTCCATCTGTAAATTTAACAACTATGTATTCATATTTACTTTCAGGATCTTCGTATACTTGTTTGATCACAGGATACACAGCTTCTGCGTTTTTCTCCATTTTCTCATTGTAGCTTTTAAAAGCCGCAGTGTATACTTTTCCGATGATTTCCTCTTCGGTCATTTTCATGAATTGCTCTTCCGAGATAGGACTTGGAATAGCGAAGTAGCGAATTAACTCAAATTCAAAGTTTTTAAAGTCATTAGCAGCTCTGTTGGTCTGTGTGATGATTTCCGTAGTATCATATACCATATTTGAAATATCAACCTTTAGACGTTCTCCGTGCAAAGCGTGACGACGACGTTTGTATACAACTTCACGTTGTGCGTTCATTACATCATCATATTCTAATAGACGTTTACGAATTCCGAAGTTATTTTCTTCAACTTTTTTCTGTGCGCGTTCTATAGATTTTGTCATCATGGAATGCTGAATTACTTCACCATCTTTTAATCCCATTCTGTCCATCATTTTGGCAACTTTTTCAGAACCAAATAAACGCATCAAGTTGTCTTCTAAGGAAACGTAGAATTGTGAACTTCCCGGATCTCCTTGACGACCCGAACGACCACGCAACTGTCTGTCTACACGACGTGAATCGTGACGTTCTGTACCAATAATTGCTAATCCACCAGCCGCTTTAACTTCATCACTTAGCTTAATATCCGTTCCACGACCTGCCATGTTTGTAGCAATGGTAACTTGTCCAGGAATTCCTGCTTCGGCAACAATGTCAGCTTCTCGTTGGTGTAATTTTGCGTTTAATACATTGTGCGGAATTTTTCTGATAGAAAGCATTCTTCCTAATAATTCAGAAATTTCAACAGAAGTAGTACCAATCAATACTGGTCTTCCTTGTTTTGATAATTCCGTTACTTCATCAATAATGGCGTTGTATTTTTCACGCTTTGTTTTGTAGATTAAATCTTCTTTATCTTTACGTGCAATTGGTCTATTTGTTGGAATTTCAACAACATCTAATTTGTAGATTTCCCATAATTCGCCCGCTTCCGTAATTGCCGTACCCGTCATTCCTGATAGTTTACGGTACATTCTAAAGTAGTTCTGTAAAGTTACGGTTGCAAACGTTTGTGTAGCATCTTCAATTTTTACATTTTCTTTTGCTTCAATTGCTTGATGAAGTCCGTCAGAATAACGGCGTCCGTCCATGATACGACCTGTTTGCTCATCAACAATTTTCACTTTGTTGTCCATTACTACATATTCTACATCCTTTTCAAATAGGGTATAGGCTTTTAGCAATTGGCTCATGGTGTGAATACGTTCACTTTTAATACCGAATTCTCTAAATAATTCTTCTTTTAGTGAAACTTCTTTTTCTTTCTCTAATTCTTGTGCTTCAATTTTGGCAATTTCTCCACCAATATCTGGCATAACGAAGAAATCTTTATCATTACTTCCAGAAGATAAATATTCAATACCTTTATCTGTAAGATCAATTTGATTGTTTTTTTCTTCAATCACAAAAAGCAATTCTGCATCTACTTTGTGCATTTCGCGATTGTTGTCTTGCATGTAAAAGTTCTCAGTTTTTTGGAGCAATTGTTTTACGCCTTCTTCACTTAAAAACTTGATTAATGCTTTGTTTTTTGGCAAACCTCTAAAAACTCGTAGTAATAAGAATCCACCTTCTTTAGTTTCTCCTTCTTTGATAAGTTTTTTAGCTTCTGCCAAAACGCCCGTTAGGTATTGGCGTTGCGTTTTTACCAATTCGGCTACTTTCGGTTTCAATTCGTTAAACTCATGTAAGTCTCCTTGCGGAATTGGTCCCGAAATAATTAATGGTGTACGCGCATCATCAACTAATACAGAATCGACCTCATCTACAATAGCGTAGTTGTGTGGACGTTGTACCAAATCGTTTGGTGAGTGCGACATGTTATCACGTAAGTAATCGAAACCAAATTCATTATTTGTTCCGTACGTAATATCGGCAGCATATGCTTTTCTTCGTGCTTCTGAGTTTGGCTGATGATAATCTATACAGTCAATCGTAAAGCCGTGAAATTGGAAGATAGGTGCCATCCAAGCGCTATCACGTTTTGCTAAATAATCATTCACTGTAACCAAGTGTACACCTTTGCCAGTTAAGGCATTTAAGTATACAGGAAGTGTTGCTACCAATGTTTTTCCTTCTCCCGTTTGCATTTCGGCAATTTTACCTTGATGCATTGTAATTCCACCAATTAACTGTACGTCATAGTGAATCATGTCCCAAGTGACTTGTTTTCCAGCGGCATCCCAAGAATTTTGCCAAATTGCTTTATCGCCGTCAAGTGTTACATAATCATGAAGTCCAGAAAGTTCTCTGTCATACGGAGTTGCCGTAACTGTAAGTTCTGTATTGTGTGTAAAACGTTTTGCGGTTTCTTTCACCACGGCAAACGCTTCTGGTAATATTTCTAATAATATACCTTCTGTTATTTCGTACTCTTCGTCTCTTAGTTTATCTATTTCTTGATAGATATCTTCTTTACGTTCAATATCTGAGTTAGACTCAGCTTCTTGTTGTAAAGCAACAATTTTGGCGTTATTTTCTTTACACGCTTCCGCAATTTGCGATTTAAAGTGTATAGTACGCGCTCTAAGTTCGTCGATAGACAACTGTGAAAGTTGTTGTTCGTACGATTTTATTTTGTCAATTATAGGCTGTAAGCCTTTTATATCTTTCTTGGATTTGTCTCCAACAAAAATTTTCAACACTGAATTTAAAAAACTCATGGTTTATTTTGGTTTTATATTAAACCAAAAAAAAGCCTCGAAATTGAGACTTTTTCCTTGTTTAACTTGTTTTAATATTCATCTTCATTCCACAGATAATCGTCATCTGTAGGGTAGTCTGGCCAAATTTCTTCGATAGATTCATAAGAATCTCCCTCATCTTCAATTGATTGTAGGTTTTCAACAACCTCTAAAGGAGCTCCTGTTCTAATTGCATAGTCAATCAACTCATCTTTTGTAGCGGGCCAAGGTGCATCACTTAAATGAGACGCTAGTTCTAATGTCCAATACATATTTTTAGATATTAATTTTTTGCAAAAATAAATTTTTAAATGAAAAAGTCAAGTAAAAAAATCATTATTTACACATTATTTTTAAGAACGTTTTTCAAGGATTGTATATCTCCTTAATTATGAAGTAGTTAGGAATTCTTTTTCGGAATCCATTTTATTTCATTCGCTTGTAAGTCATGGGACAACTTTCGTGCCAACACAAAAAGGTAGTCAGAAAGTCGGTTTAAGTATTTTAACGTATGTTCGTCAAAAGGCTCTAATTCGTAAAGTGCTGACGCTAAACGTTCTGCTCTACGACATACACAACGGGCAATGTGACAGAATGACACAGTTTGATGTCCGCCAGGTAACACAAAATGTGTCATTGGTGGCAACGCCGCATCCATGGTATCCATTTCACGTTCCAACGCTAGAACATTATCTTCCGATATTCTAGGAATGTTTAGTCGATCTTTTCCGTTTTTCAAAGTTGCCTTTTCAGGATCAGTTGCCAACACAGCACCAACCGTAAACAATAAGTCTTGAATATCCATCAAGACATTTTGATAATGCGGATTAATTTCTTGATCTCGTATTAAGCCTATGTATGAGTTGAGCTCGTCAACCGTTCCATAACTGTCAATTCGGATGTGATGTTTTGGAACACGCGTACCGCCAAATAGGGCAGTAGTTCCTTTATCTCCAGTTTTAGTATATACTTTCATCGTTTTCTTTTTCTAGCTTTTTTTCAAAATGATATTGCAATCGCTTTTTGGTTTTTTTATTAGACAGATATACAAAAATACCTCCAATACTAAGCGCTACAAGAAGTTTAATGCTAATCATTTTTTCTTTCTTTTTTCTTTTCGTAATAGTTCTCTTTGAAATTTCTTCCTTTACGATTGTATAGCTTATTCTTGTTTCGTTTGTTATTGATTAATAACAACGGAAACACTACAATTACGATTATAAAAGTCCAAAGTAACATAGTACGATTATTTTTTTTGCATATGCATGGTCAAATGCATACATGTATATAATTGACGATCATTGGTTTGCGATTGTTCCCAATCTTTTTGATGCAATTTTTTAATATAGTTCAATTTTTTTTCTGCGCTCATCGGAATGAGATTTAAGAAAAATGCCCATTTGGAACTTCCTAAAATTGCTCTGCGTTCCACCACATTAAATTCGTCGTGAAAACGTTGTACCGTTTGTTTTGAAAATGGCCATTCCCAATCGGCATCAGACTGAAAAGGTCGGTACATACCACGAATAATGCGCAGTGGTAAACTTGTTTTTAACGGATCATAAGAGATTATTTTTCCATTCGGAGCAAGTTTTTCTTTGAGTTTGCCAAATAGTAAATCCAAACTTTCAAAGTGATGCAACACACCATACGCGTAAATAATATCGAAATCAGTTTCCGTAAATTCAGGCGATAAAAAATCAACAGCTTCCGCTTTGGCATTTGGAAAATCTTTTAAACGCTCGTTTAATTGTGCAATGGCTTTGTCGCTTAAATCAATTCCCAAATAACTTTTCGAGTGTTCTGCCAAATATAAACTCAAGTGATTTCCTGCATAGCAACCCAAATCGAGCACTTTTTTATCCGACAAATCGCCCAACCAAGTTCTGTGTTTTTCATACACTTGCTCGCTGATTTCCAGTTCTTTTCTGAAATCAGACAGCAGTTTGTTCCGCATAAAAGACCAAACTTTTGTAGCAGCATTTTTCTTTTTTACATTGTAAAATTCCTTCTGCTTTTTGTTGGTTTGTAAAACTTCGTTTAATTGTGGATTGCTCACGTTTTCGGGTTTTTTATTGGGAAATTGCAAAGTAAATATAAAATTACGATTTTAATACCTTATTTGCTATTTTTTACAGGTAGTTCGTTTGTGAGTAGGTTGGTAGTTTGGTATGTGAGTAGATGTTTCGTTTTGAATCGAAGGAATTATGAAACTAGATAAATCCATAAAATAACGAATTCACAAATTCCAAATAACTTTAAAACTTACACTCTAATTACAAAGTGTTCTTTTGCTTGTTCTTTTCGAAAGAAAACAAATCCCCAAAAAAAGGTATCAATTGTGACCGTAACTTCAGGATGATTTTTAATAAATTCCCATGCTTCCGTCATTTGTTGACTCCAATGAATATCGTCAAATATAAACACCGAATCGTTGTGCGCAGTTGCCAATAATTGTTCAAAATACAGTATAGTTGCTTCTTTTTGATGATTTCCGTCAATATAAACAAGATCAAATTGTTGCTTGGTTAGTGTAGGAATCGAAGTTGAAAATTCATCCACATACAATTTTACATGATCTGCGTTAAACTTTTTAAGCTGTTTTTGTGCAATCGCTGCCGTTTCAGGACAACCTTCTAAAGTAAAAACATCATTTACTTCTTTCATAGCAATCGTTGCCATTCCTAGTGAAGTTCCAAGTTCTAACGCATTTTTTACATCGAAATAGGTGACCAATCGCGCTAGTAATTTGGCTCTTTTTGGTGTAATTCCCGCATTTTTAGCAATGGCAGCAACTTTTCTTTTGTTGGATGAAAATACTCTGCTTCCCGCGCCAAAGTCTTTTACTTCAATGGCTTCGTTGTTTTGAAGCAATTCAGCTCTGTATTTTGCAAGGGTTTGATAAATTTCTTTCGGTTTTTTATCGTAAAAGCATTTCGTAACTAAATCATACACAAACGGAGAATGTACGCCATGTTCATTGGTCGATTTTGCTAAGAATTTAAAATATGCAACAATTTGATACCACATAGTTATGCTTCCATTTTAGCCGCTAACTCAAACCAACGTTCTGTTTTTTCTTCCGATTCGTTGATGATTTTCTGTAATTCCAATGATTTTTCTTGAATTTCCTCTTGCGACAATGCTCCCGAAATAAATTCTTGTTCTATGGATTATTTGGCTTCTTCCAAACGTTGAATGTCCTTTTCAAGTCGCTTGTATTCCTTTTGTTCGTTGTGCGTCAATTTCTGATTGGTATCATCTTGTCGCCACGATTTCTTTTCTTTCTTTTCAGAAGAACTTTTAGATTCAGGTACCACACTATCTTCATACACTCTAAAATCGGTGTAGTTTCCTGGAAAATCTTCAATAACACCATTTCCTCTAAAGATGAACAAATGATCTACAATTTTATCCATAAAATACCGATCATGGGAAACGACTAATAAACAACCAGGGAAATCGAGCAGGAAACTTTCCAACACATTGAGCGTCACAATATCCAGATCGTTTGTAGGTTCATCGAGAATTAAGAAATTAGGATTTTGAATCAATACAGTACATAAATACAAGCGTTTCAATTCGCCACCAGAGAGTTTCTCTACAAAATCATATTGTCGTTTTCTGTCAAACAAAAACCGTTCTAGCAATTGCGCGGCAGAAATTAAACGCCCTTTTTTCAGTGGAATGTATTCGCCATATTCTTTAATAATATCAATTACTTTTTGTCCTTCTTTCGGATTGATGCCACTTTGTGTGTAATAGCCAAATTTGATGGTTTCACCAACAATTACTTTTCCCGCATCAGGTTTCAAATTTCCAGTAATCATATTGAGAAATGTAGACTTTCCCGTTCCGTTTTTTCCAATAATACCAATGCGTTCGCCTTTTTTGAAAACGTATTCAAATTTATCCAGCAATACTTTATCTTGAAACGATTTGGAAATATTGTGCAACTCCAAAATTTTGCTTCCCATACGTTCCATATTGATTTCTAGCTGAATTTCGTGCTCATTACGACGTTTGTGCGCACGTTCTTTAATATCGTAAAAATCATCAATACGCGATTTCGATTTGGTCGTGCGTGCTTTGGGCTGACGACGCATCCAATCGAGTTCTTTTTTGTATAAATTTTTTGCTTTTTCAACAGAAGCTTGCTCCGACAAAATTCGTGCTTCTTTCTTTTCTAAGTAATACGAATAACTTCCTTTGTAATTGTACAGTTGTCCATTTTCAAGCTCCACAATTTCATTGCAAACTCGTTCCAAAAAGTACCGATCGTGTGTGACCATAAAAAGTGTAATACTTTCCTTTTTGAAATAATCTTCCAACCATTCAATCATTTCTAAATCCAAATGGTTTGTTGGTTCATCCAAAATTAACAAATCAGGTCTGTTGATCAATACGGTTGCCAAACCAAGACGTTTTTTCTGTCCACCAGACAAATTGCTTACTTTCTGATCAAGATTTTCAAGCTTTAATTTGTACAAAATTTGTGTGTATTGTGTTTCAAAATCCCAAGCATTGTGCGCGTCCATTTTTTCAAAGGCTTTTTGGTAGGCTTCGGTATCATCAGGATGTAAGAGTGCTTTTTCATAGTCATGGATAATAGCTAACATTGGATTATCTGACGCAAAAATGGTTTCTTCTACCGTCAAATTCGGATCTAAGTTTTCATTTTGAGATAAAAACGCCATGTGAATGCCTTTTCGCATGACAATTTGCCCGCTATCGGCTTCGGCATTTCCTGTAATGATGTTTAGCAAAGACGTTTTTCCAGTACCATTTTTGGCAATAAAAGCCACTTTTTGATCTTTATTGATACCGAACGAAATATCATCAAACAAGACGCGTTCTCCAAATGACTTGGTAATATTTTCAACAGATAAGTAATTCACTAGATATATATTTTGTACAAATTAAAAATAAAAAGATCAGATATGTTGCATAGAATTTTATTATTACTGCGTAAAACTTATATTTGCCTATTAAACAACAGCGTTTATTAATGAATTTGAAAGCCTCAATATCTATTCTAACCGTATTCCTTTTGTTAACTTCTTGCGTTTCCACCAAAGATATGACCTACTTTGGTGAAAAAGGAAGCGAAGAAGCACTTATTGACCAATCTATAAAACTCAATAATAAGCCATACCGAGTTCAAATTGGCGACTTATTATCGATTAGTATAAAATCTACAGATCAGAAATTAGTTGCCATGTTTCAACCGGTTGCTAGTGAAGATGGTACCGTAACACAATCGGAGCAAGGTTTGTATTATAGCGGATTTACAGTGAGCAAGCATGGAAATATAGAAATTCCGATTCTTGGGGAAGTCAATGTGTTGGGCTATGCCGTTGAAGAAATTCAGGATACCATCAAAGAAAAATTATTAGGAGAATATTTTAAAACCGCCGCAGATATTTTTATTGTAGTCAAATTAGCAGGTTTGCGATTTACCGTCACAGGAGAAGTCAGTAGTACAGGAATTTACAGATTGTACCAAGAACGCGTAAATATTATAGAAGCGTTGGCAAGTGCAGGAGATATTAGTGATGTAGGAAACAGACGAGACGTGTTGGTGATTCGCCAATATCCACAAGGACAAAAAATTCATCATATTGATTTAACAAATGTAGATGCATTTAATTCTCCCTATTATTACATTCAGCCAAACGATATGATTTATGTTAAACCGCTAAAACAAAAATCGTTAGGAACTGGAACCACATTAATACAATCTGTTACCGCAGTTGTGACCGTATTATCGTTAGTGACCAGCGTAATTGTATTGTCTAGAAACTTATAAGAGCTTATGGAAGATGAATTTGAAGAATTAAAATCGCAAAATTCTTTTGATATCAAAGCACTTGCATTCCGAGCGCTAAATTATTGGTATTTGTTTGTGATTACGATCGGAATTGCTCTTGTAGCAACCTACTTTTATAACAAACGATTGGAACGAATTTACAGCGTAGAAAGCCTAATTTCTATCAAAGAAGAACAAAATCCGTTTTTCTCTGCAAGTATGAATCTTACGTTCAATTGGGGCGGCGCAAGTGATAAGGTGGAAACCATCAAAACAACGTTAAAATCTAGAGCGCACAACGAAAATGTGGTCCGTGTGTTGCAATCGTACATTCATTATAAAGATCAAGGCGAATATCGTTTGGAAGACATTCATACCAATGCACCTTTTATTGCGAGCTTGGATGAAAACTTCTATCAAATAATCAATACGCCTATAAAAATTGTTTTTAGTAGCGCAGATCAATATACCGCAAGTATCGATTTTACAAACGCGGAAAATTTTGTGGGACTGAATTACAAATTGAATAAAACGGCCAATATTTCGCCTTCTGGAGAAACTTTTTCCAAAAATTTTGTGTTAAATGAAGAAGCTACAACCAATTACTTCAAATTTGCACTTACACCACGAAGCAATACACAAATTGAAATTGGCAAAGAATACTACATATACCTTACAAGTTTAAATTCGGAAATAGCTAAATATCGTTCTATTGGAGTCAATTTAAAAGTACGTGGCGCTTCCATGTTGGTGTTGAGTTTACAAGGACCAAACAGAGCAATTTTGGCAGATTACCTCAATGTAACTTCTGAAATTTTACGCGAAAAGCAACTGGAAGAAAAAAATCAATTTGCCACCAATACACTGAATTTCATTGATAAAATGATCATTGGAGTGGAAGATTCATTACGAAAAGATGAACAAAAACTTAAAAAATACAAGCAAGACAACAAAGTATTTGATCCGTCACTAAAAGGAGAAGAAGTTTTTACAAAACTCAATCAATACAGTATTGAAAAAAACGGCTACATGCTAAAGCTGGAATATTACAAATTGCTGGAAGATTATCTAAGAAATAGTACAGATTTCAGAGCATTGCCAGCGCCAGCATCTTCAGGAATTGACGATCCGAATATTGTAAACAATGTTTCAAAAATTGTCGCTTTGTCAATTCGTCGTGCAAAATTGAGTGAAACCGTTAAAAGTGAAATCTTCTTCAAAGAAATTGATCAAGATATTGATGCTACCAAACGCGTATTACTTGAAAATGTAAAAACGGCACGATCGTCAACTGCGATTGATATTTCAAATGTGCAAAATAGAATTGCCAGAGCAAACGCAGAATTCAGAAAACTTCCTGAAGAAGAACAACAACTTTTCAATATTGAAAGAAGTTACAAAATTAGTGAAGCTTCTTATACGATGTTATTAGAAAAGAAAAACGAAGCTGGCATCGTAAAAGCTGCAAACGTTTCAGATGTTAAGGTAATTGATAGTGCGAAAGATTTAGGTCAGGCGCCAATTTTACCAAACACAAGGAGAAATTACACCATTGCACTATTTATTGGCTTGTTACTTCCGCTAGGATTTGTGTTTCTAGTAACACTATTAGACAATAATATCAGCACGCCAGAAGACATCAAAAACTTGTCTAAAATTCCTATTTTGGGTATTGTGAGTAAAAATAAACTCAAGTCAGACTTGGTTGTTTTTGAAAGTCCTAAATCAGCTATTGCTGAATCATTCAGAGGCATTCGATCGAGTTTGCAATACATTTATAAAAACTTAGACAAAGAGAAAACCAAAACCGTCATGATAACTTCTTCGGTCAGTGGAGAAGGAAAAACGTTTTGTTCTATTAACATCGCTTCGGTATTTTCACTAACAGGAAAAAAAACCATCTTAGTCGGTTTGGATTTGCGAAAGCCGAAAATATTTGGAGACTTCGGAATCAGTAATGAAATAGGAGTTGTCAACTATTTAATTGGACAAAAAAATCTAGATGAAGTTATTCAAACGACTAACTATGAAAATTTAGATATTATAACGTCTGGACCTGTGCCGCCAAATCCTTCCGAGCTTTTAATAAGTGAACAATTGGACGAATTTATCGCAGAATTAAAAACGCGATACGATTATATCATTTTAGATACGCCACCATTAGGATTGGTTTCTGATGCGCTGGATTTAATTCATCATACAGATGCAACAATATACATGGTACGACAAGATTATTCTAAAAAAGCCATGTTGAATGTAATCAACGATAAATACAAAAAAGGAGAAGTAAAAAATATCAGTTTCGTGTTCAACGCCTATCGCCAAAAAAACAAATACGGTTATGGTTACGGCTATGGATATGGCTACAGTTATGGCTACGGTTACGGAAACTATGGAAATGGCTACCATGAAGACGAAAACACATCAATGCTATCAAGATTTAAAAATCTTTTTAGAAAAAATAAAAATTAACATCCCCAAAAATGAAATGCGCTCGTCGTGTTTCAATATAAAGCGATTATGACGATATTAGGAATATCCGCATTTTACCACGATTCTGCCGCAGCAATTGTCCAAGATGGAAAAATTGTAGCTGCTGCGCAAGAAGAACGTTTTACCCGAAAAAAACACGATCCTGCGTTTCCAACAAATGCTGTAAAGTACTGTTTGGAATATGTAGGGAAAAGTATTGACGAACTTGACGCTGTGGTGTTTTATGACAAGCCATTACTAAAGTTTGAACGATTATTGGAAACCTATTACGGTTTTTCGCCAAAAGGTGTTGCATCGTTCATTACAGCAATTCCTGTTTGGTTAAAGGAAAAAATGTTCCTAAAAAAACTCATCAAAGACGAATTAAAAGAAATTCAAAAATTTGATAAGAAAAAACTAAAATTACTATTTCCAGAACATCACTTATCACACGCGTCAAGTGCCTTTTATCCTTCTCCATATGAAAAAGCGGCTATCTTAACATTAGATGGTGTAGGCGAGTGGGCAACTGCTTCCATCAGTATTGGCGATGGAAAAAACATCACCATGTTGAAAGAATTGCAATTTCCACATTCTGTCGGATTGTTATATTCAGCATTTACCTATTTCTTAGGATTCAAAGTAAACTCAGGAGAATACAAACTTATGGGATTGGCGCCGTATGGAAATCCGAATTCGGAACGTGTACAAAAATTTAAAGAAATCATCAAAACCAAACTCATCAAAATACACGATGATGGTTCCATTTGGTTAGATCAAAAATACTTTAACTATGCCGTAGGATTGCGCATGGTGTACGATGATAAATGGGAGAAATTATTTGGTTTCCCGAGAAGAACCTCTGAGTCAGAATACGAACAACATCATTCCGATTTAGGCTTGGCAATTCAAGATGTAACCGAAGAAATTATCATCAAACTGGCAAAACATGCAAAAGAAATCACAGGAGCAGAATACTTGTGCATGGCTGGCGGAGTTGCACTAAATTGTGTTGCGAACGGAAAGCTTCAAAACGAAAACATCTTCAAAGAAATATTCATACAACCTGCCGCAGGAGACGCTGGAGGCGCTTTAGGAGCTGCATTAACGGCAAACTATCTCTACTTTGAACAAGAACGCGAAGTAATGCCAAATGATGCCATGCAAGGTTCGTATTTAGGACCTGAATTTTCAGATTTAGACATTGAAAACATCAATAGAAAATACAACGCAAAAGCAACATATTTTGACAATTTTGATGAATTAACCAAAGAAGTTGCCAAATACATCTCCGAAGGAAACGCCATTGGTTGGATGCAAGGTCGTATGGAATTTGGACCGCGCGCGTTGGGAAGAAGAAGTATTTTGGGAGACGCACGAAATCCTGAAATGCAGAAAAAATTAAATCTAAAAATAAAATACAGAGAATCGTTCCGACCATTTGCACCTTCTGTCTTAGCGGAAGATGTCAATGAGTTTTTTGACTACGAAGGAATTTCACCATATATGTTATTGGTGCACAAAATTCATCCAAAAATAACATATGAAGTTCCTGTCAATTATCATGATTTGCCAATTCGTGAAAAACTATACGTAGAACGTTCGTCATTGCCAGCCATTACGCATATTGATTTCTCAGGACGAATTCAAACAGTACACAAAGAAACCAATGCTGAATATTGGGAATTGATCAATGAATTCAAAAAAATCACAAATGTTGGTGTCGTTGTAAATACGAGTTTTAATGTTCGTGGCGAACCGATTGTATGCACGCCAGATGATGCATATCGTTGTTTTATGCGAACGGAAATGGACTATTTAGTCATCGGAAACTACGTGTACAAAAAGTCAGCACAACCAAGTTGGAATGATCCGGACGATTGGAAAGAAGAATTTTTATTAGACTAACTATTGTGTGGAAAACAATAAAATATAATTTGATCATTTTGCTAGTACTTTTAGTAATAGTAGAAGGGATATTGTGGTTTTTTCCTGTGCCAGATCCGTATGAAAATGCCAAGAAAAACATGTTTTTTCCAACCATTGGAAACATGTATATCGAATCGCAATTTGACCGCGATATGCAATTGCAATTTTCAACAGAAGATGGTTTGTTAGGATTTGAAAACTACAAAGAAACAACCGATTTTACCATCAATAATTACGGTTTTCGTGGAGCAGATTTAAAAATGCCGAAACCAAACGGAGAATACCGAATTTTTGCCATTGGCGGAAGCTCCACAGAAAGTTTATACATTGATGATGAGGATGTTTGGACGAAAGTTTTGGAAGAAAATCTAAATCGTGAAAACTATCAAGATAAGATTGTAAAAGTGTACAATGCAGGAAAATCGGGCGACAACATTCAAGATCATGTTTCAATGTTGGTGCATAGAATTGTGCATTTACAACCTGATGAAGTCATTGTTTTTTGCGGAATTAATGATGTGACGCGTTTACTATTAGACAAAAATCCGCTGAAATTTAACGTCACCAAGGAAAAAGAAAAACCAGTCAGCTTTGCAAACATGTTGGGCGTTTTTCTATATGAATTTCAAATTCCACGACGTTTGTATTATGCGTTTAAAAGTGAAGATGAAGCTTTGGAAACCATCGAAATACAATCAAAATATGCAAAAAAAGTTGCCAAAACGAAATCGCGACCAATTGAAAATCAGTTGCCTACGGTTGATTATGGCAACTATGCAAATAAACTAAAATCACTTATTGGTATTTGTCAGACTAATGATATAAAGCTTATATTTGCGACGCAAGTAGTAACTTGGGATACGCAAGAAGAAGTCTTGAAAAATTGGCATTGGATGACGTCTCGCGGTGGTGTTCGATACAACGCAGTAAAACTGCAACAAAAAGTAGATAGCATCAATATGATTACCGTGAATGAAGGCGAAAAGTTCAACATTCCAGTTTTTAAAACGGATTCAATCATTCCAAAAACAAGTACCTATTTGTATGATGATTGCCATTTTAATCCTGCGGGAAGTAAAAAAATGGGAGACGAATTAGCGAAATTTATAAAAGACACAAAAAAATAATTATATGGAATTCTTGAAAGATATATTCAACTTCTTAAAAGAACGAAAAAAATTCTGGCTTTTGCCAATGATCATTGTATTATTATTGCTCGGAGTTATCTTAGTATTAGGTGGCGGATCGGCAATTGCACCATTCATTTATACATTATTTTAAAATGAAAGAAAGTAATTCAAAGGTAATCTTAGTTATGGTTACAGGATTTTTAGTCCTGTCATACATCTTTACCACTATCGGTGTCCAATTGCGCTATGTTGCTGTTGGCGTTGGCGTAGCGTCATTTTTTCCACCATTAGAACGATTAATTGTTTGGATTTGGGAGAAAATCGCTATGGTGTTAGGTTGGATCAATACGAAAATCATCTTATCAGTTGTATTTTTTATCTTTTTGACGCCATTCGGAATTTTATCGCGAATATTTTCAAAAAACAGCTTACAACTAAAAAACGATTCCAATACCACATTTGTAGAACGAAATCATACTTATTCCAAGAAAGACTTAGAAAACATTTGGTAATCAGAAAACCTCAATAAACGTGAACAAGCCCCAAGAAAATAATACATGGTTATTTGAGATATCACCCAAAAGCAGTCTATTTGATTTTAAATTCAAAGAAATTTGGCGCTACCGTGATTTGCTCTTACTTTTCGTCCGTCGTGATGTGGTAACCTTGTACAAACAAACGGTTTTAGGTCCTTTATGGTATTTAATTCAACCTTTGTTAACGTCGGTTATTTTTACACTTGTGTTCAACGGAATTGCCGATATCAGCACAGGAACCGTGAATGCTTTTTTGTTCAACTTGGCAGGAATTACCATTTGGAATTACTTTGCAGAATGCTTAAAAGCAACATCCGACACGTTTAAGAAAAATGAAAACATTTTCGGAAAAGTATACTTTCCACGTGTCATAATGCCGTTATCAATTACGGTTTCAAATCTTTTAAAACTCGGTATACAAATCTGTATATTCATCGCGTTTTACGTCTATTTTTCGTTAAGTGACAAAGCTGGTTCCGTTTCTATGTACATTTTATGGACGCCTGTCATCATTTTTATCATGGGATTATTAGGCTTAGGTTTAGGAATGATTATTTCCTCCATGGTAACCAAATACCGCGATTTAACCTTTTTAGTACAATTTGGTATTCAACTATTCATGTACGTTTCTGCGGTAATGTATCCGATAGCAATTGTACAAGAAAAATTACCAAGTTATGTTTCGTGGATTGTTGAATATAATCCATTAGCGCATGTGATAGAATCCTTTCGCTACATGGTATTTTCAGGCGCATATATGGAAAATCCAACAAACGACTTTTCTATCCTAAACATTTTACTAATGTTGGGAATTTCGTTCATCGTATTTCTTTTCGGACTCATTATATTCAACAGAACCGAGCGTAATTTTATAGATACTGTATAATGGCGGAAAAAGAAATCATCTTACAAATAAAAGATTTATCCAAGCAATACCGTTTGGGTGTTGTCGGTACAGGAACTATAAGTCATGACTTAAATCGTTGGTGGCACAAAATTCGTGGAAAAGAAGATCCGTATCTGAAAATTGGCGAAAAAAATGCACGTACTACAGTTGGAAATTCTAAGTACGTTTGGGCGTTAAAAGAAGTTTCATTCAACGTGGAAAAAGGGGAAGTCCTTGGCATCATTGGTAAAAACGGCGCAGGAAAATCTACTTTATTAAAATTACTTTCAAAAGTAACGACACCAACAACAGGAACAATTCGTTCAAGAGGTAGAATAGCTTCTTTATTGGAAGTCGGAACAGGATTTCATCCAGAATTAACAGGAAAAGAAAATATCTTCTTAAATGGTGCCATTTTAGGAATGACGAAAGCTGAAATAAAAACAAAATTTGATGAAATTGTCGAATTTGCAGGTGTGCAACGTTATGTAAATACGCCCGTAAAACGCTATTCGTCAGGAATGAAAGTTCGTTTGGCATTTGCGGTAGCCGCACATTTAGAACCTGAAATATTGGTAGTTGATGAAGTGTTGGCAGTTGGTGATGCAGAATTTCAGAAAAAAGCGATCGGAAAAATGCAAGACATTGCCAAAGGCGAAGGCAGAACGGTTTTATTTGTAAGTCACGATATGACAAATATTCAAAATCTTTGTACAAAATCAATTCTGTTGGAAAATGGAATGATGGTTATGCATGGTGAAACGGAAGAAGTCATCAAACGCTATTTGCAAGGTTCGGAAGAAACCTATGTAAAAAGCTTGAAAGCACACGAAAATCGTAAAAAAGGCAGACAAGAAATCATGCAGAAAGTGACTATTGGCGACGGAAGTTCCAAAGTAATCTCTGGACAAGATTTAAAAATAAATGTGGAACTCAATCTGACTTCACTCGAAGAATTTTCAATTGGCTACTTATTCAAAAACGAAAAAGGACAAGTGTTAATGGCTTCTAATACAATGCAATACGGCACAAAATTGTATCCTAAAAGTGGAAAAAATGCGATTGCTATTGTCATTAAAAATCTGCCATTAGCGCCAGCGTCGTATTCCTTATCATTATTTGTAGGGAATGGAAAATTTGACATTGATATTATAGAAGATGCCATCACGTTTCCTGTATTTTGGGAACACGAACACATATTACCGCCCGCAAAAAAATGGGGTTCAACATTCGGAATAACACTATGGGAATACTAAAAAATACAGCTTGCATTCTGTGTAACAAAGAAACAGTAGAAACGGTTCAGCAACTGAAAACCGACGCTATTGCTGCGCTGTATAAAAATCGACTTGGCGTTGCTATTTCTGACGAATTTAAAGAAAACAACACGATTGATTATGTAAAATGTACCTCGTGCAATCTTCATTTCTTTACGCCAATTTGTAACGGAAGTGCTGACTTTTACGAGTTATTGCAAGAAAAACAAGGATTTTATTACAATGCAAATCGATATGAATTCTTCTTTGCAAAAAATCATATCAAAAATACAGATAGTGTACTTGAAATAGGCGCGGGAAGTGGTTACTTTGCCAATCTTTTAAATGTGTCAAGCTATGTTGGTTTAGAATATAATAACAAAGCTATTGAAGATGCCGCAACGCGCAATGTAACATTGATCAATCAAAGTATTGAAGATTTTGCAACAACGCATCCCGAAGAATTTGACGTAGTTTGCAATTTTCAAGTGTTGGAACATGTGCCGAATCCGAATGCATTTATCAACGCAAGTTTGGCTGCCTTAAAAAAAGGTGGTTTGCTTATTATTGGAGTTCCGGCTGCAAATTCAATTTTGACGAATAATAAAAATCATGTGCTCAATTTTCCGCCACATCACATTACACGTTGGTACAACGATACGTGTCATAATTTTGAACAAATATTTGATGTTGAAGTTGTGGAAATTCACCATGAACCTGTAACAGAAAAATTATATAAAAATCTAAAAACCAACACAATAACTGAGCGTATTTTAAACACATTCAGTCCTAAAAAGCATATTTTGGTCAATGATACAATTGCGTCAAAAGTTGATACATTGGTGCGAAAACTTGTGGCAAAACTCGGTCTTCATAAGAATATTGCCAAGAAAGACTTGGTTTATGGCGAATCAGTTATCTTAGTCTTACGTAAAAAATAACACGGCGAGTTGTGTAAAATCTCTGTGCGACTTTTAAAAAACTATAAATTACGAACACATGAAAATCCTTTTTGTTGCAATGCAATACATACATTCCGCAAGATGGATCAATCAGTTAAAAGATACTGAACATGAAATTTATATGTTCGATTGTCTCGATAGTCCAATTCATGAAGATTTACAATGGACAAACTACACGACCAATTGGAGCAAACGTAAAATAAAACTCATAAAAGGAGAAACATTTATCAAAAAACATTTTCCTTCGCTGAGCGAAAAAATACAATCATTTTTAAAAATTACCGCAGCAGAAAAATTACACGAACTCATTTTAGAAATTCAGCCAGATGTTGTGCATTCAATGGAATTGCAATCGGAAAGTTATCCGCTGATTCAAGTTCGAGAAAAAATAAATTTCAACTGGATTTGTTCCACATGGGGAAGCGATATCTATCATTTTTCAAAAGAAGCTTTTCATCTAAAACGCATTCAAAACGTATTGAAAAATGCCGATTTTCTATTTACAGACAACATTCGTGATATTTCATTGGCTACACAACACGGTTTCAAAGGGAAAGCAATGGGAAGTTTTCCTGGCGGCGGCGGATTTTTGGTCAAAGAAAATTACATTGAACCGTTAGAAAATAGAAATCTAATTCTTGTAAAAGGCTATCATCATTGGGCTGGACGCGCTCTGCATGCATTAAAAGCATTGGAAAACAATTTGGAACTTGTACAAAAGTATCAAATTCATGTGTACGCGGCGCATCCAACGGTAATTGCCGAAATAACTCGTTTGCAAAAAGAATACAATTTGCACATTTCATACACCGCACGCGGTATTGAAGAATCGCATGATGCGTTGTTGCGTAAATTTGGTCAAGCCAAAATTGCCATCGGCATTAGTGTTACTGACGGCATTCCAAATACCATGTTGGAAGCGATGATTTACGGCGCATTTCCGATACAGACAAATCCTGGAAACGCTTCTGAAGAATACATTTCACACAAAAAAAATGGTTGGTTGATAGAAGATGCAGAAAACAGCCAAGAAATTACCGAAGCTGTCACAAACGCATTGACAAACGAAAGTTTACTTGCCGAAGCATTTGAAGCGAACAAAAAATATCGTAAGATCTTAAGCTACGCGCAAATTCAACAAAAAGTATTGGAAGCGTACACAATCATTGAACAAAACCTAAAAAACGCATAGCTACAAACTATATTTTACTAACTTTAACGCCATGATGCAGCTACTACATCTTTTACGAATAAAGCACTGGATAAAGAACATTTTGATCTTTTTTACGGCTTTCTTTGGCGGCGTTTTATTAGAAATGTCAAACCTAAAAATATTAGCGTTTGTGTTTCTATATTTTTCATTTACAGCAAGTTTGATATACATTATCAACGATTTGAAAGATGTAGAAAAAGACAAACTTCATCCTGAAAAGAAAAATCGTCCGTTGGCAAGTGGCGCAGTTTCCAAAACACAAGCATACGTATTAATTGGATTCTTACTCATTGCGTTGGGAATTGCTTCCATATATGTTCCGTTGCAAGTTTTTTATGTAACATTAGCGTACTTTATTCTAAACATTTTATACACCTTTTGGCTAAAACACATTGCAATCATTGAATTATTTATCATTTCATTGGGTTTTGTGTTCAGAATCATCATTGGAGGATTGGCCGTTTCTGTAGTTGCTTCCAAATGGATTATCATGCTGACTTTTTTCATGGCATTATATGTTATCATTGCAAAACGAAGAGGCGAATTATTGCACAGTACCGCCAACAAAACACGGAATGTATTGGCTTATTACAGCGAACAATACTTAAGCAGTGCGATGATTTTAGTGCTTGGCGTTAGCATCGTAACCTACATTATGTACACGATTGATGAAGACGTCATATCACGATTTGATACTGATGAAATATACATTACGACCATTTTTGTCGTATTGGCAATGTTGCGCCATTTGCAACAAACATTTGTACATAACAACACGGAATCGCCTGTAAAATACATCCTAAAAGATCATTTAATTTTGATCATTATTTTGATGTGGCTAAGTTCGTTTTACTTCTTAATTTATTTCTAATGGGATCGAATAAATACTTAACATATTTGAGTGACAAAGCAAAGGATGAATCTTTTGTAGATCGATTGAAAATTAAATTTCGACCGCTAATCTTCCCAATGGAATCATTATTACGTCATTTTGATGAAAACGATGCCTTTTTTGATATTGGTTGCGGCTCAGGACAATTTGCGCTCTTGGTTCATCATTTTAGAAATGTGAAAAACATTAGTGGAATAGAAATCAAAGACGAATTGGTTAAAAATGCCAACACATTATTCGAAAAACATGCGCCAACCGCGACCTACAACTTTGTAAAATATGACGGAGTTCAGTTTCCTGAAACGATTAAAAATTACAACAAAGTATTTCTAAACGATGTATTGCATCACGTGCCACCAAAAGTACAAACGCAGTTTTTAGAAAATATTTACGACAGTATTGCCGACGGAACTACTTTTGTGTTAAAAGATATTGATGCGGCAAGTCCGTTGGTATATTTCAACAAAGTGCACGATTTGATATTTTCACAGGAAATTGGACGCGAACTTTCCTGTAAAGCAGCAAAAGAAATTTTGGAAAAAATCGGTTTCACCATTCTTAGTGTGGAAAAGAAAACCATTGCTGTATATCCGCATTATACTATTATTTGTAGAAAATAGCAATGAATTTACAACAATTCATATCAAATTTTGCACGATTGAATTTCCTCTTTATAGGAAGCATTTTTCTATTCATCACAATGATTTTTCTATTTGGAGTTTCATTAAATATATACGCAAGTATTTTTATATTGTTGGCAGCTTGGGCAAGTGCGAATAGCTGTATTGGTTGGACGAAAAAATCAATTTTACTCAACGGAATATTTGTACTTTTTTGGCTATTTCTATTTGGAACCGCTAGCTTATATTTAGATTTAACCTATGACGGACAATCGTATCATCAGGAAATGTCCATACAAATGGCGAATGGTTGGAATCCGATATATGAACAACTTTCCAAAGAAAATCCGCTCTATGTTTGGGTACAACATTATCCAAAAGCCTACGAAAGTATTGGAGCCGTTTTGTACAGTGTTTTTCACAACATTACATTCATCAAAGCTATCAATAGTCTATTTTTAATACTAAGTTTTCTATACGTTTTTAACTATTTTCGAAACAAAGAATCGCTGCAAAAAACAATTCTTATTTCAGCTATTATTGCTTTAAATCCAGTAGTTTTAACACAATTGATGACCAATTTAATCGATGGATTTCTATATGCGACAACGATCATTACTTTTTTTGCCTACGTCATGAGCAAAGAACAAAAAACCTATCGTTGGGAAGTGTTTATAGGATTAATGCTGTTGATCAATATCAAATTTACAGGTATCATTTTTGCAGGTTTTTTGTACGGAATTTTTTTGGTAGACGGAATCTACTTTCGGAAAGAAACATTTCAAACACACATAAAACAAACATTGCTAGTATCCGTCTTGGCAATTCCATTTTTAGTAGGACCGTACATGGTAAATTTTTCGCAAAATGGACATCCTTTATATCCTGTAATGGGAAAAAATAAAATTAATTTCATTCAAGACTACGAACCTGCTTTGGTACAAGGTAAAAATCGCGTACATCAATTGGTGTTGAGCAATTTGGCTTCTATTGGAAACAAAGGCGATTCGTATGTGAAAATTCCGTTTACATTTACACAAAACGAATTGCAAAAAACACGAAACGGCGCACCACGAACAGGAAGTTTCGGCGTTTGGTGGAGCGGTATCTTGCTTATTTCAATACTCTATTATGCGTTTTGTGTAGTGAGAATAGGAAGAAACTTCAAGCTCTCAAAATATGAAGCGTTGCTTGGAATCATCATACTTTTAATGGTACTCAACAAAGCAGGTTGGTGGCTGCGATATACACCGTATTTTTGGCTTGCACCAATTTTACTATATTTTTCGTTAAAGCGATACAAAACGCATGCAACATTTCTAAAAGTGCTTTTCGGATTGGTTTTGGTAAATACGTTGTTTACAGTACTAATTAGTATCGGATTGAAATATAAAGACGGAAATGAACTAAAAAACACCTTACACCAATTAGCGAAACAACAGCAACCTATCAAAGTTGATTTTGATAACTATTTGGGAAACAAGGTGTTATTTAAAGAATACGGAATTAAGTTTGAAGAAGCAAAGGCGGAAACATTTAAAAATCCGTTGAAAATAAATAACATTGTCATTATTGAAAATACCGAACTAAAATTCCATGAGTAAAAAGCTATACTTATTTGATTATGACGGAACGTTGACGCACAAAGATTCGTTCAAAGACTTCTTTTTGAAAATGTACGGTTTTCGAAAAGTAAGTTGGTTATTACTGTCAAATAGTTTACTTATTCTAAAAACGATTTTAGCTGATCGCGATAAAGGAAAACTCAAAGAAACGTTGATTTCCATATTTTTGAAGGGGAAAACCAAAGTGGAAATTGACACATTGGGAAAAGCATATACCAAAGAATATTTATACAGAACCATTCGCCCAAAAGCATTGGAATATTTATATCGTATACGAAAAGAAGGCGCCACGATGTATTTGGTTTCTGCTTCCATTGACTTCTGGTTGCAAACATTTGCAGATGAATTGCACATGAAACTCATTGCAACACAACTTGCCTATGAAAATGGTACATTTACAGGGCAATTTTTGGGTAAAAACTGTAAAGGTGCTGAAAAAGTGAAGCGTATCACACAGGAAATACATCTTGCGGACTATGATGAAATTATCGCTTTTGGAAACAGCGAAGGCGACAAAGAAATGTTAGCCATCGCAACAGAATCGCATTACAAACCATTCAGAAAAAAATAATGAACATACTATTTCTTGTAAATAACACTAAAATTTCCCCCAACGCAAATGGCGGAGCGTCTGTATATTTCAGTCATTTAGAGTTGTTACACAAAGCAGGATTTACGGTGCATCTTTTATTTCTGGACTGGAATCACGACAATACGAAAGCTGTTATTTCGGAAAACATCAACCAAGATTTTGTAGATGAAATCTCTGAATTTTACAATTCGGCAGCAGTTTTACATGTCGCTTATGAAGTTCCAAAACTTTCTATGAATCATCTTCTCAATGCGGTAATTCATCCTGAAAAATTTGAATATCACTTTATCAACGCTCAAAATGAAGTGTTGCTACAAAACTATTGTGCTCAAAAGCAAATTGATCTAATGTGGGCAGAATGGCGATGGTCAGTACTGTTGGCGGCATACACATCAATTGATATTCCTAAAATTTATGCACATCATGATTGGGAATACAAACTTGGGAAACTACGAAAACAGCAAAAAGGACTCAAATATAAATTTCATCTCTATCAAAAAAAGCGTGTAGAGATGGACGTCATACAAAAAGTTGAAGCCTGCGTTTCGGGTTCGTTCACAGAAACGGAAGAATTAAAAGCATTTGGCGCTACAAAATCGATGTATATTCCATTAACATATTCCAAAACGGATATTACAGAAAATGATGCAAAAGTTCCCACAATTGTACACGTGGGCGGTATGGGAACAACGGCAAATCGTATTGGTTTGGAACGTTTTCTTGAAGTTTGTTGGGAAACCATAAAACAACAAATTCCCCATGTAAAACTCAACGTTATTGGAAGTTTAAAATACGCTTCTGATTCGTTGCAACGGCGTTTGGAAGATCCACAAATTAATTGCTTGGGCTTTGTGAAAAACTTAGCACCTGAACTAAAAGCTTACGATATTCACATCATTCCATGGGAATACAATACGGGAACACGCACGCGAATTCCGCTGGTTTTCAATCATGCGCAAGTATTGGTGAGTACCAAAGCGGCGGCAAGTTGTTATCCAGAATTGATGCATGATGAAAACTGTATTTTAAGTAACGATTTGCAACACATGACCACACAAATAATTGATTTGTATAACAATGCAGAAAAGCGGATATTTACAGGCGATAATGCGCGAAAAACGTTCTTGGAAAATTTTACAACGAACACGCAGATCGAAAAACTGAAATTGTTTCTAAATGAGATATAGAATTTAAAATGTCAGATGGTAAATGTTGAAATAATGTCACGATGAACGCCGTCGAGATTGTTTGCTTTGTTTGCACAATAGTTCTCGATACAAATTTGCTTAGGCAAATTCACTCAACTGACGAAACAAAAAACCAAACACCCAAAACCCAACACCAAAACCCAAAACCCAAACCCAAAAACATGAAACAAACCTACATCATAGCTGAAATTGCACAAGCACACGACGGAAGTCTCGGAATGGCGCATGCGTACATTGATGCTGTAGCAAAAACGGGCGCTGATGCAATAAAGTTTCAAACACATATCGCTGCCGCAGAAAGTAGCATTCATGAACCATTTAGAGTTAAATTTTCCAAGCAAGATGCCACACGCTACGAATACTGGCAACGCATGGAATTTTCACTAACACAATGGAAAGAAATCAAAGTACATTGTGATGAAGTTGGGTTAGATTTTATATCATCTCCGTTCAGCAATGCGGCCGTAGATTTGTTAGAAGAAGTTGGTGTTTCCCATTACAAAGTTGGTTCAGGAGAAGTCAATAACTTTCTATTGCTTGAAAAAATTGCCAACACGGGAAAACCCATCATCATATCTTCAGGAATGAGTTCGTTTGCCGAATTGGACGCAACCGTAGCATTTCTCAAAGAAAAAAACTGTGAATTTTCCATCTTACAATGCACAACGTCGTATCCCACAAAACCCAAACAATTTGGCTTAAATGTAATTCAAGAACTAAAAGATAGATATCAGGTTACTGTTGGATTCTCAGATCATTCATCAACAATAGAAGCCGGAATTGCCGCTGCCACACTTGGTGCCGAAATCTTGGAATTTCATGTTGTGTTTGACAAAGAAATGTTTGGTCCAGATGCAAAATCATCACTGACATTTCCAGAAACAACACAATTGGTCAAAGCTGTCAGAAACATTGATGAAGCCTTACAGCATCCAATTGATAAAAATGACAATTCAGCATTCGCGACTTTAAAACAAATCTTTGAAAAATCGTTGGCAGTTAACAAAAACTTGCCAAAAGGACACGTGTTAACATTTAATGACTTGGAAGCTAAAAAGCCAAAAAACTACGGAATTGTTGCATCTGAATTTCAATCAGTTATTGGAAAAAAGCTGACAAAAGAAATGAAACAATGGGATTTTTTAACTAAAAATGATATTGCCTAACTCATGTTTGCATACCTACAACGCAAAATAGCAAAAAGCTACACAAAAAAAATTGATGCCGCTGGAGTATCACTATTTCGAATTTTATTTTCACTCACCATGTTGGGAGAAATTATCCAGTTATTCTACTTCCGACACCTCATATTTGACGCGGTACCGTTTATTCATGTTGCCGAAATCAACTTTGGATTGGGGTTACTCGTTTGGATGGCAGTATTGGTTTTTATGATAATTGGTTACCAAACTAAAATTGCAAGTATTCTCAACTATGTACTAACCTTGGTGTTTTTGGGCACAATCCATACGTTTGAATATCACATGTTTTATGCCTATTTGGGAATTACATTTTTAATGATGTTTATGCCGTTGGAACGCAAATATTCCTTACATAACTATTTAAAAAAACGAGCTGCTCAAAAAACAGGAGAACCGTATCAACCAAATCAAACAGTAAGTCAATTGCATTACATCGTACCTTTATTGGTTGGAGTCGGTTTTGTCTATTTTGATTCTATTTTCTTCAAACTCACCTCTTACAATTGGATGAATGGACTCGGAATGTGGTTGCCAGCAAGTTTGCCTATGATATCGCACGCTGACAACAGTTTTTTAATGAATATTAAATGGCTTGCCCTATTTTTAGGATATTTTACCGTACTATTCGAATTCATATTCATCTTCTTATTTTGGAGAAAAAAATGGCGACTTCCGATGTTTATCATAGGATTTATGTTGCATCTTGGAATCTTGATTGAATTTCCAATTCCTTGGTTCGGACTGGGAATCATTGCTATCTATCTCTTGCTTGTTCCAGTATCGTTTTGGAAATATCTCGAACAAAAAATAGGAAAAAAAGTAGTTGAAAATCAAGTTGTTACTCCGGAAGTGAATGAAAAACAAACGATAAAATACATTTCTTACGGATTGTTAGCGCTTTGTTTAATGCAATGCAATGCAACCTATCGTTCGCCGTTGATAAAGCAATTCACAGAAAAATCAGGTTTTGAACAAACAACTGTTGGAAATTTTATTGGAAAAGTTTCCGATAAAGCTGGTGTAGCAACCAGAATTGCCTTTGGAATCACAAAACACGGCGTATTTATGGACGCACATTTTGATGATTACAATCACATTGTTTCGGTACAATACATTGCCAAAGATGGTACTGAAATTTGGTTGCCAATTGTAAACGAAGATGGAATGCCCGAAAGTTACATATATGGCGCTAATTGGGTAAAATGGACGTTTCGAGTTGTTGGAACAAATGTAAATAACTATTATTTAACCGATGGCATCAAAGATTTTACCGCTTTTTGGGCACATAAAAATAATGTTGATTTAAACGATGCCAGATTTACAGTAAAAGTGAAAAAAGTTGAAACTCCAAGAGAATGGAAAAAAGACTTTTTACACAAACAACAGAAAAAACCTTGGATTGACGCTGGCGAAGTAATTTGGAAATCGAAAAAATTTGAAGCAAACATCGTAAACGTTGAATCTTTATAATAGCTGAATCTACAAAGCGTAATGTCGAAAAAACTCACCATCATACAATCAAACTACATTCCCTGGAAAGGCTATTTTGACATGATTAATCGTGCAGATATATTCGTGATGTACGATGAAATGCAATACACAAAAAATGATTGGCGTAATAGAAATATCATCAAAACGCAAACGGGAACGCAATGGTTGACCATTCCTGTGAAAATGAGCGGAAAATTTGGTCAAAAAATCAACGAAACCGAAGTCTCCAATACTATTTGGCGAAAAAAACATTGGAAAACCATTGTACAGAATTACAACAAAACGCCCTACTTTGAAACATATAAAGACATCTTTGAAAACTTATATTTACACAGTTCAGAAACAAATTTGTCAAACATCAATTGTGCCTTTATCAAAGCGATTAATACAATTCTAGGTATCAAGACACAGTTGATCAAAAGTAGTGAACTGGAATTTTCAGGAAATCGAAATGAGCGACTTATCGAAATTTGTCAAAAATTAAACGCAACAACCTATATTTCGGGTCCTAAAGCTAAAAACTACATGGAAATTGCGCTGTTCAACGCTGCAAATATCAATATTGAATGGATGGATTATACAGGATATCCAGAATACCATCAAAAATATTTGCCTTTTGAGCATGGTGTAACTATATTAGATTTAATATTCAATGAAGGCCCAAACGCTTACAAATTCATGAAAAGTTTCTAATATGGACATCTCAATAATTGTTCCTGTATACAACGGTGAAAAAACCTTAGAAGCACTGTATTCACAAATTGCAACATTCTGTGATGCGGAAAAACTACACTATGAAGTTGTTTTTGTTCATGATTGTGGTCCTGACAATTCGCTTTCCATTTTAAAAAAGCTACAAAAAAATCATCCGAAACATATAAAAGTATTACAGTTAACGCGCAATTACGGACAACACAATGCCATTATTGCAGGATTTGGTTCATGCGAAGGCGACATGATTATTACGATGGATGAAGATTTGCAGCATTTGCCAAAAGACATTAAAAATCTGCTCAACAAGCAAAAAGAAGGCGATTATGATGTTGTATATGGTGTTAACAAAACTTCCGAGCATTCGCGATTTCGAAACATCACGTCACGCATTATGAAAAAAGTGCTGTCGTATGCTATTGAAAACTTACATAAAGATTATTCCGCATTTCGATTAATCAAACGTGACATAGCGTTGCAACTGATAGAAATGCAAAACTCATATACATTTTTAGATGGATATCTCAGTTGGATTACCAACCACGTATCAAGCACAACAGTAGAGCACAAAGAGCGTTTCGCGGGCGAAAGTTCGTACACGATGAAAAAACTCATTGAGCATTCCATTAACATTCTCTTTACGTTTTCAAACATTCCCATTCGGATTTTATCCTATTCGTCCATCATTATATTTTTCATTACACTGATGTATAGTATTTACATTGTCGTTCGAAAATTAGTCTATGATGATTTAATTGCAGGTTTTCCAACGCTAATCATTGCCATCGGAATCGGCGTAAGCTTGCTATTGCTCGGTTTGGGAATCATTGGAGAATACACATACCGAATCAACTTAAAAACGACCAAGCGTCCAAACTATACCATAAAAAAGTAAATCGATGAAAAAAATCATGTTTCTTGTATCTGGTAATGGCGGAACGCTCAAATTTATAGTGGAAGCCAGCAAACTGCTCAATACGCCTTTTGAAGTGGTCGCTGTCATTGCAGATCGAAATTGTGGCGCATCGGATTACGCTACACAGCAACACATAGCAACAAAAATATTCGATTTTAAAAAAGACGGCTGGCAACAACTTTCAGAAGAATTACAACAGGTACAACCAGACATTGTCATTACCACAATTCACAAAATCATTCCAAAATTAGTCTTAGACCTCATTCCTGATAATTTTATAAACTTGCATTACTCATTGCTTCCTGCTTTTAAAGGATTCATCGGAATGAAAACCGTACAAGAAGCAAAAAAGAAAAACGTACAACTTATTGGCGCCACGGCACATTATGTAAATGAACATGTAGATGAGGGAAAAATAATCTCACAATGTGTATATGCTGTCGATTGGAATCAAGAAATAACGATGATTTACGATGTAATTTTCAAAAATGCTTGTATCACTTTGTACAATGCTTTATATATAATTGCTAATTTTGAAACAACAAGCGGTCATGTGGAAATTCAGCATAATGAAAAAATTATGTATCATCCGCCATTGCGATTTAACTCTCAAAAATTCAACACTACGTTTTGGAGCAAAATAAACTAATACCTTTCAACAAGCCATATATCATTGGAAATGAACTCTCGTACATCGCTGATGCTGTACAATACGGGAAAATATCTGGTAATGGAAAATATACCAAACGTTGTCAAGAATTCTTTGAAACTGCATACGGATTCAAAAAATGTTTGATGACAACTTCATGCACAGATGCGTTAGAAATGGCTGCGATATTGTTAGATATAAAATCAGGTGACGAAATCATAATGCCAGCATTTACCTTTGTATCTACGGCAAACGCCTTCATATTACGAGGCGCAAAAATTGTATTTGTGGATAGCAAAGAAAACAATCCAAACATTGATGAAACTAAAATTGAAGCGCTAATAACCGACAAAACAAAAGCAATAGTCGTAGTACATTATGCTGGAATGGCGTGCAATATGGATGAAATCATGCGGATTGCTAATCAACACAAATTATATGTTATAGAAGATGCCGCGCAAGCAATTGATTCGTTTTACAACGGAAAAGCATTAGGAAGTATTGGACACATGGGAACGTATTCGTTTCATGAAACCAAAAACATTCAATGTGGCGAAGGTGGCATGTTGATGATTAACGACGAAAAATTTAAAGAACGTGCAGAAATTATCTGGGAAAAAGGGACTAACAGAGCTGCTTTTTTCCGTGGGGAAATTGACAAATACGGTTGGGTTGATATTGGCTCCTCCTTTTTGCCCTCTGAACTAAACGCTGCATTTTTGTACGCGCAATTGGAAAATCTTGAAAAAATACAATCCAAACGCAAGCAAATTTGGAATACCTATTATTTGGGACTCAAATCGCTTCAAGAAAAAGGACATGTAGCACTTTTTAATCTGGAAGAAAATGTATCAAACGGACACTTATTCTATATAATTTGTAAAAATCTTCAAGAACGAAACGCGCTCATCAAACACTTGAAAAATAACGATATACATGCAGTATTTCACTATCAATCCTTACATTTAAGTGCTTATTTTAGCGATCAACATGATGGAAGAAACTTAGCAAATGTTGAAAAATACTCCGATCAACTTCTGCGATTGCCTTTATATTATGAATTGTCTATCAACGAAGTAGAAAATATTGTAGCAAAAATTAAGACGTTCTACGAAAATTAAAACCAACAATCAACAAATGAGCAAACGAAAAATATGTGCTGTAGTAACTGCACGACCATCATACAGTAGAATCAAAACTGCGCTCAAAGCCATTCAGGAACATCCAACTCTTGAATTGCAATTGGTCGTTGCGGGTTCTGCATTATTAGGTCGTTACGGAAATGCTGTCAATGTCATTGAAAACGATGGTTTTAAGATTGACGAAAAAGTGTTTATGGTATTGGAAGGAGAAAATCCGACCGCAATGGCAAAAACGACAGGCTTAGGCGTTATGGAACTTTCAAATGTGTTTTACAACCTAAAACCCGATGCTGTGATTACCATTGCAGATCGTTTTGAAACCATTGCAACCAGTATTGCGGCGGCGTATCAAAACATTCCGTTGGTTCACATACAAGGTGGCGAAGTTACAGGAAACATTGATGAAAAAGTACGTCATGCCAATACAAAACTGGCAGATTTACACTTAGTGGCGTCGGAAGATGCGAAGAAAAGAGTCATCAAACTAGGCGAAGATCCAGCATATGTACTAAACACAGGTTGTCCGTCAATTGACATTGCAAAACAAGTCTTAGAAAACAACAATCACAATATAGATTTTATCAAAAAATACGGTGGTGTAGGCGCCGATTTAGACATTTCTAACGGATATTTGGTAGTCATGCAACATCCTGAAACCAATCGATACCAATCGGCGCGAGAAGACGTGTTGGCAACCTTAAAAGCGATTCACGAGTTGAACATGCCAACATTTTGGTTTTGGCCAAACGTAGATGCAGGTTCCGATGGAACTTCCAACGGAATTCGTTACTATCGCGAAAATTTTAATCCACAAAACATTCGGTTCTTTAAAAACATGGAGCCAAACGACTTTTTGCATTTGCTAAAAAATAGCGATTGTTTGGTTGGAAACTCTAGTGTAGGAATCCGCGAATGTTCGTTTATTGGTGTGCCAACGGTAAACATCGGAACACGTCAAAATCGTCGTCAACGTGGAAAAAATGTATTAGATGTTGCCTACGATAAAGACTTAATAAAAGTCGCAATTCAGGAACGAATTGGAAAAAAAGGCATGCTTTCTGAGCATATTTACGGCGACGGAAACTCTGGAAAACGCATTGCTGACGCACTCGCAAACACAAAACTCATTGCACACAAAACGATTATGTATTAATTTTATGAGGAATGAGGAATGAAGAATGAGGGATTAGGAATTAGGGATTAGGGATTAGGGATTAGGGATTAGGAAAATATTGAGAAATTTTAACTAAACAACAGGCCAAGAGCCAAGACCAAAGAGGCAAAACCCAAGAAAATAGAAAATAGAAAATAGAACAGAGAAAAAAATTCATTGTATAATAAAAGCACCTAATTTCAACAACTAAACAACGTCACTTCGAGTGAAATTTCCCAAGAAATTTAGTATCGAGAAGTATTTGAAAAAAGTTCAAAATTTTAAATGCTAAATGTTGAATTTTAAATGAAGAAAGATATTTTCAAGACCCAAAGCCCAAGACCCAAGACCCAAGACCCAAAACCCAAAACCAAACATGAACATTCTAGCAGTAATACCAGCAAGAGGCGGAAGCAAAGGAGTTCCAGGAAAGAACAAAAAACTGCTCCATGGAAAACCGCTCATTCAGTACAGTATTGACGCAGCTTTGCAATCAAAACATATTTCTGAAGTTGTAGTTACGACAGATGACGAGGAAATTATGGCAATTTCTAAGTCGCTTGGCGCGAATGTTCCCTTTGTACGTCCAAAACACTTGGCGGAAGACACAACGCCGACGTTGCCCGTTATACAACACGTTATTTCTTACTTTGAAGCAGCAGGCAAACACTTTGACTCCATTTGTTTATTGCAGCCGACAAGTCCTTTTCGACCTGCAGGATTTTTAGACCAAGCATTGCAAACATTTCAAGAAAAACAAACAGATGCATTGGTTTCGGTTTTGGAAGTTCCGCATCAATATAATCCACATTGGACGTTTAAACCCAATAAAAATGGTATCTTACAGATCGCTACGGGCGAAAAACACATCATCCCAAGGCGACAAGAATTACCAAAAGCATATCACAGAGACGGAAGTATTTACATTACAAAAACGAAGATTATTCAAGATGAAAACTCATTATATGGAAATTCGTTAGCGTATATCGTTTCTGATGAAAAGTACTATGTAAACATTGATACGCCAGCAGATTGGCAACAAGCAGAAAAACTCGCTAAAACACTCGCGCTGTGAAATTTGAAAAACATACCATCACGAACTTTCATATCTCTTTTAACGGAGTACGTTTGCATGTACAACTTTTTAAAAAAGCCAATCAAGGAAGCACATTGTATTGGATAGAAAATGAAACGCATGAAATTATTTGGTATTCGTCAGATCATACAGAAGAAAAAATCACAAATTTCATTCAAAAATTTCAACAGAATTCAATAACTGCACTTTCCAAAATATATGACACATTTGGTGGAGTTTTTGAACTATTTATATTTGATAAAAAAAATTGCAAATTATTCACTGTAAATGATTTATATGGAGTGAATGGAAGTTATACTTCAGCTTATAAAAATCAACAACTTTTCTTTCTAAACTTTCAAAATTTCAACGAATTACGCATTCCGCTTGTATTAGATGAAGTTGGTATGCAAGTACATTTTACCTTTGGATATCAAGTAACGCCGTTTCCGTTACCGTATAAAAATATTACACGATTGCAAGGCGGAAAATTGCACAGTTTTGATGCAAATCTAAACGTAGAAAGTACCAAATTAGACATCAACTTTTCAGAAAAAAACAAAACATTTTCGCTCAAAGATGGGATAAATGTGTCCAATACTCTATTTTTTGGTGTAACAGCAGGAAAAGACAGTCTCGCATTGTTAAGTCAAGTTACAGAAGGCGATCAAGCAGTAAAAACGGGAAATTTCGGAAACGTATATTCGGCAGATGTATTGCAAGGAAAAGAAATCGCTATCAATTTAGACCTTTCTTACGAACACAATACGTTGTGCGATGAATTCGAATTTGAACACTACGCAACGCAAATTGCGACTATTTCAGGAGGTTTAGCAACAATTTCCTATGTTGACATGCTAAAATTTGCAGATGAAACCATTCCTAAAAATTACAGCTATGTCATGGGAGAAGCAGGCGAATGTGTACGCATGTTTTTCAAAAATGATGAAAATCTAGCACAAGCGATGCACAACTATATTACGCCAAAAGAATTTCTATCAGATACATTTACAGCTGATTACAACGAATTTATAAGTAATTATCCTGAAAATATAACATCGGCTGTTGCCGAAAATTACGCAGGAAATTCCAATGCTGAAAAGTTGCTCAATTTCTATCGAAGCGGACGTTTGCCAGGAAACTTTGGAAATCGTCACAAATTGTTGTCCGTTTTTAGAAATAAAATCACGCCATTTCTGCATGAAGACTTCATCAAAGCAACACACAATTTGTCGCATGATCATTACGAATTTGATCAAATTCACGAACAAATTATCTATGATGGAAACCAAGATTTATTACAATACTTCAAAAATCCAATTGTGTCAGATGTCAGTGTTCAAAATTGGTATCACAGACTGCAAAATGAAGTAGGAGAAACGCTGTATGACTTGTTAGAAAAGCACATTCACGCATTAAAAACTGTCTTCGACACGGAAAAAGTATTACAATTGGTAAAAAAACAGCAAAAAAGTCCGAATAGAGGACTATATTTTCTTTTCAGAATCCTTTCAATGGCTATATTTGTGGACAATATCAATAACGCTGTTGCCCCATGCGAAAAAAGATAATCTCCATATTTGTTGGATATCAAAGTTTTGAAAATCATTATGCAAGCAATTTCTTCAATCTTCCTGAGGAAATTGATATGCTGGTTTGGCACAATGTAAAATCTTCGGCATTAGAAAAATTGCCAAACTCCATTGAAACAAAGCAATTGCCAACCTTTGATTATAAAGGGAAAACAGACTTTTTGCGTTATCTAAAAGCGAAGTCTACCTTGCGTTATAATGATAAAATTCAAGCCAATAAAAATCATCTTCTGTACAGGGTTTCGCCAGGGAAAAGCAATTTGAAAAAGAAATTCAAATTTGGCTTAATCAATTTCATTTCCAAGTTTTACGCTTCAAAACCTGCCATTCAGAAATTGGAAGATTTGTATTTCAACTTGACTCGAAAATCAAGCTATTACAACGAATGTTTGGCATATTTACAAGCGGAAAAACCAACAATGGTCTATTGTTCGCATCAAGTGTCAAGTTTTTCGTTGGCACCTGTTATTGCAGCGCGCGATTTGGGAATTCCTGTTGTAAGTTTCATCCATTCGTGGGACAATCTCCCGAAAGGGAATAAAATGCTAAAAGCCGATCATTACTTCGTTTGGAGCGAATACATGAAGGAAGAAATGCAACAATATTATTCTGATGAAGTTCAGGAAAATAACATAACGGTTACAGGAACTCCACAATTTGCCTTTTACACCAAACCGGAATATTTGATTCCAAAAGAATTATTTTACAAAGCATACAACTTGCCGTTGGACAAAAAATTACTCTGTTTTTCGGGAAATTTTACGTCTATCGGAATGGACGATCCTTTGTATTTACAGGATTTGGCAGCAGCTGTTCGTGCGTACAATGAATTTCAATCGGTTCAGTATCATATCGTTTTGCGAGCAAATCCCGCAGATTACAATACAGGATTCACGCCCATATTAGAAAAATACAAAGATGTCATTACAGAAGTCATTCCCACGTGGAATGCTGACGAATTTCCATTGCCAAAAACATATCATGTAAATTCCAATTTAGGCGTTTTGTATAGTACATTGTATTACAGTGAAGCTATTTTTAACATTGGTTCCACCATGGCGCTTGACGCGATATTGCTGGGAAAACCAGCATTTTACTTTCATTACAAACAACTAAACGGACATAAAGACTTCAACATTGATCGTTTGTATCAATTTGTGCATTTTAAGACCTTTGACAAGCATTCGGAAGCTGTTCACATACTACGTTCCAAAGAAGCTATTGAAACCATGTTGCAAGATTTTGATAACTTGAAACATCAAAACAGTGTTGCACGTACCAATTGGGCGGAAAGTGTGGCAAAACATCCGTTAGATGAAGTTCAACAACGAATGCATGCAGCATTTCTAAAAATAGGAGGAAAGTAGCATGAGCAATACAGATTCCATTTCGCAAGAAACGCGTTCGAGAAAAATACTGAAAGTAGCATTGCTGTTTTTCATTGGTTCGGGGATAATTTTTATTGCGAAAAAACTATTTTTTGGAACTACAACTGTAGGTGATCCAGATCGATATATGGAGAGCTTTCGTTTTTTTCAAGAACATGGTTTTTATGAAGCAAGTGTAAAAGGAACGAGTTTATTGTACAATTTGGCAGCTTCCGTATTTTATAAGATATTTCAAGATGTTTCAACCGCTTTTATTGTAGTCAATATTCTAGTAGAAATATTACTTATATATATTGGTTTTCAGTTGCTTAAAAAAATAAAAGGCACTGTAGAAACGATCTATTTCTATGCGATTATTGCTTTATATGTGTTCATTACATTGAACATTCATGCATACGTGCGCACGGCAAATGATGCGTTTATGGCTGTGTTTTTAGTACTACTTTATTACATTCTTTTTTACAAATTAAAAGAAGCTACACGTCATACAAAATACTATATTTTTATTGGAATTTTACTCGGATTGTGTACCGCAATTCGTCCTACATCGTTATTTGCAATTGTGTTGGTTACGGTATTTTTTGGGATAAAATTCATATTGCAAAAAATACAATGGAAATCCTTACTACATGCGGGTTTTGTCATTGGATTTTCCTTCGTCACGATTGTTTCTATACTACATTATCCATCGTTAAAGGAAAATGGAACTGTTAGTTTTTACAATAAAAATTTTGATCCTGAAGTCAATTGGGTACAACGCAATTACTTGGGTTTAAAGAAAATACAGGAAGGAAAAGAACCTATTCATAAGAGTGCCATTTTCAATAAAACGCCCTTTAGTGAAGTAAAAGCGTATGTGCAAGAACACGGCGAAAACTCGTTACCGAAATCTCCTAGCGAATTCCTAAAAAAAGATCCAAAACTGTATAGTCAGGTTGTTGGGTACAATTTGGTATATTCGTTTGCAAAATTTTTCCGCTATTATGCCTTTTTACTATTAATTCCGTTGGTTATTTTGTTTAAAAAACCATTATTTTCAGATAAAAAATTGCCTTCTTGGCTTTTTATAACGTACACATTTTTAATTTGCATGTTGTGTTTCACGATGATGGAATACAGATGGTTTGTAGGATACGAAATTATATTGTTAATCGCAATACTGTCTAGCATTCCATTAGTTGTACAAAAATATCGAAAATCAACGGTAGATATGGTATTTTCTATATCTTTAGCACTGGTGTCAGTTTTTAACATAGCACTCACATTTTTCATATCATCAACCTATTAGATTCATAAAACGTGTGTATGCATATAGCTTTTTTACTTCCTGAATATCCGCATGAAAAACTCCCGAAATCCGCAGGAATAGGGACGAGTACAAAAAATTTGCTCAAAGCTTTGGTAGATGCAGGAATGAAAATTACCGTGTTTACCTATTTTCAAAATTCGCAAGAAGTGTTTCAAGATGGCGACATCACGATTCATAAAATAAAATTGCAAAAACTCCCCGTATTAACTTGGAAATTCAATGAAGGAATTATTGAGAAATACATCAAGAAAATCCACAAACAAACTCCTATTGATGTGTTGGAAGTGGTCGATTGGACGGGAATTACGGCAAACATGACTTTCAACATTCCACAAGTAATGCGTTTGCATGGAAGTGATACTTTTTTCTGCGATTTGGAAGGTAGAGCAGTGAAAAAAGCAAATTTTGATAGAGAAAGAAAGGCATTTTTGAAAGCCGATAAAATCATAGCAGTAAGTAAATTTGTAGCAGAAAAAACCAATGCATTATTCAACTCAAACAAAGAAATTACAGTCATTCCCAACGGAATTTACATAGATGATTTTCAACCCAATCATACTTCCGTTCAAGAAAATACCATTCTGTATTTTGGAACATTGATTCGGAAAAAAGGAATTATTGAATTGGCACATATTTTTAACGAGTTGATTCAACAGAACGACAATTGTAAGTTGCTACTTGTGGGCAATGATGCGATAGATATACAAGAAAAACGTTCAACTTGGGAAATGGTACGAGAAGTATTTTCTGCGGAAGCGATAAAAAAAGTAACATATTTAGGAACCGTTGATTATGACCGAATGAAAACCTTGATTAGTGAAGCAACCGTTTGTGTGTTTCCGTCATTGGCAGAATCGTTCGGAATGGTCACTATTGAAGCAATGGCGTTGGAAAAACCGTTTGTAAACACCAATTATCCGTGGGCAAAAGAGATTGTAAAAGATGGCGAAACAGGGTTTTTGGTACATCCGAAATCGCACAAAGAATTTGCTGAAAAAATAAATCTATTAATTACCAATAAAGAATTAGCAACGCGCATGGCAAAAAGTGCACGTGTGGCAGCAATGCGTCAATTTGATATTACCAACATAGCGAAGCAAAATATTGCCGTTTATCAATCATTAGTAGTCAAATAATTATGAACTTTACCTTAATCATTTGTACATATATGCGTCCGAAACCCTTGCAAACATTACTGCAATCGGTATCGAAGCAAACTGTGTATCCGAATGAAATTTTGATTGTTGATGGTTCTCGTAATGATGAAACAAAAGTAATGTTGCAGGAAAATCCATTTGAAAACCTGCACTATTTTAAAGTTGACGATTCCGAACGCGGTTTGACAAAACAACGAAATTTTGGGATTAGAAATGTATCTGAAACCAGCGAAATTGTCTGTTTTTTAGATGATGATACAATTTTAGATGAAAATTATTTCAAAAATTTACTAGAAACATATACGATTCATCCAAATGCGCTTGGTGTTGGTGGCTTTATTACCAATGAAGTGCAATGGACAAAAATCACAGAAGCTACAAAGCCTAAAAAAAGTTCTTTTGTGTACGATGGCTGGTTTCGAAAAGAATCGTTACGTTTCCGATTGCGCCGAAAATTTGGTTTATTAGACGATACGAAACCGTGTTATTTACCAACATTTGCACATGGAAGATCGGTTAGTTTTTTACCGCCAACAGACAAAATTTACGAAGTAGAACTCTTTATGGGTGGCGTTTCGTCGTTTCGAAAAGGAGTTTTTGATACGATTAAATTTTCAATGTATTTTGAAGGTTATGGTTTGTATGAAGATGCCGATTTTACCTTGAGAGTTTCCAAAATAGGACAGTTATATGTGAATACGGCTGCCAAATTGGAACATCATCACAACGCTGCAGGAAGACCTAATCAGTATCATTATGGAAAAATGGTTGTTAAAAATGGTTGGCACGTTTGGCGCGTGAAATATCCTACACCAACACTAAAAGCAAGAATAAAATGGAATGCAACCACTTTGTTCTTGGCAGTTCTAAGATTTACGAATATCTTTACAGCGCCCAAAAAAATGGAAGCATTTACAGAATCACTCGGCAGATTTGTCGCATGGTTCTCTTTATGGTTCCAAAAAAGACCAAATCGAACGATGAGTTTTCTTAGAAAAATATACAATATATTCCTTTCGGAACGTTTGAAAGAAACACTCAAAGAGCTGTACTTTAACCAAATACGGAAAGAAAAATTTAAACGCTTGGAAGGGAATTATCATACAACTTTTGCAAACGGAATAGAAATTGTCACGAAACTTCCTATGTATTATGTCGTAAACGATATTGCTCGATATGAGACCTTTTATTCCGTGCAAAAAGACGATATTGTCATTGACGCTGGTGCAAATCATGGGCATTTAGCTACATTTTACAGTAAAAAAGTTGGTACAAAAGGGAAAGTATATGCTTTTGAACCTGACAAGAAAAATATTACAGAAATGAAGGCGAATATGGCGTTGAATTCTGACATGCGCAATATTCAAATACAAGAAGAATTGATTTGGGACAAAAATACCCAACTCGATTTTTTTGAAGCTGGAACCGTTTCTTCTTCAATTCATTACAAACCAAAAAACGCAAAAACGATTTTAAAAGATGCCATTACTATTGATTCTTTTTATAAAAAGGAACAATTGCAACGTTTGGATTTTATTAAAATGGATATTGAAGGTGCCGAAATTGAAGCTATGGACGGTTTGGTAGAAGTACTTGAAAAATTTAAACCCAACTTTGCCATTGCTAGTTATCACTGGGTAAATGATGAGCAAACGTATAAAAAAATTGAAGCGTTTTTTAAAGCGAAAAACTATCCTCATAAAACCATTTTTTACAAAGATGGAGAAGTCATAACCTTTGCGGGAAACAACATTGCTTAGTATGAATTTTCTAATTGTAACCCATGTTTTGCATGCCAAAAAGGCTTCTAATTATTTCGCTTATGCACCGTATGTTAAGGAAATGAATTTATGGCTAAAACATGTAGATTCCGTAACTATTGTAGCGCCATTATTGGCTTCAAAGGAAATTAGTCCAATCGACATTGCTTACGAACACGATCAACTAGAATTCAAACAGATTCCTGCCTTTAACCTGCTAAATATTGTAGCAAGTATAAAAACACTTTTTGTGTTGCCAATCATCTTTTTCAAAATTGTTGCGGCAATGCGGAAAGCCGATCATATTCACTTACGTTGTCCTGGAAACATCGGATTGGTAGGTTGTGTAGCGCAAATTTTCTTCCCGTCAAAAACCAAAACGGCGAAATATGCTGGAAATTGGGATCCAAAAAGCAAGCAGCCAATGACGTACCGATGGCAAAAAAAAATACTTTCCAACACTTTCCTTACCAAAAATATGAATGTATTGGTGTATGGCGACTGGAAAGCGCAGACAAAAAATATCAAATCATTTTTTACGGCAAGTTATCAAAACAGTGATAAAAAAGAAGTGAGCTTGCGAAGGCTTGAAGGAACAATCAAGTTTAGTTTTGTAGGTTCGTTATCGCCTGGAAAGCGTCCGTTACTAAGCATTCAAATTGTGGAGGCACTTCGGAAACATGGACATCAAGTGCGTTTAGACATGTATGGCGACGGCGTGCTGCGAAGCGAACTAGAAACGTATCTTGAAAAAAATCAGCTAGCAACATACATCAAATTGCATGGAAACGTTACTGCAGCAATTATTAAAGAAGTACATCAAAATACACATTTTATGCTATTACCATCCAAATCGGAAGGTTGGCCAAAAGTAGTTGCAGAAGCGATGTTTTGGGGAAGTTTACCAATTGTGACCAATATTTCATGTGTGCCTTTTATGTTAGATTCAGGAAATCGTGGTATTTTGATAGCACCAAATGTTGCTAGCGCAGTAACTTCTATTGAAACCGTATTGAATTCGCCAAAAAAGTATGAAGAAATGGCGGAAAAAGCGATCAATTGGTCAAGAAATTATACCTTAGACACTTTTGAAAGCGAAATTAAAAAACTCCTACAGCAATAGTATGCGTTTCTTATGAAATTATCCTACAAAACATATTATATCCTATTTTTTATCCTGTATGCGCTGGCACACATTGTATTTTATAAAATGGGGATTTTAAGTTCGGAAAGTCAAGATTATACGGCGCCTGTAGAAAGTCTGATTAACAATGGTAGTTTTTTGGATGAAACAGGTTTTTTATGGAACAAAACACCTCCATTATTTCCATTGTGGCTGTACATACAATATCAAATTGCCGTATTTACGGGAATTCCACAAATACTGCTAACCTCATTATTTTCCATTGTTATTACGTTATTTTCGGGACATTTTATTTATAAAATTGTCCGCTTGGTATTTTCAGAAAATGAACGAATGGCACGTTTGGCAATGCTTTTATTTCTAAGTTGTCCATTCATCATTTATGCCACGTACAAACCGTTGAGTTTGGTACCTTTTTGCGTTTTATTGTATGCCTCTTTGTATTATTTATTGAAATATTTATTCTATGATAAAGACTACAAACAGCTCATTATTAGTAGTGTTTTACTAGGGTTGGCATTATTAACGAGACCGATTGGTATCTTAATTCCGTTGATTTATGCATTGGTTTGTATAATTTATCTATTCAAACATAAAAAACGGGCATTCGTTAGTATTGCTATTATTGCGAGTGTCATTGCGTTGACTATTGCGCCTTGGACAGCGTATAATTATGCAAAAAGTAACCAATTTGTGTTGCTGTCTTCTCATGGCGTCAATTCAATAAAAGATGGTTTTAATTTGAGCAACAAATTTTACCGTGAAAAAATTGAAGTTTCCGAAGATGTTTCTATGATTAGTAATTCCTTTTATGAACAGCGGGAAGAAGTACAGAACTTGGGCGATGTACTTACATTTTTAGGAAAAAAGTGGGAAGAAGATAAAGGTGCGTTGCTAAACTTTTACCTGTTCAAAGCACAACGTGTTTGGTACGGATTGGACAGTCAAAACTCAAAAAAAGAACGATATATAAAAATCATCAGCATCTTGTACATTATTCTTTTTATTACAGGAAGTGTTTTGATATTTAGGCAGAAAAACAAGCAATATTCGTGGTTGTTAATCAGTATACTGCTCATCACTTTCTATTTTTGGGGAATGGCAATTGTAGTAGTACCATTATTGCGCTATATGCTACCATCTATAGGATTGTTTATGATCAGTATTGCCTTTTTAGGTGATGCATATTTACCAAAACGATTACGCGTATGAAGGTAGTACAACTCATAGATTCTTTACATGCTGGTGGCGCTGAAAAATTGGCGGTAAGCTATGCAAATGCGTTGTCAAAAAAATACGGAACGTCCTTTTTGTGTACGACACGTGAAGAAGGTTTATTAAAAGATCAATTAGCAGAAACTGTAGGTTATTTGTTTTTAGAAAAAAAGAAAACCATTGATTTTAAAGCGATCAAACGATTTGTAACGTTTTTAAAAACACATAAAATTACCATTGTTCACGCACATGCAAGTTCGTACTTTTTTGCTTTTTTGGTAAAAATATATTACAAAAACATAAAAATTGTTTGGCACGATCATTATGGAAATAGTGAGGCATTACAGCAACGAAAATTAGTACCAATTTGGATCAGCTCATTCAGTATGAACGCTATTATTTCTGTTAATCAATTATTGAAAAATTGGGCAATTCAGAAATTAAACGTGAAAAATGTAGTATACATGCCAAATTTTCCCGTAAAAAACATCCATGAAATACCGCAAACACAGTTGTTCGGAACCGCAGGAAAACGAATTGTTTGTTTGGCAAATTTACGTCCTCAGAAAGATCATTTCAATTTAATAGCGGCGTTTGAAAACATAACGAAGCAGTTTCCTGAATGGACATTACACTTAGTTGGTAAAAACTTTGAAGACGCATACGCAACAGAAGTTCATGATTATATTCACGAAAAAAATCTAGAAAAAGTCATCTTTAGTTATGGAAGCAAAGGCGATATCTCTCATATATTATCACAATGTGAAATTGGCGTACTTTCTTCAAAATCAGAAGGCTTGCCCATCGCTTTGCTTGAATATGGTTTGCACGAATTGAGCGTCGTTGTTACGAATGTTGGCGAATGTGCAAAAGTGGTTTCCGACGAAAGTCTCGGATGTATTGTTCCCGCTGAAGATGCAAACGCTTTGGCAGAAAAATTACAGTGGTTATTAGTACAAAACGACAAACGAAAAAGTATTGCGGCTAATTTTAAAAAACATATCATTGCAAATTATTCCGAAACGGCAATTATAAATAAAGTACATACCTTGTATGCTGAAATAAGTACTCAATGAACGTAAAAGAGCTTGTAGAAAAGAAATTACTCATGTTGGCGGATGATATTTATTTAAAAATATTGTTGGTCGGTATGCTGACTTCGTATTTCTACAACTTAGCCGTTTTTAATTACAGTCTTACAGGAAACAATGAACTTCGATTGTATGATTTTTTAGGATTAATTGTCTTGTATTACTACTTCACCAATAAAGTATTCATTGATTATTTTATCCGAAATAGAAGCTATTTGTACTATTTGAGCGTTTTTATGAAATGGGCAATGGTTACCATGGTAATGACGTTTACAATTAGTTTTTTGAATGGGAAAAACATCTGGATTTTACGTACATCTTTGTTTATGTATCACTTTGTGACATTCTTTTTATCAGGCGTTTTCTTTATGATTGCGATGAAACGTAAAAAAAACCTAACATTATTCATCTATTTACATGTCATATTTACGCTGTTGGCAGGAACTGTCGTCATTTTACAAAATTTAGGAATTGTACCGTATTTGTGGAGCGAACTCGACAGACGTGCTTATGGAAACTTCTTTTCAGGAACCTTAGGACCAAACAAAATTGTGCTAGGAATGACCATGATGTTGTCTATGATTACATTCATTGGCGTATATCTTGAAAAAAATATAAAAGTCAATAAAATTTTGCTCATTAGCGGAATTCTAATTGCGATGTTCTGTATTGGAATTAGCGGATCACGAACCAGTTACACAGGAGTTGCTGTATTTGCGGTATATTTCTTTATCATGCGAACGGGAAAATTTATTTACATGTCTATCATCATTGGAATTGGCGTCATTATCTTGTCATTTTACAATGTAGAATCGTTGACAATGGTAACCGATGTATTTGAAGGACGTGTGGTCAATAAAATATCCGATCCAACAATGCTGGGAGAAGGAAATTTAGATGTTGATCAATTGTACGAAGATTTAGGTTCAGGGCGAAAAAACTTATCATTACGATATGTAGATCATTTATTAGCGAATCCGCAGGTAATTCCTTTTGGATCAGGGTTTAACAACTTTATATTAGTAGGAAATTCGGCGCATAACATTTATTTGACACTTATTAATGAAGTTGGACTTTTGGGACTATTTTTCTACGTGCGTTGGTTGGTCAATTATTTCAGACTCAATCTTTCCAGATACAGATCGTTAGACTTATCGTTAAAAGGAATGGTAATCGCCATGATGGTAACACTATTTTTTGGAGAACATTTATACGTTTACAGACCAATTTTTGCAATTTTAGGCTTATTTTTGTTCGCCGCAGCGGTATTTATCAGCCCTAGATATTATAAACTTAAAATGAAATGATCAACTTTCAAGAACACGCTATTGGTGTAGTCATTCCATACTACAACGCAGCAAAACATATTGTTTCTGTTGTGACTAAACTGCCCGAATGCATTGATGTTATTATCATTGTGGACGATTGTGGGAAAGAACCAATTCCAGCTACAGAAATCATCAATAGTTCAGTAGGCGAGAAGGTTGTCATTGTGAAAAATCCTAAAAACTTGGGCGTTGGTGGCGCTACTAAAGCAGGATTTAAAAAAGCCATTGAACTGCAATTGGAATTTGTGGTAAAAGTAGATGCGGACGATCAAATGGACAGTAGTCGTATTCCAGAATTGCTATTGCCATTAATTCTAAATCAGGCACAATATGCAAAAGGAAATCGTTTTAAAGATTTTAAAGCGTTGCGCGAAATGCCTTGGGTTCGAAAAATAGGAAACTTTGGATTGTCGTTTTTAACGAAAGTTGCTTCTGGATATTGGAACAATTTTGATCCTACCAACGGATTTTTCGCCATAAAAGTAGACAATTTAAAACTGTTGGATTTCGATAATATTCACAACGATTATTACTTTGAAACCTCTTTGATTGCTGAATTATACCTCACAGACGCCAAAATAAAAGATGTGCCAATGCCTGCATTTTACGGCGATGAAAAATCGAGTATGCAAGTATGGAAAATGCCGTTTATATTTCTTCCGAAACTGTTTAAAACATTTGTAAAGCGACTTGTGAAATCGTACTTTATCTACGATTTTAACATTGGTTCGTTGTACATTTTGGTAGGATTTCCAATGTTTATGTTCGGATTGGTGTACGGAATATACAATTGGTGGTATTACACACATATTGATACATTTGCGCCAACGGGAACTATTATGCTCATCACGCTTTGTATCATTTTAGGATTTCAGTTAATTCTACAAGCGATTCAATTTGACATTTTACGCGCTCCAAAAAGTAGCTAATGCGTACCATTCCTGAAAAATATCACATCGTAATTGTCGTAGCAATCAACTTGATTATTGCGTTCGGTTATCTTTTGGGAAATAAAAATGCGAATGCAACACATTACAGTTCTGATCAAAATAACATTATTACGGTTTGTTTAAAAAAAGATGATCCAAGCTTATTTCCAAAAGATGTATTTGCCGAAAAACTTGAAAATGTAGCCTATTACACGCCGTTTTACATTGAAACTATTCGTGCGATTGCCAAATGTACACATGGAGATTATGTACACGCCATGAACATCCTGACGTTTATTTGTCACATTGCTTTTGGAATTTTATGGTATTTGCTTCTTTTTCGTTTATCAGGAAACTTTTGGTTAGCTGTCTTAATTTCCATTGCAATGCGCGGTATTATTTGGTTGCCAGGTGCAGAATATTGGGGGATTTCAGACATTTGGTCGCTATTGCCAAGAGTTATGTATTACGCAATCATGCCACTTCCATTTTTGTTATTTAGTACGCTTTCGCGAAAACGACTTTACATTGCAGGTTTTTTAATCGGATTGATCTTCAACTTTCATCCAATTAGTGGTTTGGGCGGAATTCTCATATTTTTAGGAATTTATACTTCGTTTACAGTAGTTCAGGCATCATTAAAAAAAATAATTTCGATGCAAACCGTATATCTTCTCATGGCAATATTCTTGGGAATGTTACCGTTTTTTGCGACATATTTTAATAGTGTCAACGTTGATGTAAGCTACGACATAGAAGCGTACAATGCAGCTTTTTACAATCGAATTCCTGCATATTTTCTGAATCCTGTGGCGTATGCTAAAAAATGGTTGTCGCCGAGTATTTTGGTGTTTTTCGTTCCTTTATTCATGTATATAGTGTTGGCATATTTCAAACATCAAGAACGTCAAAAATGCTACATACTACTTTTTGTAACTGCGTTAGTTTTTATATTACCAAACATTTCGGTGTATATTGAACGTGCTGTAAATCAAATATTTGACATGAACATTCGCATGTCTTTTCAGTTGATTCGAATGCAAAAGCTCATTATTCTGAGTAGTTTTATATCTACATTATTTTTAGCGGATTATTTACTAAAGGAATATAAAAAGCATCATGTTGTTCCTGCTATTTTAATGGGATATATCTTATTGCTAATTGGTTCAAAATCGGCGGCTACGGCTGGAATTCCCGTCGTGTCCAAAGAATTTTTTACGCGCGTATTGCCAAATTCTCTTTCTGTAGGTTACATCAAAAGTGCAGCATCGGGAAACAAAGGACTTCATGAAATGTTGGAATATATAAAGATAAACACACCAAAAGACGCATTATTTTATGCGCCTCCAGTGTGCAGATCAGGTGCACAACGTTCTGTAGATTTAGACACAAAAGGCGCTTCTATGATTATTGAAGGCAATCCGGCACGATTTATACAATGGTATCAAAACTATACGGAGTTTACACACAAACCTTCCAGAATTGAAGGAAACACGTTTCTAAAATCATACGGAATTGACTATGTGTTGGTTGATATTGAATGGCCTGAACTCAAATTGATACATCAAATTGAAAATTGGCGATTATATAAAGTAAATTAGTAGCATGAAAATTGTAAAACGCATACTGATAGTATTGGTTGGTTTCCTCTTTATAATGGGAAGCTACGTTGTGTATTGCTATCTTGCTAAGAAACCTGTGCCATTTTTTGGGCGAAAAATTAGTGGTGCGTATTTTTCTATCGGAACCAATATTTCGAATGATCCATTGCAATGGAATGTAAAAAAGACTATTGTATTTGATAGAAAACAAAATGCTATTCCTGAAAAATTGCTCATGGCAGATCCGTTTTTACATTTTGAAAATGGCAATTGGTACGCTTTTTTCGAAATTATGGGCGAAAAACATGCAGATATTGGTGTTGCAGTTGAAGAAAACGGCAATTGGAAATACTTAGGATTGGCACTTGATGAAAAATTACATCTTTCGTATCCGTTTATTTTTAAACACGAAGGCGAAATCTACATGATGCCTGAAACCAAGAAATTTGAGCAAGTACGCTTATACAAAGCAACGAATTTTCCATTGCAATGGGAATTGGATACGGTATTGCTAGATGACAAAAAAATAGTAGATGCCACACTTTTTCAACAAAATGACACTTGGTTTATGTTGGCTACAGAAGCTTACGACTTGCGTTTGTATTACAGTGAAAATCTCAAAGGAACTTGGACAGAACATCCGATGTCTCCTATAAAAAGCGGAAATTACACACGATCGGCAGGACGCGTTTTACAAGAACCAACACAAACAATTCGTTTTGCGCAAGATCATTTTGGCGGTTATGGACGTGCCGTATATGGATTTTCAATCGATTCCATATCAAAAACATACTATGAAGAAAGTCAACTAAAAAACAATCCGATTTTAAAACACCAAGGAGAAACGTGGACGAAAAATGGAATGCATCACATTGACATTCACAAATTACCCGATGGCACTTACAAAGCAATTTACGACGGTTATGGTTACGGGAAAGAAAAAATAACGTTTAGCTTTACCAACAATTTGTAATATGATTGTGTATGTTGGAAATATCGTTTCAGGTCATGGAAAAACGGCAACAACCGTTGAAACTTTAGGGAAATTGCTCCAAAAAGAAGGTTTTCAAGTTCGATTGACTTCTGATAAGAAAAATAAAATGTTACGCTTGTTGGACATGTTGTGGACGGTTTTTCGTCATCGAAAAAAACTGCAATATGTATTGATTGACACGTACAGTACTACAAATTTTCTATATGCGTATTGGGTAAGTAAGTTGTGTATTTTACTGAAAATCAAGTATATTCCAATTTTACATGGCGGAAATTTAGAAACACGTTTGCAACAGAGTAAAGCAAAAAGTGATCTGATTTTTAACAATGCATATATAAATGTTTCGCCATCGTTATTTTTAAAAACAGTATTTGAACGTTACGGATATCATACGGTACAACACATTCCCAATAATGTGGAATTGACGGATTATCCTTTTAAAAAACGTAAAAATCTAAAAGCCAATTTATTGTGGGTGCGTTCGTTTGCCGAAATTTACAATCCAACATTAGCAATTCATGTGGCGCACGGTTTGAAACAACAAGGAATTGAAACATCTTTGTGCATGGTTGGACCCAAAAAAGACGCTTCGTTTGAAAAAACACAAGAACTTGCCAACGAATTGGAAGTGAATGTGAAATTTACAGGAAAACTTTCAAAACACGATTGGATTTCGCTTTCCGAAACCTATGATATTTTTATCAATACGACCAATTTTGACAATACGCCAATTAGTTTAATAGAAGCCATGGCGCTCGGAATGCCGATTGTTTCTACCAATGTTGGCGGAATTCCGTTTCTCATCAATCATGCAGAAAATGGTTTGTTGGTTTCGCCAAATAACGCTTCAGAGATGATTCTTCAAATAAAAAAGCTAATTGCTAATCCTGAAATGGCAGAAAAACTAGTGCTTCAAGCACGTGAAAAAGCCGAAATGTTCGATTGGGAAGTAGTGAAAAAACAATGGAAAGATTTGTTGGTTGATTGTTAGGTTATCGGATTGTTAGATTGCTGGACTGTTAGATTATTAGATTGTATGCTGAGTAATATTTCAAACAAAATATTCCTACCTGATTTTCAACAATACATTGATGCTTCCTGCCAATACTTCTTCTTCTGTATAATGTTCAAAATCCTTGTGAAGTGTCAATTCCTTGAATTTTCGATATTTTTCAGAGTCTTTTTCACAAGTATCATAAGATAACGAAACAACTTCAAAACCAGATTCTTGAAATATTCTTATATAATCAGGTAATCGCAATCGGTTGTGATAATCGAACTTTGTATGTTGTTGTTTCCATTCGTCAGCACTATATTTCAAAAAGTCATAATACGAAAGCGATTTGTCATCATAGGCTCTGTGATCGCTTGGCGAAATCATGTGTAATACATGAAACGGTTTTTGTAAGTTTTTCGCTAGATTTTTATGAATTTCCAATAATTCTTTCGGTGGAATGTGTTCCAACACAAATCGGGAAAAAACCAAATCAACTGCATTTGTAGCTAACGAATTGGTTGCCGCTAAATTCACATTTGGAAAATATGCTACATTTTTGGGCAATTGATATTTTTTTTGTGCTGTAGCGACTTCGATTTGAAATTCATCTTTAAAATACGCGTTCAATTTTGCAATAGCTTTTACATCGTAATGTTCGTTGATGTCATAAGTAACCACTTTTGACGCGTTTTGGAAGTATAAAAAGTAATACGGAATAATTGGCGCCCAACCCGAACCCAATTCAAAAATAGTCTTGTCTGTTAGGTCAATATTGGCTTCCGCCAGAATGTTCAAAGCTTCCTTAAATGATCGATCATTCGTCTTAATTTTATGATGAATGCTATTTCTGTTGAGAAATTTTTGTATTTGATGATAGACACCATAGCCCATTTTGTTGGGTAAGATATCTAACGATTTAAAAATAAGCGATTTGATTTTGTGATTCATGAACGATTCGATTCGATTGCAAAATAACAAATAAAAAATGATTATTTTGAACTCTTTATCTTTATTAGACTAATTTTGTCCAGTTGTAATTTTTTCCGTTTTCGTAGGAATAATTCAAAATGTAGTGCATATGAAAGCTTTTAAACTCATATATAATCCTAAATGGTCTGCTATTTTGATTTTATTTCTTTTCTTATCAGGAATATTAGTTGGATTTTACGTTGAAAGATTTCGTTTTTCAAACTATCGTTGGATCTACGAATATGGAAAGTTGATTAATTATCTACTTGTTTTTGGCTCATTAACTGGGTCATTTTTTCATACGATAATCATATGTTTGAACAATAGAAAGACATGGAGAATGTATATCATATGGATTATAATAGGACTTTTACCTTTATTATATTTTGTCTTTATGATGATGTTAATCTTTATAAAGATCTATTTCTTTTAAATTAATCAAACTATCGTAACAGACATTTTATAACTCATAAAATTTGATTACTTTCACTTTTTATTGACCTAAATCATGCTCCATAAATTCCTTTTTAAACTTGGCGAACGTTTACGAAATCCTTCCATACGGAAATGGTTTGCCTTTTTGAAAACTTCGGAAAAATGGTCAATTGAAGCCTTGGAAACGTATCAATTGGAACAACTAAAAGCATTGATTAGCTTTGCGAAAGCAACTTCTCCTTATTACCAAGAAAAGTTCAAAGACATTGATGTGGCAACTTTTAATTCTTTAGACGATCTTACGAAATTACCTGTATTGTCAAAAGCTGATGTTATTGCGCACAACGAAGCTATTCATGCCAAACATAGTTTTAAAAAAGTATTTACAGCGACTACTTCAGGTTCGTCAGGCGATCCGTTAGTGTATAAAAGAGAAGAAGAAGCCGATTCGTTTAACAGAGCTTCCATTTTTAGGGGATATTCATGGCATAATGTACAACCTTGGGAACGAAACGGTTATTTTTGGGGATTTGATTTTTCAGGATTGAAATGTTTCAAAGTACGAATTTTAGATGCATTACAGAATCGTTTCCGTGTGTTTGATTATAAGGAAAAAGCGTTTAATCAATTTGTAAAAAAGTTGCAAAAGGCGAAATATATTCACGGTTATTCGTCTATGATTTATCAATCTGCGAAGTTGATTAATGATAAAAATCTTCCGAAACCAAAACATTTGAAAATGGTGAAAGGAACTTCGGAGAAAATTTACGATAGTTATAAAGAAGAAATTAAAAAAGCGTTTGGCGTGCCGATAATTAGCGAATATGGCGCCGCAGAAACGGGAATTATTGCGTTTGAATGTGAAAAAGGCAACATGCATATTAACATGGAAGGTGTCATTGTAGAAGAAATTGATCATCAAATTGTAGTGACCAATTTGCAAATGAAAGCGTTTCCAATTATCCGTTATCAATTGGGCGATTATATTCAGTTAGCTCCTGAAAATAAGACGTGTACTTGTGGAAAATCGCACTATATTTTAGAAGAAGTTACCGGTAGAATAGGAGAGAATGTGTATGGAAAACAAGAAATTTATCCTAGTTTGTATTTCTATTATATTTTTAAAAATTTGGGTAAAAAACATAACATAAAACTTACATACCAAATTATCCAAAAAGAAAAAGGAATTCTTATATTTAACCTCGAAGAACAGATAACTAATAAACAAGAACAATTACTTAAAGGAGAAATTTACAACTACTTTTCTGATGATATTACCTACAATATCAATCAAAATGTGAAGAAATCCGAAGTAAAAGGAAAAACTAAGAGTTTTATCTCTTATATTTAAGTACGTATGGCCTCAAATTCTAACATGCATTTCGAAATTTCGGAACGTAAGCTATTGCTTAGGTTTTTTGATGTATTGGCTTTATTATCAGGCTTATATGTAGTTTCAAGCATTTTTGATTTTGATTATTTTAAATTGACTCAACAACGTTGGTTTTGGTCTGTAGTGTTGATTGTGTATTACATGCTATTTTCTACAGTATTGGAAATGTACAATTTGCAAAAAAGTAGTAGATACGATACTACGTTTCAAAGTTTAGTTTTAACTGTTTCCATTACCGTTTTGTGTTATTTGCTAACACCATTTTTTACACCAGAATTACCTGAAAATCGTTTGCAGATTCTCTATTTCTTTTTAGCAATTTCGGTTTCTATTTTCTTGTGGCGTTGTGCGTATATTTTCTTTATTTCATCTCCTAGATTCTATAAAAATATTTTAATTATTGGCAATAAGGAAGAAGTTGCCATCATTGCGAGAGCGATTCGAAAAAATACAAATTATTCAAAAGTTGTCGGATATATCAATTCGAGTGCAACTGTGACAGATAACGATGTTGATTTAACTGATATTGAAGAAATTACAAGTTTGGATTTACAGAAAGTTGCCAAAGAAAAAGCAGTTTCGGAAGTAATTATTGCAAGTAATGAAAGAGAAGAATTGAACAAACCGTTATTTGATGGTTTGATTTCATTGTTAGAAACAGGTTTGCCGATTAAGGAATATATTCAGGTCTATGAAGAATTAACATTCAGAGTGCCAGTGCAATATGTGGGAAAAGATTTTTACAAGTATTTTCCGTTTAGCCGAAGCAATCAAAACAAATTGTATTTATTCTTTCATCGTTTTTTTGATGTTGTATTCTCTATTTTAGGTTTACTTGTGAGTTTTTTGTTTCTACCTTTTATTTTAATCGGAAACTTGATTGGAAATCGAGGTCCATTATTTTATACACAGGAACGCGTTGGGAAAAATGGTGTGCCTTTTAAAATTTACAAACTCCGCAGTATGATTGTGAATGCTGAAAAAAATGGTGCTGTTTGGGCAACTAAAAATGATACGCGTGTAACTCGATTTGGACGTTTTTTGCGTAAATCGCGATTGGATGAAGTGCCTCAATTTATCAATGTACTAAAAGGAGAAATGAGCATGATTGGTCCACGACCAGAACGTCCTGCATTTGTAAAACAACTTTCGGAAAGTCTCACATTTTACGAAATTCGCCATATTGTAAAACCTGGCGTAACTGGCTGGGCACAAGTAAAAACGGATTATGGCGCTTCTATGGAAGATAGTTTGCGCAAACTACAATACGATCTCTATTATATAAAACACCGAAGCTTCTTTTTGGATTTGAATATTATCGTAAAAACCTTAAGTACCGTACTTTTTTATCGCGGACGATAATGATGAGTTTCTTACTTTATGAGTTTCATGGCACTTTCATTCTTTGAAAATCTTGGCTATTTTTTGTTAAAATTTCTTACATTAGTAATCTATTTGTCTTTTTTGGCGTAATTATTGTTAAACTAAATTGATAAAAAATACCAACTCATGTTCAAAAAATTACTTCTTATAATTGCTATTGCAGTTTTTATGACTTCTTGCGATGCTGATGACGCTACACCAACACTTCCGAGTCAAATACAAATAGAATCTATTACATTTACAGCGCTTCCTAAGTTTATCGATATCATAGATTACGATGAAATGGAAACGTATGATTTTTCGATTCAGTTTGATGCTTCAGACTTTGAGAATCTGGTTTTAACGAGTCCTTATAATTTAAAAAATCCTGCGATATACAATTCTGTAGATGGATTAGTAACTCCAATTGTCTTTGAAATTAAAGATGATTTGTTGCCGTATGCTGCAAGTTTTTATCCGTATATAGATTTCACACGACCGAATGTTGATCGTACTTTTACGGATGATTTTATAATTCCTAAGTTAAGTTATGACGAAATCTATAATAATGATTTGGCGGAGGAGTTTTCTTATGAATACGAAATCACATACACTCCAGCTGATGGTTTTGGTCGTTTAGACGGAACATTTAGGTATGTTGTAAAAGGGAAATTCTTCTATTAATATTTCGCTTTACATTTCAGAATCATACTAAATCTAGTTGATTTTACGCTTCTAATTTTCTGAAATAATACGTCAGATACGCATATCGAATTACCAAAGCTATTACTAATGGAATCGCAGCAGTTGCAAAGACTTGAATACTGAAAAGCCACAATAGTAGCATAATTCCTAGCAATATTAATAGAAAAACAGTGTGTTTCCACAAAGATGCGCATTCTTGTTTTTTTGATAAGAATTTGTACGCAAAGAAGATATTTATTGGAAATAACCATAATACATTCCAATTCATTACAGTTGCAGAATGATCGGTTGCAAACCAAAGCAACGCAATGATAATTCCTGCAATTCCTGTTGTGAGCATGATGATGAAGTCGAGCAAACGTGTGCGTTTTTGGTTTCTAAAGTCTATAAATGTAATAGCTAAAACAATTAATAGAAGTATTGAAAACACTACATAAGGACTGAAAATACTGCTTTTAGAAGTTGTTTGTTCAGGCGCATCTAAGATGAGTTTGGTTGCTTTTACTAATGGCGTTCCCGTTTCTTGTTTAGTAGCATTTGCAAAGGCTTTAAATACGTATTCTGGCAGAAATTGATAATCTTTTGCAGGTGCTTTTTTATCAATCACGGCGCCTAAAGCAATGTCAATTCCAAAACTAGACCATGAATTTGCGTTTAAATTATCATGAAGTAAATCTCTGAATGTTTTTTCTTCCGTAAGATGATCGTCATTAAAGATAAATGCATCTTGAAAATTTTCTTTAATAATGTCACGCTTTTTAGTTGCACAATTATTGTAGAAAAAATCATATTTATAGTATCGATTTTCTTCTTTGTAATTGTTTTCTAAATATGCCAATAAGGTTGTTGTTTGCTCAGGCGTTAAGTCTAATATTTGTTCTTTTATCCAACGTTTTTCATATTGATAGATGCGTACAAAGTTTTTAAAACTCGTTCTGCCCAATCGATATGGAAGTTTACCGCGTGCAAATTTTACATAAAAATTAGGAGTGTTGAAGTCAAAAACGCCATAATTGTATACAACATCATATCCATTTATAGGATCTTTGAGTCTAAATGCGCTGTGTCCAAATGCAGAATAGAGTTCTTCTCCAGCACCACAAGTTACTACTGAAAATGTAGCTTTTGGCGAAAGCTTTATTTGTTGCCCAATAAGAGTTCCTGTGTAAAGAAAGAGTAGAAGTAAGACAATTTTTTTCATTGCTTGTTATCTAAATAAACTCCAGTCAATTTTTAATGAAAATACGTTAGAATAAACAGCAGCACTTTGATCGCCAATGTCTGTCAATGCATAATCCACTTGAATTCCTTTGTATTTGAAACCGATTCCTAAGTTGGGTTGAAAGGTTAATGATTCTGAACCAAAATTGTTTTCATTTTGAAAATTTCCAACGCCGGCTCTTAAAAATACCAAATCTGTGTAGGCAAATTGCAATCCGACTGCTGGTGTAATACTTGCAAATGAAGTAGAAATAATGTCATTGGTTTGCGTAAAACGCATATTTAAATCAACTTCGGCAGTAAGCGTATAATCGTAATTGAATGTGAATGATTTTGCAACACCAAGTTGTAGTTTCGGAATTGTAATTTCTGTTGTTTCAGGCAATTCTTGTTCTGGAATTTGATCACTTACATTGTCAAATAAATCTTCGTCAATGCTCCATGTATTGAAAGTTGTTGTGATGTCGCGCGCCATTAATCCGAATCTCCAATCATTTTTTTGAAATTGTAATCCAAAATCAAAACCAAATCCCCAAGAAGAAGCAAAGTCGCCAATTATTCTACGAATTACTTTCGCATTGACTCCATAATTGAATCCTTGTACGGGTAATTTTCGAGCGTATGAAAATGTAATTCCGTAATCTGCAGTAGAGAAGAGGCTAATTCGGTTGAAGTCAATATTTCCTTGACTATCAATTAATTGAGTTGTGTTTAAAATATCATCAACTCCAAAACGAATTAAAGAAATTCCCCAAGCACTTCTATCGTCAATTGGCATTGCAAACGCCGCATAATCATACAAGGCAATGTTTGCAAAATAACTTGAATGCATCAGTGCTAATTGTTTGTCTTCTAACTGTACCAAACCTGCGGGATTCCAATATCCAGCATTTACATCGTTAACAGTAGCAACAACGGCATTACCCATACCAAAAGCAGCTGCATCAACACCAATATTCATGAATTCGTTTGAGTATTTTACAACAGTTTGGCTGTTGACAAAATATATATTTATGAGTAGGAGACCGAGTAATAACTTTTTCAAGAGAATAATTTTTATACAAATATGCAATTTTCTAATCTAATAAACTCAAAAAAAACATAGATATTGTGCGTATTAGCATAACATTTTACAATCTTTTTGATTGAGTTTGTAAAGTTTATTTATTTTTACAAAAAATCATATTCATGAACATGAAACGACATATTCCAAATTTCATCACACTTTTAAATTTATTTTGCGGTTGTTTGGCTGTTATTTTTGCAGTAAAGAATCAACTGGAAATTGCAGCATTTTTTGTGTTTTTAGGAATATTTTTCGATTTTTTTGATGGCTTTGCCGCTAGAATTTTAAAAGTACAAAGTGAATTGGGTTTACAACTAGATTCATTAGCAGATATGGTGACAAGCGGAGTTGTCCCTGGAATTTTTATGTATCAATTGTTTAACAGATCGTTACAAATTACTGAAAATGTTAATGATGGACATTCGTGGTCAGATGTTTTTCATTGGTTTCAAACCGAAGTGAGTTTTTTACCATTATTTGGTTTGATAGTTACCTTGGCATCTGCATATCGTTTGGCAAAATTTAATATTGACGAAAACCAAACTTCTTCTTTTATTGGCTTGCCAACACCAGCAAATACATTGTTGATCATTTCTTTACCACTCATTTTAATGTATCAAGGAAGTGAAATGATTGATGCCATTATTTTGAACAAATGGTTCTTGATAGGTTTTACGATACTTTGTAGTTATTTATTAAACGCAAACATTCCACTATTTGCATTAAAATTTAAAGATTGGAGCTTTAAGAATAACATGACAAAATACATTTTCTTAATTGCTTGTGTGTTATTATTGGTCTTTCTTCACTTTTTAGCGGTTCCAATTATTATCTTATTATACGTGTTGATTTCGTTGTTTAAGAAGTGATTTTGTGAAATCAGACAGAAACAATCAATTAATCTGAGTCACAATTTTCATTGTAAAATGTAACAATTTGTTCCAAACCATCTCGTATTCTAAATTCTTTAGTGTTAATTTTTTCAATTAAATTTTTGCAATCTGAAAAATAAGCTAATGTTTTTGCTTTCAGGTTATTAGTTAACGGATCATAAGGACCTAATTTTGTTAATTTGGTCTCAGAACTCTTCTTCAGATAGTACGTTACCACTGTTTGACTATGACTTAGTGAGGAATTAGCAACGAAACTACGTGTATTATATACAACACCATAAAGTTGTACTTTCTCCCCAATAACGAGTTCTTCAACAGCAATTAACTTGTCATTTTCCTGAGTTGCAAAAAACGTATATGTTTTAATAGAATTCTTACTATAACTAATCTGGACAGAACTTATATCAGAGAAATTAATCTCTTCGGGTTTTGCTTTTGAATACCTTTTATATTTGAATGTCTTGCTTTTTAATTTTCCAATAACACCAGTGATTGTATCTCCTGATTTTAAAATAATTTTTGAAGGATTGAGCTGTGCAAAACATGAAAAATTTAACATAAAAAGGAGTAGAAGTGTCAGTTTGAATTTCATAGAAGCACTATTGGTTTGAAATATTTATTTTTTCTGAATTATATAAGCGGACATAAATTCATCAAATATTAGTTTGATAAAAAGTAACTTGAATACGCTTTTTGAAGTATTACTGATTGGAGTTAAAAATCTAATTTCTTTTCGCGTAATTCGAAATTCTGACCTAAGTATACTTTACGAACCATTTCGTCTTCTGCCAATTCTCTAGGTTTTCCAGCTTTTAAGATGTTACCTTCAAACATTAAGTACGTTCTGTCAGTAATAGCAAGTGTTTCTTGTACGTTGTGATCCGTAATTAAAATTCCAATGTTTTTGTTTTTTAAATGTGCAATAATTCGCTGAATGTCTTCAACCGCAACTGGATCAACTCCTGCAAACGGTTCATCTAACAATACAAATTTTGGATCTGTTGCTAGTGCACGCGCAATTTCAGTTCGTCTTCGTTCTCCACCAGAAAGTAAATCGCCACGGTTTTTTCGAATGTGTCCTAAGCCAAATTCTTCAATTAGCGATTCCATTTTCATGTGTTGCTCTTTTTTCGACATTTTTGTCAATTGCAATACACTTAATATGTTTTCTTCAATGCTAAGTTTACGAAATACAGAAGCTTCTTGTGCCAAATATCCGATACCATTTTGCGCACGTTTGTACATTGGATAATTCGTAATTTCCATGTCGTCCAAGTAAATGTTTCCACCGTTAGGCTTTATCAATCCTACAATCATGTAAAAAGAAGTAGTTTTTCCGGCTCCATTTGGACCTAGTAAACCAACAATTTCTCCCTGGTTTACTTCAAGGGAAATTCCTTTTACAACTTTTCGTCCTTTGTAGGACTTCATGATACTATCGGCTCTTAAAATCATATACTTTGGTCATTAAACAGCGTAAAAATACTAATTTCAGTATAACAGCGCTGTTTTTTAATACTTAATTAACGTGGTATTATTATTATTCTGTATTGTAAATATTCGCGTTTGCTCTATTTGTTTCTCGACTGCGCTCGAAATGACATCTAAATTTTGATTTCCTTATAAGTCTATTATCTATATTCTAACAGCGTAGCGGTCTATAAATCTTGATTTTCTAGTGCTTCCCAATATTCGTACGCTCTTCGCAAATGTGGAATTACAATTGTACCGCCAATTAACGTAGCAATACTTAAGGTTTCCACTACTTTTTCTTTGCTCAAACCTTCTTTGTAGCAAGATTCTAAGTGATATTTTACACAATCATCACAGCGCAAAACTGTTGAAGCTACCAAACCGAGCAATTCTTTTGTTTGTACATCCAACGCGCCTGCTGAAAAAGCATTGGTATCTAGATTAAATATGCGTTTGATTATTTTATTGTTATCTGCTAAAATTTTATCGTTCATTTTAGCTCTGTAGGCGTTAAATTCTTCTACTTGATTAGCCATGTTTAAATTTCTTTTTATAGTTTTTTTCTACTCTTTTTGATATGATGATTCCTATTTCGTATAGGATTAATATTGGAATTGCTACTACAATCTGACTTGCGACATCGGGCGGTGTAATTATCGCTGCTAAGATTAAAACAACAACAATCGCATGTTTTCTATATTTGCGTAAGAATGAAGGAGTAATTAATCCTAATTTTGATAGGAAATAAATTACCAACGGCAATTCAAACACTAAGGAAACTCCTAGTAATGTGTTGGTTAGTAAACTGATGTGTGATTGTGCGGTAATAGTATTTTTTATTTGTTCTGTAATTTCGAAATTATAGAAAAAGTACGATGACATTGGCATAATTACATAGTAACTAAATAATAATCCGACAAAGAATAGGAGCGAAGCCAAGACGATAAACCATCTTGATTTTCCACGTTCTTTTGGACTTAATCCTGGCATAATAAATCGCCATAATTCATATATAATGTATGGAAAAGCAAAGATTAATCCGAGAATTAAAGAAGTCCAAATTGCCATAGTAAATTGCCCAGTAGCATTCACATTTATCAATTCAGCTTGAAATTCTAAGTTACAGAAATCGCTTTCAACTCCAATGAGTTGGAATACTTTACAGAAAAATTTGTAGGTTACAAAATTTCCATCCAAATGGACTATTAATAAATTGTCATAAATCGTTTCGATATAAACAAATACGACAATTGCAATGATGAATATAGCCGTAAAACTTCGGATAAGGTGCCATCTTAGTTCTTCTAAGTGATCTAAGAACGACATTTCATTTTTGTTTTTCCCCATTATAGTATTCCTTCTTTAACTAAGTTATGCAAATGTACGATTCCTGCATATTTTCCACCTTCTTCTACCATTAATTGTGAAATTCCGTTGTCTTCCATGACTTCTAGTGCTTCTACAGCCATTGCATCGTTGGCAATTTGTTTCGGATTAGACGACATGATGTCGCTAGCTTTAAGATTTCCTATGAAATCATTGTTTGATAACATACGTCGAATATCTCCATCCGTAATTACACCAATAATTTCATCATCCTCAGTTACAACTGCTGTTGCACCCAACATTCCTTTTGAAATTTCTACAATGACATCTTTTACAGAGCTTTCCAAATGTACTTTTGGTTTTTGATTTACAGAAGCTAAATCGTTTACACGCAAGTACAATTTTTTACCCAAAGCGCCACCTGGATGATATTTTGCAAAGTCTTTACTTGAAAATCCGCGTAGTTCTAGCAAACAAATTGCCAACGCATCGCCTAAAACTAATTGTGCGGTTGTGCTTGTTGTTGGTGCCAATCCGTTCGGACACGCTTCTTTTTCAACATATGCATGCAAGACATAATCTGCTTGCATTCCTAAAAATGATTCCTTGTTAGACGTAATTGCGATTAATTTATTGTTACTATTTTTAATTAACGGAACTAATACTTTGATTTCAGGCGTATTGCCGCTTTTAGAAATACAAATTACCGTATCATCTTCTTGAATTATTCCTAAATCGCCATGAATTGCATCAGCCGCATGCATAAAAATTGCAGGTGTTCCGGTAGAATTTAACGTAGCTACAATTTTTGTTGCAATGTTTGCACTTTTACCAATTCCAGTCACGACAACTCTACCGCTAGAATTGTAGATATAGGAGACAGCTTCTGCAAACTCGTCATCAATTAAAGAGATTAAATTTTTTATTGCATTATATTCTGTTTCAATGGTTTGCTTGGCAACACTAATAATACTATCTTTATATTTCAAAATGAATAAGTTTAAAAATTGTTGTTACTAAAGAAAATAGTATCTTTAGTGAATTGCAAATGTATGTAAAATAGTAAAAAGATAGAATGAGTTTATTGGAAATTGACTTACACAAGGAACTAAAGAAGCACTTCGGGTTCGGTCAATTCAAGGGACTACAGGAAGAAGTTATTAAAAGCATTATCAGCAATACGAATACTTTTGTCATTATGCCAACTGGAGGCGGTAAATCGTTATGTTACCAATTGCCAGCATTAATGAAAGAAGGTACTGCTATTGTTGTTTCTCCCCTAATTGCCTTAATGAAGAACCAAGTGGATGCATTGCGAGGAATATCCTCGGAAAATGGTATTGCACATGTTTTAAATTCTTCGCTTACCAAAGCTGAGACAAAACAAGTTAAAGAAGACATTACGAATGGTGTTACAAAATTATTGTATGTAGCGCCAGAATCATTGACGAAAGAAGAAAACGTAGAGTTTTTACGAACTGTGCCAATTTCATTTATGGCCGTTGATGAAGCCCACTGTATTTCAGAATGGGGACACGATTTTCGTCCTGAATACAGAAATCTCAAAAACATTATTAAAAAAATTGAAAACTTAGGAGACGAAATTCCAATTATTGGATTGACAGCTACAGCAACTCCGAAAGTGCAAGAAGATATTCTTAAAAACTTAGGAATGTCGGACGCAAACACATTTAAAGCTTCGTTTAATAGACCCAATCTCTATTATGAAGTACGTCCGAAAGGCAAAAATGTGGATGCAGATATCACACGATTTATCAAACAAAATGCAGGAAAAAGTGGTATTGTTTATTGTTTGAGTCGTAAACGTGTGGAAGAATTGGCACAAGTTTTACAAGTAAATGGAATTAATGCAGTTCCGTATCACGCTGGTTTAGATCCTAAAAAACGTGCGCGACATCAAGATATGTTTTTGATGGAAGAATGTGACGTGGTTGTTGCTACAATTGCGTTTGGTATGGGAATTGACAAACCAGATGTTCGTTTTGTAATTCACCATGATATTCCAAAAAGTATTGAAAGTTACTACCAAGAAACTGGACGTGCAGGTAGAGATGGTGGCGAAGGACATTGTTTGGCTTTTTATGCTTATAAAGATATTGAAAAGCTTGAAAAATTCATGTCAGGTAAGCCTGTTGCCGAACAAGAAATTGGCCATGCATTGTTGCAAGAAGTTGTAGCTTATGCGGAAACGTCTATTTCTAGAAGAAAATTTATTCTTCATTATTTCGGAGAAGAATTTCCAGATGATGGAGAAGGAGCAGACATGGATGATAACGTACGTTTTCCAAAAAAGAAGATAGAAGCGCAAGACCAAGTTGTTGAGCTGTTAAAAACCATTCAAAATACAAAACAAACCTATAAATCGCGTAATGTGGTAAATGTTTTAATTGGACATGAAAATGCTTTGATTAAATCACACAAAACACATTTACAATCATTTTTTGGTTCTGGAAAATCTCATGACGATAAATACTGGATGGCATTAATTCGTCAAGTATTAGTTGCTGGTTTACTTCGAAAAGATATTGAGACGTATGGCGTTATCAAACTTACCGAAGCAGGATTGAACTTTATTGAAAATCCAACATCATTTATGATGACGGAAGATCATAGTTTTGACGACGCAACTAATGATAGTATTATTACAGCCGCTAAAGTTGGTGGCGCTGTTGCAGATCAGCAATTGATGAATATGTTGAAGGATTTACGAAAAAAGGTTTCTAAACGTTTAGGAGTGCCGCCTTTCGTGGTTTTTCAAGATCCATCTTTGGAAGATATGGCTTTAAAATATCCTATTTCTATAGAGGAAATGAAAAATATTCACGGAGTAGGAGATGGAAAAGCTAAGAAATACGGGAAAGATTTTATTGATTTTATCAAGAAGTATGTTGATGAAAACGATGTTGTTCGTCCTGATGATTTGGTTGTAAAAAGTACAGGAGTTAATTCTGCTTTGAAATTATACATCATTCAAAACGTAGATAGAAAGCTTCCACTAGATGATATTGCTGCGGCAAAAGGGTTGGCAATGCCCGATTTTATTAAAGAAATGGAGCAAATTGTATATAGTGGAACTAAGCTGAATATTAATTATTGGATAGATGAAGTATTGGATGAAGATCAACAAGAAGAGATTCATGAATATTTCTTAGAATCTGAAAATGATAAAATTTCAGAAGCTATGGAAGAGTTCGATGGCGATTATGATGATGAAGAGTTACGACTGTATCGCATCAAGTTCATCAGTGATGTAGCAAACTAGATAGAAATATAAGAAATTAAAAAAGCTGTTTGAGTGTTCAAACAGCTTTTTTTATATCATTTTTGTAAATTATTTTATAGAAATCCTGTGTTTCTAGCTTGTTCTAGTAATGATTCGTCACCTTTCTTTTCAACATCAAAAACTTCTTTTAAGTGACGTTTTCGTTTTTCAATGGCGGCAAGTGATAAAGGAATATATTCGGTTAAATTCTTCGTTTTTATTCCTTTTGAGAGATGAAAAAGAATATTTCTATCAATATCATCTAACACAACTTCATTGATAATTCGTGTTCGAAGTAATTTTGTAACTGTATGACTGTAATATGGCGGATCGGTTAATACAACTTGAAACGCGCGCATGAGTTCATCTGAAGTAACATCACTTTTTACTAAAAAGCCATCAGGATTTATATTTTTGAGAATATTATGAATTCTAAAGTTATTGTTAAACATTGTTAAGATAACAACTTTAGTATCAGGAAGTAATTCTTTTACTTTGATTCCTAAATCTTCTCCCGAAATGATTTTTCCATCGGAAGAAGGAGGTAATTTAATATCTAAAAAAACGACATCGTAGGCTGTACCTGTCGATGCATTTTTAATTTTTGCGTATGCACCATCACAACTGTCTGAAGTGTCAATTCGCAAAGTCATTTCGTCAGAATTGATTCCCAATAAGGCATTTTTATAGCCTTCAATAATCATTGGATGATCATCAACGATTAGTACTTTAATATCTTTATTGCTCATATGTATAGGTTAAGTCTCTACGTCATTGGAACGTCAACACTAATAGATGTTCCTTTACCTGGAACCGAGTTTATGGTAAATTGCCCGTGAAGTAAAGTTACTCTCGATCTCATATTTTTTAATCCAATTCCACTGCTTCTCTTTTCCTGATTGAATCCTACGCCATCGTCTTTAATGGTTAAAATGATATGATTATCGTTCTTTTTAAAATCTAGTATTACGTTTTTCGCTTTCGCGTATTTATTAATATTCTGGACTGATTCTTGTATAATTCGGTAAATATTGATCTTTATATGACCTGGAATATCTGTCCAAACAATACGATCATCATCCTCAATCTGGTATTTAAAGTTAGTTATTTTTGACTGTTCTTCCAAAAGATTTGTAATCATTGTACTATAACTCGTCGTTGTGTCAAAATTATCCAGCCCCAATTCGTGTGAAATATTTCTTACTTCTTCCTCAATACTCTGAAGCTCATTGATATACTGTTCGCGTGTTTTTTTGGAATTTGCATCATCTTTTGCGTTTAAACTTCCCAAACTGAGTCGTGTTCCGAACAATCTTCCCAAAATTCCATCATGAAGTTCTAAAGATATGCGTTCTTTTTCACGTTTTCGACCTTCTTCAATCTTATCTTGTTGATCAATCATCAAGTTATAAATCTCTTCATTGGCACGTTGTTGTTGCTGTTCCATTTCCAGTTCTTTATTACGTGTTCGCTGTTGTGTGATTACATAAATAAGGAAACTGAAGAATACCAATGCAGATGAAATAGCCACAATCCAGTTAATTTGAACATTTAGTTTTTCATTCCTACTGATATATTTATCTGTTTCAAAGCGTATTCTGGCAAATTTATTTTGAGCTTTTCTTTCATGCTTTATTAAGCTATCATTTATATGAATATATGTATTCAAATATGCAGTTCCATTTTCATCATCAATTTTAGATGATAATAATAAAGAATTTAGTTTTTGTTTAACGTTGTTTGATTCAATAGCAGACTTCCTAGCTTCAGATACATATTTTAAACTTTGAATAGTATCTTTTTGTTCCAAGAAATATTCTGCTAAATGCATTTTACTTACTGCAACACCAGATTCATATTTTATACTATCTCTAATTTTTAAAGCAGTATAAAAGAGATCGGGTAATTCACTAACATCATTAGATAAAAATTTTGTATATGCCAAATTATCGAGTAATCTCGCATATTGTTTAGGATCTTTGATATACAAACTATCGTAAGCAAGTGCTTGTTTAAAATTATTAATAGCATCTTCATATTTACCTTGATATCTGTAAACTAGACCTATATCGTTAAGAGTAAATCTTGTTAATTTATCATTATCTTCAATCTTTTTGAGATAGCTCAAAGCTGTATTATGATATTCAAGAGACTTATCATAATCTTCAAGATTTTTAAAAATAATTCCTAAGTTATTATAGCAATAATAGAGCCTACTGTAGTCTTCTAAAACCTCAAATATTCTGATAGCAGCAAATGTAGTTACTTCACTACCAGTATAATCTTTTAGATCTTTTTGAATTCTAGCCATGTTAAGAAGTAATCTTGCAACATTCTCGTCAGGATCAGGATTTAATTCATCAAATATATTTTTAGCCTTGTCGTAGAAGTAAAAGGCACTATCTTTTTTACTATTTCTGTTGTAAAAAAAACCTAAGTTCCAATGATGATTGGCTAAAGTTATTGAATCATTTATAGCTGTAGAAACAGCTTTACCAACTTTATTTGTCTTTTTGAAACTTGTTGAATCTTTTAAATTTAGATATGTGTTTGAAATTTTTTGTAATAATTTACTTTTTTCAATAGTATTATCTTCTTCTAATACTAACTTGTAGGCTTTATCAATGGCTGCCTTCCGTATAACAAGGTCTAATTTCTTTTCTCTAGATTCGCTAATAAGTTTTTCAATAGATGACTCATCAGTAGAAAATTCCACTGTACCATTTCCAACGTTTTGACAGAGGCAATATGTTGGGAAAAAAAATAATAGGATGTAAATCTTCTTGAACAATTTTTTTTAGTATTAGTATACAAATCTATTTGTATTTTTTCACAAAAAAAAGTCTTAAACACTTGCTTAAGACTTTTTTATATATGTTTTTTGCATTTTTTAGCCTTCTTGATTAGGTTGATCATGTTCAACATCAGTATCTTCAGTCCCTGTTACATTTTCAAATACATTATCGTCTCCTGCATCAGAAGTGCTGTTTGGCTCACAAGCTATAAATCCTAAGTTTACTACTACTAATAAGGCGAATAATCCGAATACTTTTTTCATTTTTTTAAATTTTAATTAAGTTATTTACTAGTTATCTTTTTTCTATTCTGTTAATCATTTTTTTTAAAACTATTTATTGAAAAAGTAAATTTTTATAATTTGTAAGTTATTACCGTAATAATCTTCCTATATTTTTGTATACTACGAAAAACAACTTGTCATACATTTGTTTTATAGAGAATTCTAGTAAATAGCATTCTTCTTAGTAATGTTTGACAAAATTTGAATCACTTTTTCAAAAAAATAAAGTTAACTATCTGATAATCAATAGTGTTAAATTAAAAGATTTTTAACTTGATTTATGAAATCAAGTTAAAATCATCTTAGGGAAATGTGGTATGGTTTTCCGATAAAATAAATATGGTTTAACAGTAAAACATCATTCAATAATATTTCAAAGTACTTATTTATTAATTGTAGAAGGTTGTGTATCTTCGCACTTTAAATTAAAAATATACAAATGGAAGACGGATTATACGCAAAATTGCACACTACTAAAGGTGAAATTTTAATCAACTTAACTTTTAAAAAAACACCAGGAACAGTTGGAAACTTTGTTGCATTAGCTGAAGGACAACTTGAAAATAATGCAAAATCACAAGGAACTCCTTATTATGATGGCTTAAAATTCCATAGAGTTATTCCAGATTTTATGATTCAAGGTGGTTGTCCACAAGGAACTGGAACAGGAAGCCCAGGATATACATTTGATGATGAGTTTCATCCAGAACTTACACATAGTGAACCAGGAGTACTTTCAATGGCAAATGCTGGTCCAGGAACAAATGGAAGCCAATTCTTTATCACGCATGTAGCAACTCCTTGGTTAGACGGAAAACATACCGTTTTTGGAAATGTAGCACATGGACAAGAAGTTGTAGATGCTATTGCACAAGGTGATGTCATAAATACAGTGGAAATTGTACGTGTTGGAGCAGAAGCGGAAGCATTTAAAGCCGTAGAAGCATTTAGATTGTTTGATGGTGCCAAAGCCGCAAGAGAAAAAGCAGCGAAGGAAAAAGCAGAAAAAGCATTGGAAGAAATTGCTACAGGTTTTGACAAAACAGAAAGTGGTTTGCGTTATAAAATCATTCAAAAAGGAGAAGGAGCGCAAGCAGAAAAAGGAAAAATAGTTTCTGTACACTATAAAGGAATGTTTCCTGATGGCGGCGTTTTTGATTCTTCTTATAAAAGAAATGAACCAATCGATTTCCCATTAGGACAAGGAAATGTAATTCCAGGTTGGGATGAAGGAATCGCATTATTGAAAATAGGCGATAAAGCTCGTTTTGTCATTCCACCACACTTAGCATACGGAGAAAGAGGTGCAGGAGGCGTTATTCCGCCAAATGCAACACTCATGTTCGATGTTGAACTTATGGATGTAAAATAAATACACAAAACGCTCTGAAAATCTCAGAGCGTTTTTTATTGCTTGTAAATACTATGGATTTAGAAAAATTAAAATATCCTATCGGGAAAATACAAATTCCAACACTCATAACTACTAAACATATTATTGATTGGATTGAAGTATTAGAAAAATTCCCTGAACGATTAAAAACGTTAGTAGAAAACCTTTCTGAAACGCAACTAAATACGCCGTATCGTCCAGATGGTTGGACTGTAAGACAAGTGATTCATCATTTAGCAGATAGTCATCACAACAGTTACACACGATTCAAATGGACATTAACAGAAGATAAACCTGTAATTAAAGCTTATTTTGAAGATCGTTGGGCGGAATTGTTTGATAGTAAAAATGCTCCCATTAAACTTTCACTAGATTCACTTACTGCGTTGCATGCAAAATGGACCTATTTTTTAAAAGGTTTAAGCAATCATGAATTAAATCAAATATTCATTCATCCAGAAGGAAATGAAGAAGTATCATTAAAAGAAAATATTGGAATCTACGCTTGGCATTGCAATCATCATTACGAACATATCAATCAATTAATGATTCGTGAAAACTGGAAGTGAGTTGAATTATAAATGTTAAATGCTGAATGTTAAATTAAAAAAAGTTTACTTCCTAAAACACTAACATACCAACACACCTAAGAAATCCACTTAATATTACAACCAATACTCGGTTTTTGATCTTGTGGAATTTCATTTCCGCTCAACAAAGCATCCAAAGCCGTTCGCATATCTTTTCCAGTAACTGGAATTCCGTTACTTGGACGCGAATCGTCTAATTGCCCACGATACACCAACTTCAATGTAGCATCAAAAATGTAAAAATCAGGTGTGCATGCCGCATCATAAGCTCTTGCAATATTTTGATATTCATCATATAAATACACAAAAGGAAACTTTTCTTTTTTGGCATTTTTTTGCATCATATCAGGCGCATCATCAGGATATTTAACAGCGTCATTACTAGAAATTGCAATAAAACCAATTCCTTTGTCCATATAATCGTTTGCCAATTGTACAATTCCTGCATTCACATGTTTTACAAACGGACAATGATTACAGATAAACATAATTACCGTTCCTTTTTTTCCTTTTTCTTGATTTAAGAAAACATTTTGGTCAGAAACGGTATCATACAACATAAAATCGGGAGCTTTCGTACCTAAAGAAAGCATATTAGAAGGAGTAAGTGCCATTTGTTATTTCGTTTTTATGGTTTAAATTTACTCAAAAAAATACAATGAGCGACTTAACTTGGAACGATTTTGAAAAAGTAGACATGCGTATCGGGACAATTACCGAAGTAAACGATTTTCCAAAAGCCAGAAAACCAGCGTATCAGCTCACAATTGACTTTGGTTCAACAATTGGAATTCGAAAATCTTCAGCGCAAATCACAAAACGCTATACCAAAGATGAATTGATTGGAAAACAAATCATGGCAGTTGTAAATTTTCCTAAAAAACAAATTGCGAACTTTTTCTCAGAATGCTTAGTTATGGGCGCAGTTGATGGCGATGATGTCATTTTAATGCAGCCTTCAGAAAAAATTCCAAATGGTCTAAAAATCTCATAACCCAAAACCCAACACCAAAGACCCAAGACCTAAAACCCAAGACCCAAAACCCAAAACCCAAAACCCAACTTACATCATATTCGAAAAGAAAATCGCGTTCATCAACAACTTATTGGTTCCGTACCAAAAAGCTCTAAAGTTTGTATTATCCGTAAAAATAATCACGCGTCCGCTTCCCAATCGTGAAGTTTGAAACGGCACACTATTCTTTAAATGTTCCAAGTTTTCTTCTGAAATATAACCACTTAACAATGGATTATTAGTGTATTGAATTGGATTATTATAACTTCTTTTATGTGGTTCAATAAACAATGTCGTATTTCTAAATATTGGCAATTCATCATGTAAATACCCAAAATTGATTGGATGCGAACGGTCAATTTTTGTATTAAAAATAGCGCCACCAATCACTTGCGCACCATTGTGATTTCTTCTGTCGCCAAACGAAACATTCTTCGCTTCAATTTCCGTCTTTTTAAATTCTAAGGAAATGAACTTCTTATTACTCAAAAAACGACTTGTATTTCTGTAACCTATAATTGTTCCGCCTTGTTGAACCCAAGACTTTAGTTTATTGGTGTCATTTGAATCTAACGAATACGTATTTGGTAAAATAATGTGTGTGTATTTGTCTAAATCCATTCTGCCAAAGTTTCGAACATCTAGCTTTGTTAACGGAATTTCATAACGCTGATCAAACAAATGCCAAATTTCTCCAGCATCATACGAATTGATACTTCCACCAACCAACATCGCAATTTTAGTATCTTGTATTGCTTCAAAATTATTACTTCCCAAATCAATTCCTTCGGTCAAGCCAGAACGAACAGCCGTAATAATCAAATGACTTTCTTTGGCAACTGTATTCAGAAATTCTTTAATTTCTTGCGCATTCAACTTTTGATTTTGCACAGGAATCATAATCGTTCCATAATCATACCGATTTCCTTCCAAAGTGAATGGTTTCATCGCAACTTTTGCACGCAATCCTTTTGCTTTAATTTGTGCCAATGCTTTCGGCGAATAATATTCATTCCACTCAAAAAGATATGCATAGTTTCCGTTTCCTTTTACCGCACCATTTGGCGCTTTCAAATTGGTCACTTTTGTACCAGCATTCGAAATAGAATTTAACGCATCGTACTGTAAATTGTACGCTAAAGGCAATGTCCACGCAGAAACATCATAAAACAAACTGTCTTGAAACTCTGTGCGTTTTTCAAACATTGCAGCAATCAATTTGCTTTGTCGCTGATTGGTTGGCACAATATAACTTGCACCTTTTTTATACCTTTTTCCGTTATGTGTAAAGTCGTTTTTTACTTCATGAAATGCAATTTGATGTCTTTGTAACATTTCCGCAAAGTGATACGTTTTTGCTGCATCTTTTTCATCTCCAAAAACAATTGCTTTTCCTAGTTGTGGTGATTTAAAAACTTGTGCGTCTTTATAAAATTGTTGCTGATATTTCAATACTTTCGTTCGCATCTTCTTTGCTGCTTCCAATGTAGATAAAGCTGCTGTAAACTGATTTCGAATCGCAAAAGGAAATGTTAGCAAACCATTTTCTGTTTCTTGTACATGTCCACGTGCACTTCCTTGTTCAAACAAAATTCCGATACTTCCATTCACATCAGGAAACGTAGAACCTTTTCCGTAATAAAAATCGTCAAAACTTTCTTCTGTATAGTATAAAGAACCAATTTTATCAAATGCTTTTGCGTGATAAGTACCAATTTCTTTCGTCAAATCTTGATTCATCTGAGGCGTTAGCGGATGCGTTCGTGAAGGAATTCCAGGTTGAAAAAAGAACGAAGAATTTGAACCCATTTCATGATGATCTGTCAAAATATTTGGCATCCAACTATGAAACGATTGAATCCGCGCTCTCGATTCTGGCAATTGTACAGGCAACCAATCTCTATTCATATCAAACCAATAATGATTGGTACGTCCGCGTGGCCACGATTCACTATATTCTCTGTCTTGTGGATCCGAAATTAAATGTTCGCTTTTGTGCATATTTACCCAACTTGCAAAACGCTGCAATCCATCAGGATTGTAAGAAGGATCTAATAAAATGACCGTATTATTGAGTAAATCATACATGGCATCTCCTTCTGCAGCAGCCAAATGATAGGCGAGGAGCAATGCTGCATTACTTCCGCTAGCTTCATTTCCATGAATAGAAAATCCTTGATACACCACAATTGGCATCTTAGAAACATCTGTATTTTGTCCGCTAGTTTCAGTCAACGAAACATGTTCTTTACGAATAGTTTCAATATCTTGATGATTCTTCGGCGAAGTCACGGTCAATAATAACAACGGACGATCTTCAAAGGTTTTTCCACGATCTTCCAGCGTAATACGATCTGAACTTTTCGCCAAAACTTTCATATACATAACCAATTTATCATGCGTTACATGCCATTTTCCCACAGGATGACCAATAACACTTTCTGGTGTTGGAATGCTTTTATTATACGTTACATCTTGTGGTAAATAATACGAAAGTGAAGTGGTTTCTTGTGCGCTTAACGCGAAAGTACTCAGAAAAAGTACACTTAAGATACATCTTGAAAATTGAGACATCTAACTGTTTTGGTTTGGTTTGAAGTACAAAAATCAACTATTTGAGATTCAATTCAAAACGTGAATACCGTATTTAACAAAAAATGACGCTAAATTATAAATGTAAAAGTGAATATTATTTCTATTTTCGAGAAGTGTTTTTGAATTTATTTAAATGATTTAGACTTCCTTATTTTTGTTATATTTAAAATATGAAATACAAATTGCTTATTTATATATTAGCATGCAGTTTCTTGATAAGCTGTAGAAGTTATATTTATCAAAATCCTTCAAAAGGAATAAGTCTTTACGGTCAAGAAATTAAAGCGACTAATTATAGTGCTAAAGTAAGTGAACATTTAGATTCAAAGAGTTTCCTGTTGCGTTTATCAATACTAACAAAAGACAGTTTACATGTAGAACAAACCATACGAATTATTAATAATAGGCCGAAAACTAATATTAATCCAGAAACAGGACGAGAACTTGTTGAATATGTAACTCCATCACCATTTTTAATTGTAAAATCGAATAAAATGGGAAAGGCAGATTTCTATTTTGATTCTAAAGATAAATTTACGCTTATTTTAAGTTTTGGTTATGTGTTAATAAAACCTGTTATGGGAAAAAAACTTACGCTGACAATTTACTCGGATAAATAGAGTAACCAACATGTATCAAATAATTTCAACAATCTAACGCTTCTAAATATCCAACAATCTAATACGTCTAAGTTGTCTAAAAATAAAATTATAATATCTACGCATAAATACTATATTTGCACCACGAAAATTTTTATCAAAACATACACATGAAACATCTATTCCTGACATACTAAAGGATAAAAAATGACAGTATAAGATGTTCCATTTGACAGATAGAAAACAATAAAAACATACAAATGAAAGCTGGAATTGTAGGATTGCCAAATGTTGGAAAATCAACCTTATTTAATTGTTTATCAAGTGCAAAAGCACAAAGTGCAAACTTTCCATTTTGTACCATAGAGCCAAACTTAGGTGTGGTAAACGTACCTGATACACGCATAGAAAAATTAGAAGAATTAGTAAACCCAGAACGTGTTGTACCTGCAACTGTAGAAATTGTAGATATTGCCGGATTGGTTCGTGGAGCAAGTAAAGGTGAAGGTTTAGGAAATCAATTTCTTGGAAACATTCGCGAATGTAATGCAATTATGCACGTATTGCGTTGTTTTGATAATGACAATATTGTACACGTCGACGGAAGTGTTGATCCAATTCGTGACAAAGAAACGATTGATATCGAATTGCAACTAAAAGACTTAGAAACCGTTGAAAAACGTTTGGAAAAAGTAAAAAGAGCTGCAAAAACAGGAAATAAAGAAGCACAAAAAGAACAAGCTACACTAGAAAAATTCAAAACTGCTTTAGAACAAGGAATTTCTGCTCGTGCCGTAGAAGTTTCAGATGATGAAGCAGAATTAATGAAAGGTTTTCAATTATTGACAGCAAAACCAATTTTATATGTGTGTAATGTTGATGAAGCTTCGGCAAAATCTGGAAATGCATATGTAGAAAAAGTACGTGAAGCTGTAAAAGATGAAGATGCAGAAATTATTGTTTTAGCAGTCGGAACAGAAGCAGATATTGCAGAATTGGAAGACTATGAAGAACGTCAACTTTTCTTGGAAGATATAGGTTTAGAAGAACCTGGCGTTTCTCGCTTAATTCGTGCCGCTTACAAACTATTAGACTTACAAACATACTTTACGGCTGGTGTAAAAGAAGTGCGTGCGTGGACCATTCCAATTGGTTCAACGGCTCCACAAGCGGCTGGCGTGATTCATACAGATTTTGAAAAAGGATTCATTCGTGCGGAAGTAATCAAATATGATGATTACGTAAGTTATGGAACAGAAGCCAAAGTAAAAGAAGCAGGAAAACTTTCAGTAGAAGGAAAAGCATACGTTGTTGGCGATGGCGATGTAATGCATTTCTTGTTTAATGTATAAATTTTACTCAAAAAATATAACAAAGTGAACTCCAAAGGTTCACTTTTTTTATGCCATATATTTGCGGTTTTGATTGCGTAAATAGCACTCATCTTATAAAATCTATTCATTTTCATATTAAATTTCATACAAAATCACTTCAAAAAGTAAGATTAAACATTAAGATTTTTATAATATAACAGTAAACATTTAGATACATTGTGGTCGTACTTTAGCTGAATAACCATATAAACACATGTATCATGAAAAAAATTACCTACGCATTCAGTGCAGTGCTAATGCTATTCGTTATGAATATGCAAGCACAACAGTCAGTTATTGACGATTTAGACGAAACATTTGATTCCGCAAATGTAATTCTCATCGAAGCCAAAAGAACAAAAGCGGCTTTAAAAGTGTTAACTGTAGACTATTTAGTAAACAACAATGTAAATGCAGATGTCGCAACATATCTTCAAATTATGGACGTTAGCATGGAAGTGGTAGAAGAATTCAGTGATGAAGTTATCTATTACATCGGACAAGCAGCACAAGGAAATAGTAATATTGATCCTTCAAGCATTCAAGGGAAAGCTTCTACGATTGAAGGCAATGAAGATTTTGTACGCATCAAAAGTGCATCATTAGCAACGGCAATTCAGCAAAACAACAGAGGAACAGCACGTCAGTTAATTCGTGAAATTAGAGCATTACTAAATACGCAAATTCGTTTAGCAAAAGAAATCAAAACGGAAGCTACGGCTTTAAAATCACTAGCAGTTACATACAATGTTCGTATTGAATTGGTGGATGAGCGTTCGGGCGCTTCAGTACCAGCAGGAACTTTGCCAGGATATGCAGCTACCAATCAAGCTACTGGTGAAATTTTCTATACAGATTACTACACCTTTGATAGCTTTGCAAACTTACCAGCAGGAACCTATCGTTTTGATGCGTATGATGGTTACTTTGATGGTGCTTCAAGCGCTATTGTAACCTTAGATCAAAGCTTAGTTGGAAGTGATGGATTCATTGTGGTAACACTACGTTATTGGTCAGAATAATAGAAATATATCATAATCCATTAAAAAAGCGCAATATTCACAAAAATATTGCGCTTTTTGTTGATTATTTTCGGGCGTTCCTGTTTTATTTTTTAAAGGTATGTGTTATATTAGCAACCAACCCTAATACCACTTCAACTTATGGCAGAAAACACACAATATACCGAAGATAACATACGTTCACTAGACTGGAAAGAGCATATCCGAATGCGTCCTGGAATGTATATCGGGAAATTGGGTGACGGATCTTCTGCGGATGATGGTATTTACATTCTTGTAAAAGAAGTACTTGACAATTCTATCGATGAATATGTAATGGGCGCAGGGAAAACGATTGAAGTTTCTATTCAAGGAACAAAAGTAATCGTGCGTGATTACGGTCGTGGAATTCCATTAGGAAAAGTGGTTGATGTCGTTTCCAAAATGAACACAGGAGGAAAGTACGATTCCAAAGCTTTTAAAAAATCTGTAGGATTAAATGGTGTGGGTACAAAAGCAGTAAACGCACTTTCTTCATACTTTAGAGTAGAATCTTCACGTGATGGAAAATCAAGTGCAGCCGAATTTGCACAAGGAAACCTAACTGACAAAGAGTTTTTAGAGGAAACCTCAAGAAGACGCGGAACAAAAGTTACGTTTATTCCAGATGAATTGATCTTTAAAAAGTATAAGTTTAGAACAGAATATGTTGCTAAAATGCTTCGTAATTATGTATATCTAAACAGAGGTTTGACGATCATTTTTAATGGTGAAAAATTCTTTTCGGAAAATGGTTTAAAAGACCTTTTAGAAGACAACAACAACAAAGAAGACATGCTATATCCAATCATTCACTTAGAAGGTGATGATATTGAAGTAGCAATTACACATAGTAAAACACAATACAGTGAAGAATATCATTCGTTTGTAAACGGACAACATACTACGCAAGGTGGAACGCATCAAGCTGCTTTTAGAGAAGCGATTGTAAAAACAGTTCGTGATTTCTACGGAAAAAGCTATGAAGCTTCTGATATTCGTAAATCCATCATTTCTGCGGTAAGTATCAAAGTCATGGAACCCGTTTTTGAATCACAAACGAAAACAAAATTGGGTTCTACAGAAATGGGCGGGAATTTGCCAACAGTTCGTACGTACATCAACGATTTTGTGGGTCGATACTTAGATAACTATTTGCACAAAAACCCAGATACTGCTGAAAAAATTCAACGTAAAATTTTGCAAGCAGAACGTGAACGTAAAGAATTATCAGGAATTCGAAAATTAGCCAAAGAGCGTGCTAAAAAAGCAAGTTTACACAATAAAAAATTACGTGATTGTAGAATTCATTTAGGCGATGTAAAAAAAGACAGACGTTTAGAATCTACTTTATTTATTACCGAGGGAGATTCTGCATCAGGTTCCATCACAAAATCGAGAGACGTAAATACACAAGCGGTTTTTAGTTTGCGTGGAAAACCGTTGAACTCATATTCAATGTCGAAAAAAATTGTCTATGAAAATGAAGAATTCAACTTATTACAAGCAGCATTAAACATTGAAGAATCAATGGAAGACTTGCGTTACAACAACATTGTAATTGCAACCGATGCCGATGTAGATGGAATGCACATTCGATTACTCTTAATTACCTTCTTCTTGCAGTTCTTTCCAGAATTGATAAAAGAGGGACATTTGTACATCTTACAAACACCATTATTCAGAGTTCGAAACAAAAAAGAAACCATTTACTGCTACAGCGAAGAAGAACGAAGATCAGCCATATTAAAATTATCTGGGAAACCAGAAATCACACGATTTAAAGGATTAGGTGAAATTTCTCCTGATGAATTCAAGCATTTCATTGGAGACGACATTCGCTTAGATCCTGTCATGTTAGATCGTGAAACATCCATTGAAGAATTATTGAAATTCTACATGGGAAAAAATACCCCGAACAGACAAGAATTTATCATTAATAACTTGAAGGTCGAATTGGATCTGATAGAAGAAAAATAATCGGGAGTAATATGCGGTTTAGTAACGCAAGTACAAAGAAGTGGATTCCATTTCTTTATTTTTTTTTAGGATTGGGAAGTTTAGTAGCAATATTATTTGTTATGTTTTTTCAAGATGAATTCAATCAAGTAAAACTTTGGTATCTAATTCCAATTTTTTTGGTTGTGATTTTTGTAATGATATACACGAGCGCCAAATATTTTGAATTTGACAGCGATGGCAATGTGCTAACTTTTATCAACAAAGGATTATTCATCTCCAATTTTGTGAATTACAGAGAACAACGAGCAGAATTTCCCAAAGAAAAACTAAAAAGCTATCGCATCAAAAATTACATATTGTTTTGTTTGTTATATGTCTATATCAAATCGAGAAATAATAAAATAAAACGAATACAATTCAACATTTCATTGTTGAGTCGCAGAAAAAAAAGAGCATTAAAACAATCATTAGACAAAGTCTTAAAGCATAATAACGCAATTTCTTAATGGAAGAAAATAACGAATTACATGCTGAAAATCAGCAACAAGAAAACAATTCGCAAGATACCATAACCAAAGTTACAGGCATGTACAAGGATTGGTTTTTGGATTATGCCTCGTATGTAATTTTAGAAAGAGCAGTTCCGGCTATTGAAGATGGTTTTAAACCAGTGCAACGCCGTATCATGCACTCAATGAAGGATTTAGATGATGGGCGTTACAATAAAGTAGCCAATATTGTTGGACATACGATGCAATATCATCCACACGGAGATGCCAGTATTGCCGATGCCATGGTTCAAATTGGTCAAAAAGATTTACTCATTGACACACAAGGAAACTGGGGAAACATTCTCACGGGCGACAGAGCTGCAGCTTCACGTTATATTGAAGCACGTTTGTCTAAATTTGCGTTAGATGTCGTTTTCAGTCCAAAAATTACAGATTGGCAACTGTCATACGATGGTCGTAAAAACGAACCTGTCAATCTTCCTGTAAAATTTCCAATGTTGTTAGCGCAAGGTGCGGAAGGAATTGCGGTTGGTTTATCGACTAAAATATTACCACACAATTTTCTCGAACTTATTGATGCTTCCATCAAACATTTGCAAGGAAAACGATTTACCATCTTGCCAGATTTCCCAACTTCGGGAATTATGGATGCCAGCAATTACAATGATGGTTTACGCGGTGGAAAAGTACGCGTTCGTGCAAAAATTTCACAACAGGATAAAAATACCTTGGTCATTACTGAAATTCCTTTCGGAACGAATACAACTTCATTAATTGAATCGATTCTGAAAGCAAATGACAAAGGGAAAATCAAGATTAAAAAGATTGAAGATAACACGGCGGCAGATGTTGAAATTTTAGTGCATTTGCCAAACAATATTTCGCCAGATAAAACCATTGACGCGTTGTATGCATTTACGAATTGTGAAAGCTCAATTTCGCCATTAGGTTGTATTATTTATGATAACAAACCTTTATTCATAGGTGTTTCTGAAATGTTGCGTCGTTCTACAGATCATACCGTAGAATTGTTAAAAGCGGAATTGGAAATTCAATTGGCAGAACTGCAAGAACAATGGCATTTTGCGTCGTTAGAGCGAATTTTCATTGAAAACAGAATCTATCGTGAAATAGAAGAAGAAGAAACTTGGGAAGGTGTTATCAATGCGATTGATGAAGGTTTAAAACCACATATAACACATTTAAAACGCGCGGTAACCGTTGAAGATATTACACGTTTGACGGAAATTCGAATCAAGCGTATTTCAAAATTTGACATTGACAAAGCACAACAAAAAATTGATGCGTTAGAAGAAACTATCGCAGAAGTAAGACATCATTTGGAAAACCTTATCACGTTTGCTATTGATTATTTTACACGTTTAAAAAAGCAATACGGAGAAGGAAAAGAGCGTAAAACTGAAATCAGAATTTTTGATGATGTTGATGCGAGAAAAGTAGTGATTCGAAACACAAAACTCTATGTAAATAGGGAAGAAGGTTTTGTTGGAACATCATTGAAAAAAGACGAATATGTTGCCGATTGCGCGGATATTGATGACATTATCGTGTTTACACGCGACGGAAAAATGCAAGTGACACGTGTTGATGCAAAAACCTTTATTGGCAAAAACATCATTCATGTTGCCATTTTTAAGAAAAAAGACAAACGCACCATTTACAACATGATTTATCGTGATGGAAAAGGTGGCGCAAGTTACATAAAACGTTTTGCAATTACAGGAGTTACACGTGACAAAGCGTACGATTTAACACAAGGAAAAAGTGGTTCTATGGTAACGTATTTTTCAGCAAATCCAAATGGAGAAGCCGAAATCGTTACGATATTATTACGTCAAGCAGGAAGTATCAAAAAGTTGAAGTGGGATATTGATTTTGCAGATTTATCGATCAAAGGAAGAGGCGTAAAAGGAAACATTGTTACAAAATATGCTATCAAACGTATCGAACTCAAAGAAAAAGGAGTTTCTACACTAAAACCACGTAAAATATGGTTTGACGATACTGTACAACGTTTGAATGTTGATGGAAGAGGCGAATTGATCGGCGAATTTAGAGGAGAAGATCGTTTGCTCATCATCAATCAAAAAGGAGAGATCAAAACCATTCTTCCAGAATTGACGGCTCATTTTGATAGTGACATGATTGTGTTGGAAAAATGGAATCCAAAAAAACCAATTTCAGCCATCTATTTTGATGGAGAAAAAGAACGTTACTATGTAAAACGTTTCTTGGTTGAAAATACGTCTAAAGTAGAATTATTCATTACGGATCATCCAAAATCGCAACTAGAAATTGTGATGACAGATTGGCGACCAATGGCAGAAGTGGTTTTCTACAAACAACGTGGAAAAGACCAAAAGCCAAATTTAGAAGTCAATTTGGAAGAATTTATTTCTTTAAAAGGAATCAAAGCACTTGGAAATCAACTCACAACAGATAAAGTGCGACAGATAAATACGTTGGAATCTTTACCTTATGAAGAGGAAGAAGAAGTGCCAGCAGAAGAAATTGAAGTTGTAGACGAAGAAACCGTAAAAGGCAGTGAAAGCGGCGAAAAACCAGCTGATGACGGACAAATAGGATTGTTCTAATTGGGTCGCTTCACTTCGGCAGGCTCAGTGCAGACGCTTTTGGGTCACTTTACTTGGTTATTTAAACTACTCGAAATGTCACTTTGAGAGGATTTGTAACGCAAATTTGTTTCAAAAAAGGCTTTGAAATTACAATGTCATTCTAACCTATTTTTAGCGTTATTTTGAGCTTTCTTCATGCTCACATGCATTCATACTTCATTTTTATAAATTTAAACAACTAATCCGTCAATGCTTATAGGGATTGACAATTTTAATGATTTTTAGCTTTAAATTCATAACTCTTAAAGGCGTTATCCGAAAAGCTTCAATAGAGTAGGAATCATCAAAAAACAAATAGTATGTTAAAAAAAATCGTAAACGTAGAAAATGCACAAACATTAACGAAAGAAGCACAAGCGAAAATTAATGGAGGAATACAAATTTATTGCAACAGAGATTCTGATTGTCCGCCAAATTGGGCATGTAGTGGCGCAGGTTTTTGTTGCCCAAATCATTATTAAAAATTTAAGTTTTAGGGAAACAATAAAGACGTCAATTCATAAGTTGAGTTGGCGTTTTTACGGAATTAGCCAATGTCCGTGAAAAGCTGTTTCAAATATTGCAAATGCTGACAACCATTTTTCTTCGTCTACCGTTGGTTCTATATTTTTTGAAAGTGTAATAATTGGCGTTCCAAATTCTAATTCATCAAATAGTATATCTACTGAATGTCCGTAGTCGATATCATCATAATTTGGTACAACATTTATGGTTGCTAATTCTCTATCATTTATTACCAAAGGAAAGAGACCTTCGCCTAAACGATGTTTTACTTTTTTGAAAATTTCAATCTCAAAAGAAGCTTTTATAGGATGTTTTGCTTTTCCAATACGTTGATTATTATGATCATAAATAATGCCTTCTTTGTCAAATCGTCCTAAAAGCTTCCCATCACAATAAAATGTAGCTTCTAATCCTGTGAATTCATAGTAAAACTCACGTTTTTTACTCATGGCATACATATGACCTTTGGTGTCAAAACCGCGTTCTATGCGCTCAAATGCAACAATTGGTTTGCGTTTTTCATTCAAAATAACTCCAGAAAGCTTCGCATACGTAACCGATTTTACATAATTAAACGACATTGCATCAGTGATTTCAGCATATAATGGAGACGTATGCGTGCTGAGTGTTTTTCTTTTTTTGATGACATTATTGAAGAGTTTCTTTTTTTCTTTCGCTATATAGGCTTCAGATTTCGGTTCTGTAGATTTTTTAATGATGAAAGCGATCAATACCACAAATCCGCCGACCACTATAATTCCGAAAATAATAAAAATGATAAAAAATGTCCCCATGTAGTTATGTATTGATTTTGTAATTATGTGTCATTCCCATGGAAAATAGGAATTCAAAAATACAAAAACTATACGTTTATTGATTTAAAAAATATGCTTTAAGAAACCTTTTTTATTTTCATCAATTTTACGTAAAATAGCTTCTTCTTCAAACTTGTATAGTATAATTGAAGTTGGGTTTCCTAGTAAATCAATCTCTGAATTATCATGTGCGTCAATTTGAATCTTTTCTGTTGCGTTAATGCTTACTTTGGCTTGTTCGGTAGTAGTGACGCTAATTTCTTTTGATTTGAATAATGGAGCAATAAATTCGCCTTTTTCTTTTGCTTCTAAAAACAAACTATCGGTTTGACCTTCTACGTTAACATCTGCAAATTCTACTTGTGAAGTAACTTTTGTAGCGTTTACTTTTGCTTTTACGCTTGCATCTTCAAAAGCAGTTAAAATCAATTCGTTGGTATCAATTTCGTAACGTCCTTTAGTTTTTCCGTAACTATTAATCGCTAATGAATCTGATTTCAATTTCAGTTTTAATTCAGCATTTCCCATAGCATTGATTTCAGCATTATTGATTGTTAAGGTTGTTAACGACTTCAATTCAGCATCATTTTCAACATGAATACGTTTTAGATCTTCACTAATAGTAACAAATATTTCAAGTTTTTTACTGCTTCTAATTTCTTTCGTTGTTGCAATACGAAGCGTTTCATTTACAACTTCAACAGTGAATACTTCATGTAAATTTTCATCTGCATTGATTTCGACTTGCGATGTTGTTCCGTTAATGAGAATAATTTCTAAGTCTTCTTTAATTTCAAGCGTAGTAAACGCATCTAATTCATAAATGACGGTTGTTACTTCACGATTTCCTTTGATTTTTTCTTTTTTCTGTGCGAATGAAAAACCTATTGAAAATAGGAGTATTGTTGTGATGAGTTGTTTTTTCATGGTATCCATATTTGATGCTGTAAAAATAGTATTTCGATTTTGCTTAGCGCAAATCGTTGCTAACTTTTTAACCAAAAGTGTACCAAGTGTTGCTTTTTTTGGATGAAAAGTGTGAAGTACTTATAAAAATCGAGCTCTTTCTTCAGGAGTTGGCATTCGACAGGTATTTTTTTCGCCAAACCATTTGTAACGGTATTTTGCAATGATGTTATAAACGCCATCACGAAGAAATTTTGGCAGTATTACGAAAATTTGCATCAAACTCCAAACGCCACCAAATTCTTTCATAATTTTTAAAGCTGCAGTCGATTTGTGATAATAAGCAACGCCAGGTTCGTATAAAATGACGGAATCTAATTTTGAAGCATCAAGTTGTAAGTGTTCTTGTATTGCGATGCCGATTTCTGATTGTAACGATGCAAAACGAAAAACATCCTTTTTGTCTTTTGAAATAATTTTATCCACAAAACCGTTGCAAAGATTGCAAACGCCATCAAATAGTACAATTTTTTTATCTTTTGGTAAGGAATCAATCATTTTAACTTCTTTTTCAGTAATCATACAAAGATACGACTTTGTGAAATTTTAAATTGTAAATGAGGAATTTTTTAAATGAACAATATGTTGGATTTGGGTTTTGGGTCTTTGGTCTTTGGAATTGGATTTTGGGTTTTGGGAGTTTGGGTGTTTGGTTTGTATATCTTTTGATATTGGTAAATTAGCGAAACTCAATGCTAAAACTTAAATGATTAACTAATATCCTGACGCTTTTAATTGTTCAATAGGATTCAAGTAAAACATCTTTTTCCAACCTTGTCTGTCGCTATCAATTTTCCAAGGATACGGAATAATGGTTGCAATTGCATAATGTACGTGTGGCGATTTACCTTTTGCATTTCCAGAATTACCAACTGTACCAATTTTTTCATCTCTGCTTACATACGATAGGGAAGAAGTTGTAATGGTATCCAAATGTGCATAATAGTGTAATTTCCATTTTGGACCTAAAACAACTACTACGTTTCCGCCAATTTCGATCGTTCCAGTATATAACACAATTCCTGCTGTAGAAGTATTGAGTTGTGTTCCTTTCTTAGCAAAAATATCGACACCTTTATGGGTTACTGATTTTCCCCAAGGATAATACCAAAATGATTGTTGATTGTAATCTTTTGAAGTTCCTCCTTGAACTGGCATGCTGAAATTCTCAGGAATTAGATATCCTATTGTGATAATTATTAGAATTGTATACCCAATTTTTCTTTTCATACATTAGTGAGAACGAAATATGAAATGAAAAAGTATGTTCTTCCTGCAATCAACAACTCAACAAATGAACAACTTAACAAAAGAACAACCCAACACCAAACACACCTATTTTTTCGCTTGTACCAATTCCAACTGATCTACAGAAATACTAGTGGTAAACAATCCGTAATTCACTGTTGCTTTGCCTTTTTCCAAGCTATCAATGGTTCCTACAGCTTTTCCATCATGCATGCGAACGCGATCGCCAACTTTTAAGATCGGTTTAGGCTTTTGCGCTTCTTTTTTGGCTGCTTTTTTCTTTTCAACTTTCTTTTCTTCACGAATGACAGCCACTTTCTGAATGACTTCTTTTTTCGCTTCTTTCTGTTTTTCTTTCTGTACTTTCTTTTCTTTTACAGATTGCTTTTTCCGTTTGGAATTTTCCGTTTCTACAATACGTAAAAACTCAGAAATTAACGGACGCTTCTTTTGGTTGTCAAAATAACGATCTGCAATTTCGTTAATTTTATTCCCTAAATGAATCATACGCTTGTCATGATCGTACAATTGTTGGTAGCTTTCCAACTTCGATTTCATTTTGGTATTCAACGTTTCCAAACGATCGTTTTCTTCACGCGCTTTTATTTCTTCCTCACGTAGCGCTTTGGAAGTTTTCTCCATTGCACTTCGTTCTTTCTGTAATTTTGCAATTGTAGCATCAAAACGAACTTTCCCGCGTTCAATTTTCTTTTTGGCTTTGTTGATTAAACTGTACGGAATTCCATTTTTCTGCGCTACTTCAAACGTAAATGAACTTCCTGCTTGTCCTAATGCCAATTGGTAAATAGGTTGTAATGTTTTACGATCAAACATCATATTCGCATTCGTCGCATGCGGCAATTCGTTCGCTAATAATTTTAGATTTGAATAGTGTGTGGTAATGATTCCAAATGCTTCACGTTCGTAAAATACTTCTAAGAATGTTTCTGCCAACGCGCCACCTAATTCTGGATCACTTCCGGTACCAAATTCATCTATTAAAAATAGTGTTTGATTGTTACATTTCTTTAAGAAATAATTCATCTGTTTTAGACGGTAACTATACGTACTTAAATGATTTTCAATTGATTGTCCGTCACCAATATCTGTTAGAATACGTTCAAATAAACACATTTTACTGCGTTCGTGAACAGGAACTAACATTCCGCTTTGCAACATTAATTGCAATAAGCCAATGGTTTTCAACGTGATACTTTTTCCACCAGCATTTGGTCCAGAAATAACAATGATTCTGTTGTCCTGACTGAGTTCAATAGTTTGCGGATAGGTTTTTTCGTTTCGTTCTTTGTTGGTTAAATAGAGTAGTGGATGATATGCATCTTTTAGGAATAGTTCGCGATTTTCTGAGATTTCAGGCAAAATGGCATTCATAGAATCCGCATATTTTGCTTTTGCGTAACTCACATCTAAATCACTCAAAAAATGTTGGTATTCTTCCAAAAGTGGAGCAAATGGACGTACAAAATCTGTCAGTTCTTTTAAAATACGCGTCACTTCTTCTTTTTCTTCGTATTCTAAGTTTGACAATTCTCGTGAGTATCGCAGTGTAATTTCGGGTTCGATATATACAATACTTCCTGTTTTAGAATTGCCCATAATTGCACCTTTCACTTTACGACGATGCATGGCTTTTACCGCTAAAACTCTACGATTGTCCACAACCGTTTCACGAATTTCATCTAAGTAATCTGCTTGATTGTATCTGCTTAACGCGGAAGAGAAACTTTGATTTATTTTCCCCCGAATGCTTAAAATTCCACGTCGAATTCGTGCCAATTCTGGCGAAGCAGTATCTTTTACTTCTCCAAAACGATTGATTACATTGTCAATTTCAGTAATGAGTACTTTTGTAAATTCAATTTGCTCCGAACGCGATTGCAACGTTGGATAGTATTCTTTAAATTTCTTGAAAAACTTAATTAGTAGATTCGTAGCACTTGAAATTGCTGAAATTTTTCGAAAACCTATGATTTCTAAAAAACTATTCTCAATAGCTAAGAGTTTAATTTCTAGTGAAATACCTTCAAAACCATGATTAGGAATCACGTTTTCGTTTTCAAAAGACGCTAAATATTCATTGACATATGCCAAATGCGTACGCAATATTTCCTTATCCTTAAAAGGTTCTGTATTGTTAATTTTTTGCTTTCCGTAAGTCGTAACAGCATGTTCTGAAACTTGTTGTAAAACCGTTTCAAATTCTAAGTCGTCTAATGTTTTGGAATGTATTTTAATCATTGTAAATTTGAGCTAATTTAAATCTCTGCAATAGCGCGGATTTTTAGCCGATTGCAAAGGTACTTATTTATCTATTGATTTTGAAATAGAATTCTATGAACATAAAAATTGAAGAAAGCTGGAAATTTCACTTACAAGATGAGTTTGAAAAGCCATATTTTAAAGAGTTAATCAATTTTGTAAAATCTGAATACAGTAATCATACGTGTTTCCCTAAAGGAAAAGATATTTTTGCTGCATTTGATCATTGTCCGTTTCATCGGTTAAAAGTGGTTATTATTGGTCAAGATCCGTATCATGGTGTTGGACAAGCTAATGGTTTGTGTTTTTCTGTAAATGATGGTGTTCCACATCCGCCATCGTTACAAAATATTTTTAAAGAGATTAAACGTGATATTGCCATTAATCCGCCAATAAGTGGAAATTTAGAACGCTGGGCAAAACAAGGTGTTTTGTTATTAAACGCAACTTTAACGGTTCGGGCACATGAAGCGGGAAGTCATCAACGAAAAGGTTGGGAAACGTTTACAGATGCAGTGATTAAAACAATTTCTGATAAAAAAGAAAACGTAGTGTTTTTACTTTGGGGCGGTTATGCAAAGAAAAAAGGAGCAAAGGTCGATACGAGTAAACATTATGTGTTGACTTCTGGTCATCCGTCTCCATTGAGTGCCAATAGAGGTTTTTGGTTTGATAACAAGCATTTTAGCCGTTGTAACGATTATTTGGTAAGTAAACGTATTGAAGGTATTCGCTGGTAATTTCAGTACTTTTTGATTTTTTAGTCAGGAAGTAATCCCCAAATAGCTTCTGTTAGTACATATTTGCGACTAGATGTTTTTGACGATTGTCCATTTTTGTTTACTACAACTGGCAAATCAAACTTTTCAATAATGACACCTGTGACAATTACGGTTTTTCCATTATCGCCTTCAGCATTGTACTGAGCTGGCCAACTTTCTAATTTGTCAATCCATATAGAAGCGTTGTCATTGGTAATTACAAGTGCACCAAATTTTGTATTGGCTGCAGTTCCTTCTACAGTAATTCTTTTCCCAAGTAATTTACTGAAATCTCTATCACTTGAAATATCTGTTTCAAGACTTGTAGAACAAGAAGTAAGAAGAACTAATAATACGATGAGTAGCTTTTTCATTGTTTATAAAGTAGTTAGTTTGGCTATTGAATAAACTAAGATAGCTTTTTATAATCTTTTACACAACTTATGGCGAGTGAATTCGTTTTTTATTTCGGTCTAATATGTTTATTATTAGCTTTTTAAGGTAAATTTATAGCACTAAAAAAGGTTGCAACAATAACTGTTGCAACCTGAAAGTATATATAATTGGATAGTTTTTCTTAGTAAACTTCTACACAAGAAGTGTCTTCAGCGGTCATGATGTAATTTTCTTTTGCATCGTCTGCGTCTGCGAAATTAACACCTTTACCCATACAGTTAGATCCACATGATGCTAATAATAATCCTGCTGCTGCGATAAGTAATAATGATTTTTTCATAATGATAGTAGTTGTAATGTTAATAATCTGATAAATTGGTTTGTTTTAAGCCTGAAAGCAATATTTTGCCCTTATTACTTTCTGATAACAAATGTATAGTGTCGACCGTTAATCGAAACATTTAATCGTTTAGCTGTTTAAATTCTCGATAAATTACACAAAAACGCTCTTTTTTGACTATTCGCAGAGGGAAAATAACCATTCGTCGACACTTTCCCTCTTTTAAAAAGGGGAAAAAGCCCCTAAGAAAACAGGTAAATGTACGTGTGTATTTTTTGTAGCTAATTTGGTTTTTACGATATATCGCATAAAAAAAGCGAACTTTTCAGCTCGCTTTTTTACTTATAGTATTTTGTGTGTCAGATCATTATAGTCCCATTTTTCAGGAATTATATCTAGACTGAGTAGTTTGTCTTGTACATTGGCAATGGTTTCTTCATCAATGATTTCTTGACTCCATTCGGTTAACGACAACCATTTTTGCACATCATCTAGTTGTTGTTCGTAGCGCACGGCAATCTGTTCGTCGATGTTTGGAATTTGTTTAAAATCACGTGTCATAGTATTTATAATACGTAATATTGCTTTCACAGTTGCTTCATCTTCTTGCAATAATTCATTTCGAACTGCAATGACAAAACACGGCCACGGTGTTGGACAATCGTCAATTCTTCTGAAAATTCCTTGATCTACTAATGGTTTTGTCGTGAAATGTTCCCACATGAAGTAATCGCCTTTTCCTTTGTTTAAACCATTAATAGCTCCTTCTAAATTGTTAATGACTTCAAATCCAAGCGTGTCTGTGTCCCAATTGTTATTTTCAGCATTTATATACGCCATTAAATGTGAACCAGAACCGTAACGACTGATGGCAGCATTTGTACCTTCTAAATCGTCTATGGTTTCATATTTTGAATCGGCTGCAACGTGAATTCCCCAAATTAATGGCGATTGCACAAACGTTTGTACAATTTTGGAAGGATTTCCATCAATAATATCTTTGATGATTCCTTCGGTAAGAATCACCGCAATATCAATTTTTTCATTTCGAAGTGCTTTGCACATAGCGCCAGTTCCACCTGGATAATCTTTCCAGCGCAAGCTGATTCCTTCTTTTTCGTAGGCACGTTCTTTTAGTGTTAGATACCAAGCGAGGTTAAAGTGCTCAGGTACGCCACCGATATTTATTTTTTTCATTTGAGGCTTTTGTGTGATACTAATTTTTCTAAAGTATATTGAATTAATTGATCTACCGTTTGTTTTGGTGTGTTACTGAATTGTCCTAAAGGTCTGTTTGCAATGATGGCATTCATCGAAATAGCGCGATGTCCTAATAAACTTGCCAAACCATAAATACCAGCGGTTTCCATTTCTAAGTTGGTCAATTTTTTTCCTTCGTAATTAAAAGAAGCTAATTTGTCATTCAAATCTTCATCTTGCACATTTAAGCGTATTTTACGACTTTGCGGCCCGTAAAATCCAACATTTGTCGCTGTAAATCCTAAAACGGTTTTATCAGACGCAATTTGATCAACTAAATCTTTGTCAGCCTTTACCACATATGGCATTGATTTTTTTACAAACCAATCAGCATGTTTTACAAAAGCTTCGGCAATTGCTGTATGTTGTACATGTTCACTGTCGTAAAAGTGGAGTAGACTGTCAAATCCGACCGCATATTCACTGATTAAAAAGCTGTCCGTCGGAATATTTTCTTGAATAGAACCAGATGTTCCAATCCGAATAATATCTAACTGTTGGTGTGTGTTTTTTACTTGTCGCGTGTTGAAATCAACATTCACTAGCGCATCCAATTCATTGAATACAATATCTATATTATCAGTGCCAATTCCTGTAGAAATTACCGTGATCCGTTTTCCTTTGTAGGTTCCTGTGTGTGTGACAAATTCACGTTTTCCTTTTTGAACTTCGATCGTATCAAAGTATTTACTAACGGAAGAAACCCTGTCAGGATCGCCTACTGTAATGATCGTTGTAGCAATATCTTCTGGAAGAATATTTAAGTGATAGATACTTCCATCAGGATTTAAAATTAACTCTGATTCGCCTATTCTATTCATGTTTTGTCAATATTTGTAGTGAAGGATGATAGCAAAATTCATATTTTTTGCAACCACCAAAAGTAGTGCCATCGGAAACTTCTTCATAAAAACTTCGGATACTTTCCAATGCTAAATGTCCTTTTCTGTTTAAGACGAGTTGTTCGTTTTGTGTTTCAAAAAAGATGGCTAATTTGTCTATTATTTTTTTTATTTGTAAATCGCCAAAACCATAGAATCCTTGGTATTGCAACGCATATCCAGTAAGATGATGAACGTCGTTTACTTTTTCTTTGTGAATGATATTTAAAATATTAGTTTCCAGTCTGCTCAATCCATTTGTGATGTCTGGAAAACGTTTCAAATGCGCACTTATACAATTAGAAAGGTATGGAAACGAAGACGAATCCGTTACAAATTCTTTAAAATAGGTGTGATCGTCAGCACAATACAAACGCCATAACTCATTCGCTAACATGATATCGTCATTTGTGAGCAAAATTTTGTCGTCGTAATGTTGTTGTAATTGTTTGTCTGTTAATTCTCCCAATCCTTTTAAATTGGCTTCGTGTTCAATCCAGCCGCTACAGACTAAATATATTGGAGTGTCTAACTTTTGTTTTTTTAGATGACTTAATGCTGCCATCATGTTGATGTGACAAAACAAATCGTATTCAAACCATAATACAATAGATGTATACGTGTTGTATGCTGTTTCTAGTAAAGGCGTTAGAAATGAATCTACATAGGTTTTTTCCGTTGCACTAAATTTTTCCAAGTAGGAGACACGCGCAGTTTTAAATTCTTCCGAATCTAAATGAAATACCGTTTTTCCTTCGCATAGCATTTCGCGCCAAACCAACTGATCGTCGTTAATTCCTAAGGTGTGCAATCGTGATACTAAACTATCGCCATTTACTATATGTAGTATTTTATCCTCCATTTATCCTCCAACACGTTTTACATTGTATCCTTCTTTTTGCAGTATTTGAATGATTTTATCACGATAGTTTCCTTGAATGATGATTTCATTGTCTTTTACGCTTCCACCAACGCCACATTTTACTTTTAAGAGTTTTGCTAATGCTTTTAAGTCATCTTCTAACCCTACAAAACCTCTGACAACCGTTACAATTTTTCCGCCACGACCTTTGTTACTAAAGTGTGCTTCTAGTTGTTGTTTTTTTGGCGCGAGTGTTTCTTCAATAGTGTCATTTTCGAGTTCAAAATCATCATTAGTAGAAAATACAAATCCTCCTAAATCTTCTAAACTATTCATTTTTTTCTTTCCCATGTATGCAAATACTTGTAGTTCGTTTGTAATATTAAATATACATAATTAGTAAATAGGGGAGCTTATATTTATGCGTTAAAACAAGTAAGAGATTGTCTGAAAAATTATAATAATGCCTTTCCGAATCTGTTTCAGATGCTCATTGAACTGATTTTCAATTGTTATGAGAAACCAAATCAAGTTTGACTTGACGTACATTTAATTTTTCAGAAACCTCTTTTTGTGTTATTTCAGGATCTTTCTTTTTACTTTTTAATTAAACCCAATTCAATCAAACGTTCGTTTAGAAATTGTCCTGCGGTAATATCTGCAAATTTCTTAGGATTGTCTTCATCAATACAATTTTCTAAACAATCTAACGGCATTTCGCTAATAGGATGCATAAAGAATGGTATTGAATAACGTGAACTTCCCCAAAGTTCTTTTGGCGGATTTACCACACGATGAATTGTTGATTTTAATTTATTGTTACTGTGACGCGACAACATATCTCCAACATTGATCACTAATTCGTCTGGCTCAGCAATGGCATCTAACCATTCGCCGTCATGACGTTGCACTTGCAATCCTTTTCCATGCGATCCCATTAATAAAGTAATTAAGTTGATGTCTCCATGCGCAGCAGCTCTCACTGCATTTTTTGGTTCGCTAGTAATTGGTGGATAGTGTATTGGACGTAAAATACTGTTTCCGTTTTTGATAAATTTGTCAAAGTAAAATTCATCCAATCCTAAGTAAATAGCCAAAGCTCTTAATACGTAAACACCTGTTTTTTCAAGCATTTTGTACGTTTCTTCCCCTACTTTATTGAACTCAGGAAGTTCTTCAACTAAGACATTATCAGGATATTCTGCTTTTAAAGCATCATTGTCTTCTACGTATTGTCCAAAGTGCCAAAATTCTTTTAAATCTCCTACTTTTCGTCCTTTGGCGCTTTCTTTTCCAAATGAGACATATCCACGTTGTCCGCCAATGCCTTCAATTTCATATTTATGTTTTGTTTCTACAGGTAACGAAAAGAAGTTTTTAATTTCCCCATATAAATTGTCTACCAATTCATCACTTAAAAAATGACCTTTTAAAGCAACAAAACCAATATCTTCATAGGCTTTCCCTATTTCATCTACAAATTTTTGTTTTCTAGCAGGATCATCGGATAAGAAATCGTGAAGATTTACACTTGGAATATTTTTCATGTAATTCAGGTTTTTAATATTTGTAAAACATATAAGCTGTCAAAAACGGAAACAATCGTGATTTTAGTAAAACCAATTGTTAATAACTTTATAGCCTTTCATAGCTTATAGATACAAATGTAGCTAAAAATATACGGTTGAAAAAAGAGAGTTATTAACAATTATGAAAATTCTTAAAATGTATTTTGATGAACCGTTTTTTTTGATGATTTTTGATATTACAATTTAACCAGCTTTTTTAAGGAAGCAACCAGATAAAACTTCATGTTATATAAAAAAGGGAATTTGACCAGTGGTACATTGGTTTCATTATATAAAAAAATGCTCAAACCGCGAATGATAGAAGAGAAGATGTTAATTCTTCTTCGTCAGGGGAAAATTTCAAAATGGTTTGGCGGAATTGGGCAAGAAGCCATTGCCGTTGGTGTTACAGCTGCATTGACCAAAGACGAATACATACTACCAATGCACCGTAATTTGGGTGTGTTTACCACACGAGAAATTCCATTATATCGTTTGTTTTCACAATGGCAAGGAAAAGCCAATGGTTTTACAAAAGGACGCGATCGTAGTTTTCATTTTGGAACGCAAGAGTTTAATATTGTAGGAATGATTTCGCATTTAGGACCGCAAATGGGCGTTGCTAGCGGAATTGCTTTGGCGAATAAATTGAAAGCTAATAAGCATGCCTGCGCCGTTTTTACAGGTGAAGGCGGAACAAGTGAAGGAGATTTTCATGAAGCGCTAAACGTTGCGTCTGTGTGGAGTTTGCCTGTGTTATTTTGTATCGAAAATAACGGTTATGGACTTTCCACACCAACTTCTGAGCAATATTTTTGTGAACATTTGGCGGATAGAGCAAAAGGCTACGGAATGGAATCGCATATTATTGATGGAAATAATATTTTAGAAGTATACACGACCGTTTCTGAATTGGCTGAAAGTATCAGAGAAAACCCAAGACCTATTTTATTGGAGTTTAAAACCTTTAGAATGCGCGGACATGAAGAAGCAAGCGGTACTAAATATGTTCCTGATGAATTAATGGAAGCATGGGCAAAGAAAGATCCGATCGATACATTTCGTAATTATTTAATTTTTGAAGGTTTGTTAACGTCACAGATTGATGATGTTTTCAAAAAAGAAATTAGTAACGAAATCAATGAACATTTGCAAAAAGCTTTTGATGAAGACAAGATTTCTTCCACTAAAAGTAACGAATTAAGTGATGTTTTTCAAGACGCTACATATCAGGAAGTTGAAAAAAATGAAACAACTGAAAACATACGTTTTGTAGATGCGGTTTCTCAAGGTTTGAAACAATCCATGGAACAACATGATGATTTAATTATCATGGGACAAGATATTGCTGAATACGGCGGCGTTTTTAAAATTACAGATAAATTTATAGATCAGTTTGGGAAAGATCGTGTGCGGAATACACCAATTTGTGAATCTGCAATAGTTTCCATGGCATACGGCGTTTCTGTAAACGGAATGAAAGCTGTGATGGAGATGCAATTTGCGGATTTTGTATCAAGTGGATTCAATCCGATTGTGAATTTACTAGCAAAATCCCACTATCGCTGGAATCAACATGCAGACGTTGTAATTCGAATGCCTTGTGGCGCAGGTGTTGGCGCTGGACCTTTTCATTCACAAACCAATGAAGCTTGGTTTACCAAAACACCAGGTTTAAAAGTTGTATATCCAGCTTTTCCTGCAGATGCAAAAGGTTTGTTAGCAACTGCTATTAATGACCCGAATCCTGTATTATTCTTTGAACATAAAGCGTTGTATAGAAGCGTGTATCAAGATGTTCCGACGGATTATTACACCTTGCCATTAGGAAAAGCTTCCTTATTGAAAGAAGGAAATGATATTACGATAATTACCTACGGAGCTGCTGTACATTGGGCATTAGATACTTTAGAGAAGAATCCTGATATTTCTGCCGATTTGATCGATTTACGTTCGTTGCAACCGTTAGATACGGAAGCTATTTATACTTCTGTACAGAAAACAGGAAAAGCCATTATTTTACAAGAAGATTCGCTATTTGGCAGTATTTCTAGTGATATTTCGGCCATGATTATGGAAAATTGTTTTGAATATCTTGACGGACCTGTAAAACGTTTGGCAAGTATGGAAACTCCAATTCCTTTTGATCAAGGTTTAGAACAGCAATATTTAGCTAAAAACGAGTTTGAAGAGGCATTAAAAGAAGTTTTGGCGTATTAGGTTCGCTTTTGCGCACGATTCAAAAATTCAAAGATTCAAGGATTCAAGAATTTAAAGTTTAAACTATACACTCCAATTCGAAAGTCTTTGAAAGTTCAATAGTATCGTCAAATTGAGTGAATTTGTGGAGCACATTTGTGTCGAGATCCATCAGGAGGAAGCACTTTGATTCAAAATTTCTGTAGTTCTACAATAAGTAAAAACAAGCAACTAAGTTACCGTCGCGTCACTGTTTCTTCCTTGAAGGTTGTAATGTTTAGTACACCGCTTTTTTCATTTACTTGATAATAAATGATTGCTTCTTCAATGTCAGTTTCAGCATCTGAACTTGTATAATTACCTTCATTTAAAGCAGCAGTAAGTATGTAGTTTTTATTGTTTTTTCTTTTCGATAGGTAATGATTCACTTTGTATGCTTTGCGATGGTCATAAATTAAAACACTATCGACACGAAGGTCGATAGCGTTTAACAGTGTTATCTCAAAAAGATAGTTAGTGTACGGCTTGGTCATATGTGTGCCTTGTACAATGGTTTGCTTCGTTGAAGATAGTAGCTTGATACCTTCATCACACGCCATTATATTGAGCGTTAGCACACATAATAGTAAGAACCGTTTCATTAATTAACAACAATTTTCTTTGTAATACTTTTTCCGTTATTGGTAACTTTTACCATGTATAAACCTTTTGCAAAACCATTTAAATTTATGGTTTCTTCGTTTGCGGTGGTGTTTATTTCTTTAACAACCGAGCCAATTAAGTTATATACCAAAATGTTTGTATTTCCAGCTATATCTTGCAAAGACAAGGTGAATTTTTTGTTTACTGTTGGATTTGGATAGATCGTAACAGAATTTTGTGGCAATTCGTTTTCTCCAACAGAAAGTGAAGCTTCGTCCACAGCAACTTCCCAAACGCCACGTCCGTACGTAGCTGCTCTTAGTTTATTTGTTGCATAGTGAATTTCGACATCGTATACAATTACGTTTGGCAATCCTTGTCCTAAACGTTCCCAATCGCCAGCAGTATCTGTTCTGTAGTATACACCTAAATCTGTTGCTAAGAATAATTCTCCATCGGTAGTTCCTGTTTTATAAATGATTTTGTGTGTCGGAATGTTTGGCAATGAACCTGTAATATTTGTAAAAGAAAAACCACTATTGGTAGATTTGTATACTTTTCCAGCTTGATAGCCTGAATATGCAATGTATATTTCTGCTGGATTGGTTGGATGTACTTCTATACTTTTTACGTTTCCAGCTTGTGGTAAAGAAATTGGCGTCCAAGAAGTTCCACCATTATTGGTTCTACGCACGCCGTTGGTTCCTGAAACATAAATTACATCAGGATCAGAAGGAGAAATTGAGATGAACTCTATAGTTCCTACACCCGAATTAAGATTTACCCAATTGTCTCCACGATTTGTAGATCTGTACACATCGTTAAAACCACCAAAAATTGTAGTAGGCACAGTTGGATGAATCTCTAATTCCCACACAAATGGTGCTCCAAAAGGCGTATTTACAAATTGTGAACTAGCAAATCCGTTAATTGTTCTAAACATTGTTCCTGCCTGACTACATGTCCAAGCAATATCACTATTTGAATAATCCCATAATCCTTCTACACCGTCACTTCCAGGATTTCTTCCAATCCAGTCATTTCCGTCATATTGCCCAATATCATTGTCTTGCGCACCAGCAATTAATAAGTTTGCATTTTGTGGTGTTCCAGATACGTTGTAGTATTGTGTAATGGCAATTCCTGAAGATAAATCTGCCCAAGGATTATCAAATTGCGCATTTCCCATAAAAATTCCACCATCATTTACGGAAATCGCTGTATTGGTTCCAGGGACAAATTTCATATCATGATGATCAGAATGTACATAGAAATAAGGATTTCCTGCTTGCCAATATCCGTCAAGATATTTTTCCCAAGTTGCGCCACCATCGCTAGAACGCCATCCGTCAACGCCACCAGCTAAAACTAAGTTTTCATTGATTGGCGAAATTGCTAATGTAACATTATAGCCACCTTGAGAGCTAAAACCTGCTATATTTCCGATAAGTGTCCAATTGCTTCCTTGATCTGTAGATCTTCTAATTCTTCCGCCATTATCTATTGATAAAATCAAATCTATATTTGCAGCTGTTGTAGCATAATCTAATCGGCTAAATGCTGGTCGTGAAGCTTCTGCCCAATTTACACCATTATCTGTAGAAATGTAAAAACGTCCGCTTCTTGATGTTGCGTACATAATGGTATTGCTTCCTTCTTTGTAACCAATATCATTAAAAATTGCACCTACTTCAGTGAATACATCTGTCCATGTAGTTCCACCGTCGGTTGTACGTTTGATATTATTTCGTGTTGTGGCAAAAACTGTAGTTACATTGTTAGGATCAATTAATAATTTTGAAATGATATCATTTTCTCCCAGAGTAAACGACAATCCTGTTAATGCCCAATTGGCACCGCCATCTGTAGTTTTTAATACGCCAACAGATCTATTCTGAAATCCGTCAGCATCGCCAGTTGCGGCATATACTGTATTTGTATTTACTGGATCAATCACAATGTCAGAGATGCCCATGTTTGGAAATTGATCTCCTTGTGGTGTCCAATTTGCGCCACCGTCAGTAGTTTTCCAAACGCCACCTGCTGGCGCGCCAATGTACATTGTATTTGTATCATTTCCTGTAAAGGCAACTGCATTAATACGTCCCATTCCTGGATAAAATCCGATATTTGAAACTGGCGGAGTTACCGGACCTAACAGTGTCCAAGGTACATCAGCAACAGTTTCTGGCGCATTTCCTTGTCGTGCAAGTTCGCTAGTCCAAAGATTGGCTGTGTGTGAAGCTGGCATAAAGGTTCCATTTGGTAATACACGATCTTTCCAAAACGCAGCCCAACGTTCAAATTGTTTGATTTTCTTTTTACTTTTTCTGTCAGTGTTAGTTCGAATAGGAGCAAGGACAGCATTTTCTTCTTCAACGATTTCAAAATAGTTACTGTTTTCATCAAGTACAGAAGTACGCCAATTTTGGCTATGTACAAGTGAAGAAAACCCAAGCGCTAGTATTCCAGTAAGGGTTAAACATAGTTTTTTGTTCATGTGGTTGTGTAGTTTTTTAGTTTAGCAATTTCTTTCGAGTTAAACAGCTTATTTTGAAAACACCCTACTTTTTATACTTTAAATTAATTGACTTTGTATTTTTTTATGACTTCTACAATGAATTTAGCAATGAAAGATTGTTTATAAAAAATGAGCTGCATTTGTAATGTTTGTAAAACTTTACTGTCTAAGAAAAGAAAAAATATGAGCTTAACAGCAGAATTGAAAGCATTTGCCGATGCTAGTGTAAAAAGACATCCAGGAGAAGCGCAAACTATTATGAAACAAGCTATTGACGATTTGGTAGCTACAGATATGATTCGAAACGCTTATAAAACTGGCGATACACTTCCCGAAATTGTTTTAGGAAATGCGTTGGGAAATGAAGTAAAAGTGAATGATATTTTGAAAACACATAAAGTGATCATTGCTTTTTATCGTGGAAATTGGTGTCCATATTGCAATATTCAGTTGCGTGCATTGCAAGAAGCTGTTCCACAATTTGAAGCAAAAGGAGCGAAGTTAGTGGTTATTGCACCTGAATTGCCTGATAATTCTTTAACCACAAAAGAAAAGAATGAGTTAACCTTTGAAGTCCTTTCAGATATTGACATGATTGTTGCCAGAAACATGAATTTAGTCTATAAATTGCCAACAGAATTGCAAGAATTGTATAAAAAGTTTGGAATTAATCTTGAAGAAAGTCAAGGAAATGCAAAACACGAATTACCAATAGCAGCCACGTATGTTGTAGAAAAAGATGGTACAATTTCGTATCACTTTTTGGAAGAAGATTATAAGCTTCGTGCAGATCCGAAAGACATTTTGAAAGTATTATAAAATTTGAAGAATTAGTGGTTAATCTGAGTTCGACATAAAAAAATTAGTTCGGTACTTTTCTTTTCCGAAGTATAGCAGGGATTTTCCGTTAAAAATTTTTGAATCCTTGGAAAAAATTTAGGGAAATTCATGCGGTTTTAGTTTTTCCCAAAAAGAAAAACTAAAAATACCTCTGGAAAAGTTCCCTTTCTTTTGTTTCTTTTCTTTGGGAAAGCAAAGAAAATGAAAATAAAACACTGAAAATTTGTTGTTTAGTAAGGATTTTCTAAGCTCAATCACAAATATGAATTGAATCATTTATATCCAATTTACGTTAGTTACTAAAGATCGTGCAAACGATCTTTTTTTATGTTCCCTATTTTCTTTTTTTAACTTTTACGGTTTTACTGTATATTTAACGTTAATTTAAATCCTATAAACGATGAAAAATATTTCAAATCTTGTACTGCTGCTATTATGTACAGCATTTGGTTTTTCTCAAAATGGAGTCTTAAAAGATCCTCAACACTTTTATAACAATCGTTGGGAAGCTTCACTTTCCAAAAATGTTTCTGCTTCATTTAGAATTGTTTCATTTACGAGTGCAAAACCTGCATCGTATAGTGAAAATGATACGTTGAAAATACATTTTTATGCACATGATGCCGTTGCGAAGGCAAAAATAAATTCTTCTAAGATAATTCAAGACAATACAAATTATCAAATGTTGGTAAAAAATCAAACTTGGAATGAAGGATGGAATGTTTTTGAACCTTGGCCAACGAATGATGTACTTGTAAAGAAGAACATTAAAGCGAAAAATTTGGGCGTCTTAATCAAACGAAAAGACAAAATATATTTGCCTGCTTTTATTACGAAAACATCACAAATGCCTACAAATACAGGTAATAATTATGATGTACACTTTTTTACACCTGCCAATATTACCCAACTTACTTATAAAGTGATTAATATTGCTACAAATGAAGTTGTAAGTGAAGATGCGCTGGAAGATATTGACGCGACTTCTTCCTTTAAATTGAATTTAGCGATGGAAAACAAAGTGGCTGGCACATATAAACTTGTCGTAAAAATTCAATGGATTTCGGGCATGAAATCAACCAAAACATTCAGATTTTATCATCATCATACACCCTAAACCGAATGAAATTAAAATACATATTCCTTCTTGCTTTTATCATTATTCTACCAATCTTTATTTTGGCTTTTATACCCTATAAAACGTTGATTCGTTTGGAATTGGAAATAACAGAAGTTTCGTTTACGTCACAAGAACCTATAGATAATTTGTTTTCATTTGAAAATAGTTATAATAAAATTAAAAAGATCAGTGTACAATCATACGATTCGCTTTTTTATTATGAAGATGATCTAAAAAGTGAAGACAATTTTGTCCTTGCGACAGATATTACCGATAAAATTACTTTTTATGATGCTGGAATTAATTCAATTCCTATTGAAAAGGAAGCTACGATAAACATTAGAAGTAACAAATACGATTCTTTACAGTATGTATTTCAAATTTCTAATAACAGAAATCCAATTGTTTTTAAATCGAATACAGACAGTTTGCGACTAAAAGTTAACAACGAAGTCATCAACACTTTTGATCCTATAGTTGCAGTAACGCCTTCTGAAAAAATGCTAAAAATGTTTGTTAGCATGCACAAAAAAACGCCGTTAGAGGAAGAAGAAGTAATTGCTGCAAACAACATTTTATTTCAAAAAAACATCAATGGAAAGTCGTATTCGTCTATAAAATCGGGAACAATTTCGTTGTTAGACATTTCAAAGAAATATCCAATTACACAAAATTCTTCAATCGCGCTCACACCTGATACAGAACTTCAAGTGATGAATTTGAAAATAAAAGATGGAAAAATTTTCATTACACTAGAAGGCTTTACAAGCAAATTATATTATGGATTGAATCGAAAAAATATCGCGCCGTCATTGTTGTTTTATCTATCAAATAATAATTTCCTGCTGACGTTGATCAATACATTTTTAATTATACTCACGTTTATCATTTCAATTATAAAATTTTCAAATGATGGGAAATAGTTACCGCTTGTTGATGTTTGCCGTAAGTTTATTGTTGCTAACGCAAGTACAGGCGCAAAATTTGGCAGACAATGAAACCTTGGAAAATATTGTGAAAATTCAATGTACAAGCATGTGTACCAACGGAAACGGACTCATTGTCGGGATTGATGCTTCTCATATGTATATTGTAACGGCGGCACATGTGGTTGATCGTGCACATATTGAAGATAGTGACAGCGATACAGCTCCTAAATTTCAGCTCAATTTTAAAAAACGGTTAATTGCGATAAATCCAAAAATAACAAATGCTTTTATTACCGAAGATTTCGAAGTGATAAAAGAATATGCTTCCATTGATTTGGCAATTTTAAAAGTAAAACACACCTTACCCAAGCGTTTTTATGACAAAAAGGCCAAAATCGTTGGAATTTACGATGTAGCAATCAAAGGAACTGTGCCATCTTTTTATCTTAATAACGCTGTAGAAGTTGTGATTCAAGGATATCCTGCGGCGGCAACAATTAGTCTAGAAGCATTTAAAAATACAATTCATACGATTGATTTTTTTGATGATACGCGTTTTTTTAAAATATCGCCCAATCGGATTACATCAGGTCATTCTGGAGCTCCTGTGTATGTTGATGGTTACTTTTCTGGAATATTGCTCACAGAATCTGACGAATTTGCCAAAGTATTGCAACTACAAGAAATTTTAAAAAAACTGAAAGAAGACAACATCAATCATAATTTATTGTCATTTCCTACAATCATACAACATACATGGCGGATTGAAAAAGTGGAATTGTTAGCCACAAATACACGTGAAAAAAAGGAATTTATTGAACAAGAACAATTGTTGTTATCCTTTGATCCAACTGGTAAAATGACAGGATTTTTAAATGCTAATTTTACCATAACACCCAAGGGAATTCGTATGACAGACATTGGTCCGAATGGAAAATCGTATTACCAAGAAATTCCTTCCACGGTAAATCCTGGTTGGTTTACAATAGAAAACATTCTTGGTGGAAATTATCTAGAACTTGAGTTTGCGTATTCTATGGAACCTTTTGCATTTAATTTTTCTTCAGAACCACTTCCAGAAGCACCAAAACCATTGGAAAAGATTATTTTGAAAACGCCAAATGCGAAGCTATTTTTGATTGAAGTACGAGAATAATTAAGGTTTCTTTACAAATTCATTAAATACAATACCAAATCTTCACTGGATTCCAAGCCTAATTTTTTACGAACTCGTCCGCGAATTCCTTGTACAGTTCTATGTGAAATACCAAGCATAATGGCAATTTCTTTGGAAGTCAAATTCATTCGAATATACGCACAATACCGAATGTCTTTTGTGGTAAGATTTGACGCAATCGTGTTTAATTTTTGAAAGAATCCTTCATGTACTTTGTCGAAATGAAGCTTAAAATTGGTCCAATCTTCACTTTTATTCAGTTGTTCTTGAAGATTTTCCTTCAACGCATCATTAGAACGATCAATATTGTCAATCACATTGGTTAGTAACTGTGCTTTTTCATACTGGTGGAGAAACAAATCGGCAAGTTCTTTATTTTTTAATTGTACTTCCAATGCTAAATTTTCTATTTCAATCTGATTGAGTTTATTCTCTTTATTTGTCAATTCGGAAGCAATTTTAGACGCTTTTAGTTTTGATCTAGAGTAGAGGAGCGATAGGAGTAAAATCGCGATAAGCGTAATTCCAATGCCCAATAAATACCAAGTTTGTTTTTTGGAGAATTCTTCATTTGTCTGTGCAATGACAATTTCGGCGTCTTTCTTTTTCAATTCATATGTCACTTTTAGCCTGTTGAGTTCTTTGCGCGCTTCGTCACTGAATACGGAATCCTTTAAGGCGAACGCTTCTTTAAAATAGGTTAAACTTTTCGCGTAATTTCCTTTTGTTTCTTCAAGTTCCGATAATATTTCAAGAGTTTGTGCTTTCGAATCTAAATCGTTGGCTTTAGTGGTAAAAGTAAGTGCTTTTTGCAAATAGTTTTCTGCAATATCAAATTGTTCTTTTTCTATGTAAATTGAGCCTGCAACAAGGCTTGTTTCAAGAATATCTCGAGAATCGTACAAATGTGTATTTACTGTAGCAATTGAATCTACTTTTTTAACATATGCTAGCGCTTCTTGGTATTGATCAGTTTCATAACAATAATCAGCCATTACAGCATACGCGTAAATGATATGATAGGAATCTTCACTTTCCAATGCTTTTTCGATACCTGCCAAAATATACTTTTTAGCTTTATCATAATCATTTATGGCCATAAAAGCACTACTCAATTCTATGTTAGATTTGGCTGCTACCGCTATATGATAGCTTGCATATGGATGTGCAAGTAATAAAAATTCAATTTCCTTGTAATTATTTCCCAATCCTGCTTCATCTGCCGCAATGGAAGAGTAGGCGTAATAAAAGTGTTTTGGGTTTTCGGTTTGTTGTGCAATTTTTAATAAATCGTATGCAATTGGTGCCGCTTTTTCATAATCACTTAACGCATAATAAATAGCTTCCATCAAATGAAATAGATCATATTTGATTGTTAAATCAGTGATTTTATCGGCTGCATCAAATTCTTTTTTTACGTAGGTATACAATTCAGGTGCGTATAATTCTATGTACAAATGATCAATGGTTGTTACATACGCAAGTCGCTGCGCAGGTTTGTTTTTGAGTATTTTGATCGAATCAATAATTTGTACAACATCATCCGCGTTAGATTGCGCTATAACTACATGTAGCGAACATAGCAACCAAACGAAGCATACAATAAATCGTTTTTTGAACTTCATAAAGCTAATGTAAGTTGTTTCGGAAGCAAAACCATCAAAAAATGTAAGATAATCACTTGCTGCGTACCTATTGCGTATCTGATACGTAGCAAGTGCGTATGCATAAAACGGCTTTCTATGTTGGCTACAGCTACTTTTACACTATGAAAAAATGATGCAAAAAAGCAGATGGCTTTGTAACGCATTATAAAACTAATATTATACATATGAATCACAACAAATTCAAATTTTTTATTGCCTTTTGTGTATTAGGAACCACATTTCTGTGTGCACAAGAATCGGTAAATGCAACAGGTGGTACTGGAACTGGCACCAATGGAAATACGAGTTTTTCCGTTGGACAGTTGATGTACACAACACAGACAGGAACAAATGGATCCGTAGCGCAAGGTGTACAACAAAGTTTCGAAATTTCTACAACTTTAGGAATTGAAGTAACTAACATTGAACTCAACGCGGTCGTTTTTCCTAATCCAACAACTAATTATGTCAATTTACAGTTAAAAGAACTTGAAAAATCGAACTTGAAATTTCAGGTAATGGATATTTCTGGAAGAGTTCTCTCTGCTAAAAAAATTACAGCCGATCAGACAAAAATAAACATGCAGCAATTAGCCGCCGCAACGTATTTTATTTCAGTATTTAAAGAGAACAAAATTATTAAGACCTTCAAAATTATTAAAAAATAGCATCATGAAAAAAAACATTACTTTATTATTCGCCTTTATTCTTACGTTTAGTGTTTACGCGCAATCGCCAGAAAAAATAAGCTATCAAGCAGTGGTACGAAATGCATCTAACGATTTGGTCACCAACCAAACTGTAGGAATGCAAATTAGTATTTTGAATGGTACAACAAACGGTCCCGTAATTTATTCAGAAACACATACTACGACCACAAATGATAACGGATTGGTAAGTCTTGAAATTGGAAATGGAACTCCTGGAACGGGAACTTTTAATACAATTAACTGGGCAAGTGGTACGTATTTTATCAAAACTGAAACAGATCTTTTGGGCGGAACAGCATACACCATCACTGGAACAAGTCAGTTGGTAAGTGTTCCATATGCATTGCATGCAAAATCGAGCACAACGACTAAAGATACTTTTCGTTACTTAGGAGCTGTTCGTGCGAAAAACCAAGGAACTCCAAATCCAAATCCTAACAATGAAATTCCAAGTTTTGCATTGACAACTTTACGTTGGCTAGGTGTTTCAGATAATTATGCTTCTAGTTTGGGTGGAACTAATAATACACAAATTACCATTCCAGCTGGTGTGACACATATTAAAATTAATTCGGCTATTATTTACGAAGCTGGAACAGGTGATAGTATCTCTACCATTGCAATTTATCAAGATGGAACTCCATTTAGTTTGTCAAATCAAGGATACCAAACGTATAATCAGTTTAATTCAAAATACGGGTTTAATACAACTACACAATACATTCCTGTAACTCCTGGACAAGTATTTGATATTCGCTTGTTCCAAGATTCTGGAAATACATTGTATTTATCATGGGGAAGTGTTAGTGCTTCAATTTCCTTTGAATTTTACAGTAAAAGCTAATTGTTGCGATTCAAAATCTATAATTTTTATAGTTTTGTTTAGTGGAAAGACACGCGTTTAGCGTGTCTTTTTTTGTTTCTTTTTCATGCCAAATAGCATTCTAGGAATGGCAAACGGATAGATTAGAAACCTGTAAATCAAAACAATTACAGGAAAAGATGTAAGTAGTAATATGATGATTTTCAGAGATATACTTAAGTCAAACTGAACAATGTAATACGCAAAAACAATAATAACCGTTTGATGCAATATGTAAAACGGATAAATTGCTTCATTGAGTTTTTGTACAAGCACACTTTTTTTGTGCAACCAAATTTGTCCGTAACCTACCAACGTAATTACGAAACTCCAACCGACCAAACCACAGACAATATACCAAAGATTCCAAAGGACAGTTTCTGAAAAATAGGGTAAAAGCGCTTCGTGTGGCATCAAATAATACGTGTAGAAAAGAATGGTACTCGCTAGAAATAAAATTGCATTTCGTTTTCGATACAACTTCAAATGTTTCCAAGTCAATTCTGCGGAAGCGAACACCATACCAATCATAAAGAAAAAGCCGTAGTAGCAAGTTGACGAAAGATTGAACAGACTTTTGCTATCACTAGGAAAATAGATTTTTGATATGATTAAGATCAAGAGTAACGGAATGACCAAGAGAAATGCGCCCAATTTTCTAGCCGTCAATCGTTGAAATAACTGAATAAATATAGTCGATTTTGAAGATTTTAAGAATAATATAAACGGAATCAGCACAAGTGACATCCAAAACAGATTTTCGATAAACCACAAATGATTCACGCCAAAGTCAAAATTTGTGTAAATATCACGATAAGACAATCCTTCGTTTTTATGTTCAAAATATGTTTGTGGTGGCACTATGAACAACACTCCAAAAACCAGCGGAATGAGTAAGCGAATTGCACGTTCTTTTACAAACTGAATCCAAGTACGTTTTGAAAATGCAAAGATGGTTCCTGTTCCAGAAATTAGGAAGAGTAATGGCAAGCGGAATTGCTCAAAAAACACCATAATATCATCTAATACTTTGCTCGATTCCGTATTCATTATATGAAAATCGTCGCCATTAAACGGCATTCCAATATGATGAATGTATACAGCTAAAATGGCAATGACGCGTAACCAATCTAAATCGTATCTGCGTGTTTGTGAAGTCATGAATTATTCGTTTTTTTGATAGCACAAACATACAAACGAATTCAGTGCATTATTTTTGAAAGTGACTGTTTACAAAGGATTGTGACGAAATGCAAGCTTACAAATACGATTGTTTTTATTCAACTTCAGTTTGAAATAACTAATTCAATTTTTATTCGTAATTAAGTTTAGAAACTCTCTACTGTAAGCAACATTTATAGCTTTTTATTTTCGTTTTAGCTCATATGACTTTATTTTCTTAAATAAGAATTCGTGAATCTTTGATTTCTTTGCTTACCCAAAGAATACTGAATCAAGTTCAGCACAGGCGTCAACAAAAGAAAGGGAACTTTTAGTTCATGTCATTTATATTTTAAATTAAAGTATTCATGAATGCACAGCATTTCTAGAGGTATTTTAATACGATTTGAAAGCATTTTTACGATATAAGCGCAAAATACGCATTAAATTCTTTCAGTTTTGACCGCGACACCGGAACCGTTTTTGAGTAGTTTCTTAACGATAATTGATACCCTTGTGCGTTTCCGACACAAGCGATTATTTTGTGTAAATTGACCAAATAGGAGCGATGTGTTTTGTAAATATGTGGAAATTTTTCAAGATGTGTTTCCAATTCTTTTAAGGTTATTCTAAACAACCCTTTTTTGACTTCCGCATTGTCATGAATGTAAATTTCTGTGTAATTACTTTCTACTTTGGCGAATAGAAATTGTTCAATATCAAATTCGTAAGTTTCTGCTTGATGCGGAATTTGAACACGTTGCGACGAAACTGTCGTTGTTGGTGTTTTGAGTTGTAAACCTTCTAAAGTTTTGCTGTGTTTCCGAATGAGTCGTTCTAAATTTAACGGAAGAATGATAAGCAGCAACAATGCACCAACGAGAAACGAATTGCGAACTTCTTCAATTAAATAATGAAACGACCAATTGTTTGAATTGTCATAAATAATGTCTCTGACCAAAAAGCTTCCAATTCCAATTAAAATTAACAGAAAAAATAAGTGAAATAGTTCTTTTCCTAATATCCAACGCGAATCGTCTTTTACGACACTATTGAGCACTAAAAAGTATCCAAAGGCAATTGGAAAAGGCAATGCAGCATGAATCCACAAAATCCAAACGTACGCTATTTTGTGCTCGTCAACGTTGACTTCAAACGGATCAAATGTATACGAAAACAAGAAACTCAATATGACAATTAGTAGTAAAACGAATACTAAATACTTGGTGTTTTTATAAATATACGGATACGGTTCTTGGAGATATTTTATGATTTTTGATATCAATTGCTAGGCGTACATTACTTTTTTAGGAATGAGTTAATCTGTTTTCCAATTTCGTTGATTGTCAATAGAATCGCTTCGTTTTTAATTCGATTGGCAGCTTCTGCTTCATTCAATTCATTTTGTTGCCTTTTTGATTGAAATTCTTTGGTAATAATCGTAGAAAACGGAATTAAACCAGTGCGAACATCTAAAATAATCAATTGTGTTGTGGCAAAAGCTTTGATATCAGATTTTGAAAATAATTTATAACGCGCATACAAATCGCTGTTGATAGCATAAATGACAACAATGTCCGATTGTGTTCGTACAGCCGCTTCTCTAATGTTTGTAAATGTTGGATTGTTAGAAATAAGAATGTCTGGAATTTGTGAAACTTTCGTCACACGATCAGACTCGCCGAATTTAGAAGTGAATAAATCTAAATATTCTTGTTGTGATTTTAAGTATGCTTCATTGTTTCTATAATAATATTGTTGCGTTTGTGTACTTTCAAGTTTTACCAATGAAACACGTAAATTTTGTGGCAATGTGTAGTTTCCGTCCAAAATTCGTTGAATATTTTCTTCGGAAATTGTGGCAGATCGGTCATTGAACAACGATTTTGTAATTGGCGTTTCAGCTTCATAACTCGCTTGACTTGGATATCCCGAATTTTGTCCTACTTGAGTTCCCACAGCGCACGACGTAAATGTAAAGAGTACTAAAAGATAAGCAAAGGTTCTCATAAGTGTATATCAGTTTTATGGTTAATGTTTGTATTGATGCTACTAAAATACACTAAGAAAATGATTTTTTTATTGCGTCACAATCAATTTTTGACCAATTCGCAATGTAGCGGTCTTTCGGATCGCATTTTCTTTGCATAAAGTCGCAATAGAAACATTGTATTTGCTAGAAATTCTCGATAAAGTGTCGCCGCGTCGTACGGTATAAATCTTCTTTTCATCCGCTTTACTTTGCGCGGCTTCTGCTTCAGTAGTACAAACTTCAACATTAGACTTTCGTTTTGAATTGTGTCTGTACGCCGTTGTCCATTTCTCATTGATCCAAATTGAATTGGCTCTGACAATGTTTTCTTCATCGGAAAAATCGAATAGATATTCTGGATGAATAGGAATTCCTTTAAAACGAATTTCTAAGTGCAAATGACTTCCGCGTGCGTTTCCAGTTGTTCCGCCAGCACCTATAACTTGTCCTTTTCGTACCGTATCATTCACTTTTACCAATTGTTTGGATAAATGTGCATAGACCGTTTCCAAACCGTTAAAATGACGTACAACGATCGTTTTTCCATGTCCTGAATGACGATTTACATAACGGACAACACCGTCAAACATCGACATAACTCTGTCGCCCGTAATCAAATCGATATCAATACCATTGTGCGCTCTGCGATTTCGCCAACCGTAACGCGAAGTCACTACTTTGTTGCGTGGAATAGGAGAAGCGTACGTACTATCGTCAAATGTAATGTGTAATGGATATTGTTTGCGCTGTTTTTTATACGGATTGAATACTTTTGTATTCCAATTTTCGGCAATCCAGTCTTTCGATTGTATGCGATCGCTCGTATTTTGAAAGTTGAGTAGCGCAAGTGAAACAATTGGAAATGAAGTTTCTAACGTTATTTTTGGAGTTGTTTTTGTGGCAATGGATAAGCTGTCTTCTGTCTGGCAGAATGCGTTAACGCTGTAACAAAGCGTTAATACGATCATATAAAATGATTTCATTAGTAATACTCTTTTAATTTAGTTTTAGAAAAATAGTGTTTAGGGATCTGCATGTATAACGCAATCCTTTAGAATTAATTGTATGCTGATTTTTGTGAATTAGTTAGCGATATATTTCATCGGATCTAACGGCTTTCCGTCTTGACGTACTTCGTAGTGTAAATGTGGTCCTGTAGACAAACCAGTAGTTCCCACATAACCAATAATATCGCCTTTTGTAACGGTTGCTTGTGTTTCGACATTGAACTCTTTTAGGTGTGCGTACCATGTTTCAAAACCATCGGCATGAGAAATTACGATAAGATTTCCCCAATTGCCTTCAAGTGTTGCTTTTGTAATAACTCCATCAGCAGTTGCCATTATTGGCGTTCCAATAGCTGCTACCATGTCAATTCCGCTGTGTTTTTGTGTGTTTTTTAATTTTGGATGTTTTCGTTGTACGCCAAATGTTGATGAAATCCGTTTTACATCTTTCTTTAGAATGGGAGAGATGGACGGACTTCCGTTGACAACTGTTGCTTCTTGTGAAAATTCAGGATGTACACTTGTGTCAATATCTGCTGATCGGAATGCAATGCATACAAGTACAATGACGGGAATTAACAATACATACGTTAGTTTAAAGCTGTTTTTTGATTGTGATTTTGTAATCATTTCTATTCGTTTTTTGAGTGTTGGATGCGAAAAATAACTGTACACAGGATTGGTGTTTTTAGGTTCAAGACTTTGTAAAAGCAGTTCCAAATAGGTTGATTTTTTTATGTTTTGATCAATCACAAAAGCATCTGCCTGAAATTCATGAACAGATTTTAAAGATTTTCGGTACATATACACAAGTGGATGAAACCAACAAAAAGCGATGAATAATTCTGCGAAAAGTACATCGAAAGAATGCCATTGTTGAACGTGTGCTTTTTCATGTGTAATGATCAATTCGTCAAACGGAAGTGTTTTTGTTGTTGGGATAAATATCCAATGGAAATATGAAAATACTTCAGGAGTTTCTGACATATAAACGGTAACACCATTTGATACAACTTTTTTTGCATTGTTTCTTAGTTGAATCAAACGAAACGTTGTTCGTGCAAAACGAATCAAACACAAAAGAACGCCAATTGCATAAATTCCAAAAATCCAAATACTGTAATCAATAGGAGAAGGCGCTGAACTTAATGTTTCTTCCGAAAAAGTTACGGTGTTTGTAAGTGTTGTAAAATCTGCTACAAAAGGAATTTCAACCGTAAATTGTTGCAACTTTGGAAACCAATTTTGACTCAACGGAAGCAGCAACGACAATGGAAGCAGTAAAAGTAATACAGTTCTATTTACACTATGAAACGTAAGTTTACAAAACAACAAAACATACAGCATGTAAAAGACGCTAAAGACCAAACTGACCTGAAATATATAGATACAAAAGCTATTCATTTTTAGATTTTAAGGTTTCTATTTTCTCTTCAAGCATGGCTTTCATTTGTTCCAATTCGGTCAAATTGAGCGTATCACTTTCTGCGAAGAAGGAAGCAAACTTACGCGTAGAGCCATTGAAAAAGTTCCCGATGACTTGCTTCATATGTTGTGAAAAATAGCGTTCTTTCGAAACCGCTGGCGCATATTGCCTGATTTTTCCAAAAGTTTCAAAATTCAGAAACTTCTTCTTAACCAATACACGAACAACCGTAGAAATTGTAGTATACGCAGGTTTGGGTTCAGGAAATTGTTCTACAATATCTTTTAAGAAGGCTTTGTCAAGTTTCCACACATATTGCATCACTTGTTCTTCAGCTTTTGTTAACTCGTTCATGCTGCAAATATAGAAGAATATTTTATTTATGACTATAAAAATAGTCATAAAACTATAAATGTAGTCATAAATTAACTTTTAAGATTGATATTCAGCTATTTAAACATGTTTTAATGTTGTAATTTTTCAAGAACTTCATCCATGTATTCCTGAATTCTATGTGTTTCGGGATCTAATTCAAAAGCTTTTTGATAGTATTCAAGTGCTTTTTGATACGCATTCTTCTTAAAATAATAAATGCCTAAGTAGAAATATACATAACTATTTTGATCGTCCAATTCTAGTGCTGTTTGCAAATCTGCATAACCTTCTTCAAGTTTTCCCAGCATTATTTTACAATAACCTCTATTATCAATAGCATAACTAAATGATTCGTCTAGTAAGACAGATTCATCTAAATAATCAATTGCTTCATCATATCTTTTTAGTAACCCTAAAATATATCCAAGATTATTTAGAATCAAATAATTATTTGGCAGTAAGTCATTTACTTCTTCAAATGCTTCCAAGGCTTTTGCATAATTACGCTTGTAAATTTCTATAATACCAACAGCTACGAAATCATGTTCATTAAAGTACATATCGTAATTTTCAGTATATTTTTCCTGAAAGACGCTTGCTTTTTGGTAGTTTTTTGCTTGTATGTATGCGCTAATTATGAACCGGTATATTTCTTTATTTTCAGAAACATCATCGATACATTTTTCAAACAATTCAGCAGCTTTTATATACTCTTTTGCTACATAATGATTGGACGCTTTGTTATAAGTTTCGTATACTTTTCGAATGTTCCAAAGATGTACTAATTGTTTTCCATCATTATTGGCAAAGGTTCCATCGTGTAATTTTATCTGTGTTCGCCGTGGAATGATATTGAACAGAAAGTCTAGAATACATGAAAAAGCTAAGGCAAAAAGTAAAATGCTTGGCAAACTAAATTTTTCAACAACGAAGAGTAAAATTCCAGAAATGATTCCTATAGTAAGTGTCGTTAACGGACCAAAAAGACTAATATACATCCTATCTTTCCAAGTAACTTTCTTTCCGTGTGGAATACACAATCCACCTTTCCATGCAAATAGATTGTATTTTACAAAAAATTCTAACCGTTTGATTTGAAACTGAAAAGATTTCTTTGGATTTCCGTACGAACCTATATACACACTTACTTTTCCATCGGAATGAAACAACGATGCAACTGCATGACCCAATTCGTGAAAGACTATCACTAGCATGCGAAATGCAAGTAATGCAAATAGTAACGTATAAATGTATTCTCTTGGCATTAATTGAAATGTAATATGTAAAGGTATGGGAAATTTTGGAATCGTATTTTCCTCATTAGGAATACATGTTGATAAATCACTAATAAACTTATATAGTCTGTAGTAAAAAACATTTTTTAATTAAATATATTTAAACAGTTATAATAAAAATTTACTTAAAACTTGATGAATGGCAATAACAATAAATATTAGTGACGAATATAAAATTAAAAAAGAAGATGTTAAAGTATTTGAAACTTCTCTTTTTAAAGAAGTTTATACAAAAGCTACCAAAGCGGTTGTAGAAATCATAAGTTATTCAAGCACAGAAGATCATAAAAGTATTAGCACAAATGATTATAATAATGTCATTGCATTCGCAGGAGAACGTGGCACTGGGAAAAGTTCTTCTATGATCTCTTTTGTAGATGCACTTGTAAATGAAAAAAATGAACCGTTTTTTAATAATTATAAAGAACTAAAATCAATAAACTGCGCTTCTTTAGATATTGTTGACCCTTCTCTATTTAGAGATAAAGATACTTTATTGGAAATTGTGATTTCTAAAATGTTTGCAAAATTTCAGCATGAACTAAAGCAAAAAAAATCTAATTTAAGTGAAGATGATAAGCGAGAATTAATCAAGAGGTTTCAAAAAGTATTCGAAAATCTAAAAACATTGAATAGTGAAAAATCATCTGTGTATAGTGGTGAAACAATTGAATTATTGAGTGCTTTAGCTTATGGTACAAACCTAAAAACCACATTTAACAAATTAGTAAAAAAGTATTTAGAATGTATTTATGGCTTTTCAAAAACAAAAGAAGTCAAAAACTTTCTTATAATACCAATAGATGATTTTGACCTAAACATATCCAATGCTTATGAAATGTTAGAGGATTTACGTCAATTTCTAATTCAAGACAATATCATAGTATGTGTTGCTTGTAAAATTGAACAATTAAATGATGCTGTTGAACAAAAAATCAGAAAAGAATTTAAGGTAATGATTCATAAAGATATGAAGCTGCTATCTGACGATCCAGGAGATATGGCTTCTAAATATCTTTTCAAACTCTTTCCTGTAAATAGGCGTTGTTATTTGCCTTCCATCAATTATTCGGATACGAACATTAATTTTACATACTTAGGTAAAAAAATTAATGCTGATTCTATTGAGAATGATATACTTAAGAATATTTATGAAGCTACGGGTTTTTTATTTATTAAAAAAGAGACAAATGTAAATTACTTAATCCCAAGGAATTTGCGTGAGTTCGTACATTTTTTTAAATTCATTTATGATTTAAAGAAATCTAGCTCGGGCAAAAAATTAAACGAATCGAATAGAGAAGCTTTTAAAGCTTATTTTTTTAATGTATGGTGTTACAATAATCTAAACAAAAAACAATTTCAAATACTAAAAGAATTAGATGAAATTGACTATGGAAATAAAAATAAATCATTGATAATTTATTTAAAAAAGTATTATAGAGATTTAGAACTAGATAAAAACAAAAGAGATTCCAGAGATAAATTTAAAGGCGATAATCTAATTGATGAACATTTTGAATCTATAAGTGATATTGAAAATTTAGAAAATAACTCTTTAAATATTTCTTTTGGCGATGTATTAAAAATATTAAATTTTTACATGAGAGCCGTATATGATTTAGGAGACACTATTTTTCTATCAGCCATAAAAATATATTATACAATTGAACTAACTTCAGTATACAAAAAGAATAAAGATAGTGCAGAAAAAATGATAGGATTAACGGTTTATCCTAATAGCTCTAGGATAATGTATAATGAAAAAACAACTGATTTATGGACTTTTGAGCTTCGAGAAATAAAAGACAAACAAACAAAAATTAATGAACTTATTGGAGCTTTTGTAATTTCTAAAAAGAAAGACATTAATAGGAAAAATGATGAAGCAAATTATTTATATAACTTAAAACGTGATAGTAATAATGTGATTTTTTCTTTACTTGGATTCATTAGAAATATGTTTTTTTATAAAAATCATTTTAGTAGAATTTTTGAAAAAGATGTCCATGAAAGTCGGTTTAACTTTAAAAACGAAATCATACCATTTTTCAGTGTAGACTTAATTGAAACTATTCTAAATGATATGATTTTTAATAAAGCTAGATTTTCTGGAAATTATACATACAGTGAAATAATTGACAAACAAGTTGTAGGTAAAATCAAAGATGTATTGTCAGAAGTTGATGATATGTTAGCTACAGATAGAATTTCATTACAAGATTATTTTTTACAACACGAATTTATAGAAGCTATTACAAAAGAATTTGAGAATGGATTTTCAGAAAAAATTAATTTTCTTCATCAATCCATTACTACAGATTTGAAATCAGAAAGTAACCAAAATTTACAAAAGGAAGATAGTTTGAAACATTTAGCTAAACATAATTTAAATTATTACAGAGGAAGATATTTTAGTGGAAGAAAATTTTCTCCACAAGGAGCAAAAAGAGCTATGAATAATTTGGCTAAAGATTTTAAAGATTTTCCTTCTGTACAAAATTATCTATGGAAACTAAGGCACTTAATGGATAGGAATATGCTTGAAGCATTGAAAAGGATTGAAGAATATTTAATAAAACTAGCCAATGGACAATCTTAGAAAGTCTATACAAGTTATTTTTGGGGAAATGTGTCCCGATCAATTAATTCAAGATTTATATAATAGTTTTAGCTTCCAAAATGAAGAAACAATCATAAAAAAACCTTTTTTAGAAAATGGATTGCAAAATTTTAATAATTTAAGTTTTGATGAAATTGAGAATCTTCATAAAAAGTTAGAAGAAGATTGGTTTTTTGATGTATATGAAAATCATAAAAAGAGAAAATCTATTTATAACTTACTATTACATTTTAATAAGCAAGTTTTAAAAGAACGAAATAATAAACCACTAGTCAGTTATGAACATTTACTAAGATGGCGCGATTTATCATTTACTTTAGGTGAAGATTTATTTACATGCTCATATTTTGCCTACATGGATAATCGTGCTACAAGAAATCGTGATTATTTTGCATGGCAACCTGTAATTTTTTCTACTAATAATCGCCTAAAAAAAATGCTATCAAAAGGAGTTGCCGAAAATCACTTTCATTTTAAAGGTTCGGCACCAATATTTGATCTTTCATGGATTGCTTTGATGAACTCTATTAACCAACATCATGAGGCCTTTAAAATCTTAAAAAATGATATTAAATTAAATGGAAAAGTATCCCATTCTTTCAAAAATCATGTAAAGGAAATAGATATTTTAGTCTACAAGGCTTGCAGAATACGCTTGATATTATTCGAGTTTATCAATTCGGAAACGAAAGAAATTAACATAAATGATTATGATTTTTTTTTAAAACCCACATCAAGTATTAAAAGTTCTTTTGACGTAATATTAAGCTTAAAAGAATTACAAAATGAAGTAAGCCAAAATAAATTTCTATATGGTTATAAATTCAATCATAAAGGTAATAAAAAAGTGGCGGATTATGCAATCACAGAAAATATGCATATTCATAATTTTAAAGGGGCGTTTTTACTTTATGGCGAACGTAAGCTATTATATAATACATTAAAACACATATACGCTGAGGGCAAAAGCTCAGAACACATTTCAAAACTTTTACATATTTACTTGTCTATTAAGAATGAATTTAGAGCAGAATTGATCCAAATAAATAAAAGAATTGGTTTTTCAAATTTTTCAAAATATCAAGATCGAAAGGAATATTTTATTACTGCAAATAGCATTTATGAAACAGCAATGTACCAAATGACCATAAATGATAGTAGAAAATTTCAAAATATAATATCTTTTGAAACTAGAATAGCACCCAAAAGCTCTTCTAAAGAATTAAACGAGAGTCTAAAAAAGTACCATCGAAACAGTAATCCTAATTCATTAACACATCATGGTACAATAAAAACACCTAAAAAAAAACTATTCAATAAACACAAAAAAGAAAAACACTTTTACACTTTACACTTTATAAAGAAGAAAGAAAAAAAAGTGAATTCTTATATTGTGCAAAGAGGCTTACCTAGACATCATAAGTTAAGAAAAGAAATTGAAATACAAGGAAAAGTAATAGTTCAATTGCGTGAGTCTTATGCTAAAAAGGCGAGTTTAATAAAAGGAATTGATGCTGCTTCATCAGAATTTAATACAAGACCAGAAGTGTTCGCTCAAGTATTCAGATACCTTAAAGATCATAAGTTACAAGGAGAATTTAATTACTTAAAGGATAAAATAGTTGAAAATAAGCTATCAGCAACATTTCATGCGGGAGAAGATTTTTATGATATAGTCGATGGTATTAGAAGTATTGATGAAGTTATTAAGTTTTTAAAGTTTTCGCCTGGCGATAGAATAGGACATGCGCTTGCACTCGGAATAGATGTCAAAGAGTATTTTGATTTGAAGGGAAAAAAAATAATGATTCCAAAAGAAATTTTAATAGACAATATTGCTTGGTTATTAGCTAAAATAAGAAAATACAACATCAATGAATTTCCCAGTGAAGTTTATAAATTAGAAAAACTATTCGATTCACTGTTTCGTGAAATATATCAAGTAAATTTTGATCAAAATATCAATTTTGCAGCGATGAGCTTCACACATGATATTTATTATGACGCATGGAAATTACGTGGTGATGATCCTTATCTCTATATAGAAAACATTGAAAATGACATCAATCAAATCCCAAATATAACTTATTGGGAACGATGTAAGATTAATTATTTTTATCCGAAAAATTCAAATGTAAGAAAGGATTCTAAAATTAAATTTTTATATCAACAATATCATTTCAATCATAAAGTTAAGTCTAAAGGACAAGAAATTAAACAATTTACTATTTCTGACTCTTATATTAAATTGGTTGATAAAATTCAAAAGAAATATCAACTTTATGTAAGAGATTTGAATATAGGTGTTGAATGTAATCCAACTTCGAATTATCTTATAGGAACAATTGATAAATATAGTAAGCATCCTATTAAAGATTTTTACAATTTACATTTAGAAACGGATCCACAAAAAATTAAAGACTGCCCGCAATTGTTTGTTTCCATCAATACAGATGATCAAGGAATATTTGGAACATCTTTAGAGAATGAATACGCATTATTAGCTATAGCTCTAGAGAAAGAAAAAGATGAAAATGGTAATCCAAAATATAATCAAGCAATGATTTATGAATGGTTAGATAAAATTCGTGAAATGGGATTAGAACAAAGTTTTAACTCACAATAATAATTCATAACATACATTTATATTTAGGTTTTATAGTTTGTAGCCTAAAATTTATTCATCAAAAAAATAAATCTAAAAAACCATGAAAAGACTAGTTTCATATATATTTATTGCGTTTTCAATGATACAATGCGTGGAAGATAAAAATGCTAATCATCAAAAAGATGTTGAACAAATACAACAACTTGCCAAAGATTTTTCAAGCTATGTCAACAGTTCTAACTATGAAATGATTGGCGCTTCCTATACTAAAGATGCGAAGATATTTCCACAACGCGGAAAAATTATTTCTGGAAGAACAGCTATAGTAAAATATTGGACGTTACCTGAAGGCTTTCAAACAAAAAATCATAAAATTACGCCAAGTGAAATTACCGTTGTTGAAGATACAGCCTACGATTACGGACATTATGAAGGTACAACCGTGAAAGCTGATGGCGAAGAAAGTTCGTGGAAAGGGAAATATATAATTGTCTGGAAACGAGTAGACGGGAAGTGGAAAATGTACTTAGATATTTGGAATTCTATTTAATGATAATTACTTCGTTACGATAGAATTTCAAGCCCAAAAATCAATCAAATTAAAGCGTACGTAATACCTTCTTATTTTGTATCTTTAAAACTATTATTTTCGATTTTTTATGGTCAATCCGCGCGCGTATCTGGTTTCAGATATTAAAAAATTATTCTCACTTACTGGAAATCAGTGTTCTGCTCCAAACTGTACTCGTTCAGTTGTTGGCGAGGACGGAAATACGCTAGTTGGAAAAATATGTCACATTGAAGCGGCAAGTCCAAACGGACCACGTTACCGTCTTGAAATGACAAATGAACAACGAAGAGCTTATGACAACCTTATTTTATTATGTGATGAACATCATAGTATTATCGATAATAAAAGAAACGAAGGCAAATTTCCGGTTGCACTACTGAAACAATGGCGAGAAGAACATATTGCTTTTAACGAATTCAAAAATCAAATTTCAAAGGAAGATTTACAGCATCTTTTGACTGATTTTTACACGTTTAAAGTTGAAGAATATGTAAAGAAAAATATATACGATCAAGATTTTAAAAGCATCGATCGTGTATACGTTGAGCTTTTAGGAGAAGAAGGTTATGATGATATTGAAGTTGTTGGCTTGGAAAAAATGAACGAGTACGATTTGCTGAGAGACATGCTAAAACCCGATAGTCTACTCGATATTGACATTGAAAATGAAGATGATATTGACGATGAAGAAATCAAAGAACGTCGAATTGATAGTATTTTAACCATCGTTAACGATACGCCACACGTACATATTATTGGAAATCCTGGTTCAGGAAAATCGACAACACTTCAGAAAATAGTATATAAGAATTCTGAAAAAATAAATGCTGGCAATACCCATATTAAGATTCCTTTTTTGCTGGAAGCGAAAGATTATAGCAAAGAAAATTCATTTCGACAAATGCTTGAAGAAAAAGCATCTAAAGACTGGATTGCTAACGCATTAAAACTTGGAGAACTACATATTTTAATTGATGGTTTAAATGAAATTGATGTACATTTTGAAACGGAAGCGTACGAAGAATTACTCTACCTGTTGCATACCTATCCAGAAAATTCATTTGTAGTTTCAGAACGAAAAAAGAATCATACAAACCGATTTTCAATTCCTGTATTTGAGTTGAAAGAATTGAATGAGAAACAAATTAAAAAATTCATTCAAAATCATATCAATACAGATCCTATCACAATTTGGAATGCGCTTGAAAAAAATACGTCTATGCTAAATTTGGCGTACAATCCATTGACGTTGCGCATGATTATTTCTGTGATAAAGCAGAACAAAACCATTCCTGCAAACAAAGGTTCACTTTTCAACGCGTTTATTCGTTGCTTGTACAAATTAGAGATTCGCAAAAAAGAAAAATCAAGAATCATACGAGAAGAGACAAAATTTGATTTTTTAGCAGAAATTGCCTTTATCATGCGTTCCAAAGGAGTTGTGAGTATTTCACTGTTAGAATTTAAAGATTTAATTCTGAAAATTATTCCTAAATACAATTCAAACTACGCGGTAAATCATGTGTATAACGAGTTGATAGACAACTTGATCGTAAAAGTGAATGCAAATCAAAACATTTCATTTTTTCATGAAACCTATCAAGAATTTTTCGCTGCAATCTATCTTAAAAACGCCTACGTAGTTCATAAAAAACTTGCTATCAATGTTGCTGATGTAAAATGGTTTGAGTCAATTTTGATGTGTAGCGACTTACTCGATAGCAAACAACTGTACATGTCATTTTTAACATACCTATTTGCAGGTCAAACCGACGAAAAGCCAACATTTTCCATTAAAAACAACAAAATTAATGCTACAGAATTTACCGAAAAGCACTTCAATCCGCATATAATTCTACCCTGTAAAATAGCGTATTATTCAAAAACGTACCGTTCAGAAATGTATGATTTGGCAGAAACATACCTTTACAATACATTGCTTTTGTGGAAATATATTTATATCAAAGATAAAAAAATGGTGTTGCCCTTAGATGTGATATTTGGCGCCATTTCATCATTAGATTCGGAGAAACTTATCAATTATGTATTCAAAAACTTATGGTGGATTTACAATTGGTTTTATTCAGCGTATGAAGAAAAAAACAATCACTTTTTTAGCAATACACTTCCAGTGAAGAAGTTAGCAAAAGAAAAGGAGGAAAGTGATGTTCTTATATTTAAAGCAATTGGAAATCATACACCAAATTTTATAAAATTTTATACTGCGGTTGACAAAGCCATACAAACCTACAGTTTTTCAAGATCGATTCATTGGCGATTCAAACGGTTAAAGACTTCGATCACAAGAGAACGTTCGGAAAATGAACTCATAAAATTCTTAAATAACGAATGGGATTATATTGTATTTTCTAGCCTTATACGATTTAACTTAGAAGAAATATATCGGTATAATTTTGAAGAAAATACGCGTAAGTATAACTATTCTGTCTTAAAAACAATCGTAAGTCATCATGTTAACAAACCACTTGCGCAAGAAATTTTACTACGAGAATTGAAACGTGATGCCTACGAAGCAAAACTTGTCAAAAAAATACTCAATAAGTTTCTTCATTTAGAATTGTATGATGCATTATTTGAATTGGTTTTAAGTATAAAAGATCATCACAAAGACTTATTTAAAAAGTATATAAAAATTATAAAAACGTTTCCTTTTGAGGTTCTTTCTGATGAATTAAAAGCATTTTTTACCAAAGGAAATGTAATTGTTTCTATTCCATATAGATTAACTTCCCTTTCAAATAACATACAAATAGACAAGAAATACTTGCAATATATTATTAATGGACATGAAAATGTTACGATTAATGACAAGTTTCAAGCGTCTATTCGTACTATTGAAGATAACTTTGTGGACAAAAATGTGTCCTATTCAATCGTATTTCATAATAAAAGATTCGTGCATCCAACTTCCGCTACAGCTGAGGAAAACGAAGATAGTACACCAATTAAGCACAACGCAACATTGGAAGTTCGAAAAGTAAAAGAGGATTTACTCTATTATCTAAAACCAACACACAAACAAGAGACAATAGGTGTACAATGGTTCAATTCTTTAAAGAAGAAAAAAGCAACCATTCAAATAAAAAATCAGAAAGGTTCAAAAGTATATATATTCAAAAAACCACAATTTAAATATATTGAAGGCGTAAAAAAGACGCAGTTTTCAAGAGAAAAAACATTCTTAGTTACTTTTAAAAAACAGCAAAACACACCTCGTTCACAAATGTTGAAAGCTAACGAATCTGCTACTTCTGAACAAGTTATAAATCTTGTCATTCGTGGCGAAAATGGAAACTCTGCTACAAAAGAAGGAACCTTGACATGTTATAATAATTTTTTGTTTTCTATGAAAAAAGAAACCATGTATCATCCTGATGTCATATTAGCAAATCCAAATCTTGTCAGTTATATGGATAGAAATTATGATAGAATTATTTCGTTTATCAATTCATTGGGAATTTCATATCGCTACCATAAACATATAAAAAATATACATTACGGCATTGTTACCAACATCACCGAGAATTATATAAAATACTTTTCATTACAGACGCAAAAATTCTATTCCAAACTACGCTATAAATTTGATCAAAATATATACAAACAAGAAGATGTAATTATCATTGAAGAAACTGGATTCATTACCATTATCAATGATCCTGCTGAAGCAAAACTAACTAAAATTGGCTACATTGAAAGTACCGTTGTCGCACTTGGATATCAAGAAGGTTTTATAAAAAACAACTTGCTAAGCAAAGATTACTATTTCAACTTTTCTTCCTGTGATTTTATCCCACAAATAGGAGATACTGTTCGCTTTTTACCTGCTAAAAACTTCTATGCAAGTAATGAAAATCAGCCCATCGCTTTAAAAATATCATTGCTCAAACGAACGTTGTAATACTTACTGCAATGCCGCATTCCAACTATTTTTAGCTCATTTCATTCTATTGTTGACTCGAACAATTCTATGCGTTTTTATTCTGTCATCTATGTTGTATTTTTAAACAAAAAAATAAAATCATATGGCAAAGAAACCTTTACTCAAACCGTATAATTCTAAAAACTTACAATTAAAAAATAGTGTCGTTATGGCACCTATGACACGAAGTAGAGCCGACAATGAAGGAAATGTTCCTACAAACGAATTGCATGGTTTATACTATGAGCAAAGAGCTTCCGCTGGATTAATCATCACGGAAGGTTCACAAGTTTCGGAAGAAGGTGTCGGATATATCAATACACCAGGAATTCACTCGCAAGCACAAATAGATGGTTGGAAAAAAGTTACACAACGCGTACATGATGAAGGTGGAAAAATATTCATTCAATTGTGGCATGTTGGGCGAATTTCGCATCCTGATTTTCATGATGGCGACTTACCTTTAGCACCATCTGCGATCAATCCAAATAGAGAATCGTACACGCCTGAAGGTTCTAAAAAAACAGTGACACCACGCGCAATGACGCAAGAAGATATTGATCGTACCATTCAAGACTTTGTAAATGCGGGTAAAAACGCTATGGAAGCTGGTTTTGATGGCGTAGAAGTTCATTCGTCTAACGGATATTTATTTCATCAATTCTTTACCAAATGTTCCAATATTAGAACGGACAAATATGGTGGAAATATTGAAAATAGAGCGCGGTTTTTCTTTGAAACGCTTGACGCAATGAAAAAAGTGATGCCTGAACAAAAAATTGGCGTACGTTTCAATCCTTCACTACATTCAGTAATGGCTGGAATTACCATTGATGAAGAAACGATTCCTACGTTTGAATACATTATAAAAAAGCTAAACGACTACGATTTGGCATATGTACACTTATCCGAACCGTTTTCAGATGTATCTGATGTTCCACACGCGGTAACAGACATCGCAAAACACTTTAGACCTTTGTACAATGGAACTTTAATCATCAATACAGATTTCACTTTCGAAAAAGGAAATACGGTATTAGAAGCCAATGAAGCTGATTTGGTTGCCTTTGGAAAACCATACATTTCAAATCCTGACTTGGTAGAACGCTTTGCACATGAAATCGAGTTGGCAGATTGGGATAAAGATACCTTTTACACAACTGGAAAAGAAGGATATACAGATTATCCAAAAGCAAAAATTACTGTAAATCAATAAAAAATATACTATAATGAATACAATAAAAGCATACGGAACGAAGTCGGAAGAAGCCGATTTAGAACAATTAGAAATAGAAAGAAGAGAACTTCTAGACAATGATGTAAAAATAGATATTTTATACTGTGGCGTTTGTCATAGTGACATTCACGCAGCTAAAAATGACTGGGGAAATGCACAATATCCATTAGTGCCAGGACACGAAATCGTTGGTCGTGTTTTAGAAGTTGGAAGCGATGTAAGCAACTTTAAAGAAGGAGATTTAGTTGGTGTCGGTTGCATGGTCGATTCATGTCAAGAATGTGGAGCCTGTGAAGACGATTTAGAACAATTCTGTGAAGAAGGAATGATTGCAACGTATAACAGTGAAAACAAACATACCGATAAGCGTACGTTTGGTGGCTATTCTACAAGTATTGTGGTACGTGAAGAATTTGTACTCAGCGTTCCTGAAAATTTGGACACTAAAGCGGTTGCTCCATTACTATGTGCGGGAATCACAACATTCTCACCTTTAAATCATTGGAATGTAAAAGAAGGCGACAAAGTAGGTGTTGTAGGACTTGGCGGATTGGGACACATGGGAATCAAATTTGCAAATGCCATGGGCGCAGAAACCATCATGATTACCACATCTCCAGACAAAGCAGAAGACGCCAAACGACTTGGAGCTGATGCAGTGTTGATTTCTAAAGATGAAGATGAAATGGAAAAACACAAAGGAACTTTCGATTTTCTACTCAATACGGTTCCTGTAAAGCACGATATAAATCCGTATCTAGAGTTACTAAAACGCGATTCAACAATGGTAATGGTTGGAGCTATTGAACCACTAGAGCCAATGCACGGTGGAAGTATTATTATGGGAAGAAAAAGAGTCGCAGGTTCACTCATTGGAGGAATTAAGGAAACCCAAGAAATGTTAGACTTTTGTGGTGAAAATGATATTGTTTCAGATGTTGAAATGATTGATATGCAAGACATTAATACTGCTTTTGAACGTGTTACCAACAATGATGTAAAATATCGTTTTGTAATAGATATGAAAAGTTTAAAAGATGAAAAATAAGATGATAAAACCTAGAGAAAAAGCACCCGAAATTACCATAAACTTGGTAAATGATACTGTTTGGAAATTCAGTGAACAATCTGCTGAAAACTTTGTAATGGTTCTATTTTACAGAGGAAAACATTGCCCACTTTGCAAAAAACAATTGGAAGAATTGCAAAGCAACCTTGATGAATTTACCGAAAGAGGCATCAATGTAATTGCCATAAGTTCGGATACAGAAAAAGTTGCCAAAGAAACGTATGACGAATGGGAAGTTTCAAATGTTCCTATCGGATATGATTTCCCAATTGAAGAAGCACGTACATGGGGATTATTCATTTCGGAAGGAATTAAAAAAGAACCTGAACATTTTATCGAACCAGGATTCTTTCTCCTAAAACCTGACGGAACTATTTATTGGGAATCAATTCAATCGATGCCTTTTGCACGACCAACTTTCAAACATATATTATCAGGAATTGATTTTATTTTAGAAAAAGAATATCCCGCTAGAGGAGAAGCATAAAACTGAAAATAACACATATTTAAAGAAGCTGTTTCAACAACCGAATACATACTAATTTCGGTTTTTGAAACAGTTTTTTTGTGCAATAATTTCGTTGAAAATAAATAATCTGATTTCGACGTAAAAAATTTAGTTCGATACTTTTCTTTTCCGAAGTATAGCAGGGATTTTCCGTTAAAAATTTTTGAAGCCTTGGAAAAAATTTAGGAAAATTCATGCGGTTTTAGTTTTTCCCAAAAAGAAAAACTAAAAATACCTCTGGAAAAGTTCCCTTTCTTTTGTTTCTTTTCTTTGGGAAAGCAAAGAAAATGAAAATAAAATACTGAAAGTGTGGTATTTATTATAGATTTTCTATGTTCAATTATAAATATGAATTGAATCACTTATATCGAACTGACGTTAAATACTTAAACGATGTAAAAATAAAATCTCTTTTAAGCTTTTCATAGCGGTTCATCAATAAAAACACTTTTTACAAAAGGGGAAAAAACCTATTAAAATATAAGGAGTTACACGGATAAATTATACGGTAAAACAAACGACTGAAAGCCAGTTACTTAACTATTTTTGATATATACATTTTATAACCAAAAACTATTTAATTATGGCTTTACACAGATCATACGTACATGGAAATTCCGTGTACTTAGAACACACAGGTTCTCCAGGAGCGAGAAGCAAAGACACAGTACTAGACACTTTTGATGGTGATTATGGTGATTTAATCGACTTAGGTGGACATGGTGGTGCAGCTTGTTTGCGTTTGGGTTGGGGATCACGTTTTGTAATTTTTGATACCGGACGTGCTAATAATGCTAAAAGTGGTCATTTTTGGTGTCACTTTGCCATTCCAACACCTGCATTTGAAGACGGTTTCAGAGCAACAGCACGCCGAGTTTTAATAAATTACGAATCTGAAGATATTCAGGAAATTAGCATTGCGGCAGTTCATGTTTGGGATGGAAATCGTAGAATATTCGCCGATAATTCTCCAGAACGTTCGCGCGATGATTACAACGGTGGAATTCCTCGACATACCACAAATGCAAATGCGCGTGCTAATACCAATGCAATTTGGCGAAAAGACATTAACAGAAGTATTAATTTTGGAGTTTCGGTATCTATTCTCATTAGAGCACAACGAGCAAAAGATAGCTTCTTAGAAATTAGAAGTGTGGGAATTGATTTCGATATGGGAGAAAGAAGATAATTCTTTAAAATCATTAATAAAGAGGTTGTCTAAAAACTACAAAAAAACGTCATTCTGAACAATGTACTGAATTGAATTCAGTATCAATTCAGCATCTCATTACACTGATTTTCAATAATGATGAGAAACCAAATCATGTTCTGCTTGACGAAAATTTAGCTTTTCAGACAACCTTTTTTTCAAATTTCGATTGAATACTACGTTTTCAATTTAGGAGGAAACATTTTCCATATGATTTGAATTTCGTTCCAAATCTTCATTTCCATCGCCACCTTGACTGTACAATTGATTTTCTTCATCCTTTAGCATCGATGGTTTTTTCGTATCTGACAATGCTCTTCCTGGCACATCCAAATCTTTCCCAGCAAAATCTACCGCTTTTTCTCTATCTTTCAACATACGATCATCTCCACCGTCGCTTCTTACATTTTCTGTTCGATCGCGCAAAGCCTGTAAATCATCTTTTGTAATATCTGAATTGTAATCTGTTTGTTTGTTATCCATAATTTTTTCTTTTAAATAGTTAAACTTTTACAAACTCAAGATACAATGGAACGTCAAATTTGGTTAACGCAAACAAATGAATAATTGATGCAAATAAAAAAAGGTTTGCAAAATTGAAGTATGCAAACCTTTTTCAAAAATTAACCCTGTAAACTTAACTATTTAAAAAACGCTACTAATGCATTATTTAACTCGTGCTTGTGTGTCAAATTGAGCCCATGTGGACCATTTGAAAACACTTTATATGTACTATTTTCAATTCCTGCTGCTGCTTTTTCTCCAGAAGTTGCTATGGGAACAATGGCATCAGCATCTCCGTGTATAATCAATGTAGGAACATTTACATTTTTCAATTCTGGTCTAAAATCAGTTTCTGCCCATGCTTTTGCTGCTTTTATCGTTGCATTTGGTGAAGCATACGCCGCAATAGACCAATCGTAATGTAACTGTGCTTCGCTTATTTCTTCTTTATTATCTTCGTAATTATAAAAGTTTTTGTGGAAATTTTTCAAAAATCCAACTCTATCAGATTCTAAGGCATCCATAATTCCATCCAACTCTTCTTGTGGAACACCTTCTGGATTGTCTTCTTTCTTGGCAACTAACGGAATTATTGAACTTATCAACGCTACTTTATCAATATTGGCTGTACCAAAATCTGTACAATAACGAACTACTTCACCGCCGCCCATGGAAAATCCTACAAGAATTACATTTTTCAATTCTAATTGTGTAATAATCTGATTCAAATCGGCCGCTAAGGTAGAATAATCATAAGCATCCCAAGGTGCATCAGAATCTCCAAATCCACGACGATCATACGTAATACATCTGTAACCAGCTTCAACAATTGCCCAAACTTGCTGTTCCCAAGCTCTGTGACTCAAAGGCCAACCGTGTATTAAAATTACAGGCTGTCCATGTCCATGATCTTCAAAATATAAATCAACGCTTTGAGTTTCTGTTTCGTGTGTTAAAAATGCCATGTACTGTTTTATTTAATTATTACACTACAAATTTCGAACACGATCGCACAAAAAAAGAGTCCAAAAAGAAAAAAATTTAACTCATTTAAAAAATAGATGATAACCGGTATTCCTGTCCAAATGAGTTCATTTTAAAACGAAAAGAGCAACAGAACTACTCGTTGAAATATTATTTTTGATTCCATAAAAATTGCATACTACATCATAATACTGAGAAATCATCTAAAAAAATACTATGAAAGAAAACGAATTCAAAACAATCAATCCAGCAACAGAAGAAACAATTGCGACCTATGAATATATGACTGAGGAAAAAGCATTTACTGCGGTAGATATGTGTCACGAAGCTTTTTTACACTGGAAAACAAAATCTGCGGAAGCGCGAGGAAAAATCATCAAAAATATCGGAAAAGCGCTAAATGAACACAAAGAGGAATTGGCAAAACTGATGACGGATGAAATGGGGAAGTTATTAAAACACTCTAATCAAGAAATTGAATTGTGTGCAAGCATATGCAAATATACAGCTACAGAAGGCATGAAACGCTTACAAAGTGAAGAACGTTCGTTGCCAAATGGAGGCAGAGGAATTATACAATATGCGCCTATTGGAGTCATTTATGGAATACAACCTTGGAATTTCCCAACGTATCAGGTTATTCGTTATGCCATTGTAAATTTAATGGCAGGAAACGGCGTATTGCTAAAACATGCCAAAAACGTAACAGGAACTGCATTGAAATTGAAAGAAATTTTTGAAGCAGCTGGACTCGATAGAAATATTTTTACCGTTTTGGTAATTGATCATGATTTGTCAGACAAAATTATAACACACAAATACGTTAGAGGTGTTACTTTAACAGGAAGTTCGGGCGCAGGAAAACATGTTGGAAAAAAAGCAGGAGAAGCCTTGAAAAAAACCGTGTTAGAGTTGGGAAGTAATGATGCATATTTAGTATTAGATGATGCAGATATTGACTTGGCAGCAAAAGTTTCAGCACAAGGACGTTTGTATAATAATGGGGAAACCTGTGTTGCGGCAAAGCGATTTATTGTAGTTGAGAGCGTGTATGAAGAATACAAAGAGAAGTTTTTGAATATCATGAATAGCAAACCTTACGGCGATCCTATGGATGAAAAATCAAAACTTGGACCAATTGCACGTAAAGATTTGCGTGACGAATTGCACGAAAAAGTAGAAAAAAGTGTTGCCAAAGGTGCCGTTATACTTTGTGGAGGCGAAATGCCAGAAGGGAAAGGATATTATTATCCATCAACGGTGTTAGATAATGTTACGCCAGGACAACCAGCGTATGATGATGAATTATTTGGACCTGTGGCTTCTATCATAAAAGCAACTAACAACGAAGATGCCATGCGCATTGCAAATGACAGTAGATTTGGACTTGGCGGCGGTATTTTCAGCAAAGATGTTGAAGGTGCCATTACGCTAGCGAAAAATCATTTTGATACAGGAATGGTAAATATCAATGGTTTCGGATTAGCGCATCCAAATATGCCTTTTGGTGGTGTTAAAAACTCAGGATACGGACGTGAACACGGTGGATTTGGTATTAGAGAATTCATCAATGTAAAATCGATTGTAATTCCTGCGTAAGCATAGTTAAGAAAAAATATACGTCCGTACACAAATACGAACTATTTAGAAAATCACTACGAAGTACTTTTTGTAGTGATTTTTTATTGTGATAAAGTGAAAAATAGAATTCGTTTCTTCGATATATGTATATATTTGGTTTTTAGGTGCTAAATTATTCTTTAAGATACAATACATATTTCATGAGTTCTACACGAAACAATTCCTATTTAAAAGTAGCAAATAATGCCTTTTGGAGATTTATATTTCTATTTGCGTGTTTATATATTGTTCCATACGATATGGGATATTCTATCACGGAAAATCTTGAGGAAATTAATATTTGGGAAAAACCCGCCATTTGGATCGGAGAAACGTTCTATGGATGGGAATTTGATACTGAACAATTATATATAGGGTACGATTCACGATTTGAATATTGTAGGTATATTTTATTTTTCTGGCTCGCTTTTATTGGAACTTGTATTTGGCTTCTTGTCGACCGTTTTATCAAGAAAAAATATACAACTAAACTTAAAATTCTTGTACAAACGATGCTTCGGTATCATGTAGGACTTACTATTTTGGATTATGGGCTTTCAAAAATATTAATGATTCAGTTTGGATCTATAGGAATTGATACTTTAGAATTGCAACTTGGATCATCAGGCGGTATGAGTTTAATGTGGTATTTCCTAAGCTATTCGGAGCTTATGGTGATGACAGCTGGTTGGTTGGAATTTATTGGTGGAGTGCTACTATTATTTAGACGCACAACATTTTTAGGTGTATTGATCCTTATTGCGGTCATGGCAAATGTAGTATTGATGAACTTTAGTTACAGCGTTACGGTGACCTTGTATGCAAGCTTATTGTTATTTTTATTATTGGTACTCATAAGCACACAATTGAGAAACTTTTTTGCGTATGTAGTTTTAAATCAAAAAACACAAGCAAAACCATATGAACCACTCGTAAAAAATAAAAAAGTTAGGCTTATTTTTAAAATCATATTAATCTCGGTTATTGGTTATTTTCATGTGAAAAATTACAAGGAATTGTTAGATACGTATACTAAAAATAGATATGCATGGTTTACCAATCTGCAAACGGTAGAAACATTTGTGATCAACGGCGATACATTAGCTCCAGCTGCAATTGAAAACAATGAAAAAGCTTGGAAACAATTGTCGTTCAACGGTTTGTCATATTATCCTGAAACGTTTCGTGTCAAAAATGGAAAAGATATTGGCAAACGTTTCAAATTTGAAATTGATTCTACAACGCAAAAAATAAGGTTTCGACCGTATTTTGGAGAAGAAAGTGAACAATGGAGTGAACTCAGCTATAAAAAATTGGACGAAAAAAGGTATCTTTTTGAAGGTATTTACGAAGGTGATACCATTTCCGTAACGACAAAAGCAAAGCTTATTGAAGAGTATCAATTAATGAAATACAAAGGCAAATTACTGTTTGATGATTATTAACGCATTACACTCAAATTTGACAAATAACAAAAGACACATGGTGCATAAACATGTGCCTTTCTGTAATGAAAAATAAATAAAAACCTGTGGTGATTTCGAAGTAAGTAATCTCCACTGATATTTTGTATATGTTTATATTGGAAAATGTGGTATATCGTGCATAATTAGTTGGTTTGGTTGTTTCTTAAGAGATACTAGAAATGTAAAAAGGTTGCGTTATCAATTATGTTCCGTTTAAAAAATCAACTGTTTTGAATCGCTTATAAGGTGCAAAATAACTTCTTAACATTTTGACAATTAAATTCTTACAATTTGTTTCCTAAAAATATATTTTTTTAAAAAAAAGTTTGATTACAGACATAAAATTGCATGATTTTATCACAATTTCATCTAAAAATGATCGTCAAGAAAATCTAAATCTCATCCTACAAGTAAAAACAAGATTGTACATTTGCGCTTTATTTTTTACCTATGAAACCAACTTCATCAAAAGTACTGATCATTTTAGCATTCATCGCTATTTACATCATTTGGGGAAGTACATATTTGATGAATAAAGTTGCCGTTTCAGAATTGCCACCATTTTTTTTGGCAGCGATTCGTTTTTCTACCGCAAGTATATTAATCTTCGGAATTGCCGTAGCAACTGGAAAAAGCATTCGTATTACCAAAAAACAATTGATCAACTCCATTATTGCAGGGTTTCTATTTTTAGTATATGGAAACGGTATCTTCGTTTGGTCTTTACGATATGTAGATAGTGGATTTGCTGCATTATTAGCGTCCACACAACCGTTATTTGTATTGTTGCTAATGCGCTTGATAGACCACAAGAAAATGCGGAGAAAGTCTATTATTGGTGTCACTTTGGGCATTTTCGGAATGTATTTATTGGTAAGTCAAAAAGAATTGGTTACCAACGAAGGAACATTGTTGGGAATCTTCATGATTTTAACCTGTGTATTAGGTTGGAGTTACGCGAGTATTTTTGTCTCAAAGGCAGACATTCCCAAAAATCATTTGGTCAGTTCAGGATATCAAATGCTTATTGGTAGTATAATGTTGGTCATTATAAGTATTTCATTAGGAGAAAAAGAAAATTGGACGTCGCCTTTTGAATGGAGTTACAATGTAAAATGGTCTATGTTTCTGCTGATAACTTTTGGAAGTATTGCAGCATTTACGGCGTTTAATTATTTACTGAAAGAAGTTTCTACTGAAAAAGTATCAACATCAGCGTATGTAAATCCTGTTGTGGCGTTGTTTTTAGGTTGGTATGTATTGGATGAAAAATTAACCCTACAATCGTTAATAGCAGCGCTTATTTTGCTTATTGGCGTGTATTTTATTACATCAAAAAAGTGATTACTTTATCAAGTTACAAATTTTGAGTTAGCGAAGAATTTGAATATGTACAGCTTCCATCACTACAACTAAAAAACTTACATATGGCAATTCTTATTTCTCTTATTTCTCTACTTGATTGCTTTTAGGGGGAAAACACTCTTTATTCCTTACCGTTGAATGCTTACTATTACACTTTAACTAATCAATCTTAAATTATGACAAGTGATATAAAATTATTGGGCAGAGGAGTAGTTCAAGTTGAAGGAAACGAATTATTTCTTCAAACACATGATATAAAATTAGACGATCCAGAAAGACGCGTAAGACCATCTGGGCATAGACGCGCACTTGTTCATGATCATCAAGATGGCTTAACAATAAATTATAATGGAGATTATCCTGGTGGCGTAAAAATAAAGGGGACAACTATATGCGACACAATTAGGCTTCAAGGTATGAGAAATGTATTTGACACTGATTCTGTAGCACATATCATAACGGCGCTCAAGAGGCAAATAGATGCTTTAGAATCAAGAATTGAAACGCTAGAAAGAAGATAGGAGATACAGGTATGAGAAATAGTTTTAGAGAAATAGCTACGTACATGGATTCGGTGGATACGCCTGAAAGTTTGGCGGAATTGTTAAGTATGCATGTAGGCGATGTTAATAATAGTTTCAGAGAAATTGTTCGTCGACACACGACTAATCAACGTTTAGAAAAAAAGTTCCTAACACAGAATACTTTTTGTATGGATGCAACAGCTTTTGGTAAAAAACCATATGCAAAAATCAGGGCTGGTTTATGGGGCGAACATATAAAAGCACATTATGATATTTGCTTACTTCAAGAAATATTTGAAAATTCTATAAGAGATAAATTATTAAGTGCATGGGATGAAGGCGAAGGTTCTTTATTTTTTGTTGATGATGCTGCTAGTAGAACTCCAGACTCTTCGGGATTAATGACTATTAGCAAAGATGAAATTACAGGAAATACATTTCATGAATTTAGTGTAGGGTACAGAAAGGGACTTCATTTAGTAGATAGAGAAGCTGATAAGGGAATATTATTAACAAAATATGTGCTAGACAATAATCATGGTATCGAATTATATAATACACATCTTGATGCTTCTGATAGAAATATTAGAAGTACGCAATTGAATGAAATTTTAACTTTTATTACTAATCATCATGAAAATACGAATTTAGCAATTTTAAGTGGAGATTTTAATATAGGCCTTGGAACTGGTATTCAAGGTTCTACATATGGTAATTATATATTTTTTAGAGATAGATTACTTAGTCTTGGCTTTGTTGATGCTTGGGCAACTAGAAATGGAACGACAGGTGGTACCGATTTAAGTGAAGAAGAATCTCAAAAATATGCTAATGTTATGTGTAATAGCAAAGATCCAGAAAATCCACGATTTTGTGTAGATGAAAATATTGATGAGTCAAATGGTGATCGAAGAATTGATTACATATTTATAAAACCTACAAGCTCCAATTGTCCGTATGTATTCGATATTACACGCCCTAGAAGGTTGCTGTTATTTAACAATTTGGGCTCTACTACATTTGAATATATGTCTGATCACATTGGCATTCATACGGAGTTATTGATTAATAGAACAGAGTAATTTTTTTAATAATCATGCAACAGACTTTTTTTAGCACAATGCACATAAAAGCAAATTATTTGTTTAATTTTCATTAAGCTTTCCATGTAAATGTAATTGTAGTTCCAACACCTTTTTCAGAATCTACACGAATAGTTCCGTAATTTTCAGTGACAATTTTCTTTACAATAGAAAGTCCAATTCCAGTGCTTTCCACTTCATCATTTGCCTCTAACTTGCTAAACATTTCAAAGATTTTGGTATGATATTTTGGTTCAATTCCAGGACCGTTGTCAGCAATGATAAATGTATATTCATGTTCCGTTTTAGCAAAGGATATCGCTATGACAGCACTTTGCTTATCATTGTGTTTAATGGCATTGCTAATTAGATTTTGAAACACATGTTCCAGTTCAACCTTACTTGCAAAGATTTCAGCATTATCTTCAGGTAATTTGATGGTGTGTTTCTTTTCATTATCCACAATTTCAACGACTTCATCAAGCAAATCGTTCAGTAAAAACGTTTCTTTCGTCTTTTCTCCTTTGGTAATTTTAGAGTATTGCAACAAGTCATTAATCAGTGCGTACATCTTAGAAACTCTATCTTTTAGCAACTGAAAACGATCTTTTGTATCTTCGTCTAACACGGTTTCATCAATGTCTTCTTCAATAAACGAAACCAGCGTATTTATGGCAATTAAAGGTGCTTTTAAATCGTGAGAAACAATATGATTGAAGCTATCAAGTTCTGCATTAATTTTTTCTAAATGGTTTAGATTTTCTTTTAATTCGACATTTACCATTGAAAGCTCTTTTGATTTTACGGAGAGTTCTTCTTTTTGTTTCTGCGCCATTATTTTTGCTTTTTCAAGCGCATGAAATGAAGTTGCAAATCGTGTCATCAATAACATTGAAAGTAATAAGAAAACGATGATATAACCGAAATTTACGTACACAATCGTATTGCCGTCAGTTCCTAAAAATATGAAGATATGTGTAAAAAATATAAACGAGGCAAACAACACACCAAGCAGTAACAAAATAGAATCGTGTCGCTTGCTGGTTATTGCCTTATAAATGACGTAGAAAACATACATTAAATTGATAATCATTAAGATTAAAAACGGTATAACCAAACGTGTAAAATGTGGCGCAGGCAGAATGATAACCAATGCTGTAAGTGTCCAAAAACCAATTTTCAAGGCTTTTAAATATATTGGATTTGCAAATTTACTAAAGATGGTATAGAAGAATAAACTTGCCGAAAATCCTGCTAAAAACAAGGAAATATATTCTACAACGGTTAGCAAACTCCAGCTAATGGTTGAAAATACTTCTGCCAAAGGTGCATATCGATCGCTAATTGCCATGTATGCTAATGAAACACACATGATTCCAAAATAGAGTACTGCACGATCTTTATTCCAATAAAATGAAAAGAATAGCAAAAAGAATAGTCCAATAAAACCTAAACTTCCAATGAAAATCATGTCTGCAATCGTCTTTTTAGTTTTGGAGTGCAATAAATGTTCGTTGGTAGCTAAAATTACAGGAGTGCTAATTCCTCCTTTGTGATGGTAAAAATTTGCAACTTGTATGATGAGTTCAAAATTAGTTTCATGAATATCTAAAGGAACAATTCGTGTGGCTCTTCGGTGTAATGTAGTAGCTTTTGAAGTTCCGACTGTGCCAATTTCGGCAACTAAGTTACCATTGAGCCATATTTTAGAAGCTGCAAAACCAGCGGGAATTAATAGTGAAACTACAGGACGTTCTTTTGGAAGCGAAAATTGCAAGCGATACGTGGCATAACCAAATGAAGGTAACTTTTCATTTGGAGCGAGCTCATAATTTGTCCAATTGTCCAGCGAAACAACTGTTCCTGAGTTGGCAGGAATCGTTTCTGGAGTGATCAATTCGTTCCAATAAAATGTCCAATTACGATCTAATGGTATTTCTGCGTGACTGTCATTGCGTAACTCTTGAATGTCTAGTGTCGTCGATGTTTGCGAAGATTCTTGTGCAACACAAATAGAGAACATTGCAGACAATAGCAGCAACAGTATTCGGTTTTTACAAGGCAAGCTTAATGCGTTAAAAAATAAATAATTTGGGACATTCATAGTACCCAAGCAAATTAGTTAATATAAATGACTTATGGAAATTAAGATATGTTATTGCATCATCTTTTATAATAACTATGTAGTAGAATATTTTTTAGAAACAGAAAACCTGAACAATAGGTTGCTACTACTGTTCAGGTTTTACCATTATTGTTGTGATTAGTTTACTTCCGTAGAAAGTACATCGGCTAGTTCCAAATCGTCATTAAAATCATTTCGTTCAGGCACGGAATCTTTCAAAGCAACAAACTTTTCCAATGCTTTTGTTTCATTCTCTTCGCCTGAAAAATAAGGAAATACGTCCATAATTGGCGATTCGGAAACTGCAGGAATGGAATATTCTGCCATTGTATCTTTCATTGCCGTCATTGTATTTTCATATGCTTCTTTGACATCATTTCCTTGTATTAATAAATATTGATTTGATTTGCGTTCTTTGCCGCTTTCTTCATCAAAAGAAATCATGCTTACTTTACATTTAAACCATCGATCAGAATTTTCAAACGGATGAATTTCGGCATAATTGGCTACTTTAATATTTGTAATTTTAATTTCTTCGCCTTCTCTTAAATACGCTGCCATTTCTTGCGTAATTCTACTTTCGGCTTCTGTGTAGGAAATAGCATCTACTAAAAATGGTTCTGTTTTTAGTTTTTGTTCTCCTGTAACTTCATCAAGTTTTCTATATTTTACTTTGCATTCGTACCAAGTTGCGCTCATAGTTTTTGTTTTTAAGGATGCCAAATATAGGATTTAGTTTGAGCTGAAAAAGTCAAAATAGAGAATAGATATTCACAATTTTAAAGAAGATTTTATAGGTGTTTTAGTGTGAGGAAGTTAGCAAATTTTGATTCTAACGAGACGCATCTATAAAGTTTTGGAAGTGTAGGAGTGAAGTGGAATTAATCGTTCAAAATTATACAGTTTCAACGAGTTCTATGCATAATTACTAAAAAATAATCAAAGAGTTATATTATTTTTGTGTTTTATATATTCTACATAAAATTTTTTGAAATTTGTTACATAGAAAACAGCAATTGCCCCAAGAACAATTTACAGATACCGACTATTTTATTTACTGTTTAGAAGCGATGAATGACATAGAAACAGATACGACTACGGAAACTCAACTAAATTTAGAACAGTTGACGCTACAGTATGGAATAGCAAGTATTTACAATATATTTGACACCATTGAAGGTTTAGAAACTAGCTTGAATACATTGGTTTTTGACGATCATAATTTTAACGATTATGAAATAATTTACTTAGTTACAGAAGGTGAAGCAAATAGTATTTGTTTAAACGACTATTGTTATAGTTTACAAGAAGTTGCAGAAATTTTTGAGGGAAAATTGAATGGTAAAATTTTACATTTTTCAAATGCAAAAGTGCTAGATTTAGACGAAGAGGAAGCACAATATTTTTTGGACGTTACTGGCGCAAAAGGTGTTTCTGGCTACGGCAACGAATATAATGGCATAAGCAGCTCCAATCTTGACAAAGCATTCTTTAACTTATTTAAAGAAGACGATAACATGCTGGATGTAGTTGAAGAATTACACCAAAAACATTACAATCTGTGTAAACTACTTGATTTTAGATTGTATTATTAATATTCAAATATTATCACTTACATCTGTAAAATAGTATAGACATACACCTTTCTTTGTTCACTGTAATATACATTTTACTGTTCTGCGTATATAACTTTCCTTGGGCGAAAAGCAAAGTTTATACTTTAGGTTTTAAAAAAAGTTAGTACTGAAACGTTTTTATGAAAGGTAATGGAACAATTTTTACACAAGTGACGTAGGAGCGAAGTGGAATAGTTGTGGAATTGGACAAGTATTACGAATGTCATTTTAGATTACGGATTTCCGTAAAACATTACTTGTTAATTTTTTGTATATTTATTGACTTCAATATAACTCAAAATTCAAGAATATTACTATGGTCAAAGCTCGTGACTATTTACCTTCTGATATTAAAAGATTATTTGCGTTTTCTGGTAATCAATGTTCAAATCCCGATTGTGCAAGACCTGTCATTGCAGAGGATGGTATTACTGTTGTTGGTAAAATTTGCCACATAGAAGCTGCAAGCTCAAAAGGACCTAGATATAGAAAAGAAATGACAGATGAAGAAAGAAGAGGATATAATAATTTAATCTTATTATGTGATGAGCATCATAGTATTATTGATAATAAAAAAAATGAAGGGAAATTTACTAAAGAATTATTGCTTGAATGGAAAGAAAATCACGTTAATGGAAATAACGATTCAGAATTAGAAATAGACGATGAAATAGTCTATAAAGCAATTGATGATATTTTATTTACAATTGAACGTTTAGAGAAGAACACTGAAAAAATTTATAGCAAAGTTAATGTTATTGAAAAAGACTTAAAGAGGATTAAAGGTGTGTCTGATCTTGATCAAATGAAAAGCCTTGTTGAAGATTACAAAGAAGAAGTAGCTTCGGGAAAGTCTGAATTTAAAGAGCTTTTTGATAAAATAAGACACTTCACATCTAATATTGATAAGATAAAACAAGAGTTATCTGAAAAACTAGATGATGGTGGATTTAAAGACGATACGGATTGGGCTACTGAACTTAAAGAAGCATATACTATGAGGCTTTTAAAAAATGACGTTTCTTTGGCACAACAAAAAATACATGCATTTTTACTTGTTAAGGTTCAGATGGCATTTAGAAGGCACGTACTTTCAGCAATCAGAAATGGTAAGAATAAAGAAGAAATAAGATTATTAATTGATGATCAGGTTATATCAAAAGTTGGTTCTTATTTAGGTTATGATAATGTTCTTAACCTTTATGAAGATGACATTAATGGAATGCTTTATTTTTTAACAGGAAATTGTCACATAAAATGGGTTTAATATGATTTTATACCAACCAATCTTCGATCCTTATCATTGTTCATATAGGTTTTTATTGCTACTTAATAATTTGAATAATTTGGAAATAGAAATTGATAGATTAAAAATCTATGACTTTATACTACTTTATCCAAGTTTTTTACATAAAATGAAATTGCCACAAGCATATACTTATATAAGAAAAAGTATAAAGGTAAATGAATATAATAATATTAATTCTGAAAAAAATGTTTTTGCTCAATTGAATAAAATGCATAATATTTCTTTGAATGAATTAGCTTCTACTTCAATTATTGAAAGTGAAAGATTAAAAAAAGGTTTTGTTAAAAGAACTGAGTTAGTATTGCCTGATTATCTTTTAAAATCAATTTCTAACCAAAGTGGAGAAAAAATAAAGATTTTGAATTATATAAAAAATGATTTGAATAATATTCCTATTCATAAATTAAAAGAACGTTCAGGACTTATTGAATACAGATATGATAAAGTTTAAAGTTAATAGGTTAATAATTACATCTCAAGGTAACATTGTTTATGATGAACCTTTCCATGATGGTGTAAATATTATCAGAGGAGAAAATGGTTCTGGAAAATCTACAATTGCTAATGCATTGTTTTATTCTATTGGTGGTGAATTTACTGATTGGCTTCCAGAAGCTTTACAATGTGACTTTACAATTGTTGAAGTAGAAATTAATGATTCAATTTTAACATTTAAACGAGAAATTTCTGATAAGACCATGAGACCAATGCAAATTTTTCATGGAAGTATTGATAAAGCACTTAAATCAAACTTTGATGGATGGAAAGTTTATGGTTACCGTAGATCTGAAAATAAAAAAAGTTTTAGTGAATATCTATTCAATTTTTTGAAAATACCAGAAGTAAAAACGGAACGAGGGGAAACAGTTACTTTAAATCAAATTTATCGGCTTATTTATTTAGATCAATTAAGTTCGATTACTGCCTTATTAAATAATGAAGATTTTGATTCACCACTTATAAGAACAACGTTAGGTTCATTATTGTTTGGAACTTATGAAAACGAATTATATGATAATCAAATTAAGTACAGAAAGAAAAAGAAAATACTAGATGAAATAGACTCTGAATATAGATTTCTAAAAAAGGTATTAGATGCAACTGATACTCCAACTACAATTAAAGGTTTGAATTTATTATTAAATGAAAATAAAAAAGCTTTAAAAGAATTAGATGAAAGAATAATTAAAATTGATAATAGTGAGAAAGTCACTATGTCAAAATTAAGTACTGATTTAAATAAGATAGCTAAATCTCTGACTAATGAAAAGAAAAAATTAAAATTATCAAATGATGAAATATATAGTTTAGAGCTTAATATTATAGATTCAGAAGAGTTTATCAAAGAATTAAATAATCGTTTGGAATCATCGGAAGAATCACTAATCATGAGAGAATATTTTTCTGAATTACCGATAAGTTATTGTCCATCTTGCCTTGAAGAATTAAAACCTGTAGATGAGAACCATTGTAAATTATGTAAAGAACCTTTATTGGACAAACAAGGTAAAGAGCGAATTGAACGAATGAAAATTGAGCTTAAAACGCAGATTAGCGAATCAGAAAGGTTACTTTTGATTAAAAGAAGTAGACTAGAAAATTTACTTTCTCAAAAGCAAAATTTAAATTCTAAGGTAAATAGAATAGAAAAAGAATATTCAAATTTAGTTGACAGTACAAAATCAAAAACACAAAGAGTCAAAGAAGGGCTTTTGGTTGACAAAGGATTTGTTCTGTCAATTATAGCAGATCTCGAAGATAAACTAATAAATGTTGAAAAGTACAATTTTTTAGGAGATAGGTTAAAAAGTCTCTCTGGAGAAGTTACTCTATTGAAAACAAAAATAGATCAACTTGAAGATGAATTAAAAACAAGAGAACAGGAAGCGAGAAGAAGTGTTCAAGAGTTTGCTCTAGAATTATTGCATAAGGAAGGTGGATATGAAAAGTTTTTTGAAACATCGAGTTATGTAAAACTTGATTTTGTAAAAAATAGTTATTACTTAAACAATAGAAATCACTTTTCAGCTAGTTCAATGGTATATCTAAAAAATGCCATCAGATTTGCTATATTCTTTGCTTCTTTAAAACATGACTATTTTAGATATCCAAGATTTATTATTTGTGATAATATGGAAGATAAGGGAATGAACCCAGAAAGAAGTCATATTTTTCAAAGAAACATTGTTGAATTATCTAAGACTTATGATAACAAAGAGTATCAAATAATTTTCACGACTTCCATGATAGATTCGTCATTAAATATAAATGAATATACTGTTGGAGAAGAATATAACCCTAACAATAAGTCTTTGAATTTTAGAAGTTAAATCTGTAATTACTCAAACTTCCCAGTTCCATAATTAACACGTTTCTTAAAATCTATAATCTCATCTTTAAGTTTCTTATTAGCATTTTCAATAAGTTCATTTTGAATTTTCATAATGCGCAACAAATCATGAATTGCGTTCAAATTATCTAATTGTGTATAAACGATTTTCTCTAAGTCTGCTTTTGTATATTTAGGATATGGCATTGTTCTTGTTTTATGATTAAATATTCCGATTATCAGAACAAATATATTGAAAAACGGATAAAATAAAAATTAAAAGTTCATAAAATCGGAATAATTTATCTTATTATGTAAATTTATGTTCTTAAAATCAGACAATAATGACTGAATTAGGTTTGTTCTTATCAAAGAAATCAGTGAATCGTTCCGATGTCGCTAGAAAAACAGGAATCAGTAAAACTAGACTTAGTGAACTAGCCAACAATCAGAAAACTAAGCTTAGAGCAGATGAATTATATTTAATTGCTTTAGCTATTGACGTTGATCCTTGTGATATCTTCAAAGAAATTTGCAAAGAACTCAAATTAAAAGACGAAGAATAAATTTCAATCGAAACTTTAGCGACCTCAGAAAACTTTGGTCAAAACAATAGGCGAGTGAGCGTCCATATTTTAGAGATGAAGCAGCATTGTTGTTGAGAACTCTATATTTTAATTGAAATTCACAATAATCTAAAGAACTATAAACGCTTCTAAAATATAGCGAACGAGCCGTAATTGTTTCCAAAGTTTTATGAAGTCTTGATTTTTGTTTCTTTTTATCAAGAAAAAGACAAAATAAAAAACTACCAAAGGTTCTTATCAAAACTCAAAAGCTATTTAACATAACGAAAAGCCAAAAAGGTTTTTGTAAAACGAATAGTGAGCATATTTATATAAAATTCTTTGCAAAAAATTTTTATAAGTATGCGGCAAGCTAACGTACAGGTTATAAAACTTTTTCTAACGAAATGTTTCTAATACATAGAATGTTGTATAGAATTTCTAAAGTAGCTTTTGTGCGGCTGGAAAGCGTTGGAAAATTGCGTATAAAATAAATTGTAATAACAATTTGATTTTATGAAAGCAATAAAGCATTTGCGCGCGGCAATTTTGCATAACGACAAATTATTGGACAAAATTTTCTCTAGCGAAGCGTTCCTATTAAATAAGGTTCATGACCCAAGCACAATGATTCTAGTAGCAACTACAAAGGTTCTGGGATATTTAGCATAATATCATTATGGTTTACAAATACGCTGATTATCCTACTTTACGATATATGGTGTTTGTATCATAATTTATATTATGTTAAATAGAATATTTTAATACAGGAAAGAACTGTACCACTATTTGAACCCTACTCAGCTAGTTCTTGTAAATCCCGATGATAACCAATTAAATCATTTTTTAATGCTGAAATAATCTGCCCATATCCATTTACATATAAAAAACGCAACGAAGCAATTCTTGCTTTATGCAGTTTGTTGTTTCGTAAATAATTTATACAATCATTTGTGCAAACCAAATCTGTAATGAAATCCGCATACCAATCTTGTGTGCGTTCTATTTCTTTTAAATTATCTGTAATGGTTGTAAAAATTAAACGTTCTACAGCTTTTATCTCTTCCAAGTAAATTTTATATGCAGAATTCAGATTCAACAATTTTTCAGTCGCTTTGGAATCATTCAATTTTGCGTTGTCAATCATATCAATGACATGTGTATCGGTGTCCATCGTATTGACTTGAAATAGCAATGTTCCCAAAAGACTACCACCTTGTAACTTGTCTTTATCGTGCTTTTTTCCTAAAAAATTCAAATAATTATTTTGCAACGTATCCAATCTTCTTTGATAGTTTTCGATAGCCGCAATATCTTTCTCCAATTGTTTAATTATGTTCTTTTGCAACTCTTCATTGGCACTATTCAATTGTTTTCGTTGATTCCAATTGTTGATTCCAACCGCAATCAGAATTCCAATAACGACCAAAATAATTTCGCCAAATGCGTACTTTAGGTATTTCTTAATATTCTTTCCTCCCATTAATTTTGAACGTTCTTTATTGAAAAATTTCATAGCTGCATTTAAAAAAAACTAAGATAGTAAAATCAATTGGAAGCTATTTTCATTTACAAAGAATATGTGTAGAATAAAAGCTATTTTATAACATAAAAACTCTTTTTAGCTGTATTTTTGCACGATGCAATCAAAACCCCAATCGCAAACAGAATTTATCATCCTAATGGCGTCATTAATGTCAATTGTAGCCTTATCAATTGATGCCATTTTACCAGCTTTAACAGCAATTGGAATTTCTGTCGGTATCGAACAATCAACTGACAATCAGTTATTAATAACAATGATTTTCTTAGGATTAGGTTTCGGACAATTGCTCTTTGGGCCACTATCTGATAGTATTGGACGAAAACCCGTCATCTACATCGGATTTTTAGTATTTGTCGCCGCAAGTATGCTTTGTGTATTTGCTACAAACGTAGAAATGATGATTGTTGGACGCATCTTACAAGGAATCGGTCTATCAGCACCACGAACCATCAGTATTGCCATGGTTCGCGATAGTTTTAGTGGCGATTACATGGCAAAAATCATGTCGTTTATTGTCGCTATTTTCATTCTGGTGCCCGTAATTGCTCCTGCACTTGGAAAACTCATGCTCGATACTTTTGGTTGGCGTTCCATCTTTAACGGTCAACTGCTATTTGGTGCATTTGTCATGATTTGGCTCTGGAAAAGACAACCTGAAACATTAGATCCAAACCATAAAATAAAATTATCTAAAGCAATATTTTTAAATGGTTTTAAAGAATTTATGAAGTTCAAATCATCTATTGCTTTTACATTAATTTCAGGACTTATTACAGGTTCATTTATGGTATATATTAGTGCTTCGCAACATATTTTTCAAGTTCAATACAACATGGTTGACGAATTTCCGTATCTATTTGCTGCAATGGCGATTTCTGTCGGATTTGCAACATTTCTAAACGGAAATTTTGTCTTAAAATATGGAATGTACACCTTGGTCAAGACATTTATGGTGCTATTTACGTCAATTTCATTGCTGTATCTTATCATTTTCTTTGGACAGCCAAATCCTAATGTATATATATTATTGACGTTTTTCGGATTGCAATTTTTCTCCATCGGTTTCCTTTTCGGGAATTTACGCTCGTTAGCCATGCAACCGTTGGGACATATTGCAGGAGTTGGCGCCGCTATAAACGGTTTTGTTTCTACCATAATGGCCGTTCCTATTGCAACCTATATTGGAAGTTTTGTAAAAACAACGGCTTCTCCTCTATTTGCAGGGTTCTTCATTTGTGGAAGCTGTTCCTTACTGATTCTTTGGGTTTTAAAGAGAAAAACAAAAAATTTGACGCTACAGACTTCATAGCTTGTTTATACACAATCTTTTAGCTAAATTTACCGCAATAACCCTCGATTCCAATAAAAATGAAAAAGATATTTATAGTAGCTCTGCTGAGCCTATGCGTCTATATACCAACCCTATCCGCACAACATTCCGTAGCTCGTGAATGGAATGAAGAACTATTATTAGCGATTCGAAATGACTTTGCACGACCAACCGTACACGCTCGAAATTTATTTCACAGTGCCATGGCAATGTATGATTCTTGGGCATTATTTGACAATCAATCTGAAACGATATTCTTAGGAAAAACATTCGGAAATTACACCTGTACTTTTAACGGAGTTACTACGCCAACCGATGTTGCAGCAGCGCGTCACGAAATAATGAGTTATGCAATGTATCGTTTATTGTCACATCGTTTTGCAAATTCTCCAGGAGTTTTGATTTCTACAACTTCTTTTCGTAATTTATTTGAATCGTATGGATATGATATCAATTTTACATCTACGGATTATAGCAACGGTTCGTATGCAGCATTAGGAAATTATTTGGCAAGTGAAATCATAAATTTTGGACAACAAGATGGTTCCAACGAACAAAATGACTATGCAAATCAATTTTACACACCAACAAACAGTCCATTAATATTACAAGCATATCAAGATAATACAAACATTAATCCTAACAGATGGCAACCATTGGCCTTTAACTCGTTTATTGATCAAAGTGGAAACCTCTTCCCTACTGCAATTCCACCTTTTTTAAGTCCAGAATGGGGACAAGTAACGCCTTTTGCGCTAAAAACGGACGATTTACAAATTATATCAAATGGTTTTGATTGCTACATATACAATGATCCTGGCGCTCCTGAATACATTCAAGATTCAAATAATAATGATGGAATTGACGATCCGTACAAGTGGCATTTTGCGCTAGTTTCGGCATGGTCTTCACATTTAGATCCTGCGGATAATACTATGATTGATATTTCGCCAGGTGCGTTAGGAAATTTAAATACTACTGCGTTTCCTGATACATTTGAAGAATACAAGGCCTTTTATGACATTTTAAATGGTGGCGATCCAAGTACGGGACATGCATTGAATCCAAGTACTGGTCAGCCATACACACCACAACTGGTAAAAAGAGCTGATTATGCACGTGTATTGGCAGAATTTTGGGCAGATGGACCTGATTCTGAAACGCCTCCAGGACATTGGTTTACCATTATCAATTATGTAAACGATCATCCACAAACGGAAAAACGCTGGAATGGTGTCGGACCCATTTTAGACGATTTGCAATGGGACGTAAAATCATACTTAGCACTTGGTGGTGCCATGCATGATGCGGCGATAAATACTTGGGGAATTAAAGGATATTACGATTATATACGTCCAATTTCTGCCATTCGATACATGGCTGGAAAAGGACAAAGTACAGACAATACACTTTCAAATTATGATCCACACGGATTGCCACTAATTCCCGGATATATTGAAACCATTGAAGTTGGAGATGCTTTGGCAGGTTCAACTGATGAAAATGTAGGAAAATTAAAAGTATACGCTTGGAGAGGACCAGATTATATAAATGATCCAACTACAGATATTGCTGGAGTCGATTGGATTTTAGCAGAACGCTGGTGGCCATATCAACGTGGAACTTTTGTAACGCCTCCGTTTGCAGGTTATCTTTCAGGACATTCAACGTTTTCAAGAGCTGCCGCAGAAGTATTAACGTTAATTACGGGAGATGAATTTTTCCCTGGCGGCATGGGAACTTTTGACATTCCACAAGATAACTTTTTAGTATTTGAAAAAGGACCAAGCGCGCCATTTACACTACAATGGGCAACCTATCGTGATGCTTCTGACCAAACGAGCTTGTCAAGAATTTGGGGAGGAATTCATCCGCCAATTGATGATATAAGAGGTAGAATTATGGGCATACAAATCGGAACAGACGCTTTCCATTTGGCCAATCAATATTTTAGTCCATTATTAAATACGGAAGAATTTGAAGCAAATACGACAAAAATTTATCCGGTTCCGTTTACAAATCAATTTACGATTGACACGCAAAATGATCAAATTTCCAAGTTAGAATTGTATGGAATTACAGGACGATTAGTGTTTAATGAAGGCAATATCAATTCGAATCAAAAAACAATCAATCTACCAAATTTAAAGACTGGTGTTTATTTTGTAAAAGTGTACAATACCGCAGGAAATATCATCTTACAAGAAAAAGTAATCAAGCAATAAAATAGTTGCTACGCTATCTATAAATTAGCTCTTATGTACTGTAAATTCTACATAAGAGCCAACATTTTTATATTTAAAAAAATAGCCAACGTAGAATTATGTAAGCTTTTTTTGAATCATCATACTACATCCGAAACGTTGTTTTTATTCACCTTTTTTAATCATTAAACTTCTTTAATCGCTATTTCTAAAATAAGGAGTTCGACGTAAAAAATTTAGTTCGAT
>NZ_LBMG01000050.1 GCF_001005315.1 Kordia jejudonensis
GCACGACTACTGTTAATTATAAAGAAGTCAACTATGAATTATACATTCACTTTGATAGCGATTTAATACACTTAATATCCAATTATAATGCTTATCAAAAAGCAATAACTAAAGGAGATCCATATAAACTATTTGGTCTAAAAGATATTACCAAAAGAGATGATTCAATTCTTAGATATATCAATTACAAATGTAAGGGCAAGTGTGACATCAATAAAGTAATCGAAAATTACAATAATGTTATTTCTGAAAATGAAGTTCAGAAAGTAATTCAAAGATTGGTAGAAGTTGGCTGTCTATTGTCACAAAATGACAAAGTACAAATTACTAATGACGGTAGAAACATACTATAATAAAAATACTACTATTCATACTAATTGGAATATGCGCAAGCTGTGAGTTTAAAATTGAAAGTGGAAAAAATAAAACACGGTTCACACAGCTAACGCAAATTTATAACTCTTGCACTTCTACGTCATTCCTTGCTTGATAAGAAATCCAACTATCTAAAAATCTAAGCGCGGAGCAAGTCTAAAGCGTCTTATATAAGGTTGTCACAATCACACCTTTTCCATCGTTTGGCACAACGGACAAGAATGGTGTTGCTTCTTTTACCTTCAAATAAAACGGCGCGGCCAACAAGTCAATTCCACTCTGTTGTTTCAATCGGATACCGCGTCCAGAAATAATGTCTTTGTTCGGGATAAAATCTCCAACAGGAAGATGTTCGGTAAGAATCACATAGTGGTACTTTTCTAACTTTCGCACAATGCGTTCTATCTCTGCATTTGATAAATGTTGCAATACTTGACGCACCAAAGCACAATCGCCCACAGGCAAACTATCTTCTGTAAGATTCAAACAATGAAATTCTAAATTCTCTACTTGAAATTTCTTCCTATTCCTCGCAATTAAAGCTTCCACAATATCAACTGCAATATACTTTTGAGCATATGCTGTCAATTGCTTTCCAACATTAAAATCGCCACAACCCAAATCGCAAACCGTCAATTTTTTATCAAAAGATGTCAAAAACGAACGAACAATTGCCACATACGGATTTACAATTTCTGCATGATGTGATCCATCTCCAGAATAAAAATCTGTATCATTAGTTCCCCAAAAATTTAACTCGTAAATCTGTTCCATTACAGCTTTTGTAGCCCAAGGTTTCTTTACTTTTTTATCTGAATGTTGCTGTTTCATACTTGATAAATATACGGAAAAGCATCAAATGTTGCTGTTCGATAAAATATGTTTGTCAACAGAAAATTGCATTTCGTCTACAGTTAAACTGATCGTGCCGACGATGGCGATTTTACCTTTTTTCACTTCCTAGATTTGTGACATAAATAATAAATGTCATGAAGAAAATACTACTAATTTTAAGCATCTGTACTACGATAATTGCCAGCGCTCAAAACGACCCATTCAATTGTGTGTATGATGCCTATTTGTTTCAATACAATGATGTCTACTCTATTGATTTGGCTTCTGGAAATTCATATTTAGTGGCGGAAGATGTCACGCCAGGAAGCATTAATGCAGCCGCTTACAATCCTGCAGATGGTTTTATTTGGGGATCATTAAGCACTCCAGCAAAAACAATTGTGCGTATTGGGCAAGATTTTCAAACAACTTCTTTTTATGTGGACGAATTGCCTTCTTCCAACAGGTATGTGGGCGATATCAGTGCTAACGGAATTTATCATTTAAAAGGTGGCGGAACCACATATTATAAAATAGACGTAAATCCTAATTCTGCAACGTATACACAACATATAGGAACTGAGAATTTATCTCAAAATATAAACATTCACGATTGGGCGTTTAATGCCGTTGATAACAAACTATATACGGTTGAAAAAGGCACAAATCGATTATATCGAATAGATCCTACGACGAACAGTGTGCAATCGCTTGGTGTTGTTCCAATTCTATCTGGGTTAAATTATACCTACGGTGCCGTATATTTTGATCTTTCAGGTCGTTTTTATGTGTCTGCCAATCAAACGGGAACCATTTATGTCATTCAAGCGGTACAAGATTTAAATGGTAGTAATGGAATGGTTTCCAATCTGTTTGCGTTTGGACCTTCAAGTGCGAGTAATGACGGAGCGCGTTGTCCTACGGCGCCAGTATTACAAGAAATTTGTGACAATGGCATTGATGATGATGGCGATGGTTTGATAGACTGTCAAGATCCTTCTTGTTCAGGTTATGGCGAATGTGATGTGATTGATCCAGAATCGTCAAGCGGAAACGAAGGCGGATTGGAAAGTAACGGACGATTATCTGATGCAATCAACAAACGTAATTACAATCGTGCAAAAACAAATTTTACATTCGATAAAAACAGTGCGCCACGTGTAACACGTTCACAATTTTATGCAGAAACAAGTGAGAATGGTTTCACATTGCAAGATTTTATTCCTTTAGACATTATCAACGAAGAAGCTGCTATAGAATCGACGCCGTCAGATTTGGTGTCCATTACAAATGCTACTGAAATTTATTCGGTTGATTATATGCGAAATAACAATGCTGTCGCTTCAATTTTAGCACTCAAAACTGAAAATGGCGTATACGAACACACAAAATACATTTGTGATCGTTTGTTGGGCGCAGAATTAATTTCAGTTTCAACGATTGATATCAACGGACAACAATTTATAAAATCATTAATTAGAAATACAGACAATACCGTAGAATTTGTATTAAGCCTTTCGGCGAAAACAATCAATAACGATGCAAATTTTGAAATTGAAAGTCACTGGAATTTAGATAAATATGAAGAAAATATGACGTTTTACAACTTTCAAATTTGGTCAAATTCTTTAGACGATTTATACCTTTTAGGAGAAGAAGTCGTACGATTATTGAACGTTCAAAAACCAATTTCAGCATATGATATATCAACACCACCAACAGTTTTTGTACGAAAAGGAATGTATGAAAACGGCGCGTTAGAGTTGCAAATCGTAAACACAAATGCAACTGGAAACGTAGCTTTTGATGCAGGTTTTAGAACCACAGAAACCAGTGATTTTGACAATACAACCTCAACATTGGATTTAAACGGTAACTATATCACAAATTTACAAGTCCCAACAGGAAACTTATTTGATATCGGATTCAGAATTGGCGATGGAATTGCCACACCTGATGATTTATTTATGTCTGATGGCCCATGGGGAATTGACGATTCGGAAGCAAGTACAACAATTGTAAACTATAACGTTTCTCCAAATGATTTTTCGTACGATTCAGATGTATTTCCGATAGAAAGAAACGTTTCACTTCAAGCAACAACAAGTACATATGTTGCAGCGTACAGAGCCTTAACTCCACGATTTAAAGCTGTTGATCTTACAGGATACAATACATTTAATCTGTTGGCAAGCGGAAATGGAACGTTAGAAATTACCTTCGTAAAACAAAGTATTAGCGATTGGGAAGCACAATACAAAACAACAATTACACTTACGGAAACTGAACAAGAATTCAACATTCCATTGGCTAGTTTTAGTTCAACATCAGGCGAAGAAATTCAATTAAATGATGTCGTTACCATTGTATTTACAATGACTTCAGAAAACGGGCAAGTGGTGACAAAGACAATGAATATATCACATGTACATTTCTCAAATGAAAGTACATTGAGTGTTGTTGAGCTTGAAAACGAAATAAAAAGCATATCGGCAATTCCAAATCCGATGACATCACATACAAACATCCTATTTACTGCAAAGCAATCTGAGGACGCACAGTTATCTGTTTATGACCAAGTAGGTAAAGTAGTTTATACAATGAAGGTTAGCACTGAAAACGGTCAGAATAAAATCCCCCTAAACCGAAATAACCTGCGTCCTGGATTGTATTTCTGTAAAATACAAAGCAAAACCCAAACCTATAAAACCTTAAAACTCATAGTGAAATAGTAAATAGTTTTTCTTCATAGTAATTTTTAAAATTGGTTGATTAGAAAAGGCAAAAGATTGGATTCTTTTGTCTTTTTGTTTGTTTAAATCAAGGAATGTAAATAATCAGCTGATTTTATTAAACCGTTTTTTCGTAGGTTATCTAAAACTTGATATTCGTCTAAGTCAGGATTCGTTCTGTTTAATACTAGTTTTCTAAAAGCTTTAACCGCTTTTTTGTGATTTAAGTCAATTATATCTGCAATAAAATCATCAGCAGATTTTGCAGACAATCCAAAAGTTGCTAAATAATCATTAGGAAAATCTCTCAAGTTATTAGTAACAATCACATTCGCATTTGTTTTAATAGCTGCGGCAAGTACATGACGATCCTTTTCATCTGGTAATGATAAAGCATCAATTAATGATTCGTAATTTGTGACCAAAGCATCGGGAAAAGCTAAGTCAGCAAAACGAGTACGCTTTATAATCTCTGATTTAGGGATATTTTTACGCTCCATCACACTTTTCCATTCGTCAAAAATGTGTTGACTCCATTTCACAGTAAATAAATCAAAATGTGCAAACCAAAAAAGTAAATCTCTAATTTCAATAGGATAGATAACATTGGTATCTAAAACCGCCGTAAAACGAACACTATGAATCATATAAACCTAATTCTTCATCAGACTTCATCATGTCAATAAGCAATTGCTCTTGCTCTTGCTTTTTAGCGTTCTTATAATTCATGACATCTTCAAACATCACTCTTCGATGTCTTCCAACTTTGGTAAATGGAATTTCGCCACTTTCTAGTAGTTTTACTAAATGCGGACGTGAGCAACCTAACAATTCTGCAGCAGCTTGTGTAGTCATCTCTGTGGCAATAGGAACTACAGAAATTGGTTTTCCTTGACTTGTTGCTTTTAATATTTTAGCTAGAAGTTTAAGTGCTTTTAGAGGAATTTTAATTTTCTCTGTCGTTTCTTCAATTTCAATTTCTGGATTTTCAGAATGCAACTCTTGCAACGTTGCAGCAAGCGCACTGTAGGATTCCATTGCTATACGCTGTTCTTTCTTAGAAGGTTTTTTTATGTCGTTGAGATATTCCATTTGTATTGTATTGCAGTACAATACAAATATAAACGAAATAAACGAAACGAAATTATAAATGATTCTTAATTTCCTGTCTTTAGAATACTTTTCCCACCAAAAACCCACTTCAATCGCACACCAACTTCCGTAAAGGTAAATCCTGCAGCAGTGGCAGAAGCAATATTACTGCGTGTTCCAAATACATTTGCCAAACAGCGATCCGAGAATTTATAGCCTAACTTTCCTTGAAAACGATACGTACTTTGACTTTCTTGATTTTCAATATATTGCAAACCTGTAGCCGCCGTCAATTCGTAAAACCATTCCTTTGGTTTGGTCACGTTTTCATCTTTAATCAAGTTTAAGAAAACTTCACCTGCATTGAAATTAGAAGGACTGAAATAAATGCTTGGTACTTGCTTTTCAAAGGTTATATATTGGTAATTAAACCCTACTTTTAAAGAAGGTTTGCTCAAAATGTTATAATACAAAGATGTAAATAATAAATGTCTGGAATTATCATCATTCTGCGACGTGTAATAGTATTGTGTAAACCAACCCAAATTAAAATTAGTACTCACATTATAATTCGCATAAAAGTTGTTTTGAACAATTTCACGATCTAACAAATCCGCATTGAAACTCTGTATTTCACGGTTGTAACCAATATCCAAGGTTTGTAGTTTAAAAGATTTTATATTCAATGAAACATCCGCTATTACCTGCGTAAAATCGTTGGTTTCTGCTGTGGCAGCTGTCACACCGAAAGTTCCTTTAAAGGTTACCGTTGGCAACAATTGATATTTCAAACCAGCCGAAAGTGCATGTGAAGTCGCTTTATTATTCGTAACCGTATTGTTTGTCGTTCGGTAATTATAATTTCCAAGCAATTTCAAACGTGTTGAAAACGGAAACGCAACTGTATTTTGAACCGAAAACGCTTCGTTATCGCCATTATCAAAACTGTACGACGCTTTTCCTTCGTAAAAAGGTGTAAATTTCGTTTTCAATTCTTTAATAAAGTTGGTCGCATCTTTCTGATTATTGTAAAGCGTCAGCGTCTTTTCTGCGGCAGCGAATGCTTCGTCATATTTTCCCAACGCTTTTAAAACATTGGCTTTTCCTAAATTTCCATCGAAAGACGTAGAATCATTGACTAAAATCTGATCGTAATCTGCCAAACTCTGTTTAAAATTACTTTTGTACACATTCAAGGTTGCGCGTAAGGCTAAAATCCAATTTTTATTTGGCTCTTTTATGATGATTTCATCAATCAAACGTGTTGCTTTTGCGTACTTTTTATTCCAAATCAAAGCTTGAATATAACGTTCTGTCGTTTGTTGTTTTCGAGCTGCATCATTCACACCAAACAAAAGATCGTATGCTTTTTGACTTGTCTGTAATGCCTGCTTTTCCTTTCCTTTTAAATGTGCAACCAACGATAAACCATTGAGCGATTCCAATGCATTGGAAACATTTTTTGCTAACATCACATACGTTTCTTCCGCTTTTTCAAATTCATTCATGATTAAATACAAATTCGCCAAATTTAACAGCGCATTTGTATCATTCGCGAAAAGCGACAAACATTTTTTGAGCAATTTTTCTGCTTCAATATATTGTTGTAATTGCTGTTTTTGATACGCAAAACCTAGGTAGATATATTTTTTAGACGTCAACGCATTCGGATTTTCGGGTGAAACTTCCAATGCTTTATTTACATATAGTAACGCTTCGTCATATTCTTGTATATTGGATAAGGTATTGGCAAAGCCTAACAACGCTGGGAAACTTTTAGCGTTTGTATTGACTAATTTTTGGTAGTACGCTTTCGCGAGATTGAACTCTTGGTTCCATAACAACGATTCGCCATAATTTAATTGCACTTCAAAATCGTTTGGAAAATCATTTAATAAACTTGAAAAGATTGTTTTCGCTTCCGCAGATTTGCCATTCAAACCAACTGCACGACCGTAACACAAACGAGCTGTTTTACTGTTTGGATATTCTTGTAAAATCGTTTTAAAAAATGTTTCTGCTTCTTGATACTTTCCGTTTTCCAAATATGAAAATCCTTCCTTCATATTCTGAGAATAACAAAAAACACCTATAAATAGAAACGCGAAAAGTAGTATATATTTTGTGTTCATAATCCTTGATTTTAGACAATTGTAAGGTAAGCATCAACTACGCTTCATTCATCGTAAGAAAACTGAATCTCGCCGACAACGACCCTTTTTTGGTAGCATTTCAGAGATATTTGTAGCAGATATAATCACAAAAACGTATTAAAAGTAGTGTGTATTGAGTCATAAGTATTGAGATAAAAACATACGTATACATTAAAAGAAATCATGATGATCGCAATCACAAAAAAAATAAAAAGTAACCTTACTACAACACATGTATTTATGCTCAGTGGACTATTGGTAAATGGTGGAAACTATGTCTATAACTTACTCTTAGGTCGATTTTTAGGGCCTGAAAAGTTTGCAGATGCTGCCGTATTGGTTACTTTTTTATTGGTGTTATCCTTTGTGGCGATGACATTTCAATTGGTTACTGCCAAATTCTCAGTACTATTTGAAACGAGTGTTTTCAAAGCATTTGCTTCCAATATGTATAAGAAATCCGTGTTGACAGGAATCGTTTTAGGTTGTTTCATTATTTTCTTCGCAACAGAATTACAATTATTTTTCAAAACCTCAACATCAAGTATGTTTGTTGCGTTTGGAATTGGAATTCCACTCTATTTCATCATGAGTGTCAACCGAGGAATTTTTCAAGGAAAACAACAATTGGTATCACTTTCGGTAACGTATCAAGCCGAAATGATCAGTCGATTACTCATCACTTTAGCGTTGTTATACTTTTTACAAATTGAATCTTCTTTGATCATTTCTTTCGGAATATTAGCTTCCTTTTTGTGCGGATTGCTTCCTTTTGACTTCAAAAATATAGCTTGGAAAAGTACAAACGTATTAAGCAAAACACAAAGTAAGTTGGTTCGCAATTTTTTTATCATTACTGCTTTTTATGAACTCACGCAAATCATCATAAACAACAGTGATATTTTACTTGTTAAACACTATTTTGAATCCTACGATGCAGGTTTGTATGCTTCGTTGGCGTTAATTGGTCGTGTGGTATATTTCATTGCTTGGATGTTTGTCATGTTGCTATTACCAACCGTTGTAAAACTCCAAAAAGAAGGAAAAAATACGGTTCCTATCTTATTAAAATACGTAACATATATTGGAGGAATTGCTGCAGTAATTATCATTAGTTGTGTTTTCTTTCCAACACAAATTATACATATTTTATTCGGCGAAAGCTATTTAGAAATTGCTCCATTACTATGGAAATATGCGTTGGCAACCGGAATTTTTGCCATCTCAAATATCTTCGCATATTACTATTTATCCTTAGACAAATACATTCCCGTAGTCCTTTCTGGAATTTTCGGAATGCTGCAAATTGTATTGGTTGTATTCTTTCATGAGAGCTTAGCACAAGTTGTTCATGTACAAATCATTGCGATGGTTTTGCTATTGATTGTTCAGTTGTCTTTTTTCTTGAAAAACAACTAGTTTTTCATTCCTGCGAAGGCAGGAATCTCATCCTTATGTGATACTGAATCAAGTTCAGTACATGGTTCGGTATGACGTAAATTGTTGTATTCCCAAATCGTCCGATCGAGTGATTTTCTGTCATATCGAACGCAGTCGAGATCAATAAAAAATTGTATCGAGATCTACTTCGAGACACTATATATTCTTCTAAAGAAAAGAGTGCCATCAGAAAAAATCTTAATTCTTGATTCTATATTCTTCACTCTTAAAAAAACAAATCTAAACCTTTTTTCCTTTCATCTAAACATACTTGCATTTCGGCACAAGGCGTCTATTTTTCAGAGGTGTAAAGTGCAAATTTGTCTTGTAATTAAAAATCAACTCTTATGAAACTCGCAATTGTAACTGCCTATCCACCAAGCAAAGTCACTTTAAACGAATACGCATATCACTTAGTGAAAAGCTTTCGCCAGAAGGAAAATATTACGGAAATCATTTTGTTAACGGACGAAACTCCTGAAGCAAAAGACTTGAATTTTTCGGAAGCTGGTTGCAAAATTACCGTAAAGGAATGCTGGAAGTTTAACAGTTATAAAAATATTTTTTCGGTAGCCAAAGCCATCAATCAAACAAAACCTGATGCTGTTTTATTCAATTTGCAATTCATGAAGTTTGGCGATAAAAAAGTGGCTGCCGCGTTAGGTTTGATGCTTCCTTGGATTTGTTCTATGAAGAATATTCCAAACATTGTTTTATTACACAATATCCTAGAAGAAGTTGATTTAAAAAGCGCAGGATTTACCTCAAATAAACTCTTACAAAAAGCTTATAATTTCATCGGAACGAGTTTGACGAAATTGTTACTGAAAGCAGATAAAGTTGCCGTTACGATGCAAAAATATGTGACTGTTTTAGAACAAAAATATCTAGCCGATAACATCACCGTGATTCCACACGGAACTTTTGAAATTGCGGAAAGTCCTTCGTATGATTTACCAAATGGCGCGTTTAAAATAATGACGTTTGGTAAGTTTGGAACCTACAAAAAAGTAGAAAGCATGATAGAAGCCGTTGAGAAAGTTCGAAAGACTTCAGATCTCGATTTGGAAATCGTTATTGCAGGAACGGACAATCCAAATGTGCCTGAGTATTTAGCAACTGTACAAGAACAATACAAACATGTTCCACAATTGACATTTACAGGTTATGTGGAAGAAGCTGATGTGGCACCGTTATTTAACGAAAGTGCGGTTGTGGTTTTTCCATATACGTCTACTACTGGAAGTTCAGGTGTGTTGCACCAAGCAGGAAGTTATGGAAAAGCTGTTGTGATGCCAGATTTGGGCGATTTAGCGTTGTTGGTAAAAGATGAAGGCTATAGAGGCGAATTTTTTGAACCTACAAATGTAGACAGTTTGGCAAATGCTATTGAAGCGATTGTAACGAATGATGCGTATAGAATTTCACTTGGAAAGACCAATTACAAAGCTGCTACGGCTTTTCCTATGGAACGCATTACGGATATGTATTTGGAAGAATTTGAAGCGATTATTGAAAGAAAGCTATTAGATCGCTCTGCTGTTAGATGTTAGACTTGTTCCTGCGCAAGCAGAAATCTCACTCTTATGTGATACTGAATTACTCTTCGATTTCAATATTAATAATACATTTCTTAGAAAGTACTCAATTCTAAATACTAAAATCTATAGTATTACGAATTCAATCGTGCATCAAAGTGAAAATCTTCATGTGAAATCAATTTTACTTTGTTATACTCTTTATGTTGACAATTCAGAATGTAATTGTGTGACGTTTGAATAATACAACTTGGGACTTTAAGCGCAATCGTTTCTTGATTTAAAAACCAATATTCTCCTAATTGTGCTAAAATTGTTGGTGCTGGATAATCTTTCCAATTGGAAGGTAAATCACTTCTATTTAACGTTGTAATAGAATCGTCTGGGATTTCAAATGTCAAAATATCCAAGTCTGGAATCAACATTGGCGGTATGTGAACAATGGTTTCAAGCAATGCAATTTCCTTACTTTCTCCTGTATATAAAACTGCACTTCCTTTTTTATTCCAACGACCACCGTAAATTGCTGCGCCAGTTCCAGAGATATCGTGTGCAAATTTTTTGCTTGTAATTCGATACACTTTCATCGGAAACTAGCTGTAAACTCCATGTTCTATTCTGCCCAAAATATCACGAACTTTAGAAACACCTTCAGGAATTTCGATCAGTTCTTGCGGTTCCATGCCGCCCAAAGCGGTGTTTGGCAAATTTAGCCATTTGAAAAAGTTGTCTTTACTTCCAAAAATTTCTGTTCCTAGCAAAAATAATTCTGAAATTTCAAATAATTTGATAGATACATTTCGTTCTAAAGTTTTATTGGCTTTTGTCCATCTGTAAATAGAAGGTTCGGAAACATTGAGCATATCAGCCGTTTCATTTAGGGAAAGATCAAAATATCCTCTAAAATTTTTAATCACATTTGCATTAAGTCCTTCGGTTGCGATAGAAATATAATCATACGGACTTGCTACATTTTCTTTGAGATATTCCTTTCCCAAAACTTCCTGTAGTTCGTTTAAATGATCTTTTACTCGTTCTTTTTCTTTCATTTGATAATATACTTTATCAATTGATTGTAATTTACAAATTATTTTTGATTTTTTACATCTTTTAAGATCAATTTCACAAATATTACTTGTGTATTTTGTCATTCCTGAGAAAACAGTAATCTCACTGATATGTGATACTGAATCAAGTTCAGTATGACGAAAGGTTCATATTTTTAAGTTTGTCATTCCACACTTGATGCGAAATCCATTTAAAAATACTTCAAGATTTTTTCTGTCACGAATTCACGAATGTTTTAGCTTGTTTGTCGGCACGAGTTCGGAAACTCGCGCTAGCATTCTGGTTAATTACAACGAAATTTTGTCATTCCGCACTTGATGCGGAATCCACTTTGAAATATTATGGATTCCTGTCTACACAGGAATGACGTCAGAAAACTAAAATCACTTCTATAACGTAATGACTAACTTCTTTTGTTGTTGCTCAATCACTACTTTATTTCCTGATGTAAAACCTAATTCCTCCAACCATTTTCCTTCCAATCTAATTTCAGGTACAATTTTGGAATTGTTCCAAGCTCTTAACTGAAACTTGTTATGTATTTTTAAAATTCGATGCTTCTTCATAGTTTTGTCATATTATTATATGACGAATATAATATGAATTACTGAATTGTCAAACTTTTATATGACAAAATTGTCGTATAATTAGTTGACATTTGTTTTGTGAATAAAGAAGAGCTTAAAAAGAAAATCGGTCAACGTATTGTTGAATTACGAAGTCAGAAAGGTTGGAATCAATCTGATTTGGCTCGCGCTTGTAATAAAGACAGACAAGCAATGGAAAAACTAGAAAACGGAAAGGTGAATCCTACAATTTATTCATTGTTGGAAATTGCTATTGCTTTAGAAGTTTCTTTGAAGGAGTTGGTGGATTTTTAGTGCCTAAAAACATTCTGTATAAAAAAACCTAGAGCTTGTCTAGGTTTCTATATTTTTCAATATTTTTAAGTGCAGCACCAATGCATAATGATTGGTTGGGCACTGTACATGTACAAATATACAAAAATTATACCAATGATAATATAATATGTTTATTCTTGAGTATTTAAATATCCTATTTTATTGGATATTATATCCTTGATAACCCTATTACTATCAAACTGACTAAATAATTCTTTAATTTCATTATAAATAATATTATGTCTATTTGTTGATATTTGTTTTAGAAAAAATAGTATCACTTTTACAGAAGAATCTAAACAATGACGATTGTTGTTATTAAATTGTATTAAAGGTGTAGTTCGTATTTCTTTCGGAGTATTAGAATCAAATAATAAATCACTATGTGCACATATATTTCGAATGAAAAGAATCGTTAGTAAGAAGTTTTCAAATACGGCGATACTTTTAATGTTATACCGATTTGCTATAGTTTCTTTTAACGCCCTATTTTGTAGAGAAATATATAGTGTTATAACACTTCCGAAAGTTAAAAACTCTAATGTTTTCCATGCTGGAGCATATATTTCATTAGGGTATTTTTTATGGTGGCTCTTGATAGGCTTGTTATCTGATTTAAATTTTCTATCATAATATTTTGGAAAATTATCCACATATTTTTTAGCAACTATCTTATCGTTTGCAAACCATGTAGGATTATTATTATATTTCATAGAAGCAAAATAAATGAGTTGCGTTTTAAAATTAATCTCAATTCTATTGATCGCTTTTGACAGAATATGTTTTAAATCTGTATCTAAATAATACAATTTGACCACATCTGAAAATTTAGTTCCTTCTTTTAAAGTATGATTTTCGTCAATTTCAAAGGGATTCCAATAAAAATCCAAACGATAATATCCAATATCTAATAAGATTTCTTTGACTTTTTCATTATCTAAATCCATTATCATTCCTCGATCTTTCAATTTACTTATCTGATCTTCTATACTTATCGCTATTTTCCCCATTCATTAAGCTTAAAAGCTATAAAGTTACTAATTAAAACTATAAACGAAATAAATACGCACACAGGAAGTTAGATTTTTAGCATGTTAACTTTCAATCACTCCACCATAAACTCAAAAGCCAATTTCCGCTTCCCATCTTTATCAATAAAACCAAACTTTTTCTGAGGATTTGTACGCCATGGACGATTTCCGACAACTGAACTTGGAATCTCTTCAAAATCGTATAATGTCCAGGATAAGAATGAGATGTTTTCCGCTTTTAGCATGGCTTGCATTTCTTTGAAATAAGTTGCTTGTTTTTGTTCCGAACCTGAAAATGGCTTCCAAAATCCACCGTAAGACGATTGTCCAAATTCGCCCAAAACAATAGGTTTGTCTGTTATTTTTGCTTTCAGATTCGCATAGTGCCGCATAAAATCTGCGGCAGCGTTATAATAGTGAAAAGACACAAAATCTACCTTGTCTTGCAGTAAATGTGCGCTTTCCGTATTGGACCATCCAATGGTCACCAAATGTGTAGAATCAATTGATTTTATTAGCGAAATCATACTTTCCAACCAAGCCAATACGTTTTGTTTGCCACGCGATTCAAAGTCTAAATTTGGTTCGTTTTTAATGTCCCAAGCTACAATTGCAGTATGATTTTTAAATCGAGAAACAATCGTTTCTGCATGTCGTTGCGTCAATGTCCAGTCTAAGATTTCATAGTTTCCATAAAAGTCGAAAAGTGTCAACACCACTTGGAGTTTTTTAGTTGCAGCAGCGTCTAAAACCTGTTGCAATTTTTCAAGTTTTTCTTCGTTTACATTCGCTTTGCCGAAATCTTCATATTGTACAAAGATTCGAATGGTATTTAAACCTGCATCTTTGATGATGTCAAAATCATTTTTGATGATTTCAATATCAAATTGATCGCCAAACATGTCCCAAGGCGTTGCTTGCGGATAGTAATTGATTCCTTTCATGTTTAAGTTAGGAACTGCTTGTTTTTCCGTAGCAGTTTCAACTGATTTCACACGTTCTTTTACCAAATGACGCACACGCCAAAAACCATCTTCCAACAATAATATCACTTTGTAAGTTGCTGTTTCCGTAGTTTCCATGACAAACTTTTCATCTTTATAGAGTTGCTTGTATTCCACTACATTTTCGTCTTTCAACACGATGAGTTGTCCATCTTCACTAAAGAATTCAATATTTGGTTGATGCGAAAGTGTTGTTGCCTGTATTGAAATGTTTTCTGCTTTATTTTGCGTGATAAACGCAACGATATTTTTACGTGCGCTTTCCGTATAAAAATCATCAATTCCTGTCGTTTGATTGGTTTTGTACACAACTTGTTTTACATACCAAGCGTCCAAATAATCAGATTCAATTTTTGCCAAGGTTTGTGCATCGAGCTTTCTACCTTCATTTCCATCAGTTGTCCAAGTTAGTTTTGGTAAATATACTGTCGCTTTTTTCACTTCTGTATGCAACATGCTACTTCTGTCAGCGCCTGTATTTAGGTAACTAAACGAACTTCCAATGACGAAAATCAGCATCGAAATGATGATGATATAAGTTAGTACCAAAAATCCACGCATGATATTTTTGTCTGCTTTTACCATAGTTTTTTTGCTTGAATTGTTTTTGTTATTCCTGCGGTAGTAATTTCTAAATCATAATTTCCATTGCTTAAAATGTTCGGGTTTAATTCAAAATTCACAAAACCATCACGCGATTCTTTGATAGCGGTTTCAATAATTTTTCCGCTTTGAGAAACAATCAATTTGACTTGCAAGCCATCTGGAATTAATTGATTCATAAAGCTTTTTAAAGGTCCAACTTCAATATTTCTATTCTTTTCTGAGAATGTAATTGTAAAATCTTCAATAACTTTTTTATAGCGTAAAGAGATCTTATTGCTTTCTGAAATTCCAGCAACAATGGCTTTTACACTCCAGGTTTCTTGATGATCTGGATGTATCATTTTTGCTGTGGCAACGCCATCAATCGTCATTCCTGAAGTTTTGAGTAGATTTCCGTTGATGTTTGTGATGAAGAATGCTACGAAAGTACCATCGCTAATAATGTTATCGTTTTTATCTTTTAAAATGGAAGTCGTAAACGTTGTGATTTGATTTCCATCCGCATATTCATGTGGTCGTTTCGCAAATATTTCAAAATCTGTGGAAATTGCAGGCAAAACATTTACGGTATATTCTTTAGAATTCAAGCCTAAACATTCGGTTGCCAATAACATTCTACCACTTTCTGAAGGCGAATAGATATTTTGATACGCGATTAAGTTTTTTGTCAATATTGTTTCTTGTTGTTCGTTTGCCAAAAATTGACGTTTCAACGCAACTTCCGTGTTTTCCTGTATTGGATTGTCCAAAGCGTCTGTTGGAATGACAACCAACATTGTATAATCGTTTTCGCCAGCCGCAATACTTGGTGGTCCAACATAGGTTTCCATAGCAACAGGCGTTTTTTGCGCAACTATGTTGAAGGTTCCTGAAAGCGAGTTGTTTTTGTGTAAAAGTTTCCAGTTTACCACACCAATTTTGCTACAAAGCTGCGTTGGAATTGTGTATTGCAGTTGATTTTTTTCAAGTTTTGGAGACACTAAAGTCGTCCCGTAACTGTTGGCACAATATAGTTGAATGGAAGCATCTTGCGTTCCCGAGAATGTCAACACAATTATTTCGCCAGCCGTGAATTCACGTTTAGAAGTTTCCAACTGAATCGTTTCGGTAACATTCATGCTGAATCCATCCGCGCTTGACGCAACTAATAAAAAGTAGAATATGTAGTGTAAGTTCATCATTTTGGATTTCCGATATAGGCGTTCATTTCAATTTTTACATAACTATAAATTGGATGTGAAATTTGCTGCAACACGTTGTAATTTTTTCTATTTGGGATAATTTTACTAGAGATATCTTCATTTGGCAAACCGTTTACGTAACAGTTTTTCATGTTAGAATTGATGATTTTTATAGCTTCATTTTGCAAGATTTCATAGGTAAACGATTGTTTTCGTTGTTGTCGAATTCCTTTGTTTAAAAACTGATGATCTACCCATACTAATTGCTTGTTTTCATCATAATACGAAATCAATAACTGTGGAACTGTAATTTCTTGCAATCCACTATTAAAGAGGTTTCCGCTAATGTTTTTTGAATTGATATTGAGATCGCTCAACACGATGTTTTTGTATAAATCGGAACCTGAAACATTTCCTGCGGCTTGCAAGTTGAATTTCGTTGGAATGTCTGTCAATTCTACGGGCGTAAATTCATCAGGATTGAAGGTTTCTGGAATGGAATCTTGTGTTTTGGACCACGCAATACCTTCAAAGTTGATTCGGAATGAAGTCACTTCTTTTGGCATGAGTTTGTGCTTCATATGATATTTTGCGTTGTAGGTTGCCAATGCTACATTTTCATCATTGTATAACGTTCCTTTGAGGACAACATCGGCTGGCACATTGTCAATATTTTGCACTTCGCCTACCAACGCGTAATGTCCATTTCGTTGTACCAATTTTGCAGAAATAATTTCTAAAACGGGTTGTTTTAATACATCTTCATGATAGGTTTGTTCCGTAGTAATGCGTCTTCTTCCGTGATTGAAATAGGCGGTTTTGTTATTAGAAAATAGTTGATCTGGCGGTAAATCGGCAGTAACTTTTTCGGCTTCTAAAAACCATTTTTCGTTGCGTTTTACGACTGTTTTATAGTCTGTTTTTTCAATTTTTTCTAATGGTGTAATCCACTTTGTGCTAATTTTTAGTGTTGCTAAACTGTCTGTTTCCGTTGTGATTTCGGTCGTAATTGCATCTAGTTTTGCGTATGAACTCAACAATCCATCTGTTGATGAAATTTCTAACATGTATTGCGCAATTGTTAGGTTACTTTCTGGATTGATGAAACTATGTGCAGTTTCAAACTGCTTGAAATCGAGTGCATCATAATAGGCTTTTACGACATTTTCTGGCGAACGTTGTGCATCATTTTTAATATAGAATTGATACGTTCCAAAGGCTAAAATTCCAATCAAGATCATTGCCCAAACGTGACTTGCTTTTACAAGATTTTTTGAGAATTTCGTGTAGTTGGTATTGAATTGTAAATATTGATTTGCGTCAGTTCGCTTTCGCCGAATGTACCTCAGAAATATAGGTTGAATGTTGCATAAAAATGCTAGAATTACGGTAAGAAACGGCATGATTCCCCATAAGAGTTTTTGCCAAGTTGATACTTCATCTTTTGGTAAAATAGAAGAAAGTGGCGGCACATTTAGTTTTTCCCAAACCATGATACCATTTTCCAATGGTGACAATCGTTGCCAACCACAGAAATAGAGAATTGGATCGTAGAATTTATCGTTGGAAAAGATGTATTTTAAATTATATTTTTCTGGAGTTGTCAAGAATTGTTGCAATGAACCTATTCCGGCAACTCCTTTGAATTTAGAGTTTTCCAAACGCTCTATTGGTCGTGTGGTGAGTTCTGGCAAACGACGTGCAGAATGATAGTTTCCATCAACGGTTAGTGCATTTGTTTGTGCTGATAACCAAGCCATTTGATCGCCAAAACCTAAGGTTAAATAGCGCCATTGATCGTGTTGATCTTGGTTGAGAAAGTTCACAATGGGCAACATGTTTATTTTTTGCGGTTGCGAAGGTCTGAAATATCCCAAACTCATTGTGAAAATAGTCATGAAAACAAATAAAATTGCCAATCCGCCACCAATGATTCGGTGATACATGGCGCCAAATTTTTCTTGAAAAAATGTTTTTAAATCTGCTTCTGAAAAGCGATAGACAAATTCTCCAAATAATGGCAATGACATAATGGAAGCCCACAATGTGAAACGGTCTAAAGTTAAAATATTGAAAGCGGTTTCGCCCAAAATCATACGTGGAATTGGCGTTGTGCCACCAGTTCCTAAGATGAATAATAGTGTGATGGACAAGCCAAAAAATAAGTAGCGTTTGCTATAATATCTGTAAAATATGTATGGTAACAAGAATAGTAATATTCCCCAAGGAATTAGAAAAAACACCAATCCTGATGATGTGATTTCTAAGAAATGATCACGTGAGCCATGTGGAATTGGCACTTGCGTGATTGGATTGTTTTTGGAGTTGATCCAATATGGTAAAATACATCCAACAATGATGACCAACGACAATATTCCGAAACCAACAATACGCTTAAAAAGCTTCCAAAAGTTTTTCCAAAATACTAAAAATGTAACTTCTTTCATCGAGTGTACACTTTCGCGAGAAGCATCCATAATGACCATTCCGATTAATGGAAATATGAAAAAGATCATTCCAAAAATTGGCGTCACATGATGTGAAGTTACCGTAACGGCAATCAGCGAAAGCGACGTAAGAAGGTATTTGTATTTGCCAGTTTTTAACCAGAGGTAAATCTCCGGAAGGGCATGCATCAACACTGAAATTCCAACAATACTTGGCAATTGACCAAAGATGTGTAAGGTTTCTACAAACGATGATGAAAAAACCGCCAGAATTGCCGCATAACCCGCAACTCTTTTGTTTCCTGACATGAGTAATGAGAAACGATACGTACCTGTAATGAATAGTATGATGGCAATAATAGCAACCGTAAACAATCCAAATTTTAATCCGCCCAATAAAGACAATGCGCCAATTGATTGATGTACTAATGGCGGATAACTCATTACGGTAAATCCTGTGTACCATTTATAGTTCCATGGTTCAAACCAACTGTTGGCGTAATGATCGGCAAAGAACAAATGAATTAATGCATCATAGGTAGTTTCCAACGTAAAAAAGATAGCCGTACCGTGAAACACGACTCCAAGAAGTAGTGCTAATAGTAATAGTTTATTTGTGGTTTGTTTCATCTTTTTTAGTGTGACATATATAATACTCCTTCGTCAAACCAAATCAAATTCAGAATGACGCTTTCATATAACTTTTCGTTATTGAATTTCATTATGTTAAAGATAAACGGTGTAATTTTTAATTGGACTAAAGGAAATTGCATTTCGTCTAAAGATAGTTCCGTTTTGAGTCCTTCTGGCAAAATTCTCAGCGAATCCAACCTACTTTTGACCTGTAAGTCATTCAGAAAATCACATGAATGCCACTTAAAAAATACTCTAATTAAAAATACGATACGATGAAAATTTTAGCTATTGACGACCAAAAATTAGTTTTGATTCCTTTAGAAAGCAGATTGGCTGAATTAGGATATGAAGTGTTAACCGAAACAAACGCTTTGAAAGGAATGGAAGTATACGATTCGTTTCAACCAGATTTGGTCATTGTAGATATGAATATGCCAACGGTTTCAGGAATGGAAATCGTACAACATATTCGCAGAGATAAGAAAGATGACACGCCAATTATGATATTATCTGGAAATACCGATGATAAAATGATTACAAAAGGTTTTGATTTAGGTGTGAATGATTATATGAAGAAACCGTTGAGTTTAAATGAAGTTTGTGCGCGCGTAAAACGATTGATTGGTGTGCCAAAAACGACCACAATTGCCACTACACATACTGTGATGATTCAGCAACGATGTGTTGGTGTGGTGATTCCTTGTTATAACGAAGCAGAACGTTTGTTGAGTACAGAGTTTACAGATTTTATTGATCGTAATTCAGGATATCATTTGTGTTTTGTAAATGACGGAAGTACCGATGCAACGTTGGAAGTTTTACACAATTTACAGAACGGTAGAGAAGATTTTATTACCGTATATGATTGTGAACAAAATGGTGGAAAAGCAGAAGCTGTTCGACTTGGAATGTTACATATGGCACAACAAGACGATTTAGATTATATAGGTTTTTTAGATGCTGATTTATCAACCGATTTAGCTGATTTTGACGATTTAGTTTCCACGATTGAAGGTTCTGATTTTAAGATTGTAAGTGGTTCAAGAATTAGCCGAATGGGCGCAAATATTACGAAAGAATCTGCTCGTAAAATTATTAGTTTAACGATCAATTTGATTATTCGTAATATTTTATCAATGAACTTTAAAGACACACAATGTGGTGCAAAGATTTTCCATAAAGATGTGATCAATTTGGCTTTTGATCAAAAATTTATCACAAAGTGGTTGTTTGATGTGGAAATTTTCATGCGCATGCGTAGACATTTCGGATTGGACAAAGCAAGAGCAATGATGTGTGAAAAGCCTTTGAAACGTTGGATTCATGCAGATGGTTCAAAATTGTCTATGAAAGATTCTATCAAAATTATTGGTCAGTTAGGTCAAATTGCTTGGTCGTATCGAGGTAAAAATAAAGCTTTAGCTACTATAGAAGCAAAAGTTGTTATTTAGGATAATTCGATTTCTATTGTCGTTCCTGCGCAGGCAGGAATTTATAACGCTTCAAATTAGACTCCGCAATAAATGCGGAATGAAAACCTATGAAACTTAAAATACTTAATTGTTAACTATATTCCCCTAAACCTACTATATATGAAGATTGGAATTTTAATTGTGTTCCGTAATGCCGAAAGAAAAGTTGAAGTACAGCAATTTATTGATTTATTTGCCGAAAAAACAAAGCTAAATGTGTGCTTTGTAAATAACGGAAGTACGGATAAGACATTTGAATTGTTGAAAGAAATTCAAGAAGAAGCAAGTATTCAAATTTCAATCATTGATGTAAAAAAAGATCGTGGACATCATGCGGCTATAAAAGCTGGTGTTCGGTATTTGACAAGTGTAAATGAGTTACCGTATATTTTATGCTTGCCTAAGTATACTGCTAACGATTTTAAAATACTTGAAAAGGTATTTCATACAATACAACAAGAAAAAGATATCCTGAAAAGTTTGCTAAAAAAACCCAAACGAATGGTTCACAAGAATGTGTTTTCGTTGCGTGGCATTTTGGAGAAAGCGAGTTGAGTTTTTAAGCACGAGTTATAAACTGCGCTAGCGTATTCCTTTGCTTTTGGGTGTTGGGTTTTAGATTATTGGAAGATTCAAATGTCATTGTCATTCCTGCGAAGGCAGGAATCTCACAAAATGAGCACTTACTGTTATGAGATGCTGAATCAAGTTCAGCATGACGTAAACGCCACTATTTCCTTCCATCAACAACAACCACAATTTCGCCTTTTGGTGGTTTGTTTTGATAATATGCTAAGACTTCTTTTGCCGTTCCACGAATGGTTTCTTCGTAGAGTTTTGTCAATTCTCTGGAAACGGAGACTTGTCGGTCTTCGCCGAAATATTCACAGAAATGTCCCAATGTTTTTACCAACTTGTGTGGCGATTCGTAAAAAATCATCGTGCGCGTTTCTTCTGCTAAAATTTTAAAACGGGTTTGTCTTCCTTTCTTCACAGGCAAAAAACCTTCAAAGACAAATTTATCATTTGGCAATCCGCTATTCACTAGAGCTGGCACAAAAGCCGTTGCGCCTGGCAAACATTCTACAGGAATATCATTTGCAATACATGCACGTGTTAATAAAAACCCTGGATCTGAAATTGCGGGCGTTCCTGCATCACTAATTAATGCAAAAGTTTCGCCTGCTTGCATCCGTTTTATCAACGTTTCCGTTGTTTTATGTTCGTTGTGCATGTGATGACTTTGCATATGTGTACCAATTTCAAAATGCTTCAATAATTTTCCACTTGTACGCGTATCTTCTGCCAAAATTACATCCACACTTTTTAAAACCTCAACAGCTCTAAAAGTCATATCTTGAAGATTTCCGATAGGTGTGGGAACAATATAAAGTTTCATCAATACTGTATTTAGAGGTTGAAAAATCGTCTTTATTTCTGAGTTCAAAAGTAACTATTAAAACATATAAGTCATAATTACCTTATCTTTATTGTTGTACATACGCAACCTTTTACCGATTTGTGTATCATTTATAATATATGAACCACTTTTTTTACCTATTTTTCTTATTAATATTTTCTCCGTTATGGAGTCAAACTACAGACTTATCCGTAAGTATTGAAGTTGTAGATGATGCTGGAAGTACCGTTTCAAATGTATTTTTATTTCAAGAATTTAGTTACATAACAACTATAAGTAATTCAGGAAATGCAGTAAGCAATGCTACATTTTCACAACAAGTAGCTCCTGATGTAACGTTTGTTTCTGTGGAAAGCATCAATCCACTAGGTGGCGCAGACTTGGCTACAAATTTAATATACGATGCAGTTTCCAATACCGTAACTGGCGTTTTGCCAAACATGCCCAACAATGCTAGTGTGCAAATACGTATAAATTTACGAGCGCCAACAGAATTAGGCGGCATTTCAACAACCGCTGAAGTATTTCCACCAACTGGAACAACCGATACAATGCTCGATAGTAATATTGCTATTGTATCTATGGATGTAAATGATGTTCCGTTGAATTTTTCTATAGATTATCAACAAGTTACTCCAACAGCTGGAACGGGAATTTCCGCTTGGGGCGATCAAGTTACTTTTGAAGTGACCATTACCAATAATAGCACCATTGAATATCCCACAAGTAATTTGAATTTATTACAAGGAATTCAATCAAGTTCGCTGAATGGTGTTCCTCAAGTACAATTAATTTCGGTAGCATGTATCGCAAGTACCAATGGTGCGCAATGTCCAACAGATTTAGGACTAACCAGCGGAAACCCAACACCTGTAGTTCCTACACAAACCTTGTATAACATCGGAGAAATTGTATTTCCGTCGCAATCAAGTATTACGTTCAGTGTTACCTATGCGTATTTTGAAGGAAGTTGTGGGGAAATTTCAGATTTAATTATTGGAAGAAGTTTTGCTTCTATAGATTTTGAAAATGCCAATGTTCCACCTATTACTTCTAACATAGTATTGACCGATTTACTTTTTTCTACACAATGTCCGTGTACTGATGTGAGTATTTCTACCATTCAAACCGATCCTGCTGGTGGTGCCATTATTACAGATTACAGTCAAACAGTAACTTACGAAACTACAGTAATCAATAATGGTCCTTTAGACACGAATATTTTAGTGTTTTTTCAAAATCTTGGTCCGCCATGGGAAATTATTTCCGTAGAATGTATTGGCGCTACTGGCGGACTTAACTGTGGAGATTTTACCTATGAAATTGGGGCTTCAGGACAGTTTTGGGAAATACCAAACTTTATGATTCCTGTTGGAGCGCAATTTATAACACGGACAGTAGTTCGGTATATTGAACCCGATTGTCCATCAGATAGTATCATTCCTGCTGCGTATAGAAGTACGGTAAATATGCTACAACATCTCGATTGTTTTCCTGATGATAACAATCAGTTTGGAAGTATTTTTGTGCCGCAATCGGTAGGAAATAGCAATTGTGTAAATGATGAAGATATTATTATTACCAAAACACAAGTAGATCCTGTACTTCCACTTGGAAGTTCTGCCAATCAACCAATTCCTTGGGGCGATATTACCTATCATATTACACTTACAAATGAAAATTTAGTTGCTGTTCCGTTTACGATGATAGACTTTTATGGACCAACTCCATCAACGCAAACAAATACTGTAACGGCTATTTTGCAATCTATTAATTGTATTGGAACTACCGGAACTGCAGATTGTATCACTATTACAAACGCCAATATTGGTATTCCGCTTACGAATGAAAGTGATATTTTCTGGGAAATTACCACTGCTGAAAACTGGGAGTTAGCCGCTGAAAGTTCTATTACATTTGAAGTTGTGGTCAACTGGACACCTGAATGTTCCATTGAAGCAACCAGAGTATCCAATGTGGTAAGTTGTTTTGTAGCTAATGAAAATATTGAACGAACCGCTTCTCAAACAAGCTACCTAACACCTTGCGTTGATCTAATTATACAAACATTTCCTTCAGTACCAACCATTCCAATTAATGATAATTTTGAATGGGTTATTGACATCACAAACAGTGTTATCAGTTCTACCGCAACAGATGCCGCATTTACAACAGCAATAAATAACGCATTTACCATCACAGGAACACCAACATGTACCGTAACCAGTGGAAATGCAACGTGTATCACTACATTTAACGTAAATGGAAATACAATTGACGGAATCATTCCATTAATAGACGCAGATGCTACCATACAAATTCGCGTTCCTGTAAGTGCTCCAAATTATGGTGGCTCATTTAATAATATTGCCGAAGTGCAACCCGATCCTGCAAATAATGGAGAATTTGATCCAAGTACCAATATTTCAATATCGAGTATTCAAGTAATTTCTCCACGCGTGGAAAAAAGTTTTGTGCCCGACGAAATTCTTGCCACACAAACATCATTACTTACGTTTACCATTACCAATATTCCTGGAAATGCCGCGCAAACAGGAATTTCGTTTACTGACAATTTACCAAACGGCATTAGCTTAGCGGGCGATCCTTATTGGGTAAATAGCAATGGTTGTACCGCAGATTTTGTTGGTTTGACAAATGATGATTTTGTCGGAATTACCAATTTGATATTCCCAAATGGCGTTGCCGAATGTACCTTTGCCGTCTTGGTCACTTCAGCAACGAACGATTTATATACAAACGAGTTTACAAACTTTTCAAACCTCAATAACATTGATGCAACGAATGCTTTTGCAACCTTAAATGTATTGCCATTACCACCAAGCGCTGATTTAGAAATTTCGCTTATGCCAAATCAAACTGATTATTGTGAAGGCGATGAAATTACATTCACGTTAACAGTTACCAATAACGGACCTGATGCTGTTGCAAATGTTACCATTGCACACTACATAAATCCTGATGGTTTTACCTATATGTCTGACAATGCAAGCGGAATGTTTGATACTACAACTGGAATTTTAGAACTTTCTAACATTTCTATTTCCGCTACAGCGGGAAACAACACGTTCTCCGCAGAAGTGGTCGCTACTATTCTAAATGTAGATGCAACATTGCCAAATCAGCATGAAAGTACCGCAGAAATTACCGCTACAAATATTACAGATTTAGATAGCGATGTTACTACAAGTTTTAACATTGATGATTTAGGTGACGGACTTGCCGATGACGATGAAACGACATTACAAGTTACCGTTTTTGAAATTCACAACGATGTAAATATTGCCGTTGATGATGTTGAAATTTGTAATGGAAGCTCCACAATAGTAACTATTAACAATCCAAATGTTGCCTATACTTACAATTGGTATGAAACTTCAAACCCTACGCAAATTATCTTTACAGGAACTGCATTTGAAACACCAGATTTAAGTACAAATACTTCCTATGAAATAGAAGTCATCAACCAAAATAACTGTCCTGGAATTAGCAGAGCTCTTGTAAATATTACTACGGTAAACTGTGTTGATCTAAGCTTAGAAAAAACGGTAGATACTGAAATGCCTTCCATTGACGAAACAGTTACATTTACCATTACAATAACCAATAACAGCGCAGATGACGCCACCAATATTGTCATTGAAGAATTGCTTCCAAATGGGTACGAATACCTTTCGCATAGTACAAGTTTGGGACTTTATGATGCAATATCACAATTATGGACAATTTCAACGCTTTCTGGCGGAAGTTCGGCAACATTAAGTCTAACGGTAACTGTTATTGAAGGAGACGATTATGCAAATATTGTTCAGGTTATCAGTCAAGCTGAAATTGACTTGAACACGGCAAATAACACTGCACAAGCCATTACACTTCCTGATTGTTTACAAATTCCGAGTGGTTTTTCGCCAAATGACGACAGTGTGAATGATGTTTGGGAAATTGCATGTATAGACAATTTCTCAGACAATGAACTAATCATTTTTAACCGTTGGGGAACGGTAATTTACAAAGCTAGAAACTACGCAAATGACTGGAACGGAACTTCCAATCAAGGAACTGTTATTTTTAAGAAAAACCAGCAATTACCTGTTGGTACATACTTTTACCTCCTAAAATTACAAGGAAACACTATTGAAAAAACGGGTTGGGTGTATATTAATTATTAGAATTTTTGACCGCTGCGCTGTTAGATCATTAGACGCTCTTTGTCATTCCTGCGTAGGCAGGAATCCAAATTAACACAATCAAAACATGTGAGATTCCGCATCAAGTGCGGAATGACAATCATTAGTATTTGTAAGATGCTGAATCAAGATCTCTTTGTCATTCCTGCGTAGGCAGGAATCCAAATTAACACAATCAAAACAGATGAGATTCCGCATCAAGTGCGGAATGACAATCACAAGTATTTGTGAGGTGCTAAATGAAGCTCAGCATAACGCTCACTAGCAAGCTACGCGAACTTACGCTCAATAATCTCCATAAAACGCGTTTCGTATTCTTCTTTTCCTTCCCAATTGTTATAATCAGGCTTTATCATATTATGGATAAAATCTTTGGCTTCCGATTCAGAAACTTTCGTATTCAATTGTGAAATCACTCTATTATAATCTTCTTGATTATTGGCAAACAAATGTTTCGTAAACGCAATTCGGTCATTTAAACCAATAGAAATTCCTGTGTTCAATCGGTCATTTAACGACTTTGGCTTCTCTTCTACTTTTTTAGCAACCACCTCAACTTTTGGAGCTACCGCATTGGCAATGGTTTCTTTTGCTACTTCTTTAGCAACTTCTTCACGCTGTACAAATGTAGGTTGTGGCAATACATCTGCTAAAATATCTTCAAGTGTTTCTTGCTCTTTATCTTCAGGCATTTCGGCAACCATATCTTTAATAGTTTCCATCAACGGTTCTATTAAATCATCTTGTTCAGGATCTTCGGCTACCAAATGATGACGAATAATATCATCTTCTTCGGCATTCTTTTCTACCTTATCATGATTGTACACATTTTCTAAGGTTTGAAAGAAAGAAGAATCCGCATAATCGGGCACCGTATCTTTAAATTGTTCTTCAAAAAATAACATTACTGACAATTTTTCAAAAACTTCCTTCGCTTCTTTATGTAATGCAACTACATCTTCTTTGCCCTTTAACTTTAGGATTCGATGTGCGATACTTATTAAATCTCCTTCTAATTTTTTCTTCATAATTTTTAAACTAAATGTCGTTGTTTACCTTTGGTTTTTTAGTAAATTTGTTCCACCTTTACAAAAACGAGTATAAATTCGTTTTCGACTTGAAAATTACAAAATGTTTCTCGAAAATACAGTAAATCATAAAGAACAATTTGGTTGGATTGAAGTTATTTGTGGTTCAATGTTCTCTGGAAAAACCGAAGAACTGATCCGCAGACTCAAAAGAGCCCAATTTGCAAAGCAGAAAGTAGAGATCTTCAAACCTGCTGTAGACATTCGATATGATGATGAAAAAGTAGTATCGCACGATGCGAATGAAATTCGTTCTACACCAGTGCCTGCAGCCGCAAATATTCGATTATTAGCTGATAATTGTGATGTTGTCGGAATTGATGAAGCTCAGTTTTTTGATGATGGAATTATTGCCGTTTGTAATGATCTTGCCAATAAAGGAATTCGCGTTATTGTTGCTGGACTCGATATGGATTTTAAAGGAAATCCTTTTGGTCCAATGCCCGCACTTATGGCAACTGCCGAATATGTAACCAAAGTACATGCTGTATGTACACGTACAGGAAATTTAGCACAATATAGTTTCAGAAAATCTAAAAGTGATGATCTTGTATTGCTTGGAGAAACTGATGAATACGAACCACTGAGTCGCGCTGCTTACTACAAAGCAATGCTAAAAGAATCTGTGAAAGAGATTGAAGTTGATGATGCTCATGAAATCATTCCCAATGAACAATCAGACAATTAACTACCATAATGTTACACAATCAAGAATCTGTCTTAGAGATCAATTTTAAGGCATTAGCGCACAACTACACATTCATAAAATCTAACACAAAAGCAGGAACTAAAATATTAGCCGTTGTCAAAGCATTTGGATATGGTAGTGATGCTGTTGAAGTTGCCAAATATCTTCAAGACGAACTCGATGTTGATTATTTTGCCGTGGCGTACATCCGCGAAGGTGCATATTTAAGAGCCGGCGGCATTACAAAACCCATCTTAGTATTGCATCCACAAGTTGTCAACCTAAAACATGCTATTGCCTACAATTTAGAACCGAGTTTGTACAACGATCGTATTTTTACCGCTTTCGCGAAAGAAGCCGCAAAACAAGGAAAAAAAGAATATCCTGTGCATATAAAATTTAATACAGGTTTAAATCGACTTGGGTTCTTTGAATCTGATATTGACTTCGTTGTGAGCAAACTAAAAACCTTGAAACAACTCAAAGCAGTTTCTTTGTTTTCACACATGGCAGCTTCGGAAGATCCTAACGAAAAAGAATTTACAACAACACAAATCAATACATTCAAAAAAATCTGTACTACGTTTGAAAAAGAAATGAAGTACAAACCTACGCTACACATGACCAATACTTCTGGAATTTTCAACTATCCAGAAGCACATTTTGACATGGTTCGTACAGGAATTGGTTTGTATGGTTTTGGAAACGAAACAAAGTTTGACAAACAATTACAACCTGTAGCTTCCTTAAAATCTGTTATCTCACAAATTCATCGGATCGAAAAAGGAGAAAGCGTTGGCTATAACAGAGCCTATATTGCTGATGATTATAAAACGATTGCTACACTTCCTCTAGGACATGCTGACGGAATTAGCCGACAATTTGGAAATAGTGTTGGAAGTGTTGTCGTCAACGGAAAACTAGCACCAATTATTGGTAATGTGTGTATGGATATGATTATGATTGATATTACAGGAATTCGCTGCAACGAAGGCGATGAAGTCATCATTTTTGGAGAAGGACAAACCACCGAAGAATTGGCTTCCAAAATAAATACCATTTCGTATGAATTGCTTACCGCTGTTTCTCAACGAGTAAAACGTGTATTTCTTCGATAATAGTCAGATGCATAATGTTAATAAATGTTAAAGTTGTACTATTTTTTACTACATTTAGATTCAAATACTAACTAACAATCAAATATTATGTTGAAAGAATTTAAAGAATTTATCATGACAGGCAATGTCGTAGATCTTGCTGTTGCCGTCATCATGGCTGGTGCTATTGGCGCAGTTGTAAAAGGATTTGTAACCAACATTGTAATGCCTGTTGTCGGATATTTTTCAGGCGGAACAGACTTTGCTGATAAGAAAATAATTTTAAGTGAAGCAGTAGTAGATGCTGCTGGAAATGTAACCACTCCCGAAAATGCCATCATGTGGGGAAGTTGGATTAATACTATTGTAAACTTAATTATTGTAGGTTTCGTAATGTTTATGATTGTAAAAGCATATAACAAAACTAAAAAGAAAAAAGAAGAAGCGCCAGCTGCTCCAGCAGGACCAACACAAGAAGAATTATTAATACAAATCAGAGACTTATTGAAAAAGTAGTTTTTTGATATAGTACATACTCAAAAAGCCATTCTTAACGGAATGGCTTTTGTGTTATATATAACTTTTTGTGAAATTTTTGATAATTCACATTTTTTATATACATCGCGCTATAATTATTCCTAATTTTGTTTGTAAGTAAACATATACATTCATCAATACAACTTGAATGTCCTTAAAAAGATAAAAAACTCATGAAAGTAGCAGTCGTTGGCGCAACAGGAATGGTAGGAACTGTCATGCTAAAAGTATTAGCAGAACAGCAATTTCCTGTGTCTACATTAATTCCCGTAGCTTCTGAAAGGTCTATCGGAAAAGAAATCACATATCAAGGAAACGCATATCCCATTGTAAGCATGCAAGATGCTATTGACGCAAAACCAGACATTGCGTTATTTTCTGCTGGAGGAAATACTTCATTGGAATGGGCTCCAAAGTTTGAAGCAGCTGGCACAACAGTAATTGACAACTCTTCTGCGTGGCGAATGGATCAATCTAAGAAATTAGTGGTTCCAGAAATCAATGCAACCGAATTAACTGCAACAGACAAAATTATTGCCAATCCAAATTGTTCTACCATACAAATGGTGGTTGCCTTAGCACCATTACACAAAAAATACAAGATAAAACGTATCGTAGTTTCTACCTATCAATCTATTACAGGAACTGGCGTAAAAGCAGTTCGACAGTTAGAAAGTGAATATGTTGGTGAAAAAGGAGAAATGGCATATCCGTATCCAATTCACAGAAATGCATTGCCACATTGTGATGTATTTGAAGAAAACGGATACACCAAAGAAGAAATGAAATTGGTTCGTGAAACGCAGAAAATTTTAAACGATAAAACTATTGCTATCACTGCAACTGCAATTCGTATTCCTGTTGTTGGTGGACATTCGGAAAGTGTAAATGTGGAGTTTGAAAATGATTTTGACGTTGACGAAGTTCGCAAACTATTACACGAATCGCCAGGAATTATTGTACAAGATAATCCTGATGCAAATGTATATCCAATGCCAATTTATGCAGAAGGAAAAGATGAAGTATTTGTTGGAAGAATTCGTCGAGATGGTTCACAACGAAACACACTAAATATGTGGATTGTGTCTGATAATTTACGCAAAGGAGCCGCAACAAATGCAGTTCAAATTGCACAACACTTAGTACAAAATAATCTTGTGTAACAACATAGATTTCAAAAAACACAGCACTTTTTTTAAAGTGCAACATATCATAACTTGGAAAAGGTGCTTCTCACAATTGAAGCGCCTTTTTTATTTTCAAAATACTATAAATCAACCTCTTATTGTTGCGTAAGAATTATTTCTATTCTAAAAATAGTTAGCAAAATTTCGATCTTTTTCATACCTTGATAGTAAACTAACCTAAAAAACCTCGTGTATGAACTCTAAATTTACTAAAATTATTCGCTTCGCATTAGGATTAATTCTCATTGTATTTGGAGCCAACAAATTGGTCATGATTATCAATGAAACTGGCTTTATTCCGCCGCCATCATTGCCCACAGAAGCAAGCAGTTTTATGACGTCTTTAGGTGCCACAGGATATATTTTACCTATTGTTGGCGCTTTGGAAGTATATATCGGAATTCTACTAATCTTAAAAAAATGGGTGCCGTTTGCACTTACCTTATTAGCACCAATTTCTGTAAACATTTTACTATTTCACATGTTTCTCGATCTCTCTGGTGGAATCATTGGTGCCCTGATTGTAACCGTGTTAAACATCATTTTAATATACAAACATTGGTCACAATTTAAACCCTTGTTTTACTAATAAAAAATCTTATCATTATGTTAAAACCGCTTCTAATTTTCCGAAGTGGTTTTTTTTTAGCCTAAATTTGAACAAAACCAATCCTATAAGCACAAATGAAACAGTTGTTAAAAATGAGTTGTCTTGCAATACTTTTCTTTTCTTGCGGACAAGAATCTAAAAAAACAGAAATTAAAGTGACATATCCTGAAACGCAACAAAAAGAAGTTGTAGATACCTATTTTGATACCGAAGTTAAAGATCCATATCGTTGGCTTGAAGATGATCGTTCTGAAGAAACGGAATCTTGGGTAAAAGAACAAAATAAGGCAACATTTGGTTATTTAGACGAAATTCCTTTTCGCGATGCTATCAAAAAGCGTTATACACAATTAATGAATTATGAAAAAATAAGCGCACCTTTTAAAGAAGGAGAGTTTACATATTTCTATAAAAACGATGGTTTGCAAAACCAATCTGTAATCTACAGACAAAAAGGAAATGGTGAACCAGAAGTATTCTTAGATCCAAACAAATTCTCAGAAGATGGAACCGTTTCACTTGGTGGTGGATTGAGTTTTTCTAAAGATAAAAAAATTGTTGCGTATCCTATTTCCATTGGTGGAAGCGACTGGCGAAAAGTAATTATCATGGATGTTGCTTCAAAACAAGTTGTTGAAGATACATTGGTAGACATCAAATTTTCTGGAATTTCTTGGAAAGAAAATGACGGATTCTACTATTCTAGTTACGACAAACCAAAAGGAAGTGAACTTTCTGCAAAGACAGATCAACACAAATTGTACTACCACAAATTAGGAACATCGCAAAAAGATGATGCATTAGTTTTTGGTGGAACACCAGAAGAAAAACATCGCTATGTTGGTGGTGGCGTTACCGAAGATGGAAAATACCTATTTATTTATCCTAGAATTTCTACTTCTGGTAGCAAATTATTAATGAAGGATTTATCGAAACCAAATAGTAAAATTGTAACCATTTTAGATCATACAGATACAGATTCATATGTTATTGAAAATGAAGGTTCTAAACTGTATATCATGACTAACATGAACGCACCAAACCAAAAAGTAGTTACGGTTGATGCGTCTAATCCTGCGCCAGAAAACTGGGTAGATTTTATTCCTGAAACAGAAAACGTATTAAGTATCAACACAGGTTCCAACTATTTCTTTGCAACCTACATGGTAGATGCCGTTTCAAAAGTTTTGCAATACGATTATGATGGAAAACTAGTACGCGAAGTAAAATTGCCAGGTGTTGGAACTGCTGGCGGATTTGGTGGCGAAAAGGAAGATGAAGTATTATACTATTCGTTCTCCAACTACAAAACGCCAAGTACAACGCATGCATACAATCCAAAAGACGGAACATCTAAAATATACAGAAAACCAGGTATTGACTTCAATCCTGACGAGTATGAAAGTAAGCAAGTTTTTTACACATCTAAAGATGGTACAAAAGTTCCAATGATTATTACGCACAAAAAAGGAATCGAAATGAACGGGAAAAACCCAACAATTCTTTATGGTTATGGTGGATTCAATGTTTCATTACGTCCATCATTTAGTGTAGCAAATGTCGTTTGGATGGAACAAGGCGGAATTTACGCAGTACCAAACCTTCGTGGAGGTGGCGAATATGGTAAAAAGTGGCACAATGCTGGAACAAAAATGCAAAAGCAAAATGTATTTGATGATTTTATCGCTGCTGCAGAATATTTAATTGCGGAAAACTACACATCGAGCGACTTTTTAGCCATTCGTGGTGGATCAAATGGAGGATTGTTAGTTGGTGCAACCATGACGCAACGTCCAGACTTAATGAAAGTTGCTTTGCCAGCTGTTGGTGTACTAGACATGTTACGTTACCATACATTTACTGCAGGTGCAGGTTGGGCGTACGACTACGGAACTGCCGAAGACAGCAAAGAAATGTTTGAATACCTAAAAGGATATTCGCCAGTGCACAATGTAAAAGAAGGTGTGGAATATCCTGCAACAATGGTTACTACAGGCGATCATGACGACCGAGTGGTGCCAGCGCATAGTTTCAAATTTGCTGCCGAACTGCAAGCAAAACAAGCTGGAAACAATCCTACGTTAATTCGTATAGAAACGGACGCAGGTCACGGAGCTGGAACGCCAATTACAAAAACTATTGAGCAATATGCTGATATGTTTGGATTTACCTTATACAATATGGGCTTTAAAGAATTGCCAAACAAAGCAATCTTAGAAAAGTTTAAAGATTAGTGAAATTTTATTTTGAAAAGCTTGTGCTAAACTTGATTCAATATCAAGAGCATATTTTTTAAAAAATAACAATATACAAACCGTCAAGTTGCAATTAATTTGACGGTTTGCTAGTTTATAGCTTTATCCTTCCTAAACTCTAAAGAATCAATTTTAGACACCGCAATAGCAGTAATTTTCAATTATCTCCGTATTTTTACAACGCTAAAAAACAACTATGCTTCGCGTTCAAAACGTTTCTTTTTCATACCTAGAAAACACTCCGATTTTAGACAATATTTCTTTTGAAATTCCACAAGGAACGCATGTATCTATTATTGGCGAAAGTGGTTGTGGAAAAAGTACCTTGCTGAAACTCATTTATGGTTTACATGATTTGGATGCTGGCGAAATATTTTGGAAAGAAGAACAAGTTTTGGGACCAGCCTACAACTTAGTGCCAGGTCATGAACGCATGAAATACCTCGCACAAGATTTTGGTTTAATGCCATTCAGTACTGTTTCAGAAAACATTGGAACGTACTTGTCTAATTTCTATCCTGAAGAGAAAAAAGCACGCATCCAAGAATTGTTAGCAATGGTAGAAATGACCGCATTTGCGAATGTAAAACCAAAACTCCTAAGTGGCGGACAACAGCAACGTGTCGCTTTAGCAAAAGCTTTAGCACGCGAACCTGAAGTTTTATTGCTGGATGAACCATTTAGTCATATTGACAACTTCCGAAAAAATAAACTACGCAGAAACCTATTCAACTATCTCAAAAAGGAAAACATTACGTGTATTGTAGCGACACATGACAAAACGGACGCACTTTCCTTTGCAGATACGACCATTGTATTGCAACGCGGAAAATGTATCGCGAAAAGCAATTCTAAGGAATTATATCAAAATCCACCAAACAAATATGTGGCTTCATTATTTGGTGAAGTCAACGAATTGCCTGCAAACTTATTTCCAAACATAGAAACTTCACAAGAAACTATTTTAGTCTATCCGCATCAATTGAAGGTTTCTAAAAACTCAGATTTTAAAGTCATTGTACAACAAAGTTATTTCAAAGGACATAATTATTTAGTTGTTGCGAAATATGATGAATTTGAAGTGTTTTTTGAGAGTTTGGAATTGTTAGAAAATGGAGTTGAGATTGGGTTGAAGATTTTTAAATAATAATTCCTTTTCTTTCACACTAGATCATACAATTCGTAAATCTTATATCTAAAATCAAAATAATTCATATCAAAAGGTAGGACAAAAAGACTTTGAGTTGTTTTATTATACGAGTAACTCACTAATAATCAATTATTACATGCGATATTTTTGTTATATTAGTGCTCTAACTAAACTAAAACATGATCAAAAAACTACGTAAAATTGCTATATTAGCAGTGCTTTCTGCTATTTTCTTTTCTTGTTCAGACGATAATGACCCTGCGAATCCGCCAAGTTCTGTAGATGACGATTATATTCCAATTCCAACGTCACCAGTTGTATTAGATATGGACAACTTTCCTTTTAATACATTATCAGAATACAATTTTTTTGACGGAGACCTAAAAGATCAAGCACCTGTATTAGGTGTTATTCCTTACGAGCCAATTTCAACATTATTTACCGATTACGCCAAAAAGAAGCGTTTCATTTGGATGCCAAGTGATGTACAAGCAACCTATGCTGGCGATACCGAATTGATTGATATGCCTGTAGGAACATTTTTAATAAAAACATTTTATTACGAAAGTGTACAACCAAGCAATACACCACGTATCATAGAAACACGCTTAATGTTAAAAAAAGCGGACGATTGGTATTTTGCGGATTACATTTGGAATGATGAGCAAACAGAAGCTACATTTAGCTTAGACGGTTCGTTTACAAATGTCGATTTCATGGAAAATGGTGTGGCAAAAAGTACCAATTACAGAATTCCTTCAGAAGTAGAATGCTTTACCTGTCACAAAAGTGGAACAGCTTCTGTGCCTATCGGAATGAAGCCGCAAAACTTAAACAGTATGTACGATTATGTTGATGGAACTGAAAATCAACTACAAAAACTAATTGATGAAGGCTATTTAGAAGACAACTTGCCTGCAACAATCAATACTGTTGTAAAATGGAGCGATGAAACACAACCAATCGATTTACGTGTACGTTCATATATTGATATTAATTGTGCACACTGCCATCAAGAATTATCGCATTGTGATTACAGACCTGTACGTTTTGCCTTTGACGAATCAGCAGACGAAACAAATTTAGGAATTTGCGTAGATCCTGATACTGAAATTTCAGGAATGATCAAAGTTGTAACACCAGGACTAAAAGAACGTTCCGTAATGTATTACAGAATAAATACAGAAGCCGAAGAATTTAGAATGCCATTACTTGGTAGAAGCATTATTCATGAAGAAGCTGTAGATCTTATCGGACAGTGGATTGATGGATTGACCAACGAATGTGAATAAACTAACAACACAACCAACACTTTGAATTATTTTTTAATACTTCTTAGTAAAAAAAACTAGCCTATGAAAAAAATTACCTTACTAATGTGCCTTATTGCTTCCTGCTTTTTTGCAACTGCACAAACTACAGTTGATTGTACTGCAGGAGCCGTAAATACAACCTATTGTTATTCCAATGATGATACTACGAGCTTCGTTTTTGTAAGTTCTGACGGATCAGGCTTACAAGTTACCTTCAATGCAGGACAAGTAGAAAATACTTGGGACGAATTAATTGTACTCGATTCTGACGGAACGGAAATGTACAATGGATATGGAAATGCTGGAGATTTAACAGGACTTACATTTGTGTCTACTGGAGATACCATTACCGTTTCTATTGATTCTGATAACACAGTCAATTGTAATGCTAACGGATATACACCATGGGATTTTGATGTAGCATGTTCAACATGTACAAATCCAACAGTTGCTTATGCCATTGTAAACGACTGCGCAACAAGTGGTGGTTTTTTAGTTGATGTAAATGTTTCCGATATAGGATCAGCTACATCACTGACAATTTCTGACAATCAGGGAAGTGCAAGCCAACCATTAACTGCAGCAGGATCTGTTCAATTTGGACCTTTCACCAACGGAACAAATGTTGTCATTTCTGTTTTAAATGATCAAGATATAAATTGTAATATAAGTAGTAGTGCATTAACACAAAGTATCTGTCCACCACCAGCACCCGTTGGAGTTACCTGTGGTTCAGGTTCGTCAACTTTTATCTTTACAGAAGAATTTGATCTTGCTTCAGGTTGGACAGGAGATTTAAATAGTGGAAATGGTTCTTGGGAAATTCCTGATGCATCAGGATCTTCTGGAACTGGACCTGATGCTGCTTTTAGTGGTTCAAACTTTATGAACTTTGAAGCATCTGGAAACACAACGGCTACAGCTTCTGCGGTAAGTCCAGCAATCGATTTATCAACAGCAACAGATGGCGCTGAACTTTCATTCTACATGCATGCGTATGGAGAAGACATGGGAACATTAAACGTAAATGTCGGTACCTCAGTTTCTGGACCTTTCACAACAGTATTTACACAAGTAGGAGAACTACAAGTGAGTGGTGCTGAAGCTTGGATTCCTGTCGGAGTTAACTTAGATGCATACTTAGGACAAGTTATCTATTTAGAATTTAGTCATACAGGAACTGGAACTGGTTTTGAAGGCGATATGTCTATAGATTTAGTTCGCGTAGAAACATGCGGATCGTTCTGTATTGCACCTTCAAGTATCACAGCATCTGCAATTACACAAACCTCAGCAACAATTTCTTGGACAGCTAATAGTGGAGAAACTGCTTGGGAATACGTTTTACAACCAGCAGGAACAGGAACGCCTACAGGCGCAGGAACTGCTGCAAACACAACAACGATAAACGCAACTACTTTAACTGCTGGAGCTAGCTATGAAGTATACGTTCGTGCCATTTGCGGATTGGATAGTAGTATTTGGGGCGGACCTTTAACCTTCTCAACTTTAGCACCGCCGCCACCTGCAGATTTTACAACGTCTACGGTTTCAACAACAGGAAGCCAAAGAGCTGCTGTTGATATGAATGGCGACTTTTTAGATGATGTCGTTTCTATCGGAAACACCAATATCAATATATTTTACCAACAAGCTTCTGGTGGACTAGGTAGCACGGCGACCAATATTACCACTACAAGTGCTGACAATTCGCCTTCTTGGAGTTTGGCCGCCGCAGATTATGATAGAAATGGATTTACAGATTTATTATACGGTGGAGGAAACGGAGTTACCTTTATGAGAGCAAACGGTACAGGAACAGGATTTACAGAAATTTCAGGACCAGAATATGTATTCTCACAACGTTCAAACTTTGTAGATTTAAATCAAGATGGACACTTAGATGCTTTTGTATGTCACGATGTAGATCCAAATGTATATTACATGAACGATGGAAGCGGAAACCTAACCTTTAATCAAGGTGGATTGGGAGACATTGCTGGTGGAGGAAACTACGGTTCTATCTGGATTGATTATGATAACGATAGAGATATGGACATGTTCATCGCAAAATGTCGTGGAGGATCATCAACCATCAATATCAATGAAATGCACGAAAATGATGGAACAGGAAGCTTTACCGAAGTTGCTTCTGCACTAGGTTTGGCAGATCCGATACAAACATGGTCATCTGCTTGGGGAGATTTTGACAATGATGGTGATATGGACGTTTTTGTAGGCGCAAGTTCTACAGCTAACGGAACACACAAACTCATGCGAAACAATGGAAATAGTACATTTACAGATGTGACGGCTGCTTCAGGAATATTGCCAAACTTAACAAATACAGGAATTGAAAATGCTACGTACGATTTTGATAACGACGGAAATTTAGATATTGCATCTAACGGAAGTATTCTTTTCGGAAACGGCGATTTAACGTTTACAGTTTATGACAATGTACTTTCTGGAAACAATGGTTCTTTTGGAGATTTAAATAATGATGGATTCATTGATGCAATTTCAGGAACAACCTTATATACAAACACAACCAACAGCAACAATTGGATCAAAATTACAACGACTGGAGTTGCAAGTAACATTAACGGAATTGGCGCTCGAGTAGAAATTTACACTGCTTCAGGAGTTCAAATTCGCGATGTTCGTAGTGGAGAAGGTTTCCGATATATGAGTACACTAAACACACATTTTGGAATTGGTTCGGATACAGCAATTACAAATATTTTGATTTACTGGCCATCAGGAACTGTAGACAATGTTCAAAATCCAGCAATTAACACGCACCACATCATTACAGAAGGACAAGCGTTAAGTGTAGAAGATGAAACTTTATTTGAAAATATTGTCATTCATCCAAATCCTGTTGGAGATATTATGACGATTAACAGTCCTGTGAATTTATCTGGGAAAATTGCAACCATTTTCAATATTGAAGGAAAACGTGTGATGAACTTAAAGCTAAAAGAACATACCATTGATGTATCAAACTTACGCCAAGGAAACTATATCTTACGTTTAGAATCTAATGGAAAAGTACACACGCAGAAATTTATTAAACGCTAAAAAAAGAATTTTCTTAAAATATATAAAAACTCCAATGCTTTCAAAGTATTGGAGTTTTTGTTTTTATGAACAATTTTAAACTTAAAAAACTCCTTGTAAGATATTTTTAACGTGCGACATTTTCATCTTACGATAAATTTATCGTATATTTGATGAAATTGTTAAAGAAATGAAGACGTATAAGTTATCTCCAACACAAGGCACTATTCCTGCTGATAAAGTCGTTGGCAGAAAAAAAGATATTCAAAAATTGGAAAAAATGCTTGAGTCACAAAGTGTTGTTATTGAAGAAATACGACGCATGGGAAAAACATTATTTCTACAAAAATATAGTGCTTTAGCTAAAGAAAATCGACATGTACTATATTTTACACTTCAAGGAGTTACAAGCGTAAATGAACTTATTGATATACTCATTACCGAACTAAGAAACGAACAATCATACAAAGGATTAAAAATTGCTTGGGACAAAATTCTTAAAATATACAATTCTACAAAACCTGATATTGATATTGGAGACATTACATTTAAATTACCCGAATTTGAGCGAAAGTGGAAAGATGCTCTTGCGGCTTGTCTTCAAGATATAGCACACAGAAAGAAAAAAGATAAAGAAACACTTGTCATTATTCTTGATGAGCTTCCTATTATGATTTGGAATTGGATTGTGAATGGAAAAGCCGAACAAGCCAAAGAGTTTTTAGATGTATTACGTAAACATAGACAGTTACTTGAAAGCACTGGAAGTGTACGTTTTGTTGTTTGTGGATCCATTGGAATGCGAGTGGTTTTGAAAAGATTAAAGGACGAATTTTCATATACCGGAGAACCTTTTAATGATACTGCTCGCTATAGTATTGGAGCTATGTCAGATGAAGAAGCTTGTTTTTTATGTGAATGTTTATTTCTTGATGATTTTATAATTGAATCTGAAGAAAATAAAGAAGAACTTCTAAAAAGCGTTTGTAACTATGCTGAAAATCTTCCTTTCTACATCAATCGTTTGTTTAGTATAATTAGAAATAAATTTGATGATGTATTAAGTATAAAAAATATAGAGTCATCCTATAACATACTACTCAATGATCCACAAGAAAGTAAAGTTTTAAAACAATTAGAAGATCGTATTACAACCTATTATCATGAAGAAGAAGCAAATTGCATGAAAGCAATCTTATCGTTTATTTCTGAAAGAGAGAAGAAAACTTCCCAAAAAAAGATCCTAAAAGAAATTAATTTTAAAGAAGATATTATAAAAGAATGCCTTCATACATTACTCTCAGAGAACTATTTAATTCGTGAATTAAATGGTACTAAAAAGCAATTCTCATTCAAATATCAAATTGTAAAAAAATGGTGGAACATCAACATGGCGTAAGCTCTTTTTTATCCTTTGGAGCAAAAAGTGTACAACCAGAAATTTTAGAAAAACTTTTAGTTGGACGAGAAAAAATTGCCAAAACACTCGAAAAGAAAGTAAAAAATATAGCAAAAGATGGTTTAAATCATCAAGTAATTGTCGTTGGCGCTAGAGGAACTGGAAAAACACATTTGTTACGAATTTTATATCACAGAGCGCAACCATATATAAAAAAGAACAAAATTGTCGTTGCTTATTTTGCAGAAGAAGAATATGGAATCGCTGATTACTTAGACTTTATGGTACGTATTCTCAATGCATTTATTCGTTGGAATGAAGAAGATGCGGATTTCTTAAAAGAACAAATGACTATTCTACAAGAAACTCCTAGTTCGCATCAAGAAGAAACTGTGGAGAGAATTATAAAATCCTATTTAGAAGGAAGACCTTTATTAATTTTAGCCGAAAATTTCAATGATATTTTGGAAACATTAAAAAACAAAGGGCAATCTAAATTAAGGGCTTGGCTATATAGAAACGAACGCACTAGTATTATTGCCACAGCACAAGCGTTAAGCGATGATATTGGAAGAGAAGATCGTCCGTTTTACGGTTTCTTTGAAGAAATACATTTGCAACGTTTAGACTTTGATCAATCCTATGAATTGTTAAAGTCTTTAGCCAATATTGAAAAACGTGAAGATGTTTTAGAACATTTAAATACAAAAGGATTGGCACAGGTAAAAGCCATTCATCGTTTGGTAAAAGGAAACCACAGATTGTTAGTTACTTTCTATGAATTCCTAAAAGCAGATTTACTATCTGACTTATCCGTCACATTCATAAAAACATTGAATGATTTAAAACCCTATTACGAAACCTACATTCGTTATTTGCCTCCACAACAGCAAAAAATTCTACGTTTTATTGCCATGGCGAAAATTCCGCAACTCGGAAAAGAAATTGCACGACAATGTTTTATTGACCAAAAATCATTATCAAAACAACTTAGTGAATTGACCAAAAAGAAACTTGTAGAGGCTATTGTTGACGTAACCGATAAGCGCAACAAACTCTATGATATTTCCGAACCTTTATTACGTTTAAGCATTGAAATTGGCGAACACAAAGAAGGAGTCAATGCATTATTTATAGACTTTTTGGCTTTGTATTATGAAAATGAAGAATTAGAGATTCAAAAGAATCGTTTTTCGGAGATGTTGCTGAAATGTGTGAATGATGCTGATTTACGTAAATATCAATATGAAATTGATGCTAGAGAACGGGCATTGGAGATTCAGAAGAATTTGGTTAACGAATCAAAAAATAAATATTCTGATAATTTATTTGAAAAAGTCAATAAATTAACAAAAAATGGTAATTATGAAAAAGCAATAGAAACTCTTGAATTAGAGGAAAAACAATATAAGAAAAGTTGGTTATTCTACATATTTTGGGGTAAACTTTTAGGAGAGTCAGTAAAATTTGCTAATAATGAAAAAATATTAAAGTTAGCCAATGAAAAATTCGAAAAAGCAGTTGAAATAAACTCTAATGATGAATATTTATTTTCTTATTGGGGAAAAACATTAGTTGGCTTATCTAGAATAAATAATAGTAAAAAACTAATTAATTTAGCTATTGAAAAATTTAAAAAAGCAGTTGAAATAAGCCCGGAAAATAATTTTTATATTTATGAATTAGCTGTAGCTCTGATCACTTTAGGAGATATGACTAATGACAAAAACACATTAGATATAGCTATCAAAAAATTTGAGTTTTTAATAAAAACCTCCCCTAATGAACCTGACTATTTATTAGGACTAGCGACTGCAATTCTAATTTCAAATAAGTTTGAAAAATCTGAAAAAATAAAAGTGAAATATTTAAAGTTATTTTTAAATTATTTTATTTCAATGCAAAAAGGAAATTTTATAGATTTTGATTTTATCAATGTTACAATTTTATTGATGTTATTTAGTAAGAGCTTTTTAGATGTTGAAAAATGTTTAAAATTAGAAAAAGCAATATCTATAAACTTAAGCAAACCTGAGGAGTTAAAGACGAACTATCTCTATCTTAAAACCTACCGAAAAGTAATTTTACAAGGAGAAAAGCAAGCACTATATGAACTCCCAAAAGAACAACGCGAGTTTTTTGAAGAGGAAATTTTAGCGAAACATAAAAAATAATAATGTACTCAAAATACAAAACTCCAATGCTACTCAGTGTTGGAGTTTTTGTTTTTTCAGACAGTTTTTAAATTAAAATAGTTTAAAACGTATTTGTTATTTCTTACTGTTATGTGAAGCTGCATCAAGTTCAGCTTGAGGAATTGTACTTCCCTAAATAGAGTTGACCGTTT
>NZ_LBMG01000051.1 GCF_001005315.1 Kordia jejudonensis
TTCGCCAATTCCATATACTTTTCTGAGTTCTGCAACTGTTGCCAGATTGATGTCTATTTTTTTAACGGCTACTGCTTCTTTTTTAGAATATCCAGTTGAAGTATTTGGATACTTTTTCTTCTTTTTAGTGACCCATTCGGGGAATTTAAAATACGGTTGTAGTTTGTTGAGTAATGAATCTGAAACCTTCGTTACGCCTTGAAATTCTTTCGCAGAGTTAACATATTTATTGGTTTCCCGAAACTTGTGTAATCGGTCAATTTCTGCCGTAGACATTCCCAACGTAAAACCCTTATAATCGGAAATAAAGTTTGGATTGAACGGATAAATTTTAGGTTGCTTCTCTAACAATGCAATTGCCTTTAACGAATCAATATGTTCTTGATAAGCTATAAGTTGATGGTCTGTAAAAGGTACTGTCGTCGTCGTGGGATTTGTGTAAAAGTAGATTCCTTGTGCAATAAAAATTAGGAATAATATACACAAAATCCCACTCCGTTCTGCTGTTGCAAATTTGAAGTGAGATTTGATATTTTTCATGTTTCGATTGTTTTAGATGAATCGTTACATGAGTATTTTTGGGTTTATTATTCTATAATCAAAAAGTGATTTTTATGATTATTTTCCTTTGATAGCGTTCATATATCGTGTGAGTTCTTCTTTTACTTTTGGCGCTAATAATACCAATCCAATCATGTTTGGAACCATCATCGCAAATATCATGGCATCTGAGAATCCAATTACAGATCCTAAACTTGCCGCTGCACCAACAATTACGAACAAACAGAATACAATTTTATACGTATACTCTGCTCTTTTACTTCTTCCAAAAAGGTATGCCCAACCTTGGAAACCGTAATACGACCATGAAATCATTGTACTAAATGCAAATAATACTACGGCAACTGTTAATACATATGGGAACCAACTGATAACACTACCAAATGCTCCTGAAGTCATTAAAATAGCTTCTGCATCATTTGAAGGTCCACCACCAGCAGCTAAAGCTCCTGTAATGATTAATACGAGTGCTGTCATTGTACATACAACTACAGTATCAATAAATGGTTCTAATAAAGCCACCATTCCTTCACTTGCTGCATATTTTGTTTTTACTGCTGAATGCGCAATTGATGACGATCCAATACCTGCTTCATTAGAAAATGCTGCACGTCTAAATCCTTGAATTAACACACCAATAGCACCACCGGCAATTCCTTCAGGGCTAAATGCTCCATTGAATATTTGTGCAAATGCATCGCCTACCATTCCAATATTTGCAAAGATTACAAATAAAGAAGCAGCAACGTAAATAACCACCATAAATGGTACAATTTTGTCTGTTACTTTGGCAATTTTCTTAATTCCACCAATAATTACAATACCTACTAAAATAGACATTACTAAACCGAACAACCATCCTTTTCCGTGTAGAATCGATGCATCTCCTCCAGTAATATTTTCAACTAATTGAAAAGCTTGATTTACTTGGAACATGTTTCCACCACCAAATGAACCTCCAATTACGAAGATGGCAAATAATACTGCCAATACTTTTCCTAAGCCTTCTAAACCTTTAGACTTTAATCCTTTTGTAAGGTAGTACATTGGTCCACCATATACAGTTCCATCTTCTCCAATATCTCTGTATTTTACACCAAGTGTACATTCTACAAATTTAGATGCCATTCCTAATAATCCTGCAATGATCATCCAAAACGTTGCTCCTGCACCACCAATAGATACAGCAATAGCAACACCTGCAATGTTTCCTAAACCAACTGTTGCCGATAAGGCAGCCGTTAAAGCTTGGAAATGCGAAACTTCTCCTTCATGACCTTCAATAGCAATAGTTTCGATAGCATCGCCACCAGGCGTAGCATCTCCTGCTCCTACCATAGATTCATGATGATCAATATCGTCATATTTTCCTCTTACAATATTTACAGATGTAAAGAAACCTCTAAAGTTGATAAACTTAAAGTAAAATGTAAAGTACAAGGCTCCAAGAATTAATGGAAATAATACCCAAAATACTTTAATGTCATCTGTAAATGGAATTTGATAAAAGATAAAACTCACAAACCAGCCTGTCGCCCAGCCAAACCATGCATCGATTTGTTGATCGAGTCCTTTTTCGGCGACTTCTTGTCCAAAAGTTAGTATGGGTAATAAGATTGTAAATAATGATAGAAGATATTTCTTCATGATATAGTCTCAGTTAGTTAATATTTATTGTGTCCAATTTTATAAGCTAGCAAGATGCTAAAAAAAAATTGCTTAATCAAGTTTTAGCGCGTTAAATAAGATTTTTCGACACTTTCTATAAGTCGTATTTTTCTTTTAGTAATTCTATTTGTTCAGGACGACCTAACACAATTATTTTAGATTCTTTGGCGAGTTTTAGTTCTGCTTCAGGATTGATAATATATTCGCCATCAGGTGTTTTGTAACCAATTACAGTACAACCTGTTTCTCTTCGAAGATCCAATTCTTTGAGCGTGATTTCTTTTCCAGAAGTTGCCAAATCTTCCATTTTTATTTCCTCTACATTCGTAGTGTTATCGCCACTTATGGAAAGATTATCTATAAATTCTACCAAATCAGGAACTACTACTAAAGACGCCATATGTTCGCCGCCTATTTTGTCAGGCATAATCACATTGTCTGCTCCTGCAAGTTTTAGTTTTTTGTATGATGTTTCTTCCGAAGCTCTGCTGATAATCAGTAATTTTTCATTGATCTGACGTGCTGACAATACCACAAATAAATTATCTGCATCACTCGGAAGTGCGGTAATTAAACATTTTGCCTGTTCTATTCCAGCTCTCATTAACACTTCATCTTCACTGGCATTTCCTTCTACAAAGTATCCATCAAAATCCTCATAACGCTCAATGATGTCTCTATCCATTTCAATGATTACGAATTCTTGATTGTGTACAATTAATTTTTCAGCGGCTTGCTTTCCATTTCGTCCAAATCCACAAATAATGATATGATTTTCCATGCGCTTAATTTTTTTTAGAGTCGTACGTTTTATGATATTTTTTAAAGAACTTCTACTGAGTATGTACTCGGTTATAACCGAAATAGCATATGCAAATACAAAAACACTGATAATGATTAAGAATATAGTGAATATCTTTCCATTGTCATCCAAAGAAACTGTTTCTTCAAATCCAACGGTAGTGATCGTGATGATCGTCATGTACAAAGAATCTATCCAACTTGCATTGGACACCAATCTAAAACCTAGGGTTCCGACAACCAATACGAAGATGAGAAGAAATAAAGCTAGGTAAAATTTCGACTTGAAAAATCTATACATAATTCAATTATAAGTCAAATACTGAAGTTCGTTTGGTGTAAATTAAGTCTTTTAATCGCAATATAAATGCCAACGTAAGGTACAAGCCAAAACTCACACCCAAAGTAGCGAAGGTTACATAGACAAAAAATAAGCGTACGTTTTTTGCGCGCATTCCTAAACGTTCTGCCAATCGCGACAGGACACCAAAACCGTGTTTCTCAAAAAAGTATCGTAATTTATAGATGAATTTCATTTGTATTGCGTGTTTTACACATGTACTGCAAGATAAAGTTTTTTACAGAAACACTTCTTATCTTTTTTAAAAAGATATTACGATTGTAGCAATGCATTTCCAGTAACACATTGCAAACATTTCTGAATATCACAGTAGTTTTTCTTTAATTCTAACAATGCTTGTGTTTGCAACGCATTTTCGATGGAAATTTCTGTTGCTGCAAATTTTTGAATGATCGTATTTTTTTCAGGTTGAATCATTGTTAGCAACTCCAAAATAGACTCAATAGGCGATTTTCCAAGGTATTTTTCATAACAATATTTTAAAGGCAATATGGTATTAATCAACAACACATCTATAAAGTTTTTTGAAACTACTTTTTTTCGTTTGGGCGAACTTTTGTCAAACGTGTAATGCGTTTCCCAAAAAGTGGATGTTGGCACTTGCAATAAAGAATATATTTCAGTTAATGAAATGGACGCTATTAACTTTGAAAATAAAGCAGCTTCACGATGGTATAAAGTTGCCAATTGTGAAACGCGAATCGTTGGAAAATTTGCAGGTCGTGTTCTAAAAAATTGTATCGAAATGTGCGGATTTTTTTGATACTTAAATTTGTTTGCAATGTATTGAAATTCACGCTGTAAGTTTTCATGATAAACTTCCTGAGTATCTTCTTGCAGCAGCAATCCAAAACTACCAAATAGAAATGCTTCGAGCGAAATTTGATGGCTACGAAGCTTCCGAATGATTGAAAAATCAATGGTTTTTGAAGCGTTTAGGAATGCTTCACTATTCAATTTCAATCCGAAACCTTTTGCCAATAATTGAAACAAAACAGCTTCCCAATCGTAGTTTGTTTCTTTAACCAGTGTTTCTATTTCTGAGGCTTTTCGCGCCAAGCGTTCTATATATAAACGTTCGATCCAATTGCTAAATTGAAATTCTGATACCGCAGGAAAATCAGTTTCACAGTTAATCCACTTTTTTGGCGAATTGAGCAATTGTAGATATGCATGTGTTTGTGACAATTCCGTATATTTTTTTAGTTCTAATGTGGGCACAACAGAATTATCTTTGCGGTAAATGTCCATATCGTAATTCCAAACAACATGCAAAATGACGCTGTCATAATTTTTATCTTTTTCGTGATGATGTACAAACCAATCGGAAGCATTTACGTGCATTTCTACGTTTCCTGCCCAAAGTTGATTTCCTATGTGAATTTTCGCATTAAAAAAATCTGGACCTGCATACATATTTCGGGTTCCCAAACTTAAAATTTGAATGGTTTCGCCTTGTGCTGTTTCTAATTTTTGAAGTTGAAGTTTACTAAATTCCCAGAGGTAGTATAAAAAATCTTCGCGTACTTTCATATTGACAATTATTAATGATTAATAATTTCAATGAGGAGAGAGATTTAGTATTCTTTTGTAAGATTATTAATGTAAAAATACACTTTTTTATATTTTTTTCATACATTGTATCTAACATTTTTGAAAACCTACTTTAGTCTCGAATTTTTTTAATGAACTTCCCTAGCAAGTCTATTTTTATAGTTATTTTCCCAATCATGGCATTGATAGCTTTGGCAGATGGTATGATACATCTGTTTAAAGGTGCATTTTCAATACAACATTTTGGACATTTTATTACTGCGGGAAGTATTGTTTTTTTCTTCGCTAAAATTTTTATAAAACCAATTCCGCGAACAGATACGGTTTTAAAAAGCTACACATTTTTGGTATTTTTGGGCTGTATTTCCAGTTTTATATCGGGAAATTTGATTGGAGAAATTCATCTAACGTGCACAATTTTAAATTTCACACTTGTATTGGGCTGGGTTACCTATTTGGTTTGGTATTCGTATTTTCAGCATAGAAATGAAGAAGAAAATCACCTCCTAAATATTGGAAATAAGCTTCCATTATTAACGTTTGAAAATGCGCAAGGTGCTGTAGTTACAAGCGATCGTTTTGCGGGCACGCCCAGTATTTTTATGTTTTACAGAGGGAATTGGTGTCCGTTTTGCATGGCACAAATTCAAGAAATGGTCGACAATCATAAAGAACTTAGTGATAGAAATATCAATACCATTTTTATAAGTTCGCAACCACATAATTTTAGCAAAAAACTAACGGAAAAGCATTCTTTAGACTTTCAATTTTTAGTTGATGTTGAACATAAAGTTTCAAAGCAATTGCATATTTTCGATGAAAATGGATTGCCATTTGGATTCCAAATTTTTGGATTTTCATCTGACACAACACTGCCAACCGTAATTATTACCGATGCTGAAGAAAAGATTATTTACACCAATCAAACAGATCATTACAGAACTAGGCCAACGCCTTCTGAATTGCTCAAAGTGATTGATGTAAATAGTTAAAAAGTTATTCTACTGTGTAATTTTCTGCTTTCCAAGCTTTGATTCCGCCTTCCACATTGTAGCATTTTGTATATCCCAACTCGCGAAGTTTCACAACGGCTTTTGCACTTCTGCCGCCGCCTTTGCAATACACATAAACAGTTTCATCTTTTGAAATTTTTGACGTAGCTTTTGCTATAAAATCATCTTCAAAAAAATCAGCTTCCAATGCGTTTTCTGTTATTTTTCCCTGCGCAATTTCTTTAGGTGTTCGCACGTCTAAAACGGTAATTTGTTCGTTTTCCAATAACTCGTGAAGTTGTGCAACCGACACGTTATTTTCTTTAGGTCCATTGGAACATCCAAAAAATGACAATATAGAAGCTAAAAAGACTGAAAACATAAGCTTTGAAAGTTTCATAAAAGTAGTTTTAGTTTGTAGTATCGCCTTCCCATTCTGAAAATCCGCCCATTAAGTTGTACGTGTTTTCAAAACCTAAACTGTTCATCACAGCACATGCTTGTCCGCTTCGTCCGCCTGAACGACAGTATATATAGAAGTTTTTAGACTTGTCTAGTTTTTGAACTTCATCCATAAAACCTTGTCCTAAAAAGATATCAATATGTTTTGCATTTGGAATGTATCCTTCGTCTACTTCGTCTTGTGTACGAACATCAAGGATTACTGCATTTGTATCATTTGCAAGTTGTTCTTGCCATTCTTGCTGTGTTAAATCTGCCATAGCTTTTGTAAATAGTTGTTTATTGTTTGTTATTCGTTATTCGTTATTCGAAAATACTACTTGGTTCTTGGGTCTTGGTTCAAAGTTCAAGGTTCAAGGTTCAAAGTTAAAGGTTCAAGGTTCAAGGTTCAAGGTTCAAGGTTCAAGGTTCAAATTTAGATGATTTTAAACTTCGATATTTATTGTTTGTTATTCGATATTCGTTATTTGTTGAGTTGTTGAATGAAACACTTTTACATTTAGCATTTAGTGTTTAACATTTTTAATTTCTTTATTCGTTATTCGAAAATACTAATTGGGTCTTGGGTCTTGGGTCTTTGGTCTAGGTTCAAGGTTCAAGGTTCAAGATTCAAGGTTCAAGGTTCAAGGTTCAAGGTTCAAGGTTCAAGGTTCAAGGTTCAAAATTTAGATGATTTTAAACTTCAATATTCATTGTTTGTTATTCGATATTCGTTATTTGTTGATTTGTTGAATGAAACACTTTTACATTTTACATTTAGTGTTTTACATTTTTGATTTCGTTGTTTGTTGTTCGTTATTCGTTATTCGTTATTCGTTATTCGAAAATACTAATTGGTCTTGGGTCTTTGGTCTTTGGTCTTGGGTCTTGGGTCTTGGTTCAAGGTTCAAATTTAGATGATTTTAAACTTCGATATTCATTATTTGTTATTCGATATTAGCTATTTGTTGATTTGTTGATTTGTTGATTTGTTGAATGAAACACTTTTACATTTTACATTTAGTGTTTTACGTTTTTGATTTCTTTGTTCGTTATTCTAAAATACTAATTGGTCTTGGGTCTTGGGTCTTGGGTCTTGGGTCAAAGTTCAAAGTTCAAAGTTCAAAATTTAGATGATTTTAAACTTCGATATTTATTGTTTGTTATTCGATATTCGTTATTTGTTGAGTTGTTGAATTGTTGAATTGTTGAATTGTTGAATGAAAGAAACACTTTTACATTTTACATTTAGTGTTTTACATTTTTAATTTCTTTGTTCGTTGTTTGTTATTCATCATTCGTTATTCATCATTCGTTATTCGAAAATACTAATTGGTCTTGGGTCTTTGGTCTTGGTTCAAGGTTCAAGGTTCAAGGTTCAAAGTTCAAAGTTCAAAGTTCAAATTTAGATGATTTTAAACTTCGATATTTATTGTTTGTTATTCGATATTCGTTATTTGTTGAGTTGTTGAATGAAAGAAATACTTTTACATTTTACATTTTGTGTTTTACATTTTTAATTTCTTTATTCGTTGTTTTATTTTCAAAGTTAAACTTTTTCAGAATATTTCTTCCATAAAAAAACCGAAGTTGAACACTTCGGTTTTTTTGTAGGCAAAAGTTATGCCTTTGTTATTTTTAAGACAATACATTCAATTTTCAAATTATCAAATTGAATCATTCTCAAATTAAGTACTTATACTTTAATGGAGCAACCAATTGCTTTCGTCGTTTTTACCTCAACTTCTTTTCCTGCCAATAATGCATCAACTGCATCTTCTACATAACGTTTTGTGACTGCAGCAGCATCTTTATGATTGTTGTCAATAGCGCCAATATATTTTACTTGATTTCCTTTTGGTGTTTTTGCAATTACATACATGTGTGGCGTACGTGTTGCGCCAAATACTGGATATACTTTTTGTCCATCATCAAAAATATATGGAAATGTAAATCCTTTTTCTTTTGCACGTACTTGCATTGCTTCAAAACTATCATCTGGTCGTGCTTCTGGACTATTTGGATTGATCGCAATTACAGGATATCCTTGACTTGCATACTTCTTGTCGAGTTCAATTAATCTGTCTTCATACGCTACAGAATACGGACACGTGTTGCAAGTAAATGTGATAATAAATCCTTTAGCGTCTTTGTAATCGGCCATAGAAACCATTTTTCCATCTACATTTTTCAGAGAGAAATCTTTTACGATATCTCCAACTTGGTAACCGTTTGCTACTTCTTTTTTCGGTGTTGAAACGTTTTCAGCAACCGTTTGTGTTTTTGCGTCTGTAGTATCTTCTTTCTTTTTATCCTTACATGAAAAGGTCATAAAAAGTATGGCTACTACTGCTAATTTTAGTGTTTTCATTTTGCGGGTTTATTGGTTTATAAAATTTCTAAGTTCACTTTCTAATTCTGCTTTTGTAAAGGAATGTTCATAAAATTTACGCTTCCCTTTTCCATAAATTACCGTTGCCGGAATTGCGCCAGACCAGTCTTTGGACACTTTCGGAATCCAAGCATTTTGATCAGGATCATCTAACAAAACTTTTTCAGATTTTAATTCGTTTTTTGCCAAAAATGTATTCAATTTCTTGAGATTGAAATCTAAACTAACTAACAATACTTTGACGTTTTTGTCTTTGTATTCTTCGTTTACCGCTTCAAAATATGGCAATTCTTTCACGCAAGGCGCACACCACGTTGCCCAAAAGTTGACTACATGAATGTTATCATCTTCTATTTGAAGATACTTTTCAAACTCTTCAAAATTTAAAACTGGAATTTCTGACGTTGAAGTTTCAGGTTGTGTGGTTGCGTTGGTTTCTTTGTCAACACTTGTATCAGCTATAACAGCTGGTGATTTTGTTTCGTTTTTGCACGAAAAAATTACGAGACAAAGAATGATAAAAATACTTTTTTGTAGCATGGTTATAGTTTTCAGTATAAAAATACGAAAAGTAGCTTTGATGAACCTTTCTTTAACATAATTTAAACAATATTCAATCCTGAAAATGACTTGTTAATTACCTTTTTAGCATCAATGTCTAGCCAATTGTTTAATACGGATGCGTAAATTTTTCTGAAATCTACATCGTATATCAAATCGCCATTGGCGTCTAAGTTTGTCAAATTGGGCATCGGATTGTAAAAACCTTGTTTCTTCAATTGACTTCCAATGAGAAATACTTGATTTGCCGTTCCATGATCGGTTCCATTGGCTGCATTTTGTTGCACACGACGTCCAAATTCTGAAAAGGTTAAAATTAAGGTGTCTTTAAACGAATCTTGTTGTTTCAAATCTTTTATAAACGCTGCCATGGCTTCATCGTACACTTTTAGCAATCGCTTTTGTTTGTTGGCTTGATTGGCATGTGTGTCAAATCCGCCAAGCGATGTATAATATACTTTTGTTTGCAATCCTGAATTGATAAATTGTGCAACTTGCTTGAGTTGTTTTGAAAATTTATTATTCGGATAGGTCGTTTTTGAAGTGTACGTTTTTGAGGTTTCGTAAATGTACTTTGCAGAAGAAGAAGCGGTAACCATGGTTTTGTACAAATAACCCAAATTATGCTCGCTCAAATGCGCATCATCATGATGTGAAACTACTTTTTTGAAATATGGCGCTTGCGTTGTTTTGTAAAAGATATTGGGATCTTTTGTGGCAATTCCGTCTGTTAGTTCTCCTTTTAAAGCCAATGATAACGTATCATCAACTTCAATGGCGTCTAACGATTTACTTTTGGAAACATCTAAGTAACGACCAATCCAACCCGATTGTAAATATTCGTCTGCATCGCTTGCGGTTTGCCAAATATCCGTTGCTCTAAAATGTGAACGATTTGGATTTGGATAACCAACATTGTTGATGACACACAATTCTCCGTTGTTGTATAAATTACTGTGCGCAACGAGACTTTCATGAAACGCGATTTCATCTGTAATTCCGATCAAGTTACTTTTTTGATGTGCTAAAGATGGACGTTTTTTATAATAAATATCATTTCGAAACGGCACAATTGTATTTAAACCATCATTTCCACCCGAAAGTTGAATGATCACTAACTTTTTTCCAGTCGCAACGGCTTCATCAAGCAAGTTAAAGCCTGATAAAAATTTTGGCAACAATAACGCTGTACTTGCCAAAGATGTCCGTTTTAAAAAATCTCTTCTCTTCATACTATTTATTTTGTATTCCCGTGTAGACGGGAATCTCACTTAAACACTCTTTTTATCCAAAAACTTATTTTGTGAGATTATCTGGAAAGTTTAAAAAGTCGTCATTCTGAACTTGATTCAGAATCTCATTATATTAATTTACAATGATGATGAGAAACCGAATCAAGTTCGGTTTGATGAGACTTTGACTTTTCAAATACCTACTATTATTCACTTAACACAATTGATATTCAGGCAACGACATTAGTTGAATGCAATATTCTTTAATGTCTTCTTTTTCTAATTTCTCTAAATATTCCTGTGTTCCTTTATTTATAGGACTTACCAATAGTGTTTTTTGTAATTGTTGCAACGATACAGTTTTATTTGCAGCCGTAAATGTTTGCCAATCGGCTTTCACTTTTAGTCTTCGTTGTCGATTTTGTCGTGCGTTGAGTCGTTGAAAATCGTCTTCAAATTCTCCTTTTTCATCCAACGAAATGACACCATTTGCTAACAAAACAGAAGGCAATCGAAGTCGTAACATCATGGTATTCGGATTGATCCAATTGCGTCCGCCTTTCCAACCTGCTACATTTGGCGGAAACAGTAAATGCTGTCCTAATAATTTTTGTAGATAAATTAATTCACGCTTTTTTTCAAACTGCATCGGAACTACTTTATGCACACCAACTAAGAATTCCATTGGCGATTTTATCTTTGTTCCAATGTTTTTTTTATCGTAAAACCAATCTGATAGTAATACGAAACGCATCAAGTTTTCAATATCGTACTCTTTGTAAAATAGTTCAGTCATTTCACGTACGTGAGCATCGTTAATTTGATCATTTACAAAGTATGTATATATTTTTTCACAGATAAATTGCGCACATTGTTTTTGTTTTAGGATGATTTCAATAATGTCTGAACCATCAAAATTTCCTGTTTCTCCAAAAAAGGTTTTATTTCCAGTATCATGCTGAAATCTGCGGAAGCGAAAATTTCCTTTCAAATCATGATTCCATCCCGTAAAAGCACGTGCCGCTTCTTTGATATCTTTTTCAGAATACTGATCGCGTCCAAGCGTAAACAATTCCATCAACTCACGCGCAAAATTTTCATTCGGTTTTTGCTTGCGATTTTGTTTTGTGTTTAAATATTTTATCATGGAAGCTTCTTTGGAAATGGCAATAACAAAATCTTTAAAATTGCCAAGCGCATGTTTGCGAAGCGTATTATTGTATTGTTGAATATGAAGAATATTTTTATCGTGACACACAAAATGATTTGCCCAAAAAAGCGTCATTTTTTCACGTAATAATTGGTTTGAAGTGCCTAAGCGAGCTATCCAAGCGCTGTTGAGCTCGTGTACTTTTTTAGCACTTTCTTTTATGAGTGAACGCACTTTTTTACGATCACGCATTTTTATAACTTCTAATGTTGACAACAACTCAGAAATGTCAATCGTTAATGACGTAAACGTATCTGAATCACTGAAAATTTTATTGACAATCGCTTCCCTAGATTTGTTTTCCAACGCAGTAGCTTCCGCATAAGAAATTCCAAATCCTACTCTATGATACAAATGCACAATTTCTTGTAAAGTCATGACAAACTGTTTGTAAGTATGACTGTTAAACGTGTAAAAAGTTTAATTTGGTATGTGAAGTAGTATTGAATTGTTAGTATTGAGTAGTGAGATGAGTTCTAATATTCCAAAATATCTTTTAATGAAATTTTAACACTTCTCTACTTTTCTGTTTGCAAAATAACATTACATTTGTATATACAAATATTGTACATACAATTATGAAATTACAAGATGTTTTAAAAAGTGATGTTGCCTTGCCATTGGCAAAACGAACAGCGTTGAATTTTATGATTACGAATACTTCGTTTTCTGAAAAATTCTTAGACTTTTTTAAACAGTACGATATTTCTACACAGCAATTTAATGTGTTGCGAATTTTGAGAGGTCAAAAAGGGAAACCTGCAAACTTAGCTACAATTCAAGAACGCATGATTCACAAGAACAGTAATACGACACGATTGATTGATAAGTTGCTTGTAAAAGGTTTTGTAAAACGTACTATTTGTCCTGAAAACAGAAGAAAAGTAGAAATTGTAATTACCGAAAGTGGATTGTATTTGTTAGAAACCATTGATCCGAAACTAAACGAATTAGAAGAAAAAGCGATTCAGCCACTTACCACAGCAGAAGCCGAAACACTCAATATATTATTAGAAAAATTAAGAGGTTAGCAATCCTTGTAAAATTGTGAAACAAAACAAAATCGACATAAATTAAACAACAAGAAAATGAAAACACGTATTTTAACATTAGTAGTCTTATTTATAGTTGCAACGGTTACCACAGCGTTTGCACAAGACAAAAAAATTAATGTAGAAAAAAGCTCCATCAACTGGACAGGTTACAAAGTTACAGGACAACACGAAGGAACAATTGATTTTAAAGAAGGAACATTAAACTTCAAAAATGGAAAATTAGTGGGCGGAACATTTATTATTGACATGACCACAATTAATACCATAGATTTGTCAGGAGATAGCAAAAAAAGTCTTGATGGACACTTAAAATCTGATGATTTCTTTGATACAACAAAATATCCAGAAGCTGTTTTGAAATTTAGAAAAGTAGTTGAAACGGACGATAATCTATACAGAGTTGCAGCAAACTTAACCATTAAAGGAAATACTTCGCCAATAACATTTGACATTGAGTTGGAAGAAGATATCGCTGAAGCTGGATTGAAAATAGATCGTACAAAATTTGGAATCAAATACAAATCAGCTTCATTTATTGATGGATTAAAAGACAAAGCCATCAAGGATGAATTTGATTTAAATGTTACATTAAAATTCTAAAAAAACTTTTTATTTTCAGAATGCATTCTTTATATTTGTTGAAACAATAAAAATGAACACAAATTTAGTAAATACTTGGTGGTGGAACTTACGAACTTCAACAATCGTGAGCTAAGTCCCTATTTACTATTAATAGATATATAAAAAGACTTGTCAATCACGACAAGTCTTTTTTTTTGAAACAAACTGAACTATGTATTCTTTAAAAACAACCTACAAAAAAATTCTGGCAGATACCATTACGCCAGTAAGCGTATATCTCAAAATCCGAGATAAATATCCAAATAGCTTATTGCTCGAAAGTAGTGATTATCACGCGAGTGGAAACAGTTTCTCCTATGTATGTTGCAATCCTATTGCGAGTATTAAAGTAGAAAATGAAACGCTTACGCGCGAATTTCCAAATGGAGAAAAAAATCAGCTTGCCATTGATGCTACAACTGATGTTCCTGCCTTAATCCATGAATTTTCACAACAGTTTGAAACGGATAAAAACGATTTCAAATTTATCAACAATGGTTTGTTTGGTTACATTGCGTACGACGCTGTTCGGTATTTTGAAGATGTAGAAATTGCTAAAAAAGAACAAACACTTGATATTCCAGATATTTATTATGCCGTTTATCAAAATATCATTGCGTTCAATCATTTTAAAAATGAAGCGTATATATTTTCACATTGTTATGAAAAAGATGATAATATTGCTACAATTGAACATTTACTAAGTTCTAAAAACTTTACGACATATAATTTCAAAATTGATGGCGAACGCACGTCAAATTTAGATGACGAGCAGTTCAAACAAAATGTGGCTTTAGCCAAAAAACATTGTTACCGTGGCGACGTATTTCAGTTGGTGTTATCAAGAAGATTCATTCAAAAATTCAAAGGAGATGAATTCAATGTATATCGTGCATTACGAAGCATCAATCCTTCTCCTTATTTATTCTATTTCGACTATGGCGATTTCAAAATTTTTGGATCTTCGCCAGAAGCACAATTGGTTGTTCAAGACAATCACACCGAAATTCATCCAATTGCTGGAACTTTCAAACGTACTGGAAATGATGAAGAAGATGCCGCTTCCGCGAAAAAACTATTTGACGATCCAAAGGAAAATGCAGAACATGTCATGTTGGTCGATTTAGCGCGAAACGATTTAAGCAGAAACGGAAATCAAGTAAAAGTAGAAACCTACAAAGAGTTGCAATTCTTTTCGCATGTCATTCATTTAGTATCCAAAGTAACGGCGCAAAAACATAAAAACGCCTTAACCATGCAGGTTGTAGCTGATACATTTCCAGCAGGAACACTAAGTGGCGCACCAAAACACAAAGCCATGCAACTCATTGAAAAATATGAAACATCAAACCGTGACTTTTATGGTGGCGCTATCGGTTTTATGGACTTTGACGGAAACTTCAATCACGCGATTATGATCAGAACATTTCTAAGTAAAAACCATAAATTACATTACCAAGCTGGCGCAGGAATTGTAGCAAAATCATCCGAAGAAAACGAAAATCAGGAAGTGTATAATAAGTTAAGAGCATTGAATACAGCGTTGGAAATAGCAGAAACAATATAAGAAGAAGTGAGATATGAGAATTGAGTAGTGAGATTTAAAATAAAACGCGTCTCAATTCTCAATACTAACATCTCAATACTAAATAAAAAGAAATGAAAAAAATACTAGTCATAGATAATTACGACAGTTTCACCTACAATCTTGTACACTATTTAGAAGATTTAGACTGTGATGTTACCGTAAAACGAAACGACCAACTTACACTTGAAGAAGTTGACGATTATGAAAAAATCATTCTTTCGCCAGGACCAGGAATTCCTGATGAAGCAGGTTTGCTAAAAGCAATTATTGCCGAATATGCACCAACGAAAAGCATCTTAGGTGTGTGTTTGGGACAACAAGCTATCGGAGAAGTATTTGGCGGTTCGTTATCAAATCTATCGGAAGTCTATCATGGAGTTGCCACGAAAGTGGAAGTTTCTGTGGAAGATGAATCCTTATTCAATGGTTTGCCAAAATCTTTTGATGTCGGACGTTATCATTCTTGGATTGTTGCCAGTCCATTACCCGAAAGTTTGGAAGCAACTTCTTTTGATGAAAACGGACAAATCATGTCGCTTCGTCACAAAGAATTCGATGTTCGCGGTGTGCAATATCATCCAGAATCTGTGTTAACACCACATGGAAAGCAAATTTTAGAAAATTGGGTTGGTAAATAGACATTAGATGTGAGAATTGAGTAATGAGACTTCAAATAAAACGTCATTGCGAGGTAACAGCAGAAGCAATCTGTTTCTTAAAAAACTATCTCAATACTCAAGACTAAAACCTCAATACTTTATAAAAAACATGAAAAAACTATTAAATAGACTCATCAATCACGAAAGCATCTCGGAAGCAGAAGCTAAACAGGTAATTGTCAATATGTCAAAAGACATGTACAATCCGAGTCAAATTGCTTCTTTCCTAACGGTTTTCATGATGCGAAGCGTAACCATTGAAGAACTCAAAGGTTTCCGCGATGCATTACTCGAACTCTGTATTCCTGTAGATTTATCTGCTTATAACGCTATAGATTTATGTGGAACTGGCGGCGATGGAAAAGACACATTCAACATTTCAACCTTAGCTTCGTTCATTACGGCTGGCGCCGATGTAAAAGTTGCCAAACACGGAAACTACGGAGTTTCGTCGGTAAGTGGTTCATCCAATGTCATGGAACATTTAGGCATAAAATTTACAAACGATACAGACTTTCTAGAAAAATGTATTGACAAAGCAGGAATCTGTGTATTGCATGCGCCTTTATTTCATCCAGCTATGAAAAATGTAGCGCCAATTCGTAGAGAACTCGGTGTAAAAACATTCTTCAACATGTTGGGTCCGATGGTAAATCCGTCGTTTCCGAAAAATCAAATGGTTGGTGTTTTCAACTTAGAATTGGCAAGAATGTATGGCTATTTATATCAAAATACAGATAAAAACTATACCATTTTACACGCATTAGATGGTTACGATGAAATATCCTTAACAGGACCAACAAAAGCAATCAGAAACAACTCAGAAGAAATGTTAACTCCTGAAGATTTTGGCGTTCCGCAACACACACAAGCTTCTATTTATGGTGGAGATTCTGTCGCTTCGGCTGCTGAAATCTTCACAAACATCTTAGCAGGAAAAGGAACAGATCCACAAAACAATGTAGTTTGTGCCAATGCAGGAATGGCAATTGCTACCGTAAAAGGTTTAGAAGCCAAAGAAGGTTTCGAAATTGCCAAAGAATCCTTGCAATCTGGAAAAGCGTTGGAAGTATTGAAGAAGTTGCAGGAATTGAGTAAATAATAAGAGGTTCCCGATTTCTCGGGAATAAAAATTGAAAATTTTTATGACCATTTTAGATAAAATCATAGCAGACAAATACAAAGAAGTTGCACTTAAAAAAAGTATCATTCCGATTTCGCAATTGGAAGCTTCTGTGCTATTTGAGCGTGAAACTGTTTCATTAGCAAACGCTTTACGCAAAAGTAATACAGGAATTATTGCCGAATTTAAAAGACGCTCGCCTTCCAAAAGTGTCATCAATCAAAATGCAAGTGTGGAAGATGTTGCCAAAGGATACGAACATGCTGGTGTTTGCGGAATGTCTGTCTTAACCGATGGAAAATACTTTGGCGGATCATTAGACGATGTGTTACTAGCAAGAGCGAGTGCGCAATTGCCAATTCTTAGAAAAGAATTCATCATTGACGAATATCAAATTCTAGAAGCAAAAGCACATGGCACAGATGTCATTTTATTAATTGCAGCAGTATTGACACGAGAAGAAATTAAAACACTTTCAGAAACAGCAAAAAGTTTAGACTTAGATGTTCTGTTGGAAGTTCACAATTTGGAAGAATTGCAAAAATCCATCATGCCATCATTAGACATGTTAGGTGTAAATAACAGAAACTTAAAAACCTTTGAAGTCAGCACGGATATCAGTAAAGAATTATCAACGCATATTCCTGATGACTTTGTAAAAGTTTCAGAAAGTGGTATTAGTTCTGTTGAAGCGATCAACGAGTTGAAACCTTTTGGGTATCAAGGTTTTTTAATTGGAGAAAACTTTATGAAAACTGAAAATCCAGGTAAAAGTGCGTTGGAGTTTATTAGAGAATTGAGTTGAAAGTTAATCAAAACGTCGTCATGCTGAACTCGATTCAGTATTGATTCAGCATCGCATATGAAATGAAAAAAAGTTATATATACATACTCACGAATACATATAGAACTACTTTCTACATTGGCATTACGGCAGATTTAAAAAATAGAATAATTTCTCATGCAGATGGAAAAGGTTCTGAATTCACAAAAAAATATAACGTAACTGATTTAGTGTATTACGAAGAATTTTTAGATATAAATCAAGCGATTGCTAGAGAAAAACAATTAAAAAACTGGAAAAGAGATTGGAAAATCGAATTAATAAAGAAATTGAATCCATCATTGGAAACAATTAATCTATAAAACAAAGGCTATGAGATCCTGAATCAAGTTCAGGATGACGCAAATTAGCGCAGAACGTCATGCTGAACCATGTACTGAACTAGATTGAGTATTGATTCAGCATCACACAAGAAATGAAAAAAATAAACAGATTCCTGCCTACACAGGAATAATAAATAAGTACCAAACTATGAAACTCAAAATATGTGGAATGAAATACGAAGACAATATGACGGCTGTAAGCAACTTACAACCTGATTATTTGGGCTTTATATTCTACAAAAAATCATCACGTTATTTTGATACGGTTATTCCTGAAATTCCCAAAGAGATCAAAAAAACTGGTGTTTTTGTAAATGCTTCTGTTGAAGAAATCGTAAACAAGATAAAATTACACGATTTACAAGCCATACAATTACATGGAAGTGAAAATCCTGAGTTTTGTAAAGAGTTAAAGGAAAAGTGTCACATCGAGCGCAGTCGAGATGCAACTGATGAAATGCTGAATCAAGTAAAGCATGATAATTTCAACGAACGAAACTCGTCTGTGGAAATCATCAAAGTATTCTCTATAAAAGATGAATTTGATTTTTCTGTGTTAAAAGAATACGAAGAAGTTGTTGACTATTTCTTATTTGATACGAAAGGAAAATTACCTGGCGGAAACGGTGTTACGTTCGATTGGAAAGTATTGGAAAACTATCCATCTACAAAACCATTCTTTTTAAGTGGCGGAATTGGTTTGGAAACTATCACAAAATTGAATGATTTTATGAAAAGTAACGCGTCAAAATACTGTTATGCTTTAGATGTAAATAGTAAATTTGAAATTGTTCCAGGATTGAAGAATATTGAACTACTAAAAGAGTTTAAACAAAAAAATATATAGAAAATAATTCGTCATGCTGAACTTGATTCAGCATCACACAAGAAATGAAAAAAAGTTATATATACATACTCACGAATACATATAGAACTACATTTTATATTGGCGTAACAACTGATTTAAAAAAAAGAATAAATGATCATGCAGCTGGAGTAGGTTCTAAGTTTACAAAAAAGTATAATGTAATCGATTTGATATATTATGAAGAGTTTTTAGACGTTAACCAAGCAATTTCAAGAGAAAAACAATTGAAGAGTTGGAAAAGAGATTGGAAAATTGATTTAATAAAAAAATTAAACCCAACTCTAGAAACAATTCTATACTAAAAGAAAAAGATTATGAGAGCCTGAATCAAGTTCAGGCTGACGTAAGTAACAATATTTTATACAGTACGTCAGTCATGCTGAACTCGATTCAGCATCACACTAGAAATAAAGGAAATGAAATAATTAAAATAGATTCCCGCATACGCGAAAAAACAAAGACTATGAAAAAGACTTATCACGTTAACGAAAAAGGATATTACGGCACATTTGGCGGCGCGTACATTCCTGAAATGTTATATCCGAATGTAGAAGAATTACGCCAAAAATATTTGGAAATTATGTATGAAGATTCTTTTCAAAAAGAATTCAAACAATTACTGAAAGACTATGTTGGTCGTCCTTCTCCTCTATTTTATGCCAAACGTTTATCTGAAAAATACAATACAAAAATTTACCTAAAACGTGAAGATTTAAACCATACAGGCGCGCACAAAGTAAACAACACGATTGGGCAAATTTTGATGGCAAAACGTTTGGGTAAAACGAGAATTATTGCTGAAACGGGCGCTGGACAACACGGCGTAGCCACCGCAACCGTTTGTGCCTTAATGGGCATGGAATGTATTGTGTATATGGGCGAAATTGACATTGCACGACAAGCACCAAATGTAGCACGTATGAAAATGTTAGGCGCAGAAGTTCGTGCGGCACTATCTGGAAGTAGAACCTTGAAAGATGCTACAAACGAAGCCATTCGCGATTGGATTAGCAATCCTGTAGATACGCATTATATCATTGGTTCTGTGGTTGGACCACATCCGTATCCAGATATGGTCGCACGTTTTCAAGCTGTAATTTCTGAGGAAATGGAATGGCAATTACAAGAAAAAGAAGGTCGTTCGTATCCAGATCATGTCATTGCATGTGTTGGTGGCGGAAGCAATGCAGCTGGCGCTTTTTATCAATATTTAGATGACGAACGCGTCAATTTGATTGCTGTTGAAGCGGCTGGAAAAGGAATCCATTCTGGCGAAAGTGCTGCAACTTCGGTATTAGGCGAAGACGGCATTATTCACGGAAGTAGAACCTTATTAATGCAAACCAAAGACGGACAAATTACAGAGCCGTATTCTATTTCGGCTGGTTTAGATTATCCTGGTGTCGGACCCATGCACGCACATTTATATGATAGTAAACGTGCCGAATTCATCTCTATTACAGATGACGAAGCCATGACCGCTGGTTTAGAGTTATCACAATTAGAAGGCATTATTCCTGCCATTGAAACGTCGCATGCATTAGCTGTTTTTGAACAACGAAAATTCAAAGCAGACGAAATTGTAATCTTGAATTTATCAGGTCGTGGCGACAAGGATTTGAATACGTATATTGATTATTTTAAATTATAACTGAATCATTTTGTATTCCTGCGTAGGCAGGAATCTTATAAAAAACATGGATACGCATTACGTTTACATACTAACAAACAAAAGTCATACAGTTTTATATATTGGTAGAACAAATCAATTAAAGAGAAGATTATATCAACATAAGAATAATGGAATACGGACTTTTACAGGAAAATATAATGTACACAAGCTTGTATATTTTGAAACTACCAAATATGTAAACAATGCTATCCAAAGAGAACGACAATTGAAGAAATGGAAACGTGAATGGAAAATTAATTTAATTAATGGATTAAATCCTGATTGGAAAGATCTTTCAGAATATGTCTAGATGTACGTTTTTATGAAATGAAAAAGAAGATTCCTGCCTTCGCAGGAATGCAAAAAATATGAATACCATGAATAGAATAAACCAAAAATTACAAGAAGATAAAAAGTTACTTTCCATATATTTCACAGCAGGTTATCCAAGTTTGAATGATACGGTTGGCGTGATTGAAGAATTGGAAAAAAATGGTGTCGATATGATCGAAATTGGCTTACCATTTAGCGATCCGTTAGCAGATGGACCAACGATTCAAGCGAGTTCTACCCAAGCATTGGAAAACGGAATGACGAGTCAAATTTTATTTGATCAGCTAAAAGATATTCGTAAAACCGTTTCTATTCCATTGATAATAATGGGGTATTTAAATCCAATGATGCAATATGGAATTGAAGCGTTTTGTAAAAAATGTCAAGAAGTCGGAATTGACGGATTAATTATTCCAAATATGCCCGTTGCCGTGTATCATGAGCAGTTTCAAGCTATTTTTGAAAAATATGGATTGATCAATGTGTTTCTAATTACACCGCAAACGTCTGAGGAACGCATCCGATTTATCGATAGCATTTCTAACGGATTTATTTACATGGTGAGTTCGGCAGGAACCACAGGAGCAAAAAGTAGTTTTGGTACTACACAAGCCGATTATTTCGATAGAATTGGCACCATGAATTTAAAAAATCCGCAAATTGTCGGTTTCGGAATTTCCAACCGAGAAACCTTCAATCAGGCAACAAAAAAAGCAAAAGGCGCTATTATAGGAAGTGCTTTCATCAAACATTTGACTAAAAACGGAACAAAAACAATTGCCGATTTCGTTTCACAAATTCTGTAAGCTAAAAAGTAGTACTTTTAAACATTCATTAATCAAACTCACCAAATGAAGAAATACATTTATATTTTCTCAATCTTTCTAGTAGCGTTCATTTCTTGTGAAGACGAGAAGAAAAATAACGAAACGGAAACTGCAAAATCAACACAAAATTTTGCTGAATTTTTAGATAGTTATTATCAAAAAGGACTTGAATTGAATCCGTTGAATGCAACCTTTGCAGGAATAAACACGTACAACGATCAGTTTCCGAATTTCTTATCTGACGAACATCATGAAAAGATGAAAGCGCATTATGCATCATTTAAAGAAGAACTTACAAACTTTGAAGATGCTTCGCTTTCTGAAAGTGAACAATTGAGTAAAGAAATTTTACGTTGGGATTGTGACATGAATTTAAGACAACTGAGTTTTAAAAATGATCGCTTATTGCCATTAAATCAAATGTGGACATTGAATTTAGTGGTGGGACAATTGGCAAGTGGCGCAAGTGCACAACCGTTTAAAACTGTTGCAGATTACAACAATTGGCTGCAACGTTTGGAAGGATATAACATTTGGTTACAAACGGCGAAAGAACGCATGCAAGAAGGAATTCAAGAAGAATTTGTATTGCCAAAATCGTTGATAAAAAAAGTAATTCCACAATTTGAAGTATTAGCTTCAAAAGATGTTGAAAACCATTTATTTTATTCGCCAATCAAAAACTTTCCGACAGATTTTTCAGATGACGATAAAAAACAATTGACAGCTTCGTATACAAAAATGCTAACGGAAAAATTGATTCCTTCTTTTAATGACGTGTATCAATTTTTAAAAGGCGATTATTTAAAAGCTGGTCGTGAAAGTAGCGGAATTGCAGCACTTCCACATGGAGAAGCCTATTACAATCATTCCATAAAAAATTACACAACTACAAACATGACTGCGGATGAAATTCACGAGCTAGGTTTGAAAGAAGTAGCACGAATTTTAGCAGAAATGGAAAAAGTAAAAACACAAGTTGGTTTTAAAGGAGATATCAAAGCATTTTTCAATTTTGTGCGAGAAAATAAAGAATTGATGCCTTATACAGAACCGCAACAGATTATTGACAATTTCAATGCGATTCATGATAAAATGAAGCCTCAAATAGAAAAACTGTTTGATGTAAAACCAAAAACACCTTTTGAAGTTCGTCGTACGGAAGCGTTTAGAGAAGCTTCTGCAAGTGCTGAATACAATCCAGGTTCGTTAGACGGAACACGTCCGGGAATTTTCTACACACCAATTCCTAACGCTTCAACATACAATGTATTTTCAGATGAAGCCTTATTTTTACACGAAGCAATTCCAGGACATCATTATCAAATTTCCTTAACACAAGAAAACGAGGATTTACCTGCGTTTCGAAAAACACTTTGGTACAGCGCATACGGCGAAGGTTGGGCATTGTACACAGAATCCTTAGGAAAAGAATTAGGTTTATACACAGATCCGTATCAATATTTTGGAATGTTGGGCATGGAAATGCACCGTGCGATTCGTTTGGTAGTTGACACAGGATTGCACGCAAAAGGTTGGACGCGCGAAGAAGCCATAGCATATTCGTTGAATAATGAAGCAGAAAGTGAAGCAAGCATTATTTCTGAAATCGAACGTTATATGGCAATGCCGGGACAAGCATTATCTTATAAAATTGGACAATTAAAAATTCGTGAGTTGCGTGCTAAAGCGGAGCAGGAATTAGGCGATAAATTTGACATTAGAGCATTTCACAATCAAGTATTGAGTACAGGTTGTATTCCATTACAATTGCTTGAAGATAAAATCAACGCATGGATTCAAAACGTAAAAAGCGCTCAGTAGCAACTTCAAAATTACATCCGCTTAACAAACATCAAGGACGTTATGATTTTGATCAATTGACAAAAATATGTCCTGAATTGAAACCATTTGTTGCATTTAACAAATTTGGCGATGAATCTATCAACTTTTTTGATCCGAAAGCTGTTAAAATGCTCAATAAAGCATTGTTGAAGCAGTATTATCAAATTGAATTTTGGGACATTCCTGATGGCTATTTGTGTCCGCCAATTCCTGGCAGAGCAGATTACATTCATCATTTGGCAACTTTATTATCTGAATCTAATCAGAATGAAATCCCGAAAGGAAAACATATTACGTGTTTAGATATTGGAACTGGTGCAAATTTGGTGTATCCCATTATTGGAACACAGGAATACGGTTGGACATTTATTGCTTCTGATATTGATAAAGTTTCCATTGAAAATACACAGCACATTATTTCAAAAAATGAAGTTTTAAAAGATCGCATTGAAATTCGACAACAGGAAAATCCGAATCAAATATTTAAAGGAATTATTCAGCAAGACGATCAAATAACTGTGACACTTTGCAATCCGCCATTTCATCGATCTGCCAAACAAGCACAAGAAGGCACATTGCGTAAATTACAGAATTTAAAAGGTACTACAAATGTAACAACTGAACTTAATTTTGGTGGACAAGCAAATGAATTGTGGTGTAAAGGTGGCGAAAAGAAGTTTATTAAAAATATGATTCAGGAAAGTAAACAGTTTGCCAAACAATGTACGTGGTTTACAACCTTAGTTTCTAAAAAAGACAATCTTCCAGCAATGTATGATGCGCTAAAACGTGTCAACGCCACAACGGTAAAAACTATCCCGATGGGACAAGGAAATAAAGTGAGTCGGATTTTGGCTTGGCGTTTTTCGTAAAGAAAAGATAAAAGATCGCTACGCTGTTAAATTATAGAATAGAGACGAAATAGTAACTTGTTGAAAATGTACTTTTAATCGCTACAAATTCGTCTTGCTGACTTCTCAAAATGGAGTTTCACTAAAAAAATTCCCGATACTGCATCACGCGAAAATCAAACGTAGTAAACTTTGGGTTTTCGCGTTTTAGTCTTCGGTATAATGGAATGCTTCCGACTGCTCTGTTTGCTGCGCCAGAAGCTGAAGTGAGTGAAACGGTTTTTATTATTCTTGATTGTATTTCAATAGCATCTCGACTGCGCTCGATGTGACACGCTCGATGTGACATTTTTTTTGTCGATATTGAATACGTTGTGTCTGAGTTTTTTTCAGCTCGACTGAGATCAAATTTATGAATTCTAGGAACAACATCAGATACAACTTCTAATTTTAAATTGTAATTTTTCAGGTGTTTTCGGAAGAAATATTCAGGACCATTTTTAGAGTTTCCACCAGTAAATAGAATCGTGTGAATGCTTGGAAATTTCTGCAAATATCCAACTACATCACGCAATTGAATGTGTTGCATTCCCAAATCGGAAGCATCTATTTTTTCACGTTTGCAACTATCTACAATGTCACAAACTCCTATTTTATGATTGATTAGGAATTGCTTACGTTCGTCAATCGCTTCTTGTGAATTGTCATAACGCAAGTTCAAATTGTGAATTTTATCAATAAACAACCACAACGAATTGTAATAACTCCCATAACAGAAATCAACATCTTTTTCGAGTAAATCGCCTGTGGAAAATCGTGGTGGTGGCAACGTTCCGACAATGAGTTTTTCAGTATCCGATTGAAGGAAAGGTTCGTAAGGATGTTTGTGGTGGAACATTGGTGTAAATTGAAAGATTGAAAGATTGAAAGATTGAAAGATTAGAAGATTGGAAATTATTATGTTGAATTTACACGAATTGTATTATCAACTTAACACATTTTCAAATCTTCAAATTACTTTAAAGTTCTGCACGATATTTTCGAACATTCGCAATTACCTGACGATGTGTTTTTTTATTGAGTTTCGTCATGTGTTCAGATTCTGTAATGATTTCATCCAAAATTTCTTTGGCTTCCTCACGTTTCCCGTTTCGAACATAAAACTCTGCCAACACTAAACGTTCTTGATAGTTTGAATACCGTTGGTCAATTGGTTTTAGATTTTTTTCTGCTTCTTCTATTCGTCCCAATTTATCCAATGCCAAACCGTAAATAAACTGTGCATTTGATTTTTCAAATTCGTAATTGTCTTTGATTTTTTCGGCTAACCGAATTACCTCAGTATAGTTTTGCGATTGATTCATAGCGCCCATCATTTGCTTTATGACGTAGAAATCTTTTTGAAAATTCCCTTTTAATGCCGCTTCATAATGAATGCTTGCGTTTTCATAATCAGCATTTTCAAAATGTGCATCTGCCAGCGCTACTCTATTCTGAAATGTATCAGCAAATGCCAACTGTTTTTCAGCATCTTTTACTTTTTTGGAAGGTACGATTGCCGTTACGATTTCTTCAGAGATTTTTTCCAAGTCTTTTTTGTTAAAAACTTGCGTAAATATATACAACAAAGCTCCAATTACGGGCAGCATCAATATCATGAGATACCAAAAGTAATCTTTGCGGTTTTTGTATGCATGATACAAGCAAAAGATTTGAAAGATGAGAATTGGCGTAAAAAAGCGAAACATATGTTTATCGTGTAAAGACTAATTCATTTTCGTTAGACATTTCTTCACTAAAGCCATAACCCTCGTAGTTGAAACCTTTTAAATCATCAATCGTTTTTGCCTCTTTTTCTACAATGTAACGCGTCATGTAACCTCTTGCCAATTTTGCGTAGGTCATAATGGTTTTGTATTCGCCATTCTTTAAATCTTTGAAAACGGGCGTAATTACGGGAACTTTTAAAGCTTTTGCGTCTACCGCTTTGTAATATTCGTTACTTGCTAAGTTTACAAATAACTCATCATCTTCAAGTTCATCATTTAATTGTGTGGTAATTTTCTTTTTCCAGAATTCGTATAGATTTTTATTTTTTCCGACTGGCAATTTTGTGCCCATTTCCAAACGATATGGTTGCATTAAATCTAGCGGTTTTAGCAATCCATATTGTCCTGAAAGAATTCGCAATGTATTTTGTAAAACGTCTATTTTTTCTTCTGGTAACGAATACGCATCTAATCCTTGAAAAACCTGTCCGCTAAACGTGTAAATACTCGGACGCGCATTTTCTGTGTTAAATGGTAAACTCCAATCTTGATTACGTTGCCAGTTCAATTCGGCTAACGAATCTGAAATATGCATCAATTTCCCTAAACTTTTAGGAGATTTCTTTTTTAATACGTTGCTCAGGCGTTCGGCTTCTTTTAAGAAACAAGCTTCTGTATATTTTTGTGTTGGAATTTTGCTATCTAAATCTAACGATTTTGCTGGTGATATGACAATCTTCATTTTTTCTTTTTCGTTTTTTATGTTGTTAAATGTACTCTTTTTCTGTGATTATTTGACCATTTGTAAATGCAAAATTATAGTCGCCTTTCACTTGAAAATCGGCTATCAATGCTTCTTCTTGTGTTGGAAACCACTTCTTCTTTGTGTTGTTGACCAAAATGAACAAACCTTCCGCATTTCCCAACGCGCAGAAGCGGTCTAAACTTCCATCATAGATTGAAATCGGACGCATGGCGTGAAGTTTCTCGTATATGGTTTTGTGATCATTTGAAACAATTCCGATTTCGCTAATATTTATTAAATCGGTTGCAGAAAACGGATGTGAATTAATGATATTTAAGTCTTTCCTAGCAATAAATTCCACAATATTTCCATCTGCATCATAAAAATACAACGCTTCTGCATTCCAATTGGAAAAATCGGCAATTTGTTCGCCTTCACAAAGTAAAATTGCTGTTCGTTTTTGAATCCAATACAACGCTTCTTCAATTTTATACGAAGAAATATTGATGGCAAAATGCGCAGGATTTGACTTTTTTGCTTTTACAAATGTCAATGAAGAAACACCAATTTTTACGATAAATTTTTCTGTGTCAGCATACACCAAAGGCAACTCTAACACTGTTGTGTAAAACTGTTTCTGATCTTCTAAATTGTTGGTAAAAAGCGTTAATTCACTAATCTTCATAGGATAAAAATACAATTTTTGTAAAAATTCGAATCGTCTTTCAAAGAGTTATCTTTTATATGGAAATAAGAATTGTTTATGGATTGGTTGCTGGTTGTTTGTTGGTTGCTGGTTGATGGTTGCTTGTTGCTTGTTGCTTGTTGCTTGTTGCTTGTTAAAAGTATTCTTTTCAATTCAAAATTCAACATGTAGCATTCAACATTTTAACTTCGTTATTAGTTGTTTGAATTTAATTCTCAATACTCAATATTCACATCTCAATACTAGTTTCTTTTGGTCTTGGGTCTTGGGTCTTGGGTCTTTGTTCTTTGTTCTTTGTTCTTTGTTCTTTGTTCTTTGTTCTTTGTTCGAAAATACTTTTACATTTAACATTTATAATTTCAATATTCGTTGTTCTTTATTCTTTATTCTTTATTCGATATTCGATATTTTATAGTTGACATTTAAAATTTAGTACTTCATTGGCACAAGTAACCTATAACAATCCGTATCTTTAAGAAACTTATAGTACAAATCTTCTTTCTATGAAAATAAAATCCAATGCATTGCCACATGAGCAAGATTCTCCTTTTTACGAAGCAAACAAGAAATTTTGTCAAGTATTTGAACGTTTTATTGCGAGCAAAAAAGGAAGTGTCAAAGGTACGTACAACACTGTTGGCTATATTATTTATGGAAATATTCCCTCTAATTACACATGGGATTTAAAATATAAAAAAGCAATCTTCACTAGTGCTGGAAAGTTATTGCGTTCTTCAAAGCGTGAAAATTTTTTGATTTTGGTCGAATGGACATGTCAAAATGTATCACAAGAAAAGGTTTCTTATTTTATTCGGAAACGAAAATTTTCAGATCGCATCAAACCACTTTACAACAGATTGGAAGCGTATCCAACCTATGTGATAAAATCAAAAGGCAAACAATCTGACTTTTTTCTAACAATTTTAGAGATTTTAACACCGCTTTTTGAAGCTGAAAAAATATATAGAATTACACTTAAAAGAAATAAACTGACGATAGAATTGCGAAGCGAAGCTCATCATTTTGATATTTTTGAGCAATTGACACATCTTTCCTAGAATAATTATATCTTGCAGCCCTTAAAAAAAGGTTCATGAAATTATTTAAAGCAATTGATAAAGTGTTGGCGCGTATGGGAAATATTCGTGCTATGGAACGTACGCATGTGGATACGTATACAGAAAACAAAATAGAAAATATTCCTGGTGATCAAATTGCAATTTCTGAACATGGTGGTATTTGGGCTGGCATTCAAGAACTGAATGGATATCTCTTTTTAGATACTTTTATTTTAGGTACTACAAAAATTAAAACGTTGAAAGGTGCTACGTTGACTTTTTTAGCGGAAGAAGAACTCACGGTAAAGTCTGATAATTACGAAATTGATTCTGATTATTCAAATGTTTCCAATCGCTGGATTACGCAAATTAGTTTTGAAATTACTAAGAAAGATTTGAACTTCATCAAAAAGAGAACGTATAACCAAATACGACTTGATTTTAAAAAGAAATCATTGTTGTTTGATGTGAAGAAATAGTTTTTAGGTCTTGGGTCTTGGGTCTTGGGTCTTGGGTCTTAAAAATACTTTTTTACGTTTGAAATATCGGTTTCTTTGATACTTCTCGATACTAAATTTCTTGGGAAATTTCACTCGAAGTGACGCTGTTAATTACTAGAAAGACTTGTACATTTAAAATTCAACATTTAGCATTTATAATTTAATATTTTTTTGGTCACGAATTCACGAATGATGGTCTTTGTTCTTTATTTGATATTCGAAAATACTTCTCAATACTAATTGGTTTTGGGTCTTGGGTTTTGGGTCTTGGGTCTTGGGTCTTGGGTCTTGGGTCTTGGGTCTTAAAAATACTTTTTTACGTTTGAAATATCGGTTCCTTTGATACTTCTCGATACTAAATTTCTTGGGAAATTTCACTCGAAGTGACGCTGTTGATTGCTAGAAAGACTTTTACATTTAAAATTCAACATTTAGCATTTAAAATTTATAATTTTTTTAATTTCAAATAAACAAATGGACAAATAAACAATCTAAAAGCGTAAAAATAACTTTTGAGTACAAAATACCAAACACCCAAAAAACTACATTTCCGTATGCTTCGCGTAGTTACGCCACTTTTCAACGCATTCAGCAATATCATTTGGAACTTCTGAGTTAAAACTCATCTTCTCGCCCGTTCTTGGATGAATGAATCCTAAAGTTTTTGCATGTAACGCTTGTCGTGGTAAAATTTTAAAACAGTTGTCTACAAATTGCTTGTATTTTGTAAAGGTTGTTCCTTTTAAAATCCGTTCGCCACCATAACGTTCATCATTGAATAATGTATGACCAATATGCTTCATGTGCACACGAATTTGATGTGTACGACCAGTTTCTAGCTGACAAGAAACTAAGGTTACATATCCCAAACGTTCCAACACTTTGTAATGCGTAACGGCAGGTTTTCCTTTGTCAGCATCTTCGCCAAAAAATACCGTATTTTGCAACCTGTTTTTAGGATGTCGTCCAATATTACCTTCTACAGTGCCTTCATCTTCTTCTACATTTCCCCAAACTAATGCGTAATAAATTCGCTCTGAAGTTTTATCGAAAAATTGCTTTGCCAAGTGTGTCATGGCTTCTTCCGTTTTGGCAACTACCAACAAACCGCTGGTATCTTTATCAATTCTATGTACCAATCCTGGACGTTCGTTTGAGTTTTTTGGAAGATTATCAATATGATAAATCAGCGCATTAATCAAAGTTCCTGAGTAGTTTCCATGTCCTGGATGCACAACCATTCCCGCAGGTTTGTTGACTACCAACAAATCGTCATCTTCATATACAATATCAATAGGAATATCTTCTCCAACTAATAAGTTTTCATAAGGTGGATGCGCAAATAATACTTTGATGACATCATTGCCTTTGACTTTGTAATTGGATTTTACAGGCTTGTCATTTACATAGATATTTCCATCTTTGGCAGCTTGCTGAATTTTGTTTCGCGTAGCACCTTCAATGAAATTCATTAAGTATTTATCGACACGTAACGGTTGTTGTCCTTTTTCGGCAGTAAACGAATAATGTTCGTATAATTCGTCTGATTCCTCTTGTGGTTGTGGAAAGTTATATTCCTCCATTATTCTTCGTTTTCATCATTAGAACTTCCGCCTGGACGATTTCCATTTCCTAAAATCAATTCAATTTTTGACGTTTTTGGCAGCGTTTGCCCAGGTTTTATCGGCTTTCCTTTGTATTGCAATCCTAATACCATGTCTTTTCCAATATTGTCTTTGTACGTCACTTTTTCAACTCCAAAACCAACTGCATTTAAAGTTGATTCTGCGGTTCTTCTCGTAATTTGGATCACGTGTGGAATTGTAATTTCACGGTATTTGGAAGGATTTATTTTTAGGTATATTTTTCTATTTTCTTTTACTTTTTCTCCTGCAATCGGACTTTGCTCAATGACTGAGAATGCTGGATAATCAGGATTGTAGTTAGAAGTATCTTGTAATTTGTATTTTAAATCATTCTCCGCTAATTTGGCTTTTGCCTCTTCAAACGACAGTTTACTTACGTCAGGAACCGTTTTGAAATCTCCTTGATTTGTTGAAAAGCTCAACCATTGCATCGTAAGAAAAATAATAACAATCAATATTCCAACAGCAAATCCAAGCTGTTTTAAAAATACTTTTGATATGAGAAACTTTAAAAAATTCATGTCTACAAACGATTTTATGGGACAAATATACATACTATTATTCCTAATTTTCTACTTTGATTTGTCCACAATAAGATTTACTTTCGTTTGCATAACGTTTATTTGAGTTATTTCTTATCCGAATGAAGAAAAATATTGCCATCATAATGGGCGGATATTCTAGTGAATACGCCATCTCACTGAAAACTGGAAATGTTGTGTATACACATTTAAATACAGAAATTTATAATCCGTATAAAGTTCATATTTTTAAAGATAAGTGGGTTTGTGTCACTACAGATGACAACGAATTTCCCATTGACAGAAATGATTTTTCAGTAGTTATTGACGATGTAAAGATTACGTTTGATTGTGTGTTTAATGCTATTCACGGAACGCCAGGCGAAGACGGTTATATGCAAGGCTATTTGGAGCTTTTGGGTATTCCACATACGAGTTGTAGCATGTATCAAGCTGCATTGACGTTTAATAAGCGTGATTTATTGTCTACCCTAAAACCTTACGGAATTCAATGTGCAACTTCCTATTATGTAAATGCGGGCGACGATATTGACGAACAAGCCATTATAGAAAAAGTTGGTTTGCCATGTTTTGTGAAAGCCAATAAAGCAGGAAGTAGTTTCGGAATTTCGAAAGTACATAAGATTTCTGAGCTACAAAATGCCGTTGATGTTGCATTAAAAGAAGATGATGAAGTGATTATTGAGTCGTTTTTGGATGGTGTAGAAGTTTCTGTCGGTGTTATTAATTATAAAGGAAAAACAACCGTTTTGCCAATTACGGAAATTGTTTCGGAGAATGATTTTTTTGATTATGAAGCAAAGTATTTAGGCAAATCACAAGAAATTACGCCTGCTCGAATTTCTCCAGAAATGGAAGCGAATGTTAGAAAAGTTGCCAAATACATTTACGAAGTGTTAAAATTGGAAGGATTTTCAAGAAGTGAATTCATTTTTAAAGACAATGAACCTTATTTGCTGGAAGTAAACACGATTCCTGGCATGACCGAAGAAAGCATTTTACCACAACAAGCAAAAGTTGCTGGAATTTCTTTACCAGAATTGTTTGGAAATGCTATTGAATTGGCTTTATCTAAAAAGTAGTACCTTGCTACAACTTATTTCAAAATTTTTATAGAAATGAAAAAAGCTATTTTCCCAGGATCATTTGATCCTATTACGTTAGGACATTATGATATTATCAAACGCGGCGTAAAATTATTTGATGAAATCATCGTGGCAATTGGTGTTAATTCTGCTAAGAAATACATGTTTAGTTTGGAACAGCGCAAACAGTTTATTGAAGATGCTTTTAAAGATGAACCAAAAGTAAAAGTGGTTACTTATGAAGGTTTAACGGTGCATTTTTGTGAAAAACATAATGTAGATTTTATTTTACGTGGACTACGAAATCCTGCTGATTTTGAGTTTGAAAAAGCCATTGCACATACCAATCGTGATTTGGCGCCTGTGGAAACTATCTTTTTATTAACGGCCGCAAGTACTTCTTATATTTCATCTTCTATTGTGCGTGAAGTTATTCGTAACAACGGAGATTATACGTTATTAGTTCCTGAAAGTGTGAGAGTTGAATCAGGGAATTAGGTTTTGGGTGTTGGGTGTTGGGGAAGATACTTTTACATTTAGTATTTAACATTTATAATTCATAATTCGATATTTGTCAATTCGTTGTTCGTTGTTTGTTGATTTAACTGAATTTATAAACCTTCTTACGAAAGTATTGAACTATTTCATATGTTTATGAATAAGGTTGAATAGTTGTGAAGCCACAAATGGTTTTAAAATCATGTCGTTCATTCCTGAGTTATGAATTTTGTGAAAACTATCATCCAAAGAAACCGCTGTAAAAGCTATTATCGGCACTTCTTTATTAAATTGACGAATGGCTTTCGTCGCTTGATAACCGTCCATTTCTGGCATATGAATGTCCATCAAGATCACATCATACGTGTTTTGTTTTACAATTTCAATAGCTGCTGCTCCACTCGCCACAATATCTGTCGTAATGTTTTTTGTAGATAATATTTTCTTTGTCAACATTTGATTGATGCGATTGTCATCAACTACCAACATTTTTAGATGACTAAAATCAACGCCATCAATGTCAAACTCTCTAATGGTTGTAACCGCTTCCTGAGTTTTCGGAAAACGAATATCAAACGTAAACGTTGTGCCTTTGTCCACTTCGCTTTCAAGTTTAATATCACTATTGTAGACTTCTAAAAGTTTTTTTACGATGGATAAACCCAATCCTGAACCTTGATATTCTTCATTGATAGCATCGTAATTTTGCGAAAACATTTCAAAAACTTTTTCTTGCTTTTCTTTCGGAATTCCTATTCCTGTATCTTGTACGCAGAAATGTAGCAAAACATCTTCTAAACTTTCATCTACTTTTTCAACACTCAAACGAATTGTTCCGCCTTTGGTAAACTTTATCGCATTGCTAATGAGGTTGATTAGAATTTGAGATATCTTTAAACTATCGCCAACTAACAATTCAGGAATGTCCTTATCGTACGCAATGTGCAATTCGTTTTCACGCTCTTTTATGAGTAAATCAAACGATTTTATAATGTTATCAATATTTGTTTTCAGGTTGAATGTTGATGCACCAATTGTAATTGTATTATCTTCTAACTTATTGGCTTGCAGAATATTGTTTACTAACGACAATAAATGATCTCCTGAAAATTTTAACGATTTTAAGTATTGTTTTTGCGATGGTTTCGGATTTTCTTCTAAGAGCAAATGTGTAATTCCTGTAACAGCATACAATGGTGTTCGCAATTCGTGACTCATTATGGAGAAAAAGTTCGATCTTGTTTTAGAGGTAATTTCCGCCTTCAATTTTGCTTCTTCTAATAAATTGTGTTTGATACGCAATAACTTGTTACTTTTTATCTTTTTGTAAATGGCTCTGATAAGTAAACCGCCTAAAAATATACAACCCAAAAGTAAAATAATGATAATGATTACTATGATTCGCGAACGATTTACAATTGCTGTTTGTCGCTGATTTTTTTCTTCTAATATGTCTAATTTGAGCTGATCTTTACTCAAACTATAATTCATTAACAATTCATCTTTGAGCAATTCATGATCTGTATCTAAATCTTTTTTTAAGTTTTCTTGATATTTTATTTGTGCTTCTTTGTATTTTTTTATGTCTCCTTTCGATTTATAAATATCAGCCAATTGCTTATATGAAACGGCTAAATCTCTACTATGAACATATTCATCTTTTACATGTTTTTCTAAATATTTTTGCGCCTTATCATATTCTTTTAAATGATAATAGGTATCTCCAAGTATGAACCCTAAGTAATTTTTTCGCGCTTCGTAAAATGCTGTATTTGAAGCAATTTTGATGCGTTCTTCCATGGTTTCCACATAGGCAATTACTTTTCTGTACTCGCCATTTAGTTGGTATAGTTGAATCAAAATCCAATCTAATACCAGAATATTTTCTGGGTCGCCAGTTGCGTTTGCAACACTATATCCAAGGTCGATATACTTTTTAGCATCTTCATATTCTTCTTGATCTATAGAAATTTTTGCCAAATAATAATACAACAAGGTAATTTGTTGTTTGTTGTCAAATGATGTGTGAATTTCTAAAGATTTCTCATAGTATTTTTGCGCCTTTTTAAAATAGTTCATGCGCGTATACGTAATTCCTAATATATTGTACGAACTTGCCAATGACTCATAATCGTTATTATTTGTGGAATGCTGAATTGCCAAATAACTGTATGAAAGTGATTTTCCAAAACTAAATTGACGCGTTAGATTAAAAGCTTCATCATTTAGTTTTTTGATGCTGTCTTTACTCACTTCCTGCGCAAACGTATTTGCGAAAGCAAAAAAGAAAAGGATGATATGTAATTTCCAGTTATTCTTCATTTATAGCCTTAATTACAGTATCAATTTTATCGTATAACATTTCGGGTTCAAACGGCTTACTAATAACGCCACTTATTTGTGCATCAACTACTTTTGCGTAGGCATCAGAAATTTCCATTGCTGTTAATAATATAATCGGAATGTTATTGTTGTTTTCACGAATTTTCTCAATAGTTTCAACACCATTTAGTTTTGGCATAAACATGTCCATCAAAATCAAATCAAATTCTTGCTCGTCCAAAATATCCAATGCTGAAAAACCACTGTGTACCACTTTAGTTTCTATCTGTTTTCGTTCGAGTATTTTTTGTGTTAATAAACCATTTACCGCATTGTCGTCTACAATTAAAACGGTTAATCCTGAAAAGTTATATACTTTCGATTCAAACACCGTAGTTGTTTCTTCTTCTGTTTCGGTTTTAAGAAGTTCTAACTGAAAGTAAAATTCTGAACCTTCATTTAATACACTTTTTAAATGTAGTTTCGATTTTAATACTCTTAGTAGATTATTTACGGTAGTCAAACCAAGTCCTAAATCCAAATATCCATTGTCCTCACTTAACACGACACCTTTTTCTAGGTTTTCAAAAATGATGTGTTTTTTCTGTTGTGGAATGCCTAAACCGTCATCTTTTATTAAAAATTTCAACGTTATATGTTCGTTGGTTTCACTAACTTTTGAAATTGCTAGTGTAATATTTCCATCATACGTGTAGCGCACTGCATTGTCAAGTAAATTGAAAAGTATTTGTGATATTTTTAAACTATCGCCCAACAATTGATCAGGAATTCCCTCATCATATTTTATAGTAATAGTATTTTTATTTTCTTTGACAAGAAAGCTTACAGACGTAATGACATTTTGAATACTTTTCTTTAAATCAACAATTTCTTCAACGGTATTCATCTTACTCGCTTCAATTTTATTCATTTGCAGAATATTATTGATGATTGCCAGCAAGTGTTCGCCTGAAAATTTTAATGATTTCAGATATTTTTCTTGATATTCCGCAGGTTTTTCAAGCAATAATAAATTTGTCATTCCTATAATTGCATATAAAGGTGTTCGCAATTCGTGACTGATTAATGAAAAGAAATTTGACCGTATTTTAGAAACATTTTCAATCTGTTTTTTAGCTTCAAACAGTTGTCTATTTTGCTTACTTAACAATGCATTTGTCCGAACTCGCCAACGTTGATTTAAATAGAAAAAACCTGTAAACAACAATAAAATAATCAAGCTTACAATTAATACGTAGATCAATTTTTCATACCAATTAATGTAATCTTCTTTCAATTTTCGATCTTCTTCTATAATTTCCAAACGACTTTCATATGCGTCGATTCCGTACTTTAGAAGAATTTCTTCGAAGGTTTTATCTTTTTGTTTTTTCTTGTGTAATTCGTAAAATTGAATATGCTTTTCTAACGCATTTAATTCGCCAGATTCATTTTTTTGCAAGCTGTACACTTCAATCAATTGTTCATAAGTCAACGCCAACAACTCGTAATAATTTGGATCATTTTCATCAGATAACGCTATAACTTGTTGATAGGCTTCCGTTGCTTTTTTTATTTTTTGTTGCCCAAGTAATGCTTGACCATTAAAATAATAGGAAGTTGGTAATAACTTTGAAGTTGCCGAATATGCTTCACTTGTATCGCAATATGTAATTACTTTTTGAAAACAATCAGAAGCTTTTGAATATTCTTTTTTATCTAAAAATAACTGTCCAATATTATATTTTGGATAGATTGAACTTAGGTCTGTACTGAAATTTTCGGAAAGCGCTAAACTTTTGCGTAACTGTTCTTCTGCTTCTTCGTACTTTTTTTGTTTAAATAAATAATAACCGATGTTATTATAGATTTTCATTAACCCTTTCTGATTGTTTGATCGTTCATAATATGAAATGGAATTTCGGTAGTTTTCAATGGCAAGCTTATTATATTCCATTCGGATATATACAATTCCTAAAGTGCGATAACTTTCAGCAATAAGGCTGTCATTCTCTATGAAATTCGAACTTGCCAAAGCTTTTTGACCAACAGAAAGTGCTTCATTAAATTTTCGCTGTGTTGATAGTTCTTTGGCAATAGAATGCAAGTGTATAATACTATCTTTATCTACCGTACGGTTTATTTGTCCATGTGATATAGAAACAAAGACAAAAAATACTAATAAAACACGTATGATACTCATGGGTTGGAGTAAGCTAAAAATCTGTGGAAAAGGTACAAAAATTAGTGTACTTATCTAACTTTTTTTCACCCTTAACAACCTAAACGACTAATTCTCAGGATCCATAACGACATAATATCTCGGATCATCGATAGCATCTTCAATTACATTGGCCAATTTAGGAGAAGCTTTAACCATTAAAGCCTTACAATCTTCGCTTAAATGTTTCACGCGCAATTGTTTTCCAGCCTTTTCGTACTTCTCAATAAGATTAAAAATTGCTTCCAAGGCAGAATGATCGGAAACTCTCGATTCCATAAAGTCAATCACAACTTTGTCAGGATCATTTTTTATATCGAACTTACTATTAAATGCCTGAACACTTCCGAAAAATAACGGTCCAAAAATCTCATATACTTTTGTGCCGTCTGCCAATTCTTTCTTTCGTGCACGAATACGTTTTGCATTTTCCCATGAAAATACCAATGCAGAAATAATAACACCTGCAATAACAGCAACAGCTAAATCTTGCCAAACGGTAATTAATGAAACCGCGATTAATACGATAGCATCACTTACGGGAATTTTTCTTAAAATTCTAAAACTACTCCAGGCAAATGTTCCGATAACGACCATAAACATTACTCCGACTAAGGCTGCAATTGGCACTTGTTCTATTAAGCCTGACGCAAATAATATAAAGCATAATAAAGCCAAAGCGGCAACAATACCAGACAATCGTCCGCGTCCGCCACCTTTTATATTAATAATTGATTGTCCAATCATGGCACAACCGCCCATTCCACCAAAAAGTCCGTTTAAAAAGTTTGCGCCACCTTGTGCCAAACATTCACGGTTACTATTTCCACGTGTTTCGGTTAATTCGTCAATTAAATTTAACGTCATTAACGATTCTATCAATCCGATAGCCGCTAAAATAAACGCATATGGCGCCATAATCAACAACGCTTCCATGCTCCATAATTTTCCTGTAAAAATATCCGATTGAAATACTGGCAATCCACCTTTCAATCCGTCAGCAGTACCATTACTTCCTTCTACTATAAACGATTTTACTGTGGCAACATCTACATTTCCAAAAATAACAATAGCAGAAACTACAATGATAGCAATTAACGCTTCTGGTAATTTCTTTGTCAATTTTGGCAATCCCCACATAATCAACATCGTCAATCCAACCAATCCGAACATTAACCAAAAGGATGCATTGCTAAATAATGCTGAAAACCAAGCACCAGCATCTGACCAAAAAGAAACGCCATCAGGCGCAATTTGTGGAAACATCGCCAATTGCGACATAAATATTACAATTGCCAAACCGTTTACAAATCCCATCATTACAGGATGCGGAATCAGTCTTACAAATTTTCCAAGTTTAAAAACACCCGCCAATGCTTGAATAACGCCAACCATTAATAAGGTGATGAACAAAAATTGCAATCCTTGTTCGCCCATATCGTTTTCTAAACCAAACGCATGTCCTTTTTTTACCAAAGCCACCATTACAACTGCCATCGCGCCAGTAGCTCCAGAAATCATTCCTGGACGTCCACCAAAAATCGCCGTAATCAATCCCATCATAAATGCTCCATACAATCCTACCATTGGTGGCACATCTGCGACAAAGGCAAATGCAACAGCTTCTGGCACTAATGCTAAAGCCACTGTTAAACCACTCAAAATATCATTTTTGGCATTCGCCGCACGCTTTCTAATAAACTCAGTCATAATTCTTTGCTCTAATATTTCTTAAAATTAAGAAGCCGCAAAAATACAGTTATTATTTCTTCTGGCAAGTTTTTTCGGAATATGAAACTAGAATGCTTTTGCATGTTGTAAAATATCTACGCAATGAGCGCACTATTTTTTCTATTTTTTTTGATTAAGTTTGAAAAGCCAAAATAAAGCTTCATGAAAAAACTGCTTCTACTCTTAGCATTCTCATTATTTTTTGCCTGTTCTTCTGAACAAAAAGATTCAAAAACTAATTCAGATTTTATTACAATTTTTGAAACGTCAAACGGAACGGAAACGCCAACATATCCGCAAGTAATCCGTTTTTATGAAGATTTAGCAGAAACTTACAACGAAATTCACTTAGAAACGATCGGAAAAACGGATTCGGGCAAACCGTTGCATTTGGTAACGTATAATCCTGACGGAAATTTTGATTTTGATGAAATCCGTAACGAAAAAACCATTTTATTAGTTAATAACGGAATTCATCCTGGCGAAAGCGACGGAATTGATGCGACCATGTTATTGCTTCGCGATTTGGCAAATGGTACAAAAAAAGCGCCTGCTAATGTAGTTATTGCGGCGATTCCTGTATACAATGTTGGTGGAAGTTTGAATCGAAATTCAGGCACAAGAGCCAATCAAAACGGTCCAAAAGCCTATGGTTTTCGTGGAAATGCTAGAAATTATGACTTGAATCGTGATTTTATCAAATCTGACACAAAAAATGCCAAAGCATTTTCTGAAATATTTCATAAAGTTCAACCTGATGTTTTTGTGGACAATCATGTGAGTAATGGTGCAGATTATCAATATACATTGACACATTTATTTACACAACATAACAAATTGGGTCATGAAGCTGGACAATTTTTACATGAAACCATGATGCCCGATTTGGAAGTTACTTTGCAAAAAAATAATTGGGACATTACGCCGTATGTAAATGTTTTTGGAAGAACACCTGAAGCTGGATTTTCACAATTTATGGATTCGCCAAGATATTCTACAGGATATACAACATTGTTTAATACGCTAGGTTTAATGGTCGAAACGCACATGCTAAAACCCTACAAACAACGTGTGGAAGGAACGTATGCATTAATGGACGCGTTGATTGAAAACATAGAAACGAGACATCATTCTGAAATAAAATCTATCCGCGAAAAGACGCATGCCTCTTTTGTAGCTGCAGAAACCTATCCAGTTCAATGGGAATTAGATAAAAATAATAAGTCTATCTTAAGGTTTAAAGGGTATGAAGGTAATTTTATTACAAGTGACCTTACTGGACAGAAACGTTTACAATATAATCCTTCAAAACCATTTACAAAAGACGTAGAATATGCAAACTTTTTTAAATCGAAAAAAGAAGTTGTGGTTCCAAAAGCCTATGTAATTCCAAAAGGTTGGCATACGGTTGTTGAACTTTTGGAGTTGAATAATGTTGCAATGAAACCTATTGAAAATGATACTATTATTAACGTAGAAACCTATCATATTAAAAATTATAAAACGTATTCAAATCCGTTTGAAGGTCATTATACACATTACAATACTGAAGTGACAAAAACACCGCAAAAAATTAATTTCAGTGAAGGAGATTTGATTGTATATACAGATCAAGCAGCATTTCGTTATCTATTGGAAACCTTGGAACCAGAAGCTGTAGATTCGTTTTTTAACTGGAACTTTTTCGACACTATTTTACAACAAAAAGAAGGATTTTCGGCATATGTTTTTGAAGATGAAGCCAAAGATATGTTGGCTAGTAATCAACGCTTACGCGAAGAATTTACCCAGAAAAAAGCAACAGACACCACTTTTTCCAACAGTGCTTCTCAACAATTACGCTGGATTTACAAACAGTCCAATCATTATGAAAAAGCACATTTGCGTTATCCTATTTTTAGAATTCTCAGATAATTTTCAGCTTTTTTATTGTAAAAATCTGTGTCATTTCTGTAAAGGTTAAGTAATTCGTTG
>NZ_LBMG01000052.1 GCF_001005315.1 Kordia jejudonensis
CTTGCTTTCTCATTATTTCTTCGTACAGACAAAAGGATCATTACAACTTTTTCCTTTTTTTTTAATATAATTCTTTTGCTAGCGCGAGTTTTAAACCGTATCAATACCGTTTACTACTTTTACATTTAAAATTTAATATTCTACATTTAGTATTTCCGCATCTAACAACGAAGCAATGTAGTTCCAAAAGTAAAACGCATCTATAAAATACTTGCCTGAATATATTTCTTCGGTGTCGTTCCGTATTTCTTCTTAAACGCTGAAATAAAGTGACTCGCCGTACTATACCCAACTTTATGTCCAACTTCATTTACATTATAACTTCCCGATTCTAAAAGCTTGCGCGCATATTCCATTTTATAATCAAACAAAAAACTAAATACCGAATCGCCGTAAATTTGCTTAAAACCTTCTTTTAATTTCTTAATATTCAATCCAACTTGGTTTGCCAATTCTTGTAAACTTGGCGGCTCTGCCATATTTGCAATTACAATATCTTTGGCGCGACGAATTTTCATTACATTATCTTCATCAACCAAAAACGGACATTGTTCTATATCGGCATCTTCACTTCTATTAAAATACAAACTCAATAACTCGTACGCTTTTCCTTTTAAGTATAATTTCTTTATAGATTCGTGCATGTTATAATTCAGCATCTGATTCAGCACAACGGCCATCATTGGCGTTATTTCCTTATTATCATAATACTTTTTGTCCTTCTTATCAGCGTCTAAAAAGTGAATATAATTGGCTTCTGTAGAAAACAACGCATGAAACTTTTTTATCGGAATCAACACAGAAATCAACCACGTTTTCGGCATCACATCTACGTTAATAGGCAAATCGGTTTGCGGATTGTACAGCAACAATGCATGTTCGTCCAACACGTCAAAAGCATAGCGTCCATTATTAAAATTGAACTTACACTTCCCTTTCACACAAAAATGAAACTGTATAAAACTACTGTCAATTTCTCGGATAAGTTGTTGAGTATCATCACTATCATTTTGAAGCTTCAAAATAAAAAACCCATCTTCTATTTGAGTCTCTTGTAAAGTACCTTGAGCGATATTTTTTTCTTCCATAAGTAGAAATACGTGTTTTGGCTTTATTTAGAATGATTCTATGTTAACTAGGTTAAAAAGCCTTATTTTGCAGTAAATTTACAACATTTTACATGTTTTTAACAGGAAACGTATCTAAAAAACTTATAGCGATATAAAAAGTCCTTTGAGCGTTATTTTTATTTAATGTTGAATGATACTTTTGTTAACGAATTTAAAATTTCTATGAAGCAATACAATATCTCGCGACATAATTCTTTCTACTGTGTAGGACTAAGCTATCAGAAAGCGGAAGCTCACATTCGTGGAAAATTTAGTTTACCTGAGACGAATCAAGCTTCAATTCTTGAAACGATACGTATTGAAAACATTGGCGATGGCGCATTAATCATTTCCACGTGTAACCGAACGGAAATCTACGGTTTTGCTCAACGTCCTTGCCAATTTATCAAATTACTTTGCGATTATTCTAACGGAACAGCAGAAGAGTTTCAGAAAGTAGCATACATTCATGAAAACAAAGATGCCATTTCGCACTTGTTTAAAGTTGGTACTGGATTAGACAGTCAAATTTTAGGAGACTTCGAAATCATTTCGCAACTCAAAAAAGGATTCAAAGCTTCACAAAAAGTTGGATTGATCAACGGTTTTATGGAACGTTTGGTCAATGCGGTAATTACAGCTAGTAAACGTATCAAAAACGAAACAGAAATTTCTTCAGGTGCAACTTCGGTTGCTTTTGCTTCGGTACAATACATTTTAAAAAACGTTAAAGATATTTCAGAAAAGAACATTTTACTGTTTGGAACAGGAAAAATTGGAAGAAATACCTGTGAAAATCTAGTGAAGCACACGAAAAATAATCATATCACATTAATCAACAGAACGAAAGACAAAGCTGAAAAAATTGCTGGAAAGTTCGATTTGATTGTGAAAGATTATGAAAATCTCACGTCCGAAATTCAAAAAACAGATGTACTAATTGTGGCTACTGGCGCGCAATGCCCAACAGTTACTAGAAAAGACATTCATACGGATAAAGAGCTGTTAATTTTAGATTTGTCAATTCCTGAAAATGTTTCACGAGATGTAATGGAATTAGACACTATTTCGCTCGTTCATTTAGATGCGTTATCGCAAATTACCGATGAAACATTAGAAAAAAGAAAGTCGCACATTCCACAAGCGGAAGCGATTATAAACGAAGTAAAATCTGAATTTATTGCTTGGTTAGAAACGCGAAAATTTGCACCAACTATTCAAGCGTTAAAACAAAAATTGACAGCAATGAAAAATGCTGAAATCAATTTTCAACGTAAAAAACTGAATGATTTCGACGAAACACAAGCGGAAATCATCACAAACAGAATCATTCAAAAAATAACTACACAATTCGCCAATCATCTCAAAGATGAAAACACAACTTCAGAAGAAAGTGTAGCATTGATACAAAAAGTATTTCAATTGGAAAATAACTCAATATGAGTAAACTCATCAGAATCGGGACTAGAGATAGTGAACTCGCATTGTGGCAAGCTAAAGTAGTACAAGAACAAATAGAATTTCTTGGTCACAAAACCGTTTTAGTTCCCGTAAAATCTACTGGAGATTTAGTCCTAGACAAACCCTTATACGAACTCGGAATCACAGGAATATTTACGCGAACGCTTGATATTGCCATGCTCAATAACGACATTGACATTGCAGTACATTCGTTAAAAGATGTGCCAACTGTTTTGCCAAAAGGCATTGTACAAGCCGCCGTTTTAAAACGTGGAAATGTGCGTGACACCTTGGTATTTAAGAAAAATGAAGAATTCTTATCGCAACGCGATGCCGTAATTGCTACTGGAAGCTTACGCCGAAAAGCACAATGGCTCCACAGATATCCAACACATACCATTGAAGATTTACGCGGAAATGTAAACACACGTTTGCAAAAACTAGAAGATACTGAACACTGGAACGGTGCTATTTTCGCTGCCGCCGGATTGGGTAGAATTGGTTTACGACCAGAAGATTCTGTAAACTTAGAATGGATGGTTCCTGCGCCCGCACAAGGTGCCATCATGATTACCGCATTAGAAGAAGACTCAGAAGTACGAGCGATTTGTGCCGAAATCAATCATGAAGAAACTGAAATTTGCACAGGAATTGAACGTAAATTTCTAAACTTATTAGAAGGTGGTTGTACAGCACCAATTGGAGCCATTGCATACATAAAAGATGAAGTCGTTACGCTTGAAGGTGTGTTACTAAGTACCGACGGAACAAAGCGAATTTACGTGACACGCTACGAAAAACTTGGCGAACACCACGAATTGGCAAAATACTGTTCAGATTTCATCATTGAACGCGGCGGAAAACGCTTGATGGATGAAATAAAAAACTCAGGAAAGAAAATCAATGTGTATTCTACCAAACTTTTAACGGAAGCACAGCGACAACTATTCAACGAAGGAATAGTTTCTGAAAGCAGCGATTTCATTAAAATCAGCTTAAACAGAATCAAACCACAAGTTGTTCGCAAACCGATCAAAAATGTGGTTATTACCAGTAAAAATGCGGTTGAAGCTTTAATCCAAAACTTCTCAGCAGAAGAATTACAATTTAAAAACATTTACTGTGTCGGACGTAGAACCAAAAAACTCATTGAACAAAAAATTGGTCCTGTTACCAAATCGGCACGGAATTCAAAACTACTAGCGGAATATTTAGTAGAATACATTGAAGGAACTTCAGTAACCTATTTCTGTAGTGACATTCGTTTGGATGCGTTGCCAACAATTTTGGAAGAAAATCACATAGAAGTCACGGAAGTACACGCGTACAAAACCATGTTGGACGCTGAAAAACTACAAGACGGAATTGAAGGTGTTATGTTTTACAGTCCATCAACTGTGAAAAGTTACATATCGGCCAACAAAGCCAAAGGAATTGCATTTTGTATTGGAGAAACCACCGCAAAAGAAGCAAAACAACATTTTGAAGATGTTCGTATTGCCAAAGTTCCAACTGTTGAAAGTGTGATTGAGTTGGTGAATGAACATTATGTGTAATAGGTGTTGGGTATTAGGTTTTAGGGATTAGTAAATATCCTAAAACGTCACTTCGAGTGATTTTCGATAGAAAATTGTATCGAGAAGTGCTTTGAAGTAAAACTAGAAATGAGATATGAGTAGTGAGTTTTTACTCAATACTAAAAACAACGAAAACGTCACTTCGAGTGATTTTTGATAGAAAATTGTATCGAGAAGTGCTTTGAAGTAAAAACTAGAAATGAGGTATGAGTAGTGAGTCGTAAGTTTTTTTTCAATACTGAAAACATCCAAAACGTCACTTCGAGTGATTTTTGATAGAAAATTGTATCGAGAAGTACTTTGAAACGAAAAATAAAATTAGATATAAGATAGTAGTAATGAGCCATTCTCAATTCTCAATACTAACAACTCAAAACTAAATTATGATAAAAAACGATTTATTTTTAAGAGCTTTAAAAGGAGAAACGGTAGAACGTCCGCCAGTTTGGATGATGCGCCAAGCAGGAAGATATTTACCTGAATTCATGGAAATAAAAAAGAAGTACGACTTCTTTACACGTTGTCAAACACCAGAATTGGCAAGTGAAATTACTGTACAACCCATTCGTCGTTACGGAATGGATGCTGCCATTTTATTCTCAGATATTTTGGTCATTCCGCAAGCCATGAACATTGAAGTACAAATGAAGCCTAACTTTGGACCATACTTGCCAAATCCGGTACGTACACAAAAAGATGTTGATAATGCTATTGTTCCAGATCCAGAGGTTTTAGACTACGTGTACAAAGCTATCAAAGCCACAAAAGAATTGCTAAATGACGAAATTCCATTAATTGGTTTTGCAGGTTCTCCATGGACAATTTTATGTTACTGTGTACAAGGACAAGGAAGCAAAAACTTCGACAAAGCAAAGAAATTCTGCTTTACAAATCCTGTAGCAGCACATCAATTATTGCAAAAAATTACAGATACAACCATTGCATATCTCAAAGAAAAAGTAAAAGCTGGAGTTAACGCAGTACAAGTATTTGATTCTTGGGGCGGCATGTTATCGCCAACCGATTATCAAGAATTTTCTTGGCAATACATCAACCAAATCATTGAAGCCTTAAAAGACGATGCGCCAGTAATTGCCTTTGGAAAAGGATGTTGGTTTGCGTTAAATCAAATGGCACAATCAAACGCTTCTGCTTTAGGAATCGATTGGACGTGTTCTGCGCGAAATGCACGCTACCTTACAGGTGGAAACATAACGCTTCAAGGAAACTTTGATCCAACGCGTTTATATTCGCCACCAGCGGAAATCAAAAAAATGGTGCATCAAATGATCAACGAATTTGGGAAAGACAAATACATCGTCAATCTCGGGCACGGAATTTTACCAGATATTCCATTAGACAATGCAAAAGCATTCATTGACGCGGTAAAAGAGTACAAAAGTTCGTAATTTTTTAAGTATTTTTGGCTGTTACTTAATGAGGACATGACTTTATAAAACTCGTCATATACTTCATAATATAGCTATAACATATATGAAAAACTTTACACTCCTACTTTTTTTAGCAATCTTTGGAAACCTGTATTCACAGCAAATAACACGAGATACTTCTTTTGGAAATAACGGATTTTCCGCTTTTACCATTCAGACTGTAAACGATTTAACAGATACGGTTCTTTTACCAAATGGTCAATTTATCACAGGATATGCGTCTGTTACTTCCGTTGGTTGGAGTTTGAGTTTGAAAAAAATAAACGCTGACGGAACTATTGATACTTCTTTTACGGGAGGTCTAAGTAGAGATGGAGCTATCCAATTTGAAAAATTAGTCTACCACAACGACAAACTATACTTTTTTGGATCGTATGCAATTTATCCATACAACAATCGTAATTTAATGGTTGTTCGGTTCAATATGAACGGAGATATTGATACTACTTTTGGCTCCAACGGACAAACGTTGTATTCGTATGGTTCTGGAAATGATGATCCTTTGGATGTTGTTATTGATGCCGCTGGAAATAGTTTTGTATATGCCAAGCACAGTTCTGATTATTACTTGATGAAATTAGACGCCAACGGTATGATTGACGCTACTTTTGGCAGTGGAGGAAGTGTATATTTACATACATATAGTGTGTACAACAACAGCACCAATAAAATTTTGAATAAAATGTACTTGCAAAATGATGGAAAATTCATGTTTGTAGGTGCCAAAAGAAACTTATCAACGGACATAAACGAATCTTATTTGGTACGAAAATTACCTGATGGAACTGACGATCTTAGTTTTGGTACTAATGGCGAACTTGTCATGGCAAATACGTCTTATTCCTCAATAAAAGATGTACAATTTGATTATGCCAACAATACCATTTTACTGTTGCATCAATATGATAATTCCAATCAAGTGAGAGATCGAGTGTTTTTGTCCAAAATACAACTCTCGGACGGAGCTTTGCATACTACATTTGCCAATAATGGTATGACTTCACAATATAGTTTTACAGGCGCTCCAAATCTATTTCTTTATCACATTACAGTACTATCCGATTCAAAAATGTTGGTTGCGGGAAGTGTGAGCGATTTTACGCCAAGTCCAAGTATTAACAGACAACTTTTTGTGATGCGATTTAATTCGGATGGCAGTATAGACTATTCAAGTTCAAGTAATGGCTACCATATTTTTGAAACAACGCCTCCAGATTCTTCTATGAGAGCCGATTTTGTCAGTCAATTATTTGATTTGGATAATGGTTCTTTTATCATTGCCTATTCAGGAGATAGTGCTACTCATGGTGCGCATTCCTATCTTGCAAAATTTAATGGCGCTACCCTTGGACTCAATGATGTTGATGACCAACGTATAAAGTTTGCAATTTCTCCAAATCCTTCAAAAGAATATCTCACTGTAACAAATTTAAAAGGTGCTTCCAATAGTTTTGAGTACAAAATTATTGACCTGATTGGCAGCGTAGTACAACAAGGAAATGCAAACTTCAATGAAAAAATAACGCTGAATGATTTGTCAACAGGCACATACATTTTTAGTGTACAATCTGAATTGGGGAAAAAATCTTCCAAAATCATTATAAAATAAAGTGTGATAGCGTGAGTTTATAACTTGTAGCAATTTAATTACTAGATTCTTAGAGCGCTGCGCTTCTAGATTTTTAGATGGTTAAACTCAAATTCCATATGCTGAACCTGACTACGATTTTATCATGTATTATGGTAAAAAATTCATGAATTCGTTACAAAAATCCAATCAATAAAACTTTTTGGAGCATAAAATGATTGCAAATGAGTTAATCTGAAAAAATGATGTCATATAATTTTACATCATAAAATAACTCTTGTTAAAAACAATCTTAAAAAATGAAAAAATGAAGAACGTAATTTTAATGCTAGGACTCTTTTTGATGGCTTTCCAAGTAGGAAATGCACAAGACACTACCACGAGAACAGGAAATTTTGGAATCAAAGGTGGTTACAATTTGGCAGCAGTAAACTTTGACGGCGATGCTGATACTGGTAATCGTAGTGGTTTTCACGTGGGAGTTTATGGAGAATCATTCTTAAACCAAAACATTGCGTTGCAGGTAGAACTTTTATATTCGCAACAAGGATATGAAATTGAAACAAACAGCGGAACCTTCACACAAAAGTTAAACTACATCAACTTACCTTTAATGCTGAAAGGATATCTAAGCGATAATTTTTTCTTAGAAGTCGGACCGCAAATTGGTGTTGCCATTTCTCATAAAGAAGAATTTGACAGCAACTTTGATCTATTTGATACTTCGGAAGAATTTGATCCAAACAGCTTTGATTACGGTGCCAACTTTGGTACAGGTTTCAGAACCGATAGCGGAATTACACTAAGTGCGCGTTACCATTTAGGTTTGGGTGACATTTATGATGATGGAAGTCCGAAAAACCGTGTTTGGCTATTTTCTGTAGGATTCGATCTATAAAGAAAAAATAAATATGACAAGAAACCATCATTCGCTTCTTTTGAATGATGGTTTTTTTATTTTATCTTACCTTCATATCGAAAACACAACGTGTATGCAAACACAATTTTCCATAGCACTTCTCAAACAAAAAGACACAAAACCTCTTTTTGATTTGATTCAAGCAAATGCAACACGACTGCATCAATACTTTCCGATTACCGCGAAAGAAAACAGTTCGTTGGTTGCAACAGAAAATTACATCAACAGGAAAATCAGAGAAGTCTCGCGAAAGGAAAATTACACCTTCAAAATTGTAGATTCAACTACGGAATTGCCCATCGGATTATTAATCATTAAAAAATTAGACTGGATTCACAAAACCTGTGAACTTGCCTATTTTATTGATGGAAACTACGAAGGAAAAGGAATTGTATCCGCAGGAATGCAGCAACTCCTCGCCTATTGTAAAGACGAATTGGAATTGCAAAAAGCAAGTCTTGTAATTGGCGAAGACAATCCTGGAAGCCTTCGTATTGCAGAAAAGTTTAACTTTGCATTGACCAAACGTATTAAAGATGGACATGAAGATTTTCACGGAAATATTATGGACGTTTTACATTTTGAAAGAGTCGTATGATAAAAGATATATTTAACGGAATACAAGCCTATTTTTCAGCACTTTCTTTGCTGAGTAAACTAAATTTGTGGTCCTATTTTATACTGCCAATTGTAATTAGTTTTGTATTAGGAATTTTTATTCTATTTACGGCATATGGACTTTCGGACAATATTGGAAGTTACATTGCCAGTATTTGGAAATTTAGTTGGGGAAAAGAAACGGTAACCAGCATCAGCTATTTTATTGGTGGACTCATTGTTATTGCTTTCGGAATTGTAATTTTCAAACATATTTTAATGGCAGTTGCAGCGCCTTTTATGACGCCAATTTCTGAAAAAATTGAAATGCATCTCACAGGAACAGTTACAAAACAACACATAGGACTAAAAGCACAAACCTCAGCGTTGGCTCGTGGAATAAGAATCAATTTACGCAATCTAATTGTGGAAATTCTCTGGATTATTCCGTTTTTTATTTTCAGTTTCATTCCCTTGATTGGATTCATTTTTCTATTTCTCATCTTTCTAATACAAGCCTATTATGCAGGTTTCGGAAACATGGATTATACGTTAGAACGATATTTTTCATACCGAGAAAGTGTGGATTTTGTCCGAAAAAACAGAGGAATTGCCATTGGAAACGGTATTGTTTTTATGCTCATCTTGTTAATTCCTATTGTTGGAATTTTAATTGTATTGCCATTATCGGTAGTAGCTTCTACCACAGAAACGCTCAAAGCCTTACATCCTGAAAAGTTTGCTAAAAATCGTTTGCAATTATAAGCGGTAAACGTATTTCTAATTGTGTAAACACAGCAAATCGTGCTATCTTTGTATACCGAAAATTATAATACAAGTATTAAAAACTCAGACGTGTGAAAGACCTTTTTCTCAACTATATTCATCAATTACAAGACACTATTACATCAAAAATCGAAGAAATTGATGGAAAAGCCAAGTTTCAAGAAGATTTGTGGAAACGTCCCGAAGGCGGCGGCGGACGCACACGTGTCATTGCAGATGGAAACTTATTTGAAAAAGGTGGCGTAAACATTTCTGCGGTTCATGGAGAATTGCCAGAAGCCTTGCGTAAAAACTTCAATGTAGAGCAAGGCGATTTTTTCGCGTGCGGATTGAGCTTGGTCTTACATCCTAAAAATCCTTTCATTCCTACGGTACATGCCAATTGGCGTTATTTTGAAATGTATGACAAAAAAGGCAACGTCGTAACGCAATGGTTTGGTGGCGGACAAGATTTGACGCCATATTATCTGTTTGATGAAGATGCAACACATTTTCATACCATTTGTAAAAAAGCGTGTGACAAACACCATCCTGAATTTTATCCAAAACACAAAGAAACCTGCGACAACTATTTTTGGAATACACATAGAAACGAAGCGCGTGGCGTTGGCGGATTGTTTTTTGATTATCTAAAAAAGACTGACGAATTTTCTATGCAAGATCGATATAATTTTGTCACGGAAGTTGGAAACAGCTTTTTGGAAAGTTATGTACCCATTGTGGAGCGCCGTAAACATATGGAATACACACAAGCGCATAAAGATTGGCAAGAAGTGCGTCGCGGTCGGTATGTAGAATTCAATTTGGTACACGATAGAGGAACCTTATTCGGATTGAAAACCAATGGACGTATTGAAAGCATTCTCATGAGTTTACCGCCAACGGTACAATGGAAATACAATCATCATCCAGAAGCAGGAAGCGAAGAAGCAAAATTGATTGAAGTATTGAAACATCCGAAAGAATGGGTTTCTTAAAATTCATGCTATCATCAACTAAAGGAATTCATTATTTTTAATTCATGGAACACTACCGAAAATTAGAGCGCATGTATTTATCTGCAAATATGAATACGCAGATATATGACACTACAAAAATTACCATTGCTGATGAAACTGCGATCATTTCCATGACTATTGATCCGAAGTATTTTCATGCGCTTGGCGCGATTCATGGTTCGGTATATTTTAAGCTTTTGGACGATGCTGCTTTCTTTGCAGTAAATTCCATTGTAAAAGATGCTTTTGTACTCACGACTTCCTTCAATATCAACATTACACGACCTGTCAGTAGCGGAAAAATTACAGCAACAGGAAAGCTTAAATTCAAATCGAGAAACTTGTTCGTAGCTGAAAGTAGTTTGTTTGATGAAAAAGGGAGAGAAATTGCGTTTGGCATTGGAAATTTTGCTAAAAGTAAAATTCCGCTTACGGAAGAAATTGGGTATCAATAAGATTATGAATTAGCGTAAATTAAAAATCGATTATTTTCCAACCATTTCATTCACGGTCGTTTTTTACCGATTACCATTCACTCAATAGTGAAGTCATACCAATTTGATTATAAAATGTGACTTTAGAGACGAAGTTGCTTTGGTATCATAGGACGTAATGAATGGTTTACTACGGAAAGTATTCACAATAAACTAGGATGGCAAATGAACGAGTTTATATGTTGCATTTTATAGTTTAATGGGAAAAATAACAGAAGACAACTAAACAGATTATCTCGTTATCTTCTGTTATGCGGAATAATATCTTATTTAACAATAATTTGATGATGTTCAATAAAATTCTTACAATCTACTTTCAGTATATACACACCTGTTGCTAAACCTCTTGTGTCAAATGTTGCAGCGTTATTTGTTATTTTCACGGTTCTTTTAAGACCGCCATATATGTCATATAACTGACCGTTTATAGCTTCATTGCGTATAGATTTATTATTTTCCATTGCAATCAATTCAATATGTACAATTCCGTTAGTAGGATTTGGATACACTGTAAACATTCTTGGAAAAAATTGATCTGGAAGCGCTTCATTTACATAAAATGTCTTATTCGCAGGAAAAAAACCGCATGTATTTGCAACTCTCGCTTGTATGGTATAATAACCTTCTGGCGTATTACTAGCTGCAACTATACTGGTTGTTGCTCCGTTTGCAGCGTTTAGAAACGTAAAATATTGATTTGCATTTGGAAAATCGTTGCTAAACACGACCCAATCAATGGTAGTAAATGCTGTTAAATTACTTGTATCTACTGAAAACGTTGCTGAATCTGTTGGACTCGGGTTGATATCAGTATCTCCAGTAACGGATGCAAAACCTGTAGGACGCCCAAAATGTACGTCTTTGGTAAGTATTGCATTTCCACATCGTTCCGATGCTACAGCGGCTGTAATCACTACACTTCCGTTAAAACCAGGAGTTATATTTACGGTAACATCTGTATTGTTGTTAATTACAATAGTTCCTGCATTTGCTGGATTTAATGTCCATGTAGTTGTTGTAGTAGCATTTCCTACTGAAAAATTAGCTGATGCACAAAGTAAGCTAGGACCAGAAATTGCATCTGGATCGCAAATAAAAGAACAGTCAAAAACATCTTGATCATTAGGATCTGCATTGAGTTCGGTAGCCAGCCAATTTCCGTTTCGAGCGTTGAATGATATATGTTGTTCATTTATACTACCATTTTCAAATGCCGTAATAAAATTATCAAAAGGAATGGCTTTTGTCCCTGTTGGTGGATTTGCCGCTGTATATACTTCAAAATAATCTGCATTATTAAGTATAGTAGTACCACTTCCTACATCTAAAGAGGTTGGTGTTGGAATAAAATCAAATCCATCAACAATAGCAATGTTAATACCATAACTACCAAACCATGCACTAACGGACGAATTTTGTGTATCAATAAGATCTAACAAATATTGCCCACCAGGATAATAATCAAAAGGTAAAACTCCTGTTGGATTGTTATAACTTCTATCCGTAATCGTGGTATTGATATCTAAAACCCACAAAAGCTTTTTGGTAAATACAATTTTTCCTTTATATATCTGAGCGGTTTGTCCAACGTCGGGCAATGCATTCACACCAAAATCCAAATTAAAACTACTATTTCCAGGCAATATACCAAGTAATAATCCAGGTTCATCCAGAAGAATTGCCGAACCTATAAATCCTATGTCACCTAATGGACTTAACAACTCCGAAAGAAAGTCCGTTAATATACTTGTGTTTCCATCACCATCTATAGAAAATAAGGCATCCGTTGGACTAAAAGGTTGCGGATTTGCACAATGACTTCCATTACTTATCGCAATATTTCGAGTCAATTGCGGATAGCCGTCATTTGAATTTAAGCCTCTTAATTCAGTGAAAAAATTAGTGTGTAGTGTATTGGTTACTGAAAAATTACTAGCTACAGTATTAATTAATAGTTGTTGCGTACCAGGCGCATCAATAAGTGCTTGGATATCTTCTATTGAAGTTGGGGATGTATCATCAGGATTTATATTGATATCGCCCAAAGGCGTACTTACAAACTGATCAACCAAGTGGCGAGCAAAATACAAAACTCCTAATGGTATATTGGCACCTTGGTGCGGCGCATCGTGGCTTATGTATAAACTTGTATCATGTACTAGGTTGCGTTCTTCCATATCGGTTAGTGCGTACCGAGCAATAACGCCACCCATACTTTGCCCCAATACTACATTGGGCGTATTGCCTACTTTTTCGCTGTTTACCCAAGCAATTATATCTTCTAACAACAAAGCGTTGCGTTGCAAGTGGTCTTTGCCATTGCCCCAATTGACGTAAATAATATCGTAGTCTTGTAGTTCGTCTGCTAAGTTTCCTGTGAAAAACAAAGCATCCCTAATAAAACCTTCGTACTCATTATCTCCTAAGCCATTTTCTGTACCTAACAAACCACTGTCAAAGCCTTCGGCAACAATTAGCGGTCTACGAATAGTGCAATCATCGTTTGCATAGTCAATTTCCAAGGTAGCAGTATTACGTTGTCCCAAATATGTCTGTGTTCCCACAAATTCTACTTCGTCAATGCCTAAAGCATTGATAGCGCAGGGTTCATCAATTGTTCTTTCCGCTAAATTTGGTGTTGATGTCCTTCCTGCAACTTCTATATGTATTTTACTGTGTGCATACAATACTTGGTTGTTGGTCAGTGTTAGCTTATAGTTCCACTCATACAAACCAGCTTGCGCGTATGAGATTGTTTTGTACTGCCCAAACGTCATATTTTGATATCCATTGCCATCGCCAAAATCAACTGCAATATTTTGTACAGTACTGGCTTGGTTGGTATACCACAAACTTGCTGGTAAGGTTGCAGTCAGCGTTAATTTTTTATATTTTAATATGGGTGCTGCCATGGCAAAGACTTGCTTTTCTTCATACGGATTACGCCAAGTTCCTTTAAAGAATTTATCATAATATCTACCGTTGCTTACAGTCAATGAATTTGGATACGCATCCGCTTTTAGTTTACTATATGTGTAATACAATCCACTGAGGGCAATAGTATCGCGCTTTCGCAGATGGTCCCAATTGGTTTTGAAAGTTGTTGGGTGTACCAAATCGGGAACATTTGTTTGTACCCGAGCCATCAATAAAGTATTGTATATGGCAGTATAGGTGCCACGATGTACAATATTATCTGAAGTTATGGTGCCATCATAGGCAGCGAGTTCTGCAAACTCCATGGCGTAGTCAATTAGTAAATGGTGTGGCACTCGGTTTTTATCAATCCCGGCAAAGACTTGATTGATACGCGCAGCATATTCAGTATGAATAGTTTGCGCAGTACTAGTTGTAAAAACTGACAGACAAAAGAGTACAAGACAGCTTTTGACATAAAGTAAATAAGATTTCATAAATTTGATTCCTTTTTTAAGTTAAACATGAATTAATTTTTGTGTTTGATGTATGCCGTACTGTTGGCGCAGTACGGCTTTTTTTTATGACTATTGTGTGTATTGCATATCAAAGCGACCTTCCCGAATTTCACGAATTTCTCCAGAAATAGGATCTTCAACATCAAACCAAAATGTACCTGATACAATTTGATTGGTTTCGTCTAATTTTGTAATGTGTAATTCGCCAGTAAAGGTAGTTGACGTATAACTAAATACTCCTCCAAATGCAAATGCTCCAGATACATTTGGAGGCGTGTTTTCAGTTAATATATACGTTTGATTTTCAAAAATTTGAAAATTATTGGTCCCTATGCCGATTAATAATCCAATATTATTATTATCTCGTTTATTCCCTTGTAGTGCAAAATAATAACCGCCATCTACAAATTGGTAAACGCAATCTAGTGGGTTAGTGCCACCGCCTGGCAAAAAAACTTCGCCATCTAATAAGCAACCAAAGGTATTTTCGCCTGTTTGGGTAGCCGCAGGAAGTTGATCCACAGGATTTGTTGGATGATCGTCATCATTATTACAGCTTGCAAAAAGCAGCATGACTAGTATAATGTTAAAAAATGTGAGTGTCTTCATAATATATGTGTATTTATTTTTATTAAAGTGTGTATTGCATATCGAAGCGACCTTCCCGAATTTCGCGGATTTCTCCAGAAATAGGATCTTCCACATCAAACCAAAATGTACCTGATACAATTTGATTGGTTTCATCTAATTTGGTAATTTCTAATTCGCCTGTATAGATTTGTGTTGTATAATTGAAAATGGAATTAAAGGAATATCTGGCGGTGACATTTCCATCCTGATTTTCCAACAACTGAAAAATCTCCCCTTCAATTAATTGAGAATTTATTGTACCGATAGATATATTTATTAAATTATTATTACTATCACGTTTATTCCCTTGTAGCGCAAAATAATAACCTCCATCTACAAATTGGTAAACGCAATCTAGTGGGTTGGTGCCACCGCTTGGTAAAAAAACTTCGCCGTCTAATAAGCAGCCAAAGGTATTTTCGCCTGTTTGGGTAGCGGCAGGAAGTTGGTCAACAGGATTTGTTGGGTGATCGTCATCATTGTTACAGCTTGTAAGCATGAGTATAATTAGTACTATTTTAAAAATTTTGAGTTTTTTCAAAGCGTTTGTATCTATTTATTATTGTGTGTATTGCATATCAAAGCGACCTTCACGAATTTCGTGTACAACGCCATTGCTATCTTCTACATCAAACCAAAACGTACCCGATACAATTTGGTTGATTTCGTCTAATTTGGTGATTCGCAATTCGCCTGTATAGATAGCTGATGTATAACTGAACATTCCACCTAATGCATATACTCCAGAAACACTAGGCGAAATATTTTCAGATAGTATATATAGTTGATTTTCAAAAATTTGAAAATCTCTTGTGGCTAAACCAATTAAAACTAGATTATTATTAGAATTTCTTCTATTCCCTTGTAAAGCAAAATAATAACCGCCATCTACAAATTGGTAAACACAATCTAGTGGGTTGGTGCCACCGCTTGGCAAAAAAACTTCGCCGTCTAATAAGCAACCAAAGGTATTTTCGCCTGTTTGGGTAGCCGCAGGAAGTTGGTCCACAGGATTTATTGGATGATCGTCATCATTGTTACAGCTTGCAAGCATGAGCATGACGAGTACTATTTTAAAAATTTTGAGTTTTTTCAAAGCGTAGTATTCATAAATAAATGACTTCTATATAGTTGTAAGAGTCAATTTAGACCACAATATATTAAGTAAGAAATATACAGATATTTTTGTAAGTAAGATACGTGAATTTTATTTTTAACTAAAATTTATTACTTCCAAATCACTTCTTTTTTTGTCGTTTGTTTCAACACATTGGTCACGTGAAATAAGCGTGCTTTGATCAATAATTTTCGTCCGATGACTGTTCTGGTAAAACGTAATTTTGCATCGCCAACATATCGAATCCAATTATCTAAAAAGACTTGCGCATCTTTCTTTCTCGCGCTACAGATAGAAGGCACTGCAAAGTAGTTCTGCCAATCTGATTTTGAGCCAAAAATGCTCGTTTTCTCTAACAAATAGCGTGGATTTTCTATCGGATCCAAAATTTCCTGCATCGCTTTTACAAACAATGCACTTTCTACACGTGTAGCGCCGTAAATATTACAAACGGTATCGCCGCCATACAAATGCTCCGAACGAATGTCAATTTCGTCAAGATTGGTGGTAACATACCCAAGATCATTCAAGGTTTGCAAAACGGTTTCGCCAATATCAATCATGTTTCTATGCACAAAACGCGATTGCACATACACACGAATTCTCGTAACTATTTTAAATCCTAAATACATCCCTATCAAAGAAAGTAAGCCATAAATTCCATACAAAACACCTATTTCCATGTGCATAAAAACTTCATAAAAATAGAATTGCATTAACACAATTGCGACACCAATAGAAAGTTCCACAGAAATATATGTTGCCAAATCGCGATGATAAATCTCTTTTCTCCGTGTTCCGCTAGATTTATTTTCATTGAAATATTGTATTTCGGTCGTCAACGAATTTCCTTTTTTAATCGCCGTTTCCCAAGCGTTTTTTATCTGCTTTCTATTTTTTGCTAGCGCGAATGTACGCTCGTTTATTCCTTCAATATGATCACTTTCAAATGTTGATGGCAAAGTTAATCTGCCAATTCCAGTACTAATGTACACAGGTTTTGTATTCGATATTCCAACAAAAGCATGAAAACGGCGTTTTAGTTTTGCCAAATCGCTTCCTCCATCAATAACTGTGGGATCAATACAGGCTAAATGCCAAATAGTACTTACTTTTTCAGGATTTCCCTGTTGTGATCGAATGGCTCTTCCACGCATTTGATTTGACGAAACATACGAACCGACAAACGATGCCAAAATGAGCGTATTGATCGCTTGAGAATCCCAACCTTCGCCCAATAATGATTTTGTTCCAACCAACATTGTGATATGTCCAAATTCGAATAATTTCGTAATATCAGCAACTACATCAGATTTTACTTGTGTACTGATTGATATATTTACAAACCTATCATCGCAATCTAACAATGAATATTTGTATGTTTTTTTAGGATTGATTTCTGCCAAAATTTCCAAACACGCTTTCGGAATAATTACCATCGTTCCCGAAAGTACTGCCAATGTAGAAATATCGCTTAATGAAGTTCGAACATGTTGAAAAATTGGCAATACGCCTAATAAATTGACGGCTGTAATATCTTGATAGGTCAAAAATTCTTTCCGAATATAATCAGTCAAAACAACCGCGCGCAATTGTGTCCCTAAGTTTTGATGTTCATGGTATAAAATGTCAACAATACTTTGCAATTTGCTCGGACTATTTGCCAATGTTTTGTACAATTGTTCATCGCCAAAAATACGCACGCGTTTTTTATGGAGCATTCCATTTCTGCGCAAGCGATCTTCTAGTTTTGCTAAAAATTCTTCATGCATGAATAATTGCTCACGATCGGTAAACACTAAGTTTTGCAATAAAATTTCTAACCAATCATATTCTAAACTAGGCAAACTGACTTTTGTATTTTCTTCAAAACCTAACACTTCTAACAAAAACGGATTGATTTCTTTTCCAACCGATTTTAAGAAAATTAATATACTAGAAAAGTAACTTGGCTCTTTGTAGATTTCCTCTAAAATCTCATCCGTAACATTCAAAAAACGATGTGATGTTAGCATGGAAACGAATAATTCATCTAACTGTAAATCACGAACAAATACAGCTACTTTTTCTCGGTAATCAACAATTGCTTGTATTTGTGTTTCATCTGGTGTGGAAAAATGTATAAAATCTTGATGCGGACACAAATCGCCTTCTTTGACCAAATTGGGCACGGCAATTTCTTCATCAATCGGACCGCACAATTCAAAATATCGCGATAATTCTTGATCTGTACTATCTATTGGCGGCGTTGCAGTTAACGCAATGGTTGTTAGGTTGCGATCATCTTTTAAGGCAAATAAACATTTCCACCATTCATTCTTCAGATGATGTGCTTCATCTAATACAATCGCTTCAATTCCGTACGATGCAAAATAGGCCAAAAAGGCTTCTTTCGTGTCAAACGATTTGTAAAACGTATGCAATGCCTGATACGTCACAAAGGTTAACATAGCAGGTTGTTTGATGTCAAAAGAATAGTCTGTAAATGATCCGTCTTTTGTAAAAAAAGTAAGCAATCGATTTTTCCACTGATTCCGAATCGTCAACGTTGGTGCAAACACAATGGTTTTCTTTTGCACTCTGCGCAACATTTCAATCCCTAAAATGGTTTTTCCTGAACCTGGTGGCGCAACCACATGCAAATGATTGTCAGTTAGATGTACATTAAAATGTGCTAAAAATTGCTCTTGATAGTTTCGCCAAGAAAACTGAAATCGTAACGTTTCAAATGGCGTGTTTGATATAACTTTCGGGATATTCGGTTTAATATTCATTATCTTTGTGACATCTAAAATAGAAAAGATATTTTAGATGCAACGATTTATTATTAAATAACAATTTATGTTTCCACTTCGAAGAAATAGACGTTTACGTACCAATGCTGCCATTCGTGGTTTGGTAAGAGAAAATATAATTACTGCCAACGATTTTTTAGTACCACTTTTTGTGGTTGAAGGCAACGGTGTGAAAGAAGAAATAGCATCCATGCCAAATTATTACCGACACAGTTTAGACACGTTAGTTGATGAATTGAAATTGCTTTGGAGTTTAGGATTGCGATCGGTTTTATTGTTTGTAAAAGTGCCTGATCATTTAAAAGATAACAAAGGAACAGAAGCTTTAAATGCTGATGGTTTGATGCAACGTGCCATTAAAACCATCAAAAATACGTGTCCTGATATGATTGTGATGACAGATGTTGCATTAGATCCGTATTCTTCTTTTGGACATGATGGCATTGTGGAAGATGGTAAAATTGTCAATGATGATACTGTAGAAGTGTTGGCAGAAATGAGCGTTTCGCATGCGGAAGCTGGTGCTGATTTTGTAGCGCCAAGTGACATGATGGATGGACGAATTTTAAGCATCCGTGAAGCGTTAGAAGACGAAGGTTTTACCGATGTTGGTATTATGAGTTACAGTGCAAAATACGCATCTGCGTTTTACGGGCCTTTTCGCGATGCGTTGGATTCTGCACCTGGTTTTGGCGATAAAAAAACCTATCAAATGGATCCTGCGAATCGTCATGAAGCCATGCGTGAAACCGAAATGGATATTGATGAAGGCGCCGATATTGTGATGGTAAAACCTGGCATGGCATATTTGGATATTGTCCGCGAAGTAAAGAACGAATTTGATGTGCCTGTGGCGGTGTATCAAGTTAGTGGCGAATACGCGATGATTAAAGCGGCGGCTGAAAAAGGTTGGCTCAACCACGATCAGGTGATGTTAGAATCGATTATGGCGTTTAAACGTGCTGGCGCAGATATGATTGCTAGTTATTTTGCCAAAGATGTTATTAAATTATTGTCATAATAGTTAAACATGAAAGCTGCGATTTCCATATTTGTATTTATAATTTCTGCTGGAGCAGCGATCCTATTTTATGTAAACGCCCAAGAACAGCAGTATGCTGCTGCAATGGCAATTAAAGAGAAGCCACAATTTATTTGTGGCACATATTACATATCTCCGCCCTTAAATGAAGAAGCTAAAGCAGGAAAGCAATTGTTTAATGCCAATTGTGCCGCTTGTCATAAGTTAGATAAACAATCAACAGGTCCATTTTTGCGTGATATTAACGAGCGTTATACGACTGAAGATATTCGCAAGTTTTTACGAAAAGATAGAACAAGTAGCATCAAACCAAATAACGAAAGAGGTTTGATTTGTGTTCCTTTTCCAAATTTATCCAATGAAGACATTCAATCAATTTTAGCATATACCAATTAAATTATTTATGAAAAAATATATCTTTTGTATCATCATGCTTGTGAGTTCATTCGCGAAAGCGCAAAATACACCAATGACTGCTTTTTTAGAGAAATGGGAAAATTCTAAAAATTATTTGGTGGAAATGGCAGAAGCAATGCCTGAAGAGAAATACGATTACAAACCTACGGAACGTCAAAAAACATTCAAAGAACAATTATTACATATCAAAGGAAATATGGATTGGTTGAGTACCACGTATTTTGCAAAAGATAAAAAAGATGTTGCAAAGCAAACCTACACCACAAAAGCGGAAGTTATTGCTGCAATTAAAGAAGCGTTTGACAATAGTAGAGACATTATTAAACAGGCTTCTGCGGAAGAATTGAAAGAAGTCGTAGATTTTTTTGCAGGTCCAAAAACCAAGTTGCAAATTTTAAATTTGTTACAAGATCATGTGACACATCATCGTGGACAATTGATTGTATATTTGAATCTCAACGATGTAAAACCACCAAAATATAGAGGTTGGTAATTCGTTTTGTACGAAGAACGTATTGTAAGTGTAAAAGCTGTTTTGAAAATGTGTATTCTCAAAACAGCTTTTGTGTTTAGAAATCCTATGGCCACCAATCAGTAACACATGAAATTTGAGGTCTTGAGATACATTTTTCCTCAATTGGTTCTGCTGGCGGTGTGTACGGACGTGCTCCACCTTTAGGATTAGCAACTGTAGATTTTGCAATGTCTAGTTTTTCTAATTTTACATTCTTTTTTTTCATAATTGTAACTGTTTTGATTTAATTATGAAGCAAAACTAGAGTTCAAAATACTGCAAAACAAAGACATACACTGAGCTTTTATAAAACAGCACCTTATGTTTTATAAAAGGTCACTTATTATTTTTTTTAACTAAAAAAGCTCATTACATCGAATAAATGCTTTAAAAAAGCAGAAACTCCTAGGATTCATACAGATATTTAAACAATTGATTAAAATATTATCTAAATTCGCTGTATACAATTTTTAACAACAATGACACTACTACTATTTTACGGAGTTATCTCTATTTTCTTTTCGTTTTTATGTTCCATTTTAGAAGCCGTTTTACTGAGCGTTACTCCAACGTTTGTAAATATTAAGAAGAAAGAAGGAAAACCTTATGCAGCTGCGCTAAAAGTACTAAAACAAGATGTAGACAAACCTTTGATCGCCATTCTTACGTTAAACACTATTGCACATACTGTTGGTGCTATTTTAGTAGGTACAGAAGCAAAAAAACTATATGGAGACGGCGATAGTTATGGCGTACTTATCATTTCTGTGATCATGACGATCTTAATTTTAGTCGCTTCAGAAATTATTCCAAAAACAATTGGTGCCAAATATTGGAGACAATTGGCAAATTTTACCACAAAAACACTCGGAATAATGGTCATCATTCTAAAATATACAGGAATGCTGTGGGTTTTACAGCTATTCACTAAAATCATAGGAAGCAAAGGGCACGGAGAAAGCGTGCTGAGTCGTGAAGATTTTTCTGCTATGACGGAAATTGCAACGGACAAAGGTGTTTTTCAAGAATCGGAAAGTAAAGTGATTCGTAATTTATTAGGATTTAAGGATATTTTAGTAAAAGATGTAATGACACCTCGATCGGTATTAAAAATTGACAGTTCTGAAAAAACGATTCAAGAATTTTTTGATGAAAATCCTGATTTAAAATTTTCAAGAATTCCGATTCACGGAGCAAAAACCGATGATATTTCTGGATATATCTTAAAGGATAAATTGATGGAAGCCATAATTCATGGAAAAGGAGATCAACCGTTGGAATCTATCAAACGTGAATTACTCGTTACAGACCGTAATTTGCCAATTCCTGAATTGTTTGAGAAACTTATTGAACACCGCGAACATATTGCTTTAGTGGTTGACGAATACGGTTCGGTAAGCGGTTTGGTAAGTCAGGAAGATGTTATTGAAACCTTACTAGGCTTAGAAATTATGGATGAAAGTGATAATGTTGCTGACCTACAACAATTGGCACGTAAGAGCTGGGAAAGACGTGCAAAACAGCTTGGATTGATTGAAAAAAATAACCCAGAAGAATAAATCTCCTGGGCATTTTATCATTGGTGATTTTTTTAACATAAATTACCAACTACTAACAACTATTTTAATGCTGATATGTATTGTTTAACTTAATTTTTTCAGTAAATAGGAATTGATCATATAATTAAGTTCACAGTAACATTTTGGGCGTGACAAAACTATAAAAAAATTGCAGTTCGTCTATATTTTCACTCTCTTTATCGACGAATTGTGGGTTTAGTTTCGATGAATACACATACAGCACATATAAAAACTCCTTTAGGAATAGCAAGGCTAATTTCCAATGAAAATGGAATTACAGAAATTACTGTCATAGATGATGCTTCTGACGCTATTTTGACGACACAAATTCCTGAATCTTTACAAAATTGTGCACAACAACTTCGCGAATATTTTGAAGGAACTCGTACAGCATTCCAATTACAATTAGCACCAAAAGGAACTCCTTTTCAACAAAAAGTGTGGACTGCTTTAAATGATATTCCGTTTGGAAAAACATATTCATATTTAGAACTTTCAAAAAAATTGGGCGATGTAAAAGCCATCAGAGCTGTTGCCGCAGCCAATGGAAAAAATCCGTTGTGGATTGTAACACCTTGCCATAGAGTTATTGGAAGCGATGGCTCATTAACAGGATACGCTGGTGGATTGTGGCGAAAAAAGTGGTTGCTGGAACACGAAAGTCCTGTGAAGCAACAATCGCTATTTTAGTAAAACGTACTTTATATTATTAAAAAATACAACTTCAGAAAACTATGTACAGAACCGCCACCAATATTTTGAAAAAGTTTATGTCTACTTCGGCAATTTTCAAATATGGATTCAATTTGTCGCCAATGTATCGTAGAACGACTGCACGTGTGGTTTCTATCAGTACTGATTTAAAAGAAGTGAAAATAAAAGTGCCGTTGAGTTATAAAAATAAAAATTATGTCGGCGCTATTTTTGGCGGAAGCATGTTTGCGGCAACCGATCCAATTTATATGATTCAATTGATGCAGATTTTGGGCGATGATTTTGTCGTTTGGGACAAATCGGCAACTATTCATTACAAACGTCCTGCAAAAGAGTCTGTTTTTTGCGATTTTACATTTACGGATGAAGAAATTGAAGTCATCAAAAAACGTGTGCAAAACGAACAGGAAATTACAATTGAAAAGATAACGTATTTAAAAAATACGGAACAAATCGTTTTTGCAGAAGTCATCAAAATCTTATATATTGCTGAAAAGCAATTCTATAAAGAAAAGCTTAAAAAAAGAAGAAGGTCTTAACTTTATATTGATTTTTTTTACCCTTTTCAACGTACTAAAGTAAAGACTATGTTACACAAAATACATCTAGAACACATCTTGTTTTTAGATATTGAAACTGTTCCAGAACATGCATCGTATGATGAATTAGATGCTGATGAAAAAGAACTCTGGGAACAAAAAACTACGTATCAGCGTAAAGACGATTTTACGGCTGAAGAATTCTACGATCGTGCTGGAATTTGGGCAGAATTTGGTAAAATTATCTGCATTTCCGTTGGTTATTTTGCTAATAAAGGCGATATCCGAAATTTCAGAACTACTTCATTTCATGGCGAAGAAACACAGTTATTGGAGGAATTTCGAACACTTTTAGAAACACATTTCAGCAGACCGCATCATTTGTTATGTGCTCATAATGGAAAAGAATTTGACTTCCCATATATTGCCAGAAGAATGATTATTAATGGAATGACCTTGCCTTTTAAGCTAAATCTATTTGGAAAAAAACCTTGGGAAATTCCACATTTGGACACGCTTGAATTGTGGAAGTTTGGCGATTACAAGCATTATACTTCCTTAAAACTTATGACGAAAGTGTTGGGCATTCCTTCTCCGAAAGATGATATTGATGGCAGTCAGGTTCGACATGTATTTTATGAAGAAAATGATATCGATCGAATTATCGTCTATTGTGAAAAAGATGTCATCGCTGTTGCGCAGATTTTACTCAGATTGCGGAATGAGGCGTTATTAGTTGATGATGAAGTGTTGCATGTGTAGGATGGGTGTTGGGTTTTTGGGTGTTGGGAGCGTTTTGCTGTTGGATTATTGGATTGTTAGATACGCTTTGCTTTCGTAACGCTTCGCTTTTAGAATGTTAGTAGGTAAGATTTGATATTCTTATTCCTGTGTAGACAGAAATCCATTTTGAAATTCAGAAGTATATTGAATTGAAAATATTCGTTTGGGTTTTAGTAGCGCTTTGCTGTTGGATTGTTCGACGCGCTTCGCTCTTGGAATGTTAGTAGGTAAGATTTGATATTCTCATGCCTGAATAATCGGAAATCCATTTTTAAAATTCAGAAGTATATTGAATTGAAAATATTCGTTTGGGTTTTGGGAGCGCTTTACTGTTGGATTGTTGGATACGCTTCGCTTTTAGAATTTTAGTAGGTAAGATTTGATATTCTTATTCCTGCGTAGACAGAAATCTATTTTACCATTAGAAAATTTACCAATTAAAAGAAAAAGCCCAAACACATGAGATGTTTGGGCTTTTAAAGCACTCTATTTACTAGTTATTCAGGTAGGTTATTTATTGTTTAATAAATCGTTTTGTTACTGATTTTAATCCAGCTTCAATCTGAATCATATATACACCCGTTTTTAATCTTGACACGTTGATAGCTCCAGAAGTTACGTTTCCTTTTGCTACTTGTTGCCCCATCATGTTCGTAATCGTGTAACTCGCATTGTCTTGCGTAGTAGTTACGTGTAATGTTGAACCTTTTACTGGGTTTGGATATATTTTCACATCTAAAGAAGCCGTTGTGTTATCATCAAATGTTGTTAAGAAATCATTTGTAGCTACTGTTGAAGACGTCGCCGATAAACAGAAGTTCGTTGTATCTGATGTTGTAAATGATCCTCCTGAAGCCAAAGTAGCTCCTGTATCATTGTTTGTCAGTGTAAACGAACCGTTTCCGTATGAACAGCAAATTCCGTCACCGTACGCATCAGTGATTGTGAAATCGTAGCATCCGTCATCTAAGCATCCAACATCAACATTTAGTGTTGAACCATCAGGTTGTGAAGCATACGTTCCACCTGAAGCTACTACTTGTCCACCACTATTTGTGATTTGCCAGCTTGTTTCTTCTGGGTAGTTGTCAAATGTAATTGATAATGAAACGTTAGAACAAGAAGGTCCACCGCTTCCGTCACTAGCTGTTACACTAAGATCGTCTATTGCAATATCACTAGACCATCCGTTTCCAGTAGTTCCTACGATTCGTAATCGAACTGTTTGTCCTGCATACGAGCTTAAATCAACTGAAACTGAATTCCATTGGTTTCCTTTATTTCCAGCATCTGACCAAAGGTTTGCCCAAGAACTTCCATCTGTAGACGCTTGTACTGTTAACGATCCTACATTGTTACCATACATATGGTTTTCAAAGCTAAATGAAGCTGAAGTCATTCCTGAAAGGTCAAAACAATCACTTTCTAATATTGCAGTTGCGTTGTTACCTATTTGTCCTGGACTACTATTTGTTGATGCTTCTAAGAATAAATAATTTGTTCCTTGAGCCGCTGTCGTTGGTCCTGTGCCTGAAGATGGTGTACTTCCACTAGTTCTAACCCAATTTCCGTCGTCACCTGTAACTTGTGTCCAACCGTCATTTGATTCAAATCCTTCATTGTAAGGGAAATTACTAACGGTAGCCGAACAGTTTCCTGTACTAGCCGCTTCTACATTTACTGTTCTTGAAACTTGCGTTGCTGCATTTCCTGCGGCATCACTTACATTATAGTTTAATGTGTATGTTCCTTCTACAGCAGTGTTTACGGAACCTGTAACGACAATATTTGACGTTAAGTTTCCGTCAATGTTATCCGTAGCCGTTGCTCCTGGATCTGTAAATGCATCGCCAACTGTTAGGGTAATGGTTACTGCACCATTTAAGGTAATTACTGGCGCTGTCGTATCTGTAGTAATGTCTACAGCAGTAACTGATAAGTTATCAACTGCAATATCACTAGACCATCCGTTTCCGGTAACTCCAACTATTCGTAGTTTTACATCTTGTCCTAGGTATGAATTTAGGCTTACAGAAACTGCATTCCATTGGTTTCCTTTATTTCCAGCATCTGACCATACGTTTGTCCATGAAACGCCATCCGTAGATACTTGTACTGTTAACGATCCAACCGCCGTTCCATACATATGGTTTTGGAAGCTAAATGTAGCTTCTGATTTTCCTGATAAATCAAAACAATCACTTTCTAGTATTGCTGTTCCGTTGTTTCCAATTTGTCCTGTACTTCCGTTCGTAGAAGCTTCTAAGAATAAGTAGTTTGATCCTTGCGCTGCCGCAGTTGGTCCTGTTCCTGAAGATGGTGTACTTCCACTAGTTCTTACCCAGTTTCCATCGTCTCCTGAAAGCTGTGTCCAACCGTCATTTACTTCAAATCCTTCGTTGTAAGGGAAACTACTGACTGTTGCCGAGCAAAATGGTGGCACATCTGCAGTAGTAAAGTTGACCGAAGCACTGTATGAAGAGTTTCCACTAGTACATTTACTTCTAACCTGCACTTCGTATGAAGTTGAAGCTGCCAATCCACTTAATGTAGTATTGTTGGTAGCGACTGCATTTGTTGTCCAAGAAGATGTTCCTGTAGCTCTGTAACGTACATCGTATGTTGCTGCAGTTACGGTGCTCCAGCTTACATCAGCACCAGAAGTTGTGATTGCTGACGTTGATACTCCTGTTGGCGTTGTTGCATTACATACTACAGGTGTTCCTGTTAATCCTGTAACGATCAATGAAAAGTTTTGACTTCCACCAACTAATGAACCTTTGTGTGTTACGGTAATTGTATACGTTCCAGAAGCTCCCGATACGTCTACTCTTTCATAAGGATCAACCGTATTATCGCCTGTTCCATTGGTTGTAACTCCCGTTAGTCTCCAAGGATTGTACGTTGTTCCTGCTTTTGAAACTCTGATATCTAAATCGTTTACTAAAACTGCCGTAGATGAGTTTGTTGCTGTTGTTGCTGTTCCTGCACGATCAGTCCAAGAGATAGACGCTAATAAAGGACTTGTACCATCAGAATCAACTGTTATTGAATACGTTTGTCCTGAATTTAATGTTAATTCCTCTATTTTAGATTCGTTTCCATTTGTAGTAATGGCTTCTGCGGCACGTTTTGAATTCATCAATCCCCAACCAAAAATAGCATCGGGTCCGTTACTACCAGCATCGTCTGCAGTATGTAAAGCAATACCTTTTATTGTTGCCGCTCTTGCAAATGAACCGTTGGTATTGTTGTAATGTTGTTGTAATAATAATACTGAACCTGCTACATTTGGTGATGCCATCGAAGTTCCTGTAATTGAATTGTAGGCAGTATCACTACTTTCGTAAGTAGAATATACACTTGTTCCGTTTCCAGTAATATCTGGTTTGATACGGAAATCATCCGTTGGACCTTCACTACTACTACTATTGATAGACACAGAAATTAAATTTCCGCTTGCGTCAATATTAGCATCTTGTGCATTGGCAACAACTAAGTTATTTTTTGATGTAGAATGTCCTGTAAGTTTGTCATAAGAGCTATTTCCTCCTAATGGACTTCCATTGTATCCGTTTTGGTTTCCATCATTTCCTGCGGCAACCACCATCAAAAAGTTTGGCGCATTGAACATAATTTCATCCCAATCACGAGATTCTGTAATGTATGCTCCAAAGTAATAATCTGGCACTAAATCTCCTCTAAAACCGTATGAATGGTTAGAAACTAACATTCCGCTTGATGCTGCTGAAGTAGCTTCGGCCAAATCACTATTCCAGTCATATCCTATTGCGTTTGCATGTGGCGCCATTCCTTTTGCGTTTGCCACAACTCCAGAAGCCATAATAGTTCCTGTAACGTGTGCAGAGTGATAGTTTAAAGCACCTGAATCTCCTGTAGAGAAACGATTGTTTCCTCCAGCTCCATCATATTCTTGGTGTGATGCTCTGGCAACTCCACCATCCCAAACATACGCAGTCATGTTTTGTCCCATGAGGTTTAATCCTAAAGAACCACCATTATTTAAATGATCTGTTCTCGTAGAACGCGCCGCAGCAACATTGAATGTAGTGTAGTACACTGGTGTTCCATCTGGAGTTACTTTTTGTAATTCTATGAGTGTTCCGTCTGGTAAGGTTTTACGAATATCCCAACCGTTTTGTTGCGCCATTCGAATTGCTTTTTGCTTTTCTTGTGCTTGTGCGGCTGTGAATTTGTTTTGTAATGTTCCTAGCTTTTGTACATCATATTGACTCACGATTTTCTGCTTTTCAGCAGTTGTTTGAGCAAATGAATTTTGAGCAAAGAACATCCCTAGGGCCAATAGCCCCAATGAGAAGTACTTGTTTTTCATTGTTTTTTGGTTATTTGGTTAATTTTAAAACAGTTAGGAAAAATAATGGACGAGTCAAGATGAAATCATGTGTGAAGAAGGTTGTCAATTTTCGTTCAAGATAAGCATCAAGGGTGTATACTCTGCAATTCAATATTTTTCACTAATTCGGAGCAAAAATGTTAAAATTTTATTAATATTATGTCGAAATGCTGGTTTTTTCGATGAATTACACATTTTTTTATGAAATTCCTACAGGTATTGAATTACAAATATGAACTTAAACGACTGATTTAAAGCTAAATCCTACAAAACTAATAGGGTATTTGTTTTTCTCTTTAAAACAACTCAACTCTTCAGCTTTTTTTACGATTTATGATGCTAAAAATAATTGTAAAACCATTTTTTTGCTTTGTAGAGATTAAACTTAACTGTATTTTTGAGGAATGCACACACTACTTTCCATCCAAAATTTACGTATTTCTTTTAAAGAGAATGAAGTTATACATGGAATTTCATACGCACTTTCTAAGAATGAAATTTTAGGAATTGTTGGCGAATCCGGTAGTGGAAAATCCGTTTCTTCACTTGCCGTATTAGGTTTGTTACCTAAAAAGAATACAACTATTACTGGCGAAATTTTATACGATGATCAAAATTTAATTTCTTTACCAAATACAGCTTTTCAACGCATTCGCGGGAATGAAATTTCAATGATTTTTCAGGAACCAATGAGTTCTTTGAATCCTTCGATGACGTGTGGAAAACAGGTTGAAGAAGTGTTGTTACAACATCGACAATGTACTAAAAAAGATGTAAAAGCTACCGTTTTGTCTTTGTTTGAAAAGGTAAAACTCCCAAGAGTAGAACATATGTACAGCTCGTATCCGCATCAGTTGAGTGGCGGACAAAAGCAACGTGTGATGATTGCTATGGCAATTGCTTGTAAACCTAAAGTTTTGATTGCTGACGAACCTACAACAGCCTTAGATGTAACAGTTCAGAAAGAAATTATTTTGTTGTTAGAAGAGTTACAGCAAGAAACTCAGATGGGCATTATTTTTATTTCGCACGATTTGTCGTTGGTTAGTGAAATAGCCGATAGAATTATTGTGATGTATAAAGGCGATATTGTAGAAAGTGGAAAAACGAGCACGTTGTTTTCAAACCCTACACATGAATATACGAAAGCCTTATTGAAGTCAAAACCTTCTTTGGATGTTCGGTTGAAGCGACTTCCCACGATTCAAGATGTACTTGCAGGCACCGTTTCAGATACAATTGTGAGTCACGAGGAACGTAAAAAGCAGCACGAGTCCATTTACGCGAAAGTGCCATTATTGGAAGTAAGAAATGTGTCAAAATCGTTTTTTAGTACTGTGGGCATCTTTGGCAAATCTACGAAAGTGAAAGCTGTAAACGATGTCAGTTTTTCGTTGTACGAAGGCGAAACGCTTGGTTTGGTTGGCGAATCGGGTTGCGGAAAATCGACCTTAGGAAATACTATTTTGCAATTGCACAAAGCTACCGCAGGACAAATTTTGTATAAAGGCGAAGATATTACCAAGTTGTCTAAACGTGACGTTAGAAAATTGCGCAAGGAGATTCAGATTATTTTTCAAGATCCGTTTGCTTCCTTGAATCCGAGAATTCCTATTGGAAATGCTATTTTGGAGCCGATGAAGGTTCACGGTTTGTATGCAAATGATGCCGAACGCAAAGAAAAAGTACTCGAATTGTTAGATCGGGTTGGGTTGGACGCTTCGTATTACGGAAGATATCCGCATGAATTTTCGGGTGGACAACGACAGCGAATTGGAATTGCACGTACGATTGCGTTGCAACCAAAGTTGATTATTTGTGACGAATCGGTTTCTGCATTGGACATTTCGGTTCAGGCACAAGTGCTGAATTTGCTGAATGAATTAAAAGATAATTTTGGCTTTACTTATATTTTTATTTCACACGATTTGGCGGTTGTAAAGTATATTTCTGATCAGTTATTGGTCATGAATGCTGGTCAGATTGAAGAGTTGGGCGAAGCTGACGCCATTTACGCAAATCCGAAATCAGCCTATACACAAACCTTGATTGATGCAATTCCGAAGGGGATTTAATATTTTGTTTTTCTCGTTGCACCAGTCATTCAGCAACATTTCTTATTTAAAAAATTCAACACAACTCTAGTTTTCTTTTTAACTTCAGTTCGATATAAGTGATGCAATTCATATTTGTAATTGAGCTTCGAAACTCCTTACTAAATATCATATTTTCAGTGTTTTATTTTCATTTTCTTTGCTTTCCCAAAGAAAAGAAACAAAAGAAAGGGAACTTTTCCAGAGGTATTTTTAGTTTTTCTTTCTGAAAAAACTAAAACCGCATGAATTTTCCTAAATTTTTTCCAAGGCTTCAAAAATTTTTAACGGAAAATCCCTGCTATACTTCGGAAAAGAAAAGTATAGAACTAAATTTTTTACGTCGAACTCAGGTTTTTTAACATTATTGCTTTAGCAGTTTAAATCATTGATTCAGAAATTCATAGTCATAACACATGCTTCGTTTGTATAGTTTTAGTAAATACTATTAGTAATCATTAAAATTAATATTTATGAAAAAACAAACGTTAAAAAGTTTATCATTAAACAAAAAAGTAATTTCTGAATTGAAAGGTGGAGCAGATTCTGCCGCAACTCCATTGACCGTAAAGTCGTGTCCGCCGCAAGTGCCAGCTTCTTGGTTTCCACGTTGTCATAGTAAATATAACCCATGTCCAATGTTGTAATTTGTAAAGGATGAAGAAGATAAATGATAAGAAGTTTAGTCTTAATAGAAATATTATTTCTGATTTGAACAAACTCAATGAGGTTAAAGGTGGTCAAGATTCTGGCGATTGTTGGACAGATATTCTAACATCTATTTTTATATCTTGCCCAGCACCTGAACCAAGTCCAACGCCAGAAAGCGATGTAGCTATTTGTACAGGTGGATTGGGACAATGTCCAGTTATTTAAAAACTGCATGTTATATAGAAAGAGAATTGTACTAAAAGTGAGTTAAAGCTCACTTTTTATTTTTTCCTGCATTTGAAAATTATGTATCTTTAGAATATGAGCTTAACTAGAGAAGAAAAACGTGCATTCCGGTCCTTATTATTTAAACATCAAGATGGAATTGCCATTACATCCATTATTGCTACTTTAGAACAGCATTCCGTTTTTGATTTTTTAGCTGCGAATACTTCGACTTCCGTTGCAACGATTCTTGAAAAATTTCCCGTTTTTCATGCGGGTTATCTTACTGTTGCTTTGCGTAGTTTGGCTTCACAAGGTATTTTGAATTATAGCGTAACCAAGAGCGAGATTCAAATTGAAACTACTTCGAAGTTTATTGCTTTTGAGCGACATATTACACATTATGTACATTTTAATTCGTTGTTTGCGCATTATTATGATCTTTTTACACGTCCTTTTCAGTTTTCATTGATACAGACTGAAAAATTAGCAGCCTATGCATCATATTTGGCAAATGCTAAGAAAGCTTTACAAACTGACGCGTATTTTCAGGTTGAGATTGCAATGCATTTGGAAGGTGTTTTGTTAGCGCCTTTGTTAGTCTATTTGGGATATCATGCCGATTTGGAAAACTTAGATCGGTATTCTTTTTTGGAAGATGCTTCTTTGTTGAAATTATTTAGTTTACTCGAATTGTATGATGGAAATTCGTTGACAAAAAAAGGCGATTTTTTGTTTGCCAAAAGTTACGCGTATGGTGTTACCGTTTCGTATACGCCAATTATGCGTCATATGGAAACGTATTTGACGGGCGATTTTCATCCTTTCTTTACCCAAGATCATTTAGGAAATGAACAACATGTGTTTAGAGGTGTGAATGTTTGGGGAAGCGGCGGAAGTCATGCTACTTATTTTAATAAGTTTGATGCCGTTTTGGTTGATATTTTTAATAAACCACTTTCCGAACAACCGAAAGGAATTATTGATGTTGGTTGTGGAAATGGTGCCTTGCTTGAACATATTTTTGATTTAATTTGGAATCAAACCCAACGCAGAGACGATTTGGGAGACAATAAACTCATTTTGGTTGGCGCAGATTATAATAAAGAAGCGTTGTTGAGTACCAAACGAAATTTGGAGAAAGCCAATGTGTGGGCAGAAGTGGTTTGGGGCGATATTGGTAATCCTGCCGAGATTGACCGAAAGTTGCAAGAATTGTATAACGTAAAGTTGGAAGAGTTACTGAATGTACGATCGTTTTTAGATCATAATCGTCCATTTAACACTCCAAAAGGTACGTACACTGGCGATTTGTTATCTACGGGAGCATTTGCACATCGTGGAAAGTTGTTGCACAATAGTGACGTTGCACAGAGCTTGGTAGAGCATTTTCAGAAATGGAAACCGTATATTCAATACCACGGATTGTTGTTTATTGAGTTGCATACCGTTTCGCCGACAATAGTTTCACAAAATTTGGGCAAAACACCGTGTACCGCGTATGATGTGACACATGGTTTTTCTGATCAGTATATTGTAGAGTTGGATGTGTTTTTGGAAGCAATTAGCAAAGCAGATATTTCTATTGATCCGACACATTCGTATCGTTTTCCTAGTGAAGAAATTTCTACTATTAGTATCAATTTGATTCAGTAAGTGAATCTTAGTTAACGTTGTTTCTTCTTTGAAACCTTTTCTGCCAGCAACAATGCATTGTAGGCATTTACTATTTTTCCCGATTTTGACAACGAACTGAAAGGCACTTTGTTTGGATCACGTTTTTCGCCATTTGCGTACGGTTTTAAAACCATAATATCATACGAAACTCCTGATTCCATAATAATTTGTTTTACTTCCGAAGCTGTTAGGTTTGGGTAATACGAAAATAGCAAACTTGCCATACCACTTACGACAGCAGAAGATAGTGAGGTTCCTGTGTCTGTAGTCATACGCAATCTATTTAAACAGGGTATTTTAGTGCCAGGCGCAAAGATATCTACTTCTTTTTTTCCATAATTAGAACTATTATCCACAAGTATGGAGTCTACTTTGTAGGAAGTATTCCCTACTTTTATGAAGTTTTTTAAAAACTCTTTTCCATCTATAGCATCATTTGGATAGTTATTCTTTTTATCAAGGTTATAACCATCATTTCCTGATGAAGTTACTACTAAAACATCGTGTTTTTCTGCATATGCTAACGCTTCATATACCCATTCTGGATGTAATGAAAAGTTTTTCCCTATGCTCATATTGATAACTCTAGCTCCATTGTCTACAGCATAACGTATCGCTAATGCAATATCTTTATCGTGTTCGTTTCCTGCCACCGAAATACTTAAAGGCATTAGTTGCACCTTGTCATTGATTCCTTCTACTAAAGTATCATTTCTAGTTGCAGCAATAACTGAGGATATTTTTGTGGAGTGACTAAACACTTGGAAACCTTGTATTTTATTATTCCCATATGGAGCATCATTTAGATCGTTTGTATTATCATTAGTTAAAGAACGCTCATCAAAATCGAAATTCAATTGATAATCAATTGTTTCTCTGTAGAGACTTATTCGGTTATTAATCGATCTCAAAGTGTTCTTATGTTTTTTATAGTGTATCAAGCGGTCTAATTTCTCAATCTCATCTTGATCTTTCAACTTTTGTTTCAAAGAATCTAACTGAGATATGTTATATGGCTCTTCACTTTCAGGCAGATATTTAGTAAGTACTTTTTCTCCAAAAATGAAGCGTTTTTTAGCAACGATATGATCCTCAAGGTTTGTCTCAGCTTTTTTTAGTCTTTTATTATATGCAATGTATGCTTTTTGATAAAGTACAAATTCTCTTTTTCTATTCTCATGAACTTCTTTTACTGATACAATATTTTTAAATAGTGAATCATATTTTTTTATAATTCGCACATATTCAAAATGACCATAATATTTAGATCTAGAATTTCCTTCTGTACTCCCGACATAATTCCAACCATGGATATCATCGATATAACCATTGTTGTCATCGTCAATATTATTGTTAGGAACCTCATCTTTGTTTGTCCAAATTTGATTTTTTAAATCTTCATGATCAATATTTAGTTCTGTATCGATGACTGCAACTATTACCTTTTCGCTTTTTTTACCTTTTAAAAATTCATACGCTTTTTCGAGACTAATTCCAGGTATAGAATCTGTATAAATGTCTTTGAAATGCCAATCTTTCTTTTCTTCCTTAGTAAGTTGTTTTTTGGTAAAACTAGAAGTAACTGATACTACTTTTTGCATTGAAGTGCACGCAACAATTGTTGTCAAAACACATATCAAGATAAGTAGTATGAAACGTTGCATTGTTATTAATTCTTCTTTTTATTAGAAAACTCTTCCGCCATTAATAATGCATTGTACGCATTGACTATTTTCCCTGATTTGGATAAGGAACTGAAAGGCACTTTGTTTGGATCTCGTTTTTCGCCTTTTGCGTATGGTTTTAAAACCATAAAATCATACGAAACTCCTGATTCCATGATGATTTGTTTTACTTCCGAAGCTGTTAGGTTTGGATAATACGAAAATAGCAAACTTGCCATACCACTTACGACAGCAGAAGATAGTGAAGTTCCTGTATCTGTAATTTTTCCTGATCTACTCAAACAAGTAATTCTAGAGCCTGGCGCAAAGATATCTACATTTTTCTTTCCATAATTTGAGCTACTAAATACTAGAGTAGAATCTATATTTTGAGACGTATTTCCAACTTTGATAAAGTTTTTGACCGTTTCAACACCGTTTATATTATCTGTAGGAAAGTCATCATACTTGTCTATATTCCAACCATTGTTTCCCGAAGATGTTACTATTAATACGTTATGATCTTCCGCATATTTAATAGCTTCATTAACCCATTCAGGATACATAGAGAATGTTTTTCCTAAACTCATGTTGATCACTTTTGCACCGTTATCTACCGCATATCGAATTGCCAGCGCAATATCTTTGTCAAATTCGTTTCCAACAACAGCAATGCTTAACGGCATTAGTTGCACATTATCATTGATACCGTTTATACCAATATTATTATTTCTTGTTGCTGCGATGACAGATGCTATTTGTGTTGCATGATCAATTCTGTAAATTCCTTGTACATTGTTGTTTCCGTATGGGAAATCGTTTAGATCATTTGGATTGTCATTTGTTAATGAACGGTCATCATACGCAAGATTGAGTACTGTGTTTAGTTTGAATTTTTCAAAATTAATACGATTATCAACCCACTTTTCATCAATATTGTATTTGGTATAATATGCCAATTTTGAGATAGATTCTTTTTCGTCTGCATCTGAAATTGTAAGTTTCAAGGAATCCAAAGTTGAAGATGTATAATTCTCTTTTGGAAAATACTTTTTAGCAATACTTTTAGCTTTAAGAAATCGTCCTTCGATTCGTTTAAATCTAGTTATTTCAGATTTTCTTTTTTCAACTTCAAAATTATATGCTAGATACGCTTTTTGATATAACTTAAAATTCTCAAAGTCTTTCTTTGGAACGTCTGATATAGAATTATATTTATTAAATAATGGTATATATTTTCTAAGAATTCTTACATATTCATAGCTCGTATAAGGTAGATTATCTTCTTTTTTTGTTCCTACATAATTCCAACCATGGATATCATCGATATAACCATTGTTGTCATCGTCAATATTATTGTTAGGAACCTCATCTTTGTTTGTCCAAATTTGATTTTTTAAATCTTCATGATCAATATTTAGTTCTGTATCGATGACTGCAACAATAATCTTAGTAGCTTTTTTGTCTTTTAAAAAATCATATGCTTTGTACAAGCTAATCCCTGGTATAGAATCTGTATAGATATCTTTAAAATGCCAATCTTTCTTTTCTTCCTCAGTAAGTTGTTTTTTGGGAAAACTAGAAGTAACCGTTACTACTTTTTGCATTGAGGTGCAAGAAACAATTGTTGTCAAAATACATATCAAGATCAATAGTATAAAACGTTTCATTCTTATTAATTCTTCTTTTTATTAGAAACTTCTTCCGCCATTAATAATGCATTGTACGCATTTACTATTTTACCTGATTTGGAGAGCGAGCTGAAAGGAACGAGTTCTTTTTCTTCACTCATAGAGGGTGTATTGACCATAATATCATATGAAACACCAGATTTCATGATGATTTGTTTTACTTCGGAAGCCGTTAGGTTTGGATAATGTGAACGGATTAAAGATGCAACTCCAGAAACTATAGCTGAAGCATAAGAAGTTCCGTAATCAATATCAACTCCTTCTCTTGTAATTACTTTTATATAATCAGCTGGTGCAGTTATATCAACTATTTTTTTACTATAATTTGTATATTCAGAAATTAAATTTTCATCAATAGAATATGTAGAGCCACCAACTTTTATGAAATTATTGCTTATTTCTTTACTGTTATAAGTATCATTTGGGAAATCATTTTTATAATCTAAATTCAACGCACTATTACCAGCAGAAGATATTATTAAAACATCTTTTTTTTCTGCATATTTAATTGCCTCATTTATCCATTCTTGATGCAAGGAGAATGGTTTTCCAATACTCATATTAATCACTTTTGCATCATTATTTACTGCATACTTTATCGCTAGGGCAATATCTTTATCAAATTCATCACCAGAAGTTGAGATACTTAAAGTCATCAATTCTACGTTATCATTAATTCCATCTACACCAAAGTTATTACCTCTTTTTGCCGCTATTAATGAAGCCACTTTTGTTCCATGATTAACTTTTTCTGTTCCTTGGACATTATTATTTCCGTAAGGAAAGTCTTTGATACTTTCTGAGTTATCATTGGTAAGCATTCTATCTTTATGATCAAAGTTGAACAATGTGTTAATAGCATGCTTTTCTTTTCTAATATCTTTCTCTAATGTTTCTGGATTGAAATTATATTTCATATAATAACTCATAGCTCCTACATGATAAGATAATATACTGTCATTTTTTGGGATTACTGATTTTAAAGAATCTAATTGTTTGATATTATATGACCCTCCTAATAAATCTTTTAAAACAATATCTGCGTTTTCAAAATTCATTATCATCCTTTTACACTTTTCAATTTCTTCTTTTCTCCACAGCAGTTCTTCATTATATATATTTTTAGCTGACAAATACAAAGAATCAAGTTTTGTCTTGGGTATAAAATCTTGACTTATATGATTATACAGAGATTGATATTTTTTTAATACTCTGGTACAAGACAAACTACTATAAAAAATAGAGTCTCCCTTTTTAGTTCCTACGTAATTCCAACCATGAATATCATCTACATATCCATTGTTGTCATCGTCAATATTATTATTTGGGATTTCATTGTTATTGATCCAAATTTGATCCTTAAGATCCTCATGGTCAATATCAATTTCTGAGTCGATAATAGCAACGATAATTGTATCCCCTTTTTTATCTTTTAAGAATTCATATGTTTTGTACAAACTAATCCCCGGAATAGAATCTGTATAGATGTCTTTAAAATGCCAATCTTTCTTTTCTTCCTCTGTAAGTTGTTGTTTTTTAACTAAGCTTGATGGAACTATTGGTGCTGGTTTTACAATTGATTGTGCAGAAGAACTGATTATAGTAAAACAGCAAAGTAAAAATAAGATAAGAGATTGTAGTGGTTTCAAGAAAGTTTGTTTTTGAAATGTAAATATAAGAATCCCTAGTTTAATATTCTTCTAACTGAAAAGTACCCGTAAAGTCTCTATTTTGAGTATAAAAATTAATGCCAAGTAAGTCCCAATATAATACTCCGTGGGCACCATAAGAAAAAGTGCCATCTGTATTTTTATCTATATTAATGTACTTATATTTCCATTGAAAACCACTTACAAATCCACTTAGTGAACTGCTACTATAACTGGGAATAAACTCTCCTTTTGCATTTTGTTTAAATCGAATACTCAGATGAAATATAAGTGAGGCGCTTTCATGCATACGCATATCTACTGAGCGTGTAACATTTGTTTCTATAGCATTCCCATGCATGGCGTAAGTATTTTTATGTTTATCTTCCTTAGCGTTCATAATTCCTAAGACGCCTATAACCAATACCACAATAATCGCATTTCCGTATTTGTTAGCAAATAATTTTTTCCCTTTTGTAAATAGTGATAATACCAAGGCAAAAAACAAAATGAGAAACGCCGTAGTGAGTAGTGACCATAAAATATATAACATAGTTGTTTTATTATTTTCTTTTCTTCTTTTTAGAAACTTCTTCCGCCATGAGCAAAGCATTATACGCATTCACTATTTTTCCTGATTTGGATAAGGAACTAAAGGGAACGAGTTCTTTTTCTTTGCTTGTAGAAGGTTTGTTAACCATGATATCATAGGAAACTCCTGATTCCATAATGATTTGTTTTACTTCGGAAGCTGTTAGGTTTGGGTAGTATGAACGAATTAGTGCGGCTACTCCAGAGACTATGGGTGAAGCTAAAGAAGTTCCATCAATAAAAGAATACGTATT
>NZ_LBMG01000053.1 GCF_001005315.1 Kordia jejudonensis
CCTTTACAACATCGAGCGCAGTCGAGATGCAGATATAAAGGAATCAATTGAAAAGTTAAGTGGATTCCGCAATACATGCGGAATGACAGATTAGCGATTTAGTTGAATTAAATCCTTTTGTAGAACGGGATTACATTGTCATTCCTGCGAAGGCAGGAATCTATTTATTAGATTGAATGATTAAACGTTTAAAGTTTCTTAACGTCATTCTGAACTTGATTCAGAATCTCATTACAGTGATTTCTTAGGATTATGTGAAACAGAATCAAACTGAATCAAGTTTAGCACAAGAGTTCAGTTTGACGAAAGTTGCGATTCTTCAAATCAACAAAGTTATCAATCAAACCCAAAGTCGTCTCTTCGAGTGATTTTCTTAATAGAATGAAGAAAATTGTATCGAGAAGTGTTAATACAATAATCCATTTTTACATAAAACGATATTTAAAAAAATTATTGGTACGAATTACAAATTCGCACCAGCGAAGGTTTGCATTCTCAAAACCCAATACCCAAAACCCAAAACCCAATACTCAATACTAACACCCCAATACTAACAACCCAATACTAACATCCCAAAACTATATCTTGATTCTAGAATTTGCCGTAACAGCTTCATCCGTAAAATCTTCCTGTAAATATTTCAAATAACCAACAATTCCAATCATTGCGGCATTGTCTGTCGTGTATTCAAACTTTGGAATATGTGATGTCCAACCGAATTTAAACTCGCCATCTTTCAACGCTTTCCGAATGGCAGAATTTGCAGAAACGCCACCGCCAATTGCAATCGTTTTAATGCCTGTTTGCTTGGACGCTTTTTTCAATTTATCCAAAATAATATTCACAATCGTATATTGAATAGAAGCACAAATATCTTTCAAATTCTCTTCAATAAAGTTTGGATTTTCCTTTGTTTGCTTCTGAATGAAATATAAAATTGCTGTTTTCAATCCTGAAAAACTAAAATTTAACCCTTCAACTTTCGGTTTCGGAAATGGAAACGCTTTCGGATTTCCTTCTTTTGCCAAGGTATCAATAATTGGTCCCGCAGGATAGGTTAATCCTAAAATTTTACCACTTTTATCATAGGCTTCTCCAACAGCATCATCAATAGTTTCGCCAATCACTTCCATCTCAAAATGATGTTTTACCACTACAATTTGCGTATGTCCACCAGAAATGGTCATTGCCAAAAATGGAAACTCAGGAATCTTCTGCGCATCATCTTCAATAAAATGTGCTAAAATGTGCGCTTGCATATGATTGACTTCAATCAGTGGAATAGCCAATCCAAGTGCCAACGACTTTGCAAAGGAAGTTCCTACCAATAACGAACCCATTAATCCAGGTCCGCGCGTAAAAGCTATGGCAGTTAGCTGTTTTTTATCGATATTTGCGTTAGCTAATGCTTGATGTACGACAGGAACAATATTTTGTTGATGTGCACGCGACGCCAATTCAGGAACAACACCACCGTATGCTTCATGAATTTTTTGATTTGCGACAACATTTGATAACACTTTCGCGTTCTTTAATACCGCAGCAGAAGTATCGTCACACGAGGATTCAATAGCTAAAATATATACATCTTTGGTGCTCATAAATTTCAAAAGGCATGAAAATTGATAATAAGTTCACAAAGATATGCTAAACATCGTGTTTTGTATGAATTTTTTTGTGAATTTGCAGTGTCAATCATGAAGCCTAACCTTTAATCCTGAAACGTCATCAAAAGAGTCTGGAAAATAATAAAGCGTATCGTAGTAGCAATTGTGCTACTATTTATGTTTTTGATACTTTTCTTTTCAATTCCTGCTGTGCAAACGGCCGTTGGACAAAAAGCGACAAATTGGTTAAATGATAGATACAAAACCAATATCAATATTGATCGTATTGGATTAAAGTGGAATGGCGATATTTCTTTGAAAGATATTTACATAGAAGACTATTTGCAAGATACGCTAATTCATGTGCAAACGCTAGAAGCTTCTATGTTGAGCTTCCAAAATGCAATCAATAGTAAACTGGAATTTGGTGGTGTAAAAGTAGATGGATTAACCTTAAACATCAACACTGAAAAAGATTCTGTTGATACTACGTTAGATGTTTTTATTGCCAAACTCGATTCCGAGCCTTCCGATGGAACGCCTTCAAACTTCTTGTTGACGACTTCAAAACTAACACTCTCAAACAGTAAATTTAGATACAAAGATCAAAATAATCAAGCGACGAATATTCTTGACTTTCAAGAACTTTCAGGAGTTGTAAATGACTTCAAAGTGCAAGGTCCAAATGTATATGGAGATGTCACAGGATTAACCTTTTTGGATCATAGAGGATTGCGTGTAGATGAAATGAATTCCAAGTTTCAGTATACACTGACGCAAATGCGTTTTGAAGAATTATTGATCAAAACAAAAGGTTCTACATTGGATGGAATTGTTGTGTTTGATTACAATCGAGAAGATTTTGCTAACTTTTTAGACAAAGTAAAAGTCACCGCAAGCTTTGTAGATTCTGAAATTGATTTTACCGAAGTCAACTATTTTTACGACGAATTTGGAAATAGAAAAGGGAAGTTTTCAGCAGATATTACGGGTGTTTTAAATGATTTTACGACAGAAAATTTTACGTTCAATTCGCCAGGCACGGTGATTAAGGGCGATGTGCGTTATCAAAACGTATTTACGTCAACACGACCTTTTTATATGAAAGGCGACTTTGATCGCTTGTCTTCAAACTACTTTCAATTGCGTACGTTTTTACCAAATTTATTAGGTAGAACATTGCCATCATCTTTTCAAAAGTTTGGACAATTTAACATTCGTGGAATAACAGAAATTACAGAAAAAACAATTGACGCAAACTTAATTATTGACACAGAAATTGGAAGTTCTGTTTCGGATTTAAAACTCACTGAAATTGATGACATTGATAATGCTTCCTACAAAGGGAAAGTTACATTTGAAAATTTCGATTTGGGTATATTGGTTGATGATCCATTGATTGGAGAAGTAACACTGGATGCAGATGTTGACGGAAAAGGATTTACACAAGAAAAACTAAATACAGAAATTGTCGGACGTATTTTTAAATTACAATACAATAATTACGAATACAAAAATCTGAACGTTTCAGGAGTTTTAAAGGATCAACTATTTGATGGAAACCTAGTTTCAAACGATCCAAATGCAAAGTTCAACTTTCAAGGATTGGCAGATTTATCAGGTGTTGAAAATGAATTTAGATTCAAAGCATCCATCGACGTATTGGATTTACACAAGCTAAATTTTATCAAGAGAGATCGAATTTCGGTACTAAAAGGAGATGTCGTGTTGGATGTGGTTGGAAACAATATTGACAATATGGCTGGTGATATTTTCTTCAAGAAAATTGCCTACACCAATCAAAATGCAACCTATTCTTTTCAGAATTTTAAGGTAACTTCGGAGTTCGACAAAGACATTCGAAAAATAAGTATCAACTCACCAGATATCATTGAAGGAACGCTTACAGGACGTTTTCACTTTGATGAAGTTATTGATTTAGTGCAAAACTCTGTGGGTAGTATTTATACCAATTACAGACCTATTAAAGTACTTCCGAATCAATACTTGACCTTCAATTTTAAAATTTACAATAAAATTGTAGATGTATTTCTACCAGATGTCGAATTGTCTAAAAACACATCATTACGTGGAAGTATCATTGGCGATGAAAACAAATTTAAACTCACCTTTAAAACACCACAAATTATTGTTGATGAAAATGTAGTGGACAATGTAGAATTGCAAATAGACAACAAAAACCCAGTATTCAACACCTATTTGGAAGTTGCAGGAATTACCACAAAATGGTATGATGCGAGTGAATTTAACCTCATCAACAAAACCATCAACGACACGCTGTTTTTTAGAACGGAATTCAAAGGCGGAAAAAATCTAAATGATATTTACAACCTAAGTTTTTATCACACAATTGATAGTACAAACAAGTCGGTTGTTGGACTCAAAAAATCGGATGTTTCATTTAGAGGAAACAAATGGTTTGTCAACAATGAAAATGATCGTAAAAATAGATTCATCTTTAACAAAACGCTCGATTCTATCTTCATTGAAAAAATTGTCATGAATCATGAAAATGAAGAAATTGACTTAGAAGGGCAATTATTTGGCAAAAACAATAAAAGCATCAAGCTACAATTTAAAAATGTTGGCTTAGAAAAAATAACACCTTCTATTGATAGTATTCGCTTGGGCGGAACGGTCAATGGAAAGTTAGACATCAAACAAATAAATGGCGGATATGTGCCAAAATCCAAGCTTGATATCGCAAATTTATTAGTCAATGATAAACTGCTAGGCGATTTAAATATTGATATTGAAGGAGGCGAAAATCTTGAAAAATTTGATGTCAATGCAAAGCTAGTCAATGAAACCATTGAATCATTGGTTGCTGTTGGAAAAATTGATATTTCGGGTAGTATCAATAAAATTGATATTGATGCAAAAATAGACAAGTTTGATATTTCTCCGTTTAGTGCATTAGGAGAAGACGTTATTACAGATATTCGCGGGTTAATTTCTGGAGAAGCCAACGTTATTGGAAACTTAAACAATCCGGCTATCAATGGAGAACTTAGTATTTTAGCGGGCGGATTGTACATTCCGTACCTCAATGTCGATTTGGATATGGCAAACAGTTCCATTGTAAAACTCTATGATCAAACGTTCGAATTTGACAATGTTACCATCTTAGATACACAAGATTATACCAAAGGACAACTCAACGGAACCATTTCGCATACTTCATTTGACGATTGGCGTTTGGGACTCAACCTGAACACAGATCGTTTATTAGTACTAAATACCGACTTCGATGACGACGAAGAAACACTGTATTACGGAACAGGATATATCAGTGGCGAAGCTTGGATAGAAGGTCCAACAGATGAACTCTTAATTCGTGTAGAAGGAACGACGGAAAAAGGAACTTCTCTAAAAATTCCGATCAGTGATGTTGCTTCCATTGGAGATGCTTCTTTCATAAAATTTGTAAACAAAGAAGAATTCTTTGATCCTGAAAAACAAGCCGAAAATGCCCTAAATGATTTCAAAGGATTGGAATTAAAATTTGATTTGGATGTAACGCCAGATGCAGAAATAGAAATTGTTGTAGACAAAAATACGGGAAGCACCATCAAAGGAAGTGGAGTAGGAAGTTTGTTGATGGAAATTAATACCAATGGTAAATTTAACATGTGGGGAGATTTTATTACCTACAAAGGCGAATACAATTTTAAATATCGTGGAATCATCAATAAAAAATTTACGGTAAAGCCTGAAGGAACTATCAACTGGGAAGGCGATCCTTTCAAAGCACAATTAAATGTAGAAGCTGTATACAATTTGGAAGCCAATCCAGATGTACTGTTAGACAGTCCAACATTCAACAAAAAAATTCCAGTAGAAGTTGGCATTCGTCTCAGAGGAGATTTACTAAAACCAGATCCTGTATTCAATATCACATTCCCAACAACACGTGGCGTTGCACAATCAGAACTGACAGATTTCTTGTTAAACGATGATGACAAACGAAGATTACAGGCACTTTCATTACTATCGCAAGGACGATTTGTAAACCAAGTCAACATCAATCAAAATGCAATCACAGGAAATCTTATCGAAACTGCTACGGGCATCATTAACGATGCACTTACAGGCGAAGGAAATGGTAAACTAAATGTATCGCTAAATTACAGTCAGGCTGATCGTTCTAATCAGTTAAACTTTGAAACATCCGATCAGTTAGGATTTCGAGTTTCGAGTCAAATAAGTGATAAAGTTACGTTCAATGGACAATTAGGAGTTCCTGTTGGCGGAGTCACACAAACGGCAATTGTTGGAGATGCGGAAGTAGAAATTTCGTTAAACGAAGATCGATCGCTGACGGCTAAAATATTCAATCGCCAAAATCAAATTCAATACGTAGGGGAAATTCAAGGTTTCACACAGGGAATAGGTTTGTCATACCAAGTAGACTTTGACACTTTAAAAGAATTGGTAGATAAAGTTTTTAAGGGGAAAAAGAAAATGGCGGAAGAAAAGAAAAAACAAGAAGAAGCAGAAGCCAAAGCTGGTGGCGGATTTATTCAATTTGAAGATAAAAAGGATACAAAAAAAGAAACCAAAAAACCGACAACTGCTAAAAAAGAAGAAAAAGAAGAAGAATCTGAAAAAACTGAAGCTAAAAAAGCAGGAGAAAAATAATAGTATCTAAAATCAGTTGCATCTTCAAAAGCCTATATTCCTATTACTTACTATTTAAATACGGTTGCATACTATTTCATTTCGGTTCAGGAATGGGCGTGACCCCTTTTGGAACCCTTTTGAAGCGGTTCTTAACCATTTTTATTAGGTTCTTTAGTGGGTACAACCCCTGCAAGAACCTATTATATTCGGTTGCGAACCGAATTTATCCCTTACAGAACCGCATCAAACCTGTGTGGAACCGAAAAATATCCTTCATACAACCGCTATGTACCACTACACAACTCAAAATAACCCGTAATCAACGGTATTTAAGGTATACACTACCTTTTTTAGTGCACAAACGACCTTAATTGTAGCAATCATATATAGGTAAAAACTAGGTTGGTATAGTAAAACAATATTCACTTAATATTTTTTTGTTCCCTTGTTAGGTTCAACAAACAAGAATATTCCCCTGTAAAAAGGGGAGGATTCCACTTACAAAACGCATTTATTCTAAGTTTATTTGTAGTGAAGTAACGTATCGTACATTTCCCTTTCCCCTAAAACTGAATTGCTTTTAAAAATAACCCTTAAAAACAATTTTATGAGAAATCATTTATTACCCCTTTTTAGACTCGCATTGGTGGTGTTGTTGTCTTTTATTTTTTCTAATTGTGAACAAGATGAAGTTAGTTCTGATACTGACGAAATCACAAAACAACATAATAGAGTACAGATAAATACTAATAACGAAGTTTCAAAGTCTGCTATTGATTTTATCAAAACAAAAACAAACAATTCGTTTGCAGTAACACATTACAAAGGAAAAGTATTCCTTTCAGAAGCCACAAGCAACGCCAAAAATACAAATTTGGGAACTGTTGATACCAGCAAAGAAATCGTAGTGCTCAACGAAACCAATACTAAACACACCTTTAAAGTTATTGACAACGATAATGATAGTAATACCTATACCAATCTTATTGTGGTTGAAACGGAAACAACAACCTATGAATATTTTATAAAATACACTGTAAACGAAGGTGTTACGATACACGATGAAGAAGGAAATCTTGATTTTTCACAATTTCGTGGACGTATAGAAACTTTTAATAGTGAAGGCGATCTCATTGGCGATGTACTCATAGAAGATGGAAGTATCAGTACACAGACAGGACAGTTTGCACCTTGTCCTGATGAACCTATAGACGATACAACAACCCCTAACGATCCGCCAAGTAATGACGGTGCTACAAGTAGTTCTAGCAATAGCGCAGGAATTGATGGAAGCGATACAGGAAGTACAAGTTCGCCAATAGATAATACCGAAAATGGCGGTTGGTTTGCAAGCTCAGACAGTGATGATTGTGGTTTACAATGGAGTTATGCACAATGCGGTTGTGGCGGTACGGCAAACGGACATGCTCCAAGTGGACCAGATTGTTGTCAAGGGAGTCCACTAACCATAACAGATTGCAACGGAAACCTTGTAACACAAGGAAGAGACAGCAATACCAACACAATGTTTAAGCGTGATCCTACCGATCCGTGTGATGATGGTGCTGTTGGCGTGATTCTTGATGAAACGATTATAAGATCAATTTTAAATTGTATTAACGGATTATCACTAAGTATGAATGATAACACTACCATAGATCCAGAAATTGCACAACAAAACAATTTAACGGCAACTGATTGGATGGAAATTAGTAACTTTCTTGATGAGAATTATTGTAGTGAAGATGCACAACAGGAAGTTATTGATAATTTAATTAATGAATATGATGATTATAAGATTTTAAATGAACTAGAAGGAAAAGCTCTTTGTGTATATAATAAGTTAAAGTCTACAAGTTCAGGTTTTAAAAATGCTATTAAAAAGTTTGATGGGGATTTTCCTGTCGCGCATTTGAAGTTAGAAAGTACAATTTTAGGTGGCACTGCAAAAGGGTTGACTGTACCTCCTGCAAATTGTACGTTAGAAATAAATTCTCCTGATTATGTTATAACAGTCCAAGTAAATAGTTCAAATAATCAATATGGGCATCCTCAAAGACCAAATTTATTAATTGCCAAAACTATTATACATGAAGTTATACATGCTGAAATGTTTAGAAAATTATTATCACTAGCCAAGCAAGGGCATTTAGATTTTTCAGGTCAATCAGCGGAACAACAGACAAACTATATGATTAGTATTAGAGGAAATTTTCCAGGTGTGTATGACTATATGAGAAGATATAACAATTGGCAACATCAACAAATGGCAACACATTACAGAGAAACTATTGCTAGAATACTACAAGAGTTTAGTACTGGAAATAAAGTTCCTGATAATGAGCAACCACTTCAATTATATATGGATTTATCATGGGAAGGACTAATTTACGAGAACGGAACTAATGCTATTCAAAGTTGGATGCAGTTGACTCAGGTTGAAAGAGATAGGATAGAATCTGTAATTTCAAACTATATAACTAATAATATTAATGAAACATGTACAGAATGAAAAATTTAACACTACTACTATTACTATCCACATTTTTCTGTTTTGCTCAAAAGCAAGAAAAAGAAACAGTTTATTTATTATTTGATAATATGAATGAAGATAAATGTAACGTAGAAGATGGTTCTGGTAATTCAGAAAAACTAAACAAATATAGAAAACTAAACGATACTAAAATCTCTTATCTTATTATATGCAACGAATATTTCGCTTATGACTATAAAAAAAGTAAGGTAGATACATGTTCTATTAATATATTAGCTAATTTAAAGATTGTTGATTTAGCATATATTGAGAAAAAAAAATCTGAAAATGTCATGCGTTATAATCCTTTTAAAAAAATATATATAATCGAAAAAATTTCAGATACAAAAGTGATTAAATACGATGTAACTTGGATTGGTGACTGGAATATGATTAGAGATTAAAAAAATAAAATCTCAGTCAAACTTGTACACCATGAAAAATCTTGTTTTACACCTTAGCCTATTTTTGATTTCACAAAATGTGTTGTCACAAACAAATGAAAAAAACACGTATCTAATTTTCGATAACTTATCTAATCAGACTTACAGTTTTGAAATTGGTAATGGTAAAATTGGAACAGAAAAAATTTTCAGGAAAGAAAAGAAAAAAGAGGGAAATATTAAGTTTTACATTAAAAAAGAAATGTTTCTATCAAATAAAAAACAATCTGATACTTGTACAATAGATAATTTGAAAAATATTAAAGTATCAAAAATCGAAGATCTTAAAAAAGATGTCAATAAAATCAATCCATTATATCCTTATGAGGTTTTTCCTAATTTATACTTAGTTGAAAAAATTAATGATTCAACTATTGTTAAATATAAAGTCAAATGGCAATATTATATTGAATAAACTGCTAATCGTGAAAAACATATATATATTCATACTTTTATTTGGCTGTACTATACAAGCACAAACATTAGACGAACTAAAAAAGTTGGATACACTTTATTTTTATTTTTCAGAAAGTGAGTATCAAAAGAAAGATAGTTATAATGATATGAATGTAAATGATAGTTTAATCATATATGCTTATTACAAAAATAACAAAGAGTTAATCAGGTTAAAATATTCAAAATTTGAGGATTTCGATGCTCAATTTGCAGATATTTCCACATACAAAAAGTATCATAAAAAACGCTTTTTAAAGAAAAATAAGGAAAGACTTATAACTATTGATTTTCTTGACAATTTAAATTTAGAAGAACGTAATGAATTCTTAGATTCTAGGCGATGGAAAAAAAACTTTATCATTGATGAAGAAGAAATAAAAGGAAGGAAAATATTAATAAGAAGGGCTTTTGTAAATTCTCCCTTCAGCACTGATGACAATGAAGAAGTTTATCAATTGTATCCCAAAAGATATCTAAATCCCTTCTATGAAGAATCAGGTCTAAATGATGACTTTTTTACGTTTATCATTCCAAAGAAAAAATTAACTTCCGCTACAGAAGATTTATATATTTTATTTGAACCTTCTGAACTTGCTGTAAAAGAAGATACCTGTAAACATTTTGTACAGCAGGGAAATACATATTCAGCTCCTAGAGTGCAAGAGCAATATACATTTAAGTTAAATATAAATAATCAAACTGTATTTTTTCAGTTGACGCACAAGCGAAAGGAAAGCCAAAAACTAGAAAAGAAATACGATCTATTTTCCAAACAACATGAAACAGTTTCGTTTCAAGATTTAGACAGTTTTTCTGAAAAGCAACTAGAAGATTTGTTTGCACGAACACGTAACATTTACATCGTTGAAAATTTTACAGAAAAAGAATATGTAATACCGCTTTTGGTTACCCCAACTTCTTATTGGGTAGATTTTGTGAAAAACAATAACGATTGATTTTAATGAAAAACCATTTTCTAATATTATTCCTTTTTACATGCTCAATTTCATTTGCTTGCAGTTGTAGTCCACCAAAATCTATACTAGAATTTTACAATGCTACGTATGTTTTTGAAGGAGAAATCGTGTCAAAAGTCTATGCAGAAGATGCACAAACGTATACTGTACGGTTTGCAATTACAGAACATTACAAAAATGGAGAACAACCAAAAGAACTTAGTTTTGTGCTAAAATCAGAAGAATTCTATACTAACGAGTCAACATCTTGTGATTGGAGTGCAAATAAAGGAGAAAAATGGTTGGTTTATGCACACTTAAACGATATCGATTTATTAAGTTTTGACGGAATGTGCTCAAACTCCAAACGAATTGATTACCATGGAATAAGCGATGATGAACAGAAAGTCTTGGATAATGGTAATAGTTTTGTTATCGGAAATTATGCATATCAGAATGAATCAGGTTTCAACTATACTACTCCTGTAACCAATATTGACTCAATACTAAAAGGTGCAAAAAAGGGAAACTATAAACACACATTTACAAGTATAAAAATTCATATTGACAAAAAAGGAAATTTGCAAAATGTAGCTAGTGAAAATCATTATCCTATTGAATATGATTCAAATTTTGGTCTTGCTAAAGGATTCATAAATACAGTACATGAGCCATCAAGTGATTTTGAAAAAGAAGCCATCCGAATAGCTAAGAATATAAAGAAGTGGGAAATAAAATATCATAAGAAAACTAAGATTCCCGTTTCACAGATTTATAATATTATTTTCACATATGACAAAAAAACAAATACTTGGAGTTATGAGTTGTAAAACAACATAATTTACCCAAGAAAACCCTTATATCGTAAAACGAAGTTATTCTACTATAAAAGTCTCAATTGTAATGATTGAGACTTTCTTTTTTTAAAAGTATCTTTGTTAGTCTGGGACTGTAAAAATATAGGAACCTATTTTCTATATAAATTGTGAAAATATTTGATACTAAAAACAACCCAATCTCTACTTCCAATAACCACATCCACACTTAAGAAAACATTACTAAAAGTGAAAAAATAGGATGCTAAAACGTTAAAATTCTGAGAACTTATTAACGAAAACGTTTGAAATTTTCGAACACTACAAAATTAGTCTAAAGCGTACTATAAAATCAAAATAAGTTTACTAGCTTTACTATTCAAAATATAAAATTGCATGCAAAGTAACATCAAAAAAGTAGGGGTAATGACCTCTGGAGGAGATGCTCCAGGAATGAACGCAGCCATTAGAGCTGTGGCAAGAGCATGTTCGTATTACAATGTAAAATGTGTTGGGTATTATAGAGGATATCAAGGAATGATAGAAGGCGATAGCGTAGAACTTACAGCACGTAGCGTAAAAAACATTGTTAGCAAAGGAGGAACGATTTTAAAATCGGCTCGCTCTATGGAATTCAAAACCAAAGAAGGTCGCAAAAAAGCATATGACAACCTTGTTGAAGAAGGTGTTGAAGCCATGATTTTAATTGGTGGAGACGGAACTTTTACAGGAGGAATGATTTTCAGTAAAGAATACGACATTCCCGTAATTGGTGTGCCAGGAACAATTGACAATGACATTTTTGGAACAAAATTTACCATCGGTTACGATACCGCATTAAATACTGTAGTAGAAGCAATTGATAAAATTCGTGATACGGCAAGTTCTCACAACCGATTATTCTTTGTGGAAGTAATGGGACGTGATGCTGGTTTTATAGCATTAAATGCAGGAGTTGGCGCAGGAGCAGAAGAAATCTTAATTCCTGAAGAAGATTTAGGATTAGATCGTTTGCTCGAATCATTACAACGAAGCCGTAGAAGTGGAAAATCGTCCAGTATTGTTGTAGTGTCCGAAGGTGATAAAATTGGTAAAAATGTATTCGAACTAGCAGAATATGTAACCCAAAATCTACCAGACTATGAAGCACGCGTATCCGTATTAGGACACATGCAACGTGGTGGAAAACCAACGTGCTTTGATCGTGTATTGGCAAGTAGACTTGGTGTAAAAGCGGTAGAACTCATTTTAGACGGACAAACAAATGTAATGGTCGGAGTTTCCGATAACAAAGTAGTAGTCACAAGCATAGAAAAAGCCGTGAAAGGCAAACATAATATTAACAAAGAGTTATTAAGAATATCTGATATACTATCAGTATAAATTTAAGAATAGACAGAAAAAAGAAAATAAAATGACAAGATTAGGAATTAACGGATTTGGAAGAATAGGAAGAATCGTATTTAGAGCAACAATAAAACGTGACAATGTAGATGTAGTTGCAATTAATGACTTACTCGATGTAAATCACTTAGCATACTTATTAGAGTACGATTCTGTACACGGAAGATTTGATGGAAAGATTGAAGTAAAAGACGGAAATCTTGTCGTAGACGGAAAAACAATTCGTGTAACAGCAGAAAGAGATCCTAAAAACTTAAAGTGGGATGAAGCTGGAGTTGACGTAGTAGCTGAATGTACAGGAATTTTTACAACATTAGAAACTGCTGACTATCACATTCAAGCAGGCGCTAAAAAAGTAGTCATCTCAGCACCTTCAAAAGATGCACCAATGTTTGTAATGGGCGTAAATCATAATGACGTTAAAGCTTCAGACAAAATCGTTTCAAACGCTTCTTGTACAACAAACTGTTTGGCACCTATTGCAAAAGTTTTAGATGATAACTTCGGAATTGAAGAAGCACTAATGACCACAATTCACGCAGCAACATCAACACAATACACAGTAGATTCTCCATCAAAAAAGAACTACAGATTAGGACGTTCTGCAATGAACAATATCATTCCAACAAGTACAGGAGCTGCAAAAGCAGTAGGAAAAGTAATTCCTAAACTAAACGGAAAACTAACAGGAATGGCATTCCGTGTCCCAACAGTTGATGTATCTGTGGTAGACTTAACGGTTCGTTTAGAGAAAGAAACTTCATACGAAGAAATCAAAAAAGTATTCAAAGCTACTGCCGAAGGCGAAATGAAAGGAATCTTAGGATATACTGATGAAGCTGTAGTTTCACAAGACTTTGTAAGCGACGATCGTACAAGTATCTTTGATGCTGGTGCAGGAATCGAATTAAATTCAAAATTCTTCAAAATTGTATCTTGGTATGATAACGAATTTGGATACTCAAACAAGTTAGTTGACTTGGCATTACACGTAAATAATTTATAACAACATAAATGTCACACTGAGCGTAATTAATATATTTTAGTAATTGATTGCGCTCAAAACTGACGAAATTTCCCTTTCCTAGCAAAGAGAAATTATATTATACGCATCCTATGATTTTAGTAGTAGACAGTGGTTCCACCAAGTGCGATTGGATTGCAGTGGACAAAGATGGGAATCAATTATTAGATAAGCTTCGTACAAAAGGATTAAATCCAGCCATACTGGCAGAAAAAAAGCTTAAAAAAACCATCAAGAAAAGCAAAGAACTCTCGGCACATCGTCATACCGTAACACACATTTTTTTCTATGGAGCTGGCTGTGGAACGGAAAATCCACGTTTATTGCTAAAAGGTGTATTAGAAAATTTCTTCCCAAATGCACAAGTTTTTGTAAATGAAGATACTTTAGCCGCTGTATATGCAACGATAAATGATATCTCAGAAGCAGCTGTAGTTTGTATACAAGGAACAGGTTCAAACTGTAGTTACTATGATGGTTCAATATTGCACCAACGCGTAAATTCCTTGGGCTATACCTTAATGGATGATGCAAGTGGAAACTACTATGGGAAACAACTAATTCGTGATTACTACTTCAATAAAATGCCAACCGCAATTCGTGTAGCTTTTGAAGAAAAGTACAATCTTGATAGTGATTATATCAAATACAACTTGTACAAACAACCGAATCCGAATGCATATTTGGCTAATTTTGCCGAGTTTATGTTTCTCAACAAAGATTCAGATTACATTGTAGAATTAATCAAAAGTGGCTTCCGCGTATTTGCTGAAAATATGATTATGCAATTCAAAGAAGAATTAAAAACAGTTCCTGTTCACTTTGCAGGTTCTATAGCATTTTTCTCAGAAGCAGAAATCAGAGAAGTAGCAAAAGAACTTGGCTTTACGGTTGGAAACATTGTCAGAAGACCTATAGAAGGTTTGGTGTCATTTCATACTAAAGCACTAAAAAATAGCTAACAGCTCATTTGCTGTATGACGAATATATTTGATACTAATTCTGAATTCAGCATTTCTGAATTCAGAATTATTTTTTTTAAATCATGGACAAAGCGAATCACAATACGTTTCACAATGACTTACCCAGCAACTAAAAGATGCGCAAGGCGGATTAAATGATCTTCTTCCACCAGATATTTCTTGTTGATCTAATGTCGAAATAGATTCTTTTGAAAGTTGTAGTGACTTTACATTTCTTTTCTTCATGGTATAAAATTTTGGTTTATAAAGAAAACAAAATATAAAAAGTAAAAAACAGTCAATTACGGTAGTACCTTATTTAACATCAAAATTCATACTTTTCAGATCAGTTATCATTCCAAAAACCCAAAACCCAACCCCAAAAATCCAATACCAAAGACCCAACACCAAAAGACCCAAAACCCAACTAAGAATACACCTTATTCTCCTGCTCAGATACACGAATAAACGTAGTGCGTTTGGTCAGTTCTTTCAGTCGTGGAGCGCCAACATACGTGCACGTACTTCGAATGCCGCCTAAAATATCCTGAATCGTGTCAGACACATCTCCTTTAAAAGGAATCTCAACAGTTTTTCCTTCAGAAGCTCTATAATTTGCAACGCCACCAACGTATTTTTCCATGGCCGTTTTAGAACTCATTCCATAAAATTGCTTAAACTTTTCTCCATTGCGTTCAATCAGTTCGCCACCACTTTCCTGATGTCCAGACAACATACCGCCAAGCATTACAAAATCGGCTCCAGCGCCAAAAGCTTTTGACAAATCTCCAGGAATGGAACAACCACCATCCGAAATAATCTGCCCGCCCAATCCGTGCGCAGCATCAGCACATTCAATAATTGCAGAAAGTTGCGGATAACCAACACCCGTTTTTACACGTGTAGTACACACCGAACCAGGTCCAATACCAACTTTTACAATATCAGCTCCAGACAAAATTAGCTCTTCTACCATTTCGCCAGTTACAACATTTCCAGCAATAATTACCTTGTCGGGAAATTGTGCACGTGCATTTTTTACAAAATCTACAAAATGTTGCGAATATCCGTTGGCAACATCAATACAAATAAATCGCAACTGCGGATGTATCGTAAAAATAGTTCTCAACTTTTCATTATCCTGTTCACTGGTTCCTGTACTCACAGCAAAATACGGAATATAATCTTGCGGAATAGAGGTCATAAAAGCATTCCATTCGTCAATGCTGTAATGTTTGTGAATTGCTGTAAACATTTTATGAGCAGCCAATGCTTTTGCCATTTCAAACGTTCCGACAGTATCCATATTTGCTGCCATAATAGGAATTCCGTTCCATACATACGAACTGTGTAAAAACTTAAAAGTACGTTCGAGGGAAACTTGTGAACGACTTTTCAAAGTAGAACGTTTAGGTCTAATCATTACATCTTTAAAGCCTAATTTTATATCATTCTCTATGCGCATGCGATCAAGATTTTTTAAGGTTGTGATTAAAAGTAAAAAGTTTCGCATAAAACCTCTTTTTTTTAACAATTAACTTTTTAAAAGGTTATCAACAATGCCACTACCAAAAGCAGAAAAAGTCGATAAAAAGTTACTTTCATGAAAAAATGATAGCATCATCCACATTTCTTAGTTTTTAAGAGCATAGAAGCGATATTTAGATTATTATTTTACAGAAAAAAATGTATTTTTATAGCAACAACCGAATAATCATATACATTAACACTCTTTTTTAATCAATACATGAAAAAATTCCCGTACTTCTATTTATTTTTACTTCTCCCTTTTGTAAGCATATCTCAAGAAAAACTCCCACTAATTGATCCTGCAATAATAATTGATCAAATTCAAGAAGCAGATGAACAAGGAGATAACGAAAAAGCATTAGCGCTCATAGATAAAATTAGCAAAAATGATTCTACCTATTGCTCGTTAATTACTTCCAAAGCCTATTACCTGATCAACCTAGAAAAATATGATGAGGTTATCAAAGTACTCGATGAAAGTGAATCGTATGATTGGGGCGACGCAAAAGCATATCTTTATATCAACAAAGGTGTTGCGTACTCTGCAAAAGAAGAATACGAAAAAGCACTCGAAGTATATGAAGAAGGGTTAAAACACTATCCAAAATTCTACAAAATTTGGAATAACAAAGGTTCCGTTTTAGAAAACATGGGACGTATTGAAGAAGCGGCAGCCGTATACCAAAAAGTAATTACGATCAATCCTTTTTCTAGAGATGCGTACCTTCAATTAGGAAACATTTGTTACAAGCAAGGAAAAATTACACAAGCATTAATGTGTTACAACATGTATGTATTGCTCAATCCTGATGGAGAAGGAGCTTTTGATACATTGGTGTCACTAAATGATATTGTATCAAACAAAAACGAAAATGAAGCTGATCCAGAAGTAGAAATCTCTGAAGATGACGAATACTTTGAAGACATTGATTTAGTAATTGACAATAAAATTGCACTAAATAACGATTACAAAATTGATCATAAAATTGATGTTGCGCTAGTGCGACAAAATCATGCGATGTTAGCACAATTGGAAAACTATGAAGGTACTGATGGTTTTTGGAGTAAAAAATTCGTGCCTTTCTATCAATGGATTCAAAACGAAGGACTATTTGATGATTATGGATATACGTTAATGGCGTCTATTGAAAACAAAAAATACAAAAAATACGTTCAGCGAAAAGAAAAAGACATTGTTGCGTTTCTAAAAAGAGCCTTAGACAAATGGACCACAATTCTTAGTAAAAATACCGTAGTTGTTGACGGAGAAGAAAAAGAACTTACCTATTTCTATCAACAAGGAAGATATGTGGAAGGCATTGGCGAAATAAAAAATGAAACGCCAGTGGGAAAATGGAAATTTTATAACAGTTATGGACGTTTAACAGGCGAAGGCGCATTCGGAGAAGACGGCGAACGCGATGGTTTTTGGCAATGGTACAATGAAAAAGGAAGAGTAAGAGAAACGGTGAGCTATGAAAACGGAAAATTATCAGGTAAAAACTTAGTATACTATGAAGATGGGAGTCTATATGTAGAAACAACCTATAAAGATGGCGAACCTAACGGGAAGTACGAATACTACAATGAAAAAGGCGCGTTAATGCAACGTAAATACTATGAAAACGGAAAACTTAACGGAAAATATATTTCATATTTCAGTGTCGGCGAAATCTTGCCAGAATATAATGTTGATTATGTAGATGATTATCCTGATGGTAAAATCTTAGAATATTACGCTGACGGAAAGGTGTACAGAGAGATGCAATACGCAAATCAAAAAGCGGAAGGTGTAGAAAAACGATTCAACATAAAAGGCGAAGTAGTTTCGATAACAAACTACAAAAACAATGAACTAAATGGCGAGTACATCGCATATCATTCCAACGGGAAAATTCAAGAAAAAGGAAACTATGTAAACGGAAAACCAAATGGAACTTGGTTCACGTACTACGATGATGAAACGGTCGAAAACGAATACAATTACGTAAAAGAAAAACTCAATGGAGTGTACAAGCACTATGATACGGATGGAAAAATTCATTACGAATACATCTATCGCAAAGGCGAAATCATCTCATACAAATTTTATGACAAAGCTGGTAAAGTCATAAAAGAAGCCAGAAAAAAAGGAGGCGAATTTTTGTATAAAGGCTATTCTCCTTACGGAAACCTTACTTCGGAAGGTGTATATGACATTGAAGGCGGCAAAAAAGGCGATTGGAAATTCTACACAGATCATGGTGTACTAAGCGGAACAGGTTCTTACAAAGATGGAAATGCTATTGGAGAACATGTACTATACTATAAAAATGGACAAATAGAATCGGTTACCAACTTCAATAATGAAGGCGAAAAAGACGGTTATCATGCTACCTATTACAAAAATGGTCAATTGAAACATCAATGTTGGTTCAAAGATGGAAAAGAATTTGGCGAATTTCGTGACTATTACATTGACGGAACTTTGGAAAATATCTACTTTCATCACAAAGGAGAATTCCATGGTACACAACAAGAATTTACCAATACAGGAAAATTAGAACGAAAAATAGTGTATAAATACGGTGTATTGATTTCAGATGAATTCTTTGACAACAATGAAAAATCGTTCCAAACGATCAATTACAAGAAAGATGGAAAAGATGGTGTGCTTACCTATAATTATGTAAATGGCAAGCCTAATATTTCAACTTCATACGTAAATGGTGTCAAAAACGGTACATCCAAGGGATATTACTTTGAAGGGAACAAAAAAAGCGAAGGAAACTACCTAAATGGTAATGAACACGGCAAATGGACTTGGTACAGCGAAGATGGTACACCAAAAATTGTACATAACTACTATCAAGGAAATTTACACGGAGAAATCATGTTTTATTTCAAAGACGGAACCGTTTCGGGCAAATCGCAATATTACAGAGGTCAAGAAGAAGGATTAGACATTGACTACTATGAAAATGGTCAAATAGAAATTTCTACACCTTACAAAAATGGCGAAGAACACGGACGTAAAGAATTCTTTGGACCTAAAGGAAATCTACAACTTGTGCGTTTTTACGATCACGGAAGACTTATTGGTTACAGTTATTTAGGAACTGATGGAAAAGAAAAAGAAATGATTCCAATAACCAATGAAACAGGAAAAATAAAAGCATTCTATGACAACGGAAAAGTTTCCAGAGAAATGGAAGTAAAATATGGAGACTTTGTCGGCACATACAATGCATACTATTATTCAGGAAAGCTAGAAAATGAAATCACGTATAAAGACAATGAATACGATGGTATCATTAAAGAATACTACCAAAATGGGAACCTAAAAACAGAAAAAGAATACAAATATGGAATGCTTCATGGTAATATGAAAAAATACTATGAAAATGGAAAACTTGAAAAAGAAGGAACCTATATCAATGATGAAATCTCAGGAGAAGTAAAGTACTATAATGAAGCAGGAAAACAGACAAAAACAGAATACTATTTCAATGGAGAAATATACCAAACAAAAATACTATAAAAGTTTACAAATACTAATTGTAATACTCTTATCGACAACGGTATTATTTGGACAAAAATCTTCTGAATATACCAATTTGAAGCAAAAATATCCAAATGCGGATCAAGTTACATTACAAGAAGAAACGATCATAGAAATCAAACTCAAAAAAGGAAATCTTGACATTACACAACGATTTCTAGAGGAAGATATCTACCTAAACGAAAGCGCAACATACAAATCCAAACGCTCATTAAACTTCTCTTCATTTTTCGAATTGACAGAAATAGAAGCGTCTGCATTTAACTATAAAAATGGAAGATATCGTGAAACGGAAGTGAAAGAATTCAAAGAAAAAGACGAACTTGATAACTCGTTTCATGACGATACAAAATCACTAAACTTTATCTATCCAAACCTAAAAGAAGGTTCAAAAACAAAATTAGCGTATACTGAAAAAGTGAAAAATCCACGATTTCTGAGTCCGTTTTACTTTGGAGGATTTTCGCCAGTAGCGCACAGAAAAGTAACGATTATTGCGGACAAAGACGTTTCGTTACAATTCAAAGAATTCAATACGGAAAACACACCTATCAACTTTACAAAAAAAGAAAAAAGAGGAAACATCGTATATACGTGGGAAATTCAAAACGTAGACAAAGTAGAGTATGAATCTAATGTAACAACCTATAAAAGCATTTTGCCGCACATTGTGCCCATCATCACATCATACAAAAATGAACAAGATGAAAATGTAAAACTATTAGGCGAAGTTTCCGATTTATACAACTGGTATTATTCGCTGGTAAAAGATGTAAATACGGAGGCTTGCGATGTGGAATTGGTCAATATTGTCAACGAACTCACGGCAGACAAGGAAAACGATTTGGAAAAAGTACGCGCCATTTACTATTGGGTACAAAAAAACATAAAATACATTGCATTTGAATACGCTTTAGGTGGTTTTGTGCCACGAGAAGCCAATGATGTATACAAAAAGAAATATGGCGATTGTAAAGACAATTCTAGCATCTTAGCAACCATGTTAGATGTTGCAGGACTCAAAGGAAACCTCACGTGGATTGGAACGCGAAAAATTCCGTATTCGTACGAAGAAGTGCCAACGCCAATTGTAGACAATCACATGATTCTGTCATACGAATACGAAGGAAAAACGTATTTCTTAGATGCTACAGGAAGATATTTGCCCATCGATTTTCCATCGTCATTCATACAAGGAAAAGAAGCCTTAATTGGAAATGGAGAAGGAAATTTCAGGATTGAAAAAGTTCCTGTAATAGAAGCCAAACGCAATGCTACCATTGATACAACGTATATTTCATTAGAAGGAGAAAATATTGTAGGGAAAGGTAAAATAGAACTTTCAGGATATGAAAAAAACTATTATTTTAATTACTTAGAAAGTATAAAAACCGACGAAAAACGCACTTCGTTTTACAACAGTATCTTGCGAAAAGGTAGCAACAGCTTTTTAGTCGATAAGTTTGAAGAAAAAAATCTATATGCGTACGATCAAAATTTCATCATAGAATATGACTTTAACATTTCAAACTATGTAAAAAGTATTGACGATGAAATCTATATCAATCTGAATTTAAACAAAGATTTATCTTCATTCAAAACAAAAAAAGATAGAAAGCACGAAATCAAAAATACATACAAAGTTCACTACAACTATCAAACAGTATTTGACATTCCTGAAGGATATGAAGTGTCGTATATGCCAGAAAATATAGAAGTGAAAAACGAATCCATTCGGTCGTCTATAACGTACACGCAACAAGGAAATCAAATTCTGTACAATCATCAAGGTGAGTTAAATTACTTGACATTATCTGTTGAACAACAGAAAAAAGTAAACAAGCTCATCAAAAAAATAGAAAAAAACTTTAAAGAAATTATCATCCTAAAAAAGAAAGCATAACACACTTTTTTAGCCATCATATTTAGCATACATCACATGAAAAAAATACTTTTAAGCGTATGTGCAATTTTATTCATACATACTATAATTGCTCAAAACATTCCTGAATTTCAAAACTACGATTGGGAAGAAACACCAATATATTCTATAGAAGAAAGTGAAAAAGAGGAACAAATTATCACCCTAAAAGAACATGTGATGACCGAATTTTTCTTTGAAGATTCTGGCGGATTAACGGAATATTTTCTAGAACACAGAATCGTTTGGTTAAACTCAGATGAAAAAATTGAAGATTATAACAAAATCTACATTCCATATGCAACAAGCTCTAACTTAGAAGTGAGCAAAGCACGTGTGATCAATAAAAAGGGCGAAATTTTAGAGCTAGACAAGTCAAAACTTCTATCCGCTGTTGATGAAGAAACAGGAAGCAAATACACCTATTTTGCACTCGAAGGTATTGAAAAAGGAAGCTTTATTGAATATTTTTACGTAGTCAAAAAACGTCCAGCTTACAAAGGAAGAAAAATTGCCTTGCAATCAACAAATCCTAAAAAAGTAGTTGATTTTGATCTGTACGCGCCAAAAAACTTACTCTTTGCTTTTAAAAGTTACAACGGAATTCCAGAAGCTACGCGCGACACAATAATCGCGAACAAAAAGCATTGGAACATTCACATGGAAAATGTGCAACCTTTAGAACGTGAAGCACAATCTGCATACAATGCACAAAGAGGTTTTGTCGTATACAAACTGGATAAAAACCTAGCAACTGGCGTAAATGGAATATCTTCCTACGGAGAAGTTTCACAAAATATTTACAGCTATTACTATCCAGAATATACCAAAAAACAGAAAAAACTGCTTAAAAAGTTTATCGCTGAAGCGGGAATTGACAAGCTAACGGATCAAGAAGAAATCATCCGAAAACTCGAAATGTTTATCAAAACAAATGTGTTCAGCTCGGAAGGTGTTGATTACGATTTAGAAGAAACGTTAGAGAAAAAAGTTGCAGACGAATCTGGATTCATCAGCCTGTACACAGCAGTTTTTAATACCTTAGGAATTAAAAGTCAGTTGGTCATTACAACCGATAGAACCGAAATAAAATTTGACAAAAAGTTTGAAGCAAACAACTTTCTGCGTGATTTCTTAATCTACATTCCAAAATATAAAAAATACCTTTCTCCAACCGAAGTAGAAAGTCGTTACGGTTTTCCTCCTGCAAATATGACGGACAATTACGGCTTATTCATAAAAGAAGTAAAAGTTGGCGATTACAAATCGGCCGTTGGAAAAATAAAATACATAAAGCCTATAAAAGCAGACAAAACTGTTGACAAAATGGACTTTGAAGTTTCCTTCGATGTGGACGACTTCACAATTATAAATGTCGATTTCAAAAACGAATTAACAGGCTATTATGCAATGTATCTTCAAGCTTTCGCGAATTTGTTCAATGAAGAACAAAAAACCGAATTAATGGAAGAATTTGGAAAACGAATTCACGCTGATGCAGAAATCATCAAAAAAGACATGCAAAATGCTTCGCCTGACGTATTCGGAATAAAGCCATTGGTTTTTGATGTAACTGTAGAAACAGATGCATTGGTAGAAAAAGCTGGAAACAAATATCTTTTCAAAGTGGGCGATCTCATTGGGCAACAAATGCAATTATACCAAGAAAAAAAGCGTGTTATGCCTGTTGAAAATGAATTTCAGCGTAGTTATGTCCGAACAATCAAAATTAACATTCCTGAAGGATACCAAGTTAAAAACTTAGACGATATCAAAATTGAAAATGCTTACTTACGAAAAGGGAAAAAGGCACTTTCATTCCTATCAGATTATGAATTAAATGGCAATGTATTAACCATCATCGCGAACGAATATTACAAAATGAACATTGTTGCTGCTTCCGAATATGAAGAATATAGAAAAGTCATTAACAGTGCAGCAGATTTCAATAAAATTACGTTAGTTTTAGAGCCGAAGAGTTAAGTATGACACGCATCCCAAACAGGATCTTTGGGCAACGGCGCAATAATCTCTAGAATTTCTTTCTTTACAGGATGCGTAAAAACGAGTTTTCGAGCGTGTAAATGTATGCTTGCATCTTTATTAGAACGATCAAATCCGTATTTCAAATCGCCTTTAATGGCGCAACCTATCGTAGCCAATTGTGCTCTAATTTGATGGTGTCGTCCTGTATGTAACGCAATTTCAAGTAATACGTAGCGATCAAGCTTTTTTTTGATGGAATAGTCTAAAATCGCTTTCTTACTTCCTGTAATTTCCTTTACAAACGCTGTCGATTTATTATTTTTTGGATTCTTGCGAAGCCAATGTGTTAACGTATCGTGTGACTTTGGCGGTGTATTTTTTACAACGGCCCAATATGTTTTCTTTGCTTTCTTCTCTGCAAACTGAAGATTTAATCGTGGCAAAGCTTTGGAAGTTCGTGCAAAAACTACAATGCCAGTTGTGGGTCTATCCAAACGATGTACAACGCCCAAAAACACCTTTCCAGGTTTATTGTACTTCTCTGCAATATATTCCTTAACCACATCGCTCAACGGTTTATCGCCTGTTTTATCGCCTTGTACAATATCTCCAGCACGTTTATTCACTACAATCACATGATTATCTTCATAAAGTACTTGCAGGTTGTCTTTTGTGGAAATTATTTTCATATTGAGATTGATGGATTATTAGACTTCTGGATGGTTAGACGTATGCATTTTTAGCCGAGTTTTAAATTTAGAAAATATCACAAAAATGCTAAGTATTTCTCGATACAAATTTGTTTTACAAATTCACTCGAAATGACGTTTATGTTAACTAAAATAAGTACTAACACCCAACACCTAATGCTTAATGCCTAATACCCAAAACCCCTAATATTGCTCCGATTCATTCGGAAAATCAACCGATTTCACATCAGCGGCATACTGTTTAAAAGCATTTGTCATTTCTTCATACATATTTAAATAACGACGTAAAAAACGAGGATTAAATTCGTGTGTCATTCCCAACATGTCATGTGTAACCAATACTTGTCCGTCGACACCATTTCCAGCGCCAATTCCAATTACAGGAATCGTAAGACTTTCGGCGACTTCTTTTGCCAATGTAGCAGGAACTTTTTCCAAAACAATAGCAAAACAACCTGCTTTTTCAAGCATTTTTGCGTCTTCTTTCAGTTGTTGTGCTTCTGCTTCTTCCTTTGCACGTACTGTATACGTTCCAAACTTATAAATAGATTGTGGCGTCAATCCTAAATGTCCCATCACAGGAATTCCAGCATTCAAAATACGTTTGATAGATTCTTTGATCTCTTTTCCACCTTCCACCTTTACGGCATGTCCACCAGATTCTTTCATAATTCGAATTGCAGAACGCAAGGCTTCTTTCGGATCCGATTGATACGTTCCAAAAGGCAAATCGACCACAACCAAAGCTCTGTCAATAGCTCTAATCACAGAAGAAGCATGATAAATCATTTGGTCTAACGTAATTGGAAGTGTCGTTTCGTGACCAGCCATTACATTACTTGCAGAATCGCCAACAAGAATCACATCAATTCCTGCGCCATCCACAATTTTCGCCATGGTATAATCATATGCGGTCAACATGGAAATTTTTTCTCCGTTACTCTTCATTTCCACGAGCGACTTTACTGTGACTCTTTTGTACTGTTTTTTTGCTACTGACATATATATAATTTTGTAAGGCTATAAAAATAATATAAAAATGCTAGTGTTTACAGATGTTACGATAAATATTTATAAATCAGATGATAACCTCAGATGATAAATTTCTCAATAAGAAAGACTTAATTACAGTTTTGCCGTAACTAAAAGAATGTTTTTGTGCAGAATTTTAAAGAATAAATCGTATATTTGTTTAATGATAAATAAAAAACATTAAACAGATTGGTGTTTGTTTACTGATATTATTTATAAAAGTGTAAAAATGTATAAAATACTTAAACTTTATACACAGTTTAGTTTAAGATATTAGAGTGACATCGAAACACACGTTAGTTTAGTTAGTCCTAGGAATCTTATGGTGCGATTAGTAAGATTTCTAGGATTTTTTAATGTACAATATTTTCCTGTAAAAAAGAAAAATCTTCTGAGGTTTTACTTGGAATGAACTCAATAACTTCATACGAAGCCAAATTATGTATTTTAAAAGGATCTTTCTCTAAAATTTCCATCAATACTTGTTTGTTTTTTACTGTTGATAAAATGACGCCGCCAGTTCTTGGAACTTTTCTGCCTGAAGCTTGAAAATTGCCCAATTTGTATTGTTCATTCAAATAATCAATATGATCGTTTAAGTGTTGATTAACAACCTCTAAAGAAACTTTATAAGTAAGTGAAACTATAAACATATGCTGTTTTTTTTAAATTATTTAATAGGAATCCAAACTTCTTCTTGCGAATTTTTACTTGTCGGATTGTAATATTCTCCCAAAACTTCAAAATGTGGTCTGTTGTCTAATTCATATTCAGAATTTGGCAACCATTCTCCAAAAATATAATTGGCAAATGCTGGAAAATCCTGTGGCAAACCACTGTAGATAAAAACTGCATACAAGCCAGATTCGATAATTAAAGATTCCATTTCATCAGGAATTTCTTCAAAATCGGTAACTTCAATCATGGCAAATTTAGTAAACTCAGTATGAGGATTGAAATTTTTAAAATAGGAAAGATCATCATATATCTGAATCGAATATAAGTCTGTACCAATTGTGTTTTTAACACTTTTCCGATTTTGCATAAAACGTTTCCAAAGTACAGGAGTTGTATTTTGAATTATAGACATTCGAGCTGATTTCCCAATGAGTTTTTTCTGCGGAAGCGTTTGTATTGTTGGTGTCATTCGCATAAAATTTAGTTAGTTTCTCTCCGTTTGCTAAAATACCACATTAAAATACTTCCAGTTACAAACATCCAAATAGAATAGGCTACAATAGGAATTGTCATTTCCAAATTGTTCAAAATACTAGTGGCAATTACAATGGCAAGTGTTCCGTTTTGAATGCCACTTTCGACCGTAATAGATATAGCATCTTTTAGGTTTAACTTGAACAAGCGCGCAGTAGCATAGCCAAGTCCCATAGTTGCAATATTAAGGGCTAAAGTGACCAATCCGACTTGTTTCATGGCGTTTCCTAAAAACTTCAAATTGGCAGCAACAACCGCAATAAAAATCAAAATAAAAATGATTGTAGAAGCGCGTCGCATGGGTTTTTCCATTCGGTTAGCAAAATCGGGTTTTGCACGCCTGACGAGCATTCCAATCGTGATCGGAACCACTATAATGACTAAAATTTGCAGGATTGTGTCAAGTATAGGTAACTCAATAACAACAGCAGTATTGCTTCCAAAATACTCCAAAGAATAGGATAAAATAGTCGGAATTGTCAAAATTGTAGCAAAACTAACAACAGCTGTCAACGTAACTGACAAGGCGATATTTCCTTTACAAATTTGTGTAATCAAATTGCTAGTAGGTCCACCTGGTGCAGCAGCCAAAATCATTAGTCCGATTGCCATTGTGGCGTCTAAATCAAACGCAACGGCTAATGAAAATCCAATAATTGGTAAAAATATAAGCTGGTTTACAATTCCAATCAAGGCAGCTTTTGGATATTTTGTAATTCGTGTAAAATCTTTTGGAACCAACGTCATTCCCATGCCAAACATAATAATAGCAAGCGATAACGGAAGTAATACTTTGGTTAAAATAGTGGTAATCATTGGTTGATTGTTTTATACAAACAATGTACTCATAAAAAATGAAATCAACTTTTGTGGAGTATTATTTTTTAATAACTTGAGAATGTAATCTGTTAAAAATCTTAAAACTATGATAAAACCAAACTAGTTGTCTAGTTTTTACATTATTTTCCAAAAAATTAAACGAATGAAAACCTATATCCTTTTATTATTTTGTGTAATTAGCTTTAGCATGCATGCACAAACCGATGATGAAAAAGCGGCAAAACAAGCCGTGATTCAATTCTTTGAAGGATTTCACAAAAAGGATGCTGCTATGATGCAGGCAGTTGTGCATGAAGATATCATATTGCAAACAACCTTTATCAATAAAGACGGAGAAGCTGTTTTACGAAATCAAAAAGCTGATGGTTTTATAAAAGCTGTCGTAAATAGAGCAGAAAGTCCAACGTGGAATGAAAAGATTCTTTCCTATAACGTACAAGTTGATGGTACTATGGCAAATGTGTGGACACCGTACGAATTTTGGTTAGACGGTAAATTTCTGCATTGTGGCGTCAATTCGTTTCAACTCTTTAAAGACAACGGCAACTGGAAAATCATTTACTTAATTGATACGCGACGTAAAAAAGGATGTCGGGAATAATTTTAGAATGCTTCGCTTTTGGGTCGCTTTGCTTTTGGGTCACTTTGCTTTTTGGTCGTTTCGCTGGAGTTGTTAGCAACTGAACTGTCATTCCTGTGAAGGTATCGGGAATAATTTTTGGATAGCTTCGCCAGTTGGTTATATCAGTATTGCTTTACTTTTGACATTATGAAGTTTAATTGTCATTACGATTTTTTTTAAAAAAACTTGAGACAATCTATTTTTTACATGAATCCATTGTACTTTCAAATCTAGTTACACTAGTAGAAAAACCTTAAATCATTGAATCTTTTAATCAAATAAATCGAACCCTAACAATCTGCTAAATTTACGCCAACTGCCAATCCGCCTTCGGAAGTTTCTTTATACTTCGAATTCATATCTTTTGCAGTTTCCCACATGGTGCTAATCACTTTATCAAGTGGCACTTTTACATCTTTAGGATTGGTTTCCATCGCGAGTTCTGCTGCATTAATGGCTTTAATGGCACCCATCGAATTTCGTTCAATACACGGTACTTGTACCAAACCACCAATAGGATCACAAGTCATTCCCAAGTGATGTTCCATGGCAATTTCGGCAGCAACCATTACTTGTTCAGGTGTTCCGCCGTACAATTCAGTCAACGCACCAGCTGCCATTGCAGACGAAACGCCAATTTCAGCTTGACAACCGCCCATAGCCGCAGAAATAGTAGCACCTTTCTTAAAAATACTTCCAATTTCGCCAGCAACTAATAAAAATCGTTTGATATGTTTAAAATCTGCTTTATGATTTTCAATAACCATATAATACATTAAAACGGCCGGAATAACGCCAGCACTTCCGTTGGTCGGCGCTGTAACAACTCTTCCCAAAGAAGCATTCACTTCATTTACTGCCAACGCAAAACAACTTACCCATTTAAAAATCTGGCGAAATTTCACTTCAGTCTTTCGAATTTTTTGCAACCAATCTTCGGGAGAATCATACGGTAAATCTCCTTTTAATTTTTGATGAATATCGTATGCTCTTCGTCTGACATTCAATCCGCCAGGTAAAAAACCTGTGGTATGACAGCCCAAATACATACATTCTAACATGGTTTTCCAAATTCTACGTAATTCGGCGTCAATTTCTTCAGGAAAGCGCAGTAAGGTTTCGTTTAATAAAACAATTTCAGAAATTTTCTTTTGTTCCGTTTCACAAAAATTTAATAAATCAGTTGCTTTATTTATTGGAAACGGGAAAATCCGAATTGGATGATCGGTATCTGCGTGTGTTTCATGCTCTTTAACTACAAATCCGCCACCAATAGAATAAAAAGTAGACGAATGTATTTTGTGATCTACAATGGCATGAAACGTAATCCCATTTGGGTGAAAAGGTAAAAAATTAGTGTTGAAAATAATATCTCTACTTGGTAAAAAAGGAACCGATTTTTCTTGATTAAATGGTAAAATTTGCTGTCCATCAATCAATTTTACAATTTCTGGAATACGTTCGGTAGGAATTGTTTCAGGATCGGCGCCATACAAACCTAGTAAAACTGCCAAATCTGTAGCGTGTCCTTTTCCAGTTAATGATAACGAACCGAACAAATCTACTTTAATAGAAGTCACAGCGTCAAAAAGTGCTGCTTCTTTGAGTTCTTTAATCCAGCTTTCGGCTGCACGCCATGGTCCTAAAGTGTGCGAACTTGAAGGGCCAATGCCAATTTTTAGCATATCAAAAACACTGATATATTCCATAATTAGTATAATTACTTCTGTGCGGTAAATATACTTTTATTGTTTGAAATTTGCGAAGATTTATTCTTTTTTCAAACGTTTTCGTAAAAAAGTCAATAGTCTTCTAAATTACTAGCGTTTTCAATGGAATCACAAATAGACACGCGTAAGTTCCGTATAAAACAAAGTGTCTAAGACTTCCAGTTCATTTCATATCTTCATGCGTTTCATTACCCACGTATGTGGTGCCGTGACAGCAAATAAAATAAAAGAACTAAGTTTTGAATACTAAGAAAAGTACAAATATTTACAATAACTCTCTAAAATAATTACATCTCATCTTTATTTTTTTAAAATACACATGCATAGAAAGTTGCAACAGGAAAACAAATACCATAAGTAAAACATATTGAATCAGCGCTAAAGAAATCTTAATACCATTACACTAAGTGAAACCTGAAATTTTAACGTAGAAATTCGAGGTTTTTTTATGTGTTCAATTCAGAAAGCAATACGTTTTGCAATAACACACAGCGACTATTTATGACAACCTGTCATTTTTTTTGCCATAATTTCAAACAAATCTGACAAAACTTTATCATTTTGGAGTTGGCACAGTCATTGACTTATACAACTCGAATTAGAAAATTTCACAGTAAAAATAAAGTATAACACAACACAATAGATAAAAGTTTAAATAAGTTATGAGTAAAATTATTGGAATCGATTTAGGAACTACCAACTCATGTGTTTCTGTAATGGAAGGAAACGAGCCAGTAGTAATTGCAAATGCTGAGGGAAAAAGAACAACTCCTTCTGTTATTGCTTTTGTTGAAGGTGGAGAAATCAAAGTTGGAGATCCTGCAAAAAGACAATCTGTAACAAACCCAACAAAAACGGTATATTCTATCAAGCGTTTTATGGGGAATAAATTCTCAGATTCTTCTAAAGAAGCAGGACGTGTTCCATATAAAGTAGTAAAAGGAGACAATGATACGCCACGAGTTGATATCGACGGACGTTTATATTCTCCACAAGAATTATCAGCAATGATTCTTCAAAAAATGAAGAAAACTGCCGAAGAATTCTTAGGACAAGATGTTTCAGAAGCTGTAATTACAGTTCCTGCATATTTTAATGATGCACAACGTCAGGCAACGAAAGAAGCAGGAGAAATTGCAGGATTAAAAGTAAGAAGAATTATCAATGAGCCAACTGCTGCGGCATTAGCTTATGGAATGGATAAAAAAGGTACAGATCAAAAAATCGTTGTCTTTGACTTTGGAGGTGGAACACATGATGTTTCTATCTTAGAATTAGGAGACGGAGTTTTTGAAGTATTATCTACTGACGGAGATACACATTTAGGTGGAGATGATGTTGATGAGAAAATCATTAACTGGTTGGCAGATGAGTTCAACAATGAAGAAGGAATGGATTTACGTAAAGATCCAATGGCTTTACAACGTTTAAAAGAAGCGTCTGAAAAAGCTAAAATTGAATTATCAAGTACCACTTCGACAGAAATTAACTTGCCATACATTACGGCAACAGCTAGTGGACCAAAACACTTGGTACGTACATTATCTAGAGCAAAATTTGAGCAATTAATTGACGATTTAGTAAAAAGAACAATCGAACCTTGCCAAACAGCATTAAAAAATGCAAGTTTATCTACAGGAGATATTGACGAAATCATCTTAGTTGGAGGTTCTACACGTATTCCTGCAGTACAAGAAGCAGTAGAAAAGTTCTTTGGTAAAAAACCAAGTAAAGGTGTAAACCCTGATGAAGTTGTAGCAATTGGAGCAGCAATTCAAGGTGGAGTATTAACAGGAGATGTAAAAGACGTATTATTATTAGACGTAACACCACTTTCTCTTGGAATTGAGACGATGGGGAATGTAATGACGAAGCTAATTGAAGCAAACACTACAATTCCAACAAAGAAATCTCAAGTATTCTCTACGGCAGCAGACAATCAGCCATCTGTGGAAATTCACGTATTACAAGGTGAACGTCCAATGGCAGCAAACAACAAAACAATTGGTCGTTTCCATTTAGATGGAATTCCACCAGCACAACGAGGCGTTCCTCAAATTGAAGTAACGTTTGATATTGATGCAAACGGAATTATCAATGTTTCTGCGAAAGATAAAGGAACAAACAAAGAGCAAAACATTCGTATTGAAGCTTCTTCAGGATTAACAGAAGAAGAAATCGAAAGAATGAAGCAAGAAGCAGAAGCAAATGCTGAAGCTGATAAAAAAGCAAAAGAAACTGTTGATAAATTGAACGAAGCAGATTCAATGATTTTCCAAACAGAAAAGCAATTAAAAGAATTTGGTGATAAATTATCGGATGATAAGAAAAAGCCAATTGAAGATGCTTTGGAAGAGTTGAAAAAGGCGTATGAAACAAAAGATATCGCAGTAATTGATCCAGCTTTAGAGAAAATCAACGAAGCTTGGAAAGTTGCAAGTGAAGAAATGTACAAAGCGCAAGCAGAAGCACAACAAGGCGGTGCAGCAGGACCAGAAGCGTCAGCTCCAACAGGAGATGATAAAGACGGAGAAGATGTACAAGACGTAGACTTCGAAGAAGTCAAGTAGCCTGTCTTGAGCGGAGTCGAAAGGTAGACTTCGAAGAAGTGAAGTAATCTCACTTTTATATATAAAGTAGAAAACCAGCTCAATTGAGCTGGTTTTTTTATTGATAATTTTAAAATTTTAATTATTCTTTATTTGACAATTATTTGATGACTTTCTACTGTTTTATCCATGTAAATCTTTAAAACATAAATTCCAGTAGTTAAACGATTTGTAATTACCTTAGCTTCATAGTTAGATATGATAACTTTTTCTTTAAATCGACCATAAATGTCATATAATTCTCCTTGTATTTCTTGTTGATTTTGAGGAGTTTTAGAAGTATCTTTTAGCTGTATATTTATAATGCCGTTTGATGGATTTGGTGATACAGTAAAAAATCTTGGATAAAATTGGGCATTACCACCTTCGTTGACATGAAATTCCTTATCAACTGGAATAAAACCGCAAGTATTAGTTATACGAGCTTGAACTATGTAATCTCCCTCAGGAACATTACTATTAGCAGTGACAACAATCGTTTTTCCGTTTCCTGTTGGTTGTATAGTGAAATATTGAATTGCATTAGGGAATGAGTAGCTAAATATTGTCCAGTTTATTGAGCTAAAAGAACTTACACTGTTAGTGTTTACTGAAAATACAGCACTATCCGTTGGACCAGGATTCAAATCATTATCTCCACTAATAGTTGGGCTACCTGTAGGAACTCCTAAATAAATTCGTTTTGTTCTAACAACAAAACCACATCTAGGTGAGTTAATTTGAGCCGTAAGCGTAACAAATCCATTAAACCCAGGTGCTTTTGTTAAAGTAATTTGTGCATTATTATTTCCAGTAATAATTGCCGAATTTGGATTGTCTAAAGTCCAAGTAACTGTAGTGAAATTATCTAAACCATTTATTATATAAATAGCCGAATTACATACCAAACCAGGTCCTGATATCAAATCTTCATCACAAAACATAGAACAATTTGTAAATATTGGGTTTTGATTATCATTTAATTCTGCAAATAACCAATCACCGTTTCTTCTATTAAAAGAAATATGTGCGCTATTATTATTGGCGATATTGAAAGGATCAAAATGGGTTACAAAATTTTCAAAAGGACTATTTTTTGGTGCAGCTGGTGGCGTTTCACCTACATAATCTCTTCGGTAGTCAAAATCATCAAGATTTGTAGTCCCTGAACCTGCATCAAGCGAACTTGCAGTAGGAATAAAACCGTAGGCTTGTGTTTGAATGTCTCCTAAGAAATTAGAAATGGCACTAGGTAATTCATTTAATACGCTTTCAGGATTAAACCATCCACCACCATAAGTGTCATATGGAAGGATTCCATTTGGTTGATGTTGCGTAACTTTAGTGAAATTCACATTCACAGGAATAAACCATAATACCTTCTTTTTATATCGAATACGGCCATAATAGATTTCTTTGTTTTGGTTGAGTTGTACCATAGGTCTCATATAAAAATCGATGTCATATGATGAACTTCCTGGAACTATTGCTAGTGTAGTAAGCCAAACGGCATCAAGAAAATCTCCTCCAATTACCAGTGCTGCGGCAACACCTAAATCTGTAATACCAATTACAGCATTCAGAACTGTTTTATCTGCAGCATCTTTTGATATTCCAGTAATATCACCTTGTATTGCTTGTGTGACACCACATTCGCTACCGTTAGAAATGGCAATATTCCGTATAGGAACATTAGGATCTCCTTGTGGGTAGCCCATATTGCTCAACTCTAGTTGCCAAACATCATGAACACCATTGAAAATAGTATAATTTGGCGCAACCCAATTGTAAAGCATTTGTCGAGAAGCTGGGAAATCTGCAACGCCCAAATACTCACTTGGAGCTACATATTGATCTACGCTTAAATTTGTTCCATAAATATCATTTAATGAATCTGCAAAAATAGCTGCACCGTCATAGGCTAGTGGAATTAATACATCAGCAAACGCATATGCGATCGGCAATCTTTGATATAAGCCTTTGATATGACGATTAAAATGTTGCAATGATATCGGTGTATTGGCACCTAAGTGTGGCGCATCGTGACTTATATAGAGAGTAGTGTCATGGTTAAAATTTTGATTTTGTTCAATATCTGCCAACGCATAACGCGCTACCAAACCACCCATACTTTGTCCAATTACAGTATTTGGTGTGTTCGTAGTTTTAGTATCATTTACCCAACGAATTGCTTCCTGAAAGGCAAATGCGTTCCGCTGTATGAAGTCAACGCCATTATCCCAATCAACATAAATGATATCATAGGTGTCTAGTTCGTTTTGTAATAATGCAGATCGTGATTGGTTAAAAAGATAACTTTCGATAAAATCTTCAATATTACTATCGCCAGCTTCCTGTTCAGGGTTTAAAACGGCGCCTGTATCAAATCCTTCGGCAACAATCAGCGGATTGGTAATTTGATTGTCACCATCTGCATCTCTAATATACAATGTAGCAGTTGCGTTTTTTCCATAATAGGGAACTGTTGCAGTAACAGTAGTCTTGAAATAGACATCCAAATTTGGATTTTCCTGAAAAGTATTTCCAGTTTGGCTGCGTGGTTGTAATGTTGTCAGGTTCTGAGCAGATTGTGTTTGTAACCCTTTTTTAATAACCACTTCGGAGTGACTATATAGAATGGTACCATTTGTTAAGTTTAATTTATACTTCCAAACATAAGTGCCAGTTTGTGTATAACTTACATTGAGTATTTGGTTGTAAGCAATAGTTCTGTAGCCTAAACCATCTTGAAAATCGACGGCTACACTTTGTATCTGAGAAGGATAGTTGGATAGAAAAATGTTTTGTGGCAATTTTACTTGTACATTTAGTCCTTTGTACTGATTTACAGAAGGCGCCAGTACAAACATACTTTTTTCTTCATACGGATTTTGCCACGTACCACGATTGTAAACATCGTATACTTGATTATTAATCACTGTTACTTTGCCAGAAGTCCGTGCATCGTCTTTAAATTTACTATATTTAAAATAAAGCCCTCCAAGTGTTATAATTCCTTGTGTTCGTTGATTGTGCCAAAGTTTTTCAAAATCTACGGGTTGCATAAACCCTGTATTTACCTCCCGAATACGTGATGAAATTAGAGTATAAAAAGATTCGTGGACAGTAGCTCGGCTGGTATGATTTTCGTTGGTCAAATTACCGTCATATGCTGTTAAATCTACATATTCTAGTCCAAAATCGGTTAAAATACCATGTGGGACTCGGTTCTTTTCTAGGTGTTCAAAAATGGTGCTAATTTGTGTAGCATACGGAACATAGACTTCATCATCATCAATTGTTGGTCCGATAGGACCTAATTGAGCAAACACTCCTTGCATACAGCACAGAAATAATAATGGTACTAAAAGATACTTTTTTTTCATGAATATATTTGTTTGGTTAAAATTTACTATTGATTTCCCTCTCAAACTATTACACCGTATTACTTGTGTTTAGTTTGAAAATTATAGTTGAAGATTAAAAATGGCTAGATTTCTAGCGCTAAAGATATTTTGATTGTTGCTGCTATAAAATTAGTATTGATAATCAAAGCGTCCATCTCGGATTTCTACGATTTCTCCATCGGTATTAACTGCATCAAACCAAAAGATACCAGAGATAATGGAGTTGGAAAGATCGATTCTTGTGATGGTTAGTTCGCCCGTGATTGAACTATTAGTTTTATAGAGATTCAATACTGAGGTAGAATATGTTCCTCCTCCTCCAGTATAGTCCCCATCATCATCAAAATTTTTATTCAAGATATAGGTTTGATTTGCTTGTAATTCAATGAAACCAGTACCAATATTTACAGTTTTGTTATTTATACCTTCTTGGTCTTTAAAGGTTAGTCCAAAAAAGAATTCTCCATTCACAAATTCATAATTTACCACTA
>NZ_LBMG01000054.1 GCF_001005315.1 Kordia jejudonensis
GAATTGAATCACTTATATCGAACTGACGTTAGTTACTGAACTCGTTTAAACTTCTCACTTAAAAGCAAATAGTATCATGAAAAAAAAGATCTTTAGAATCGTATTACTGCTAGGAACGTTCATTTCTATGTTTTTTGTTCCTTGGATATTGGTTTGGGCTTGGATATTACCATTACCAAACACCATTCAAGAACAAGTAGACGAAGCGATTCATCACGGATTTGATGGAATGATTGTCTATGTAGACGAAGCTGGAAAACCGCCTGCATTTTACACTGGTGGCTGGAAAGATCGAGAAAACAAAGTTCCCGCAGATCCAAAATCACTATTCAAAATTGCAAGTATTAGCAAATTATATGCCGCTGTTTCCATAGCGAAACTAGCCAAAAACAATCAGATTTCCCTAGATGAAACGCTCGCTGATTACTTTCCTGAACTTGTAGGTAGAATTGAACATGCAGAAAAAATTACCATCAAAATGATGGTACAACATCGAAGTGGCATTCCAAACTTTACAAGTAATGCTGCATATTGGGAAGATGAACAGGAAAATGGCAAAAACGCACTTGCATTTGCGCTCGACTTACCTGCAAGTTTTGAGCCCGATAAAGGCTATGAATATTCAAACACGAATTACTTACTGCTACGACAGATTATTGATAAAGTCGTTGGCTACAGTCATCAACAATACATCAAAGAGCACATATTGTTACCGCTTGGACTAAAAAACACGTTTTTTTCTTTAGAAGAAGTAAACATAGACGATGTCATGAGTGGATACTATGTCGGTACTGAGCAAGATTTCAAAACCAATGAAAATGGTATGCTTGCTACAGCAGAAGATGTTGGACAATTCTTGCGCGCTTTAAATGATGGTTCTGTATTTAACGAAGGGGAAAAAGAAATCTACTCCTCTATATACGAGTACAATCATGGCGGTTTAGTTCCAGGTTACCAAAGTCTTGCAGAATATCGTGAAGACATCGATACAGTTGTAGTACAATTTATCAATACGACAGATTTCAACGGATACGAATGGAATCTATCAGAAATTATGATTAGTCGTATTTTCAAAATAATAAAGCGGCAAAAATAAGTAGAATTGATTTTCCTCTAATTCATGCGAATCTTATAAAAGCAAAAAGAGTGCTTCAATTAAGAAACACTCTTGCCACTCGTCAATTAAATAAATAAACTACGTAAAACTAAACTAAATCTTTATTCTTTTTCATAACAATTGTAATTGTTACTCATTTGCTAAATTCAAAACTAATACACTACAAATAAAGGGCTAAACTCTCTATACGACCAACCAAAATAGCGTGAAACGGAAAAATAGCCCGTGAAAGTTCTCATATGGAAGTTGAAGAAATGACATAGTTCTCAAAATGAAAACTCGCGACACAAGCACATGCGAATATGGAATGCTCATTTTTAATTCAAACACACTTGCGGGAACAATTCTGTGCTTCCCAAAAGCCTGTTACAGCGTTGCGAGACGCTTCTGAGGTTGAACAAAAGCTTCCTGCAAACCTGCGAGACGCTTCTGAAGTTAAACAAAAGAATGTTGCAGACCTGCGAGACGCTTCTGTTTGCGCCCGAAAGCTTGTTGCATTGCTGCGAGAAGGTTTCAGGAACGTTTTTATTACGAATCTTTCAATATATCATTAAAAAATGATCGTTTTGTTACATAATTTGCAAAACACCTTTTTACGTCATTAAAAGAAAGATGAATAATTAAATAATCTGTGATTCCTGTATCCCAATTGTCATTCCTACTTAGTTTGGAATCAGTTTTCATGTATTTTACTACAAATTCACAAATTATTTTGTTGGCTTTACGGAAAACCACATTGTATATGTGTGGTATTTGTTTTACATTTAGGGAGCACAATAGGAAGTTGTTGTAAAATTAGTTCCTGTTATTTACCGTATTTAGTATAAAAACAGGAATTCCTTATATACGTACGTTACCTGCAATTAAAAAAAACATAATGAATATTGACACAAGAATGAACCTTTATGTTTTAGTTGATTATAATGACTTCTTTGGAAATCACAAAAGTTATGATGAAGCAAAAGAATTAATTAATAAAATCTCTTCAAGAAATTTATTGGAATATATTTCACTCTTCAGTGTCAATTTATTTTTGAATGAAAACAACGAAAATACTGGTAAAACTCAGTTTAATCTCGTAGATAGCTTACTTGGTAAATGTGGAAAAGACAAACAACAACAATGGGCTTCAACAATTAAAAAAATTGGCGAAAAAGGTCATTCACCAATTATGTTTTGGAATTATTCCAACCTTCTTTTTCAAAATTTAATTTTAGAAAATTATAATGAACTAGAGTATAAACAATTATCAAATATAGATTTATTCAATATTTTTAAAGCGTATTTAATAATAAATAGCTTAGCAAATGGTAGAATTAAAATTAAGAAAGATCAAATAACAAAAGCTGATGAGCAAAATAAAATTGAAGAACTTTTAATTCCAAGTTTGATATATCAAAGAGATTATATATCTACTCTAGAATACACTAGTCAATTAACAAGAGGTGTCTATTTTTTTAGATATTTAGATTCAGAAAAAAAATACCAGTCACATATAAAAGATTATTACAATTCTTATAACCTAAACACATATAAAGAATTACTCGTTAGCTTGTTGGTTATCTTTACTGAAATAAATATAGGCATCACAGATATAGAAAGAAATCATATTTTAAATTTAAAAGATTCAATTAATGCAAATTTCATCAGTCTTAAATTCATAGAGAAATTTTGTATCAATTCTGAAATTTCAAACTATAAATATGATGATAGTTTTGGTTTTCTGAGACGAAAATTTTTATATAAAATTTCTAAATATGAATATTTAATTTTAGATGTAAATTTTCTTATTAATCAATTTTATAGTGCTCAAGTATTTTCATTTAATTCTTATTTAAAAAATAAAAAGTATAAAGGAAATTTTTTATCTGAAAAAGGTAAAGATTTTACAGAAGAAAAATATCTACCAATTATCATAAAGAGCTGTTTTCCTAATTACATAAAATTTTTTGGAACTAGTTGTATTAATTCATCAAATAATGAATTATGTGATGTATATATCAGGTCTAACAATAAAATTTGTTTAATTGAATTTAAAGATGTTATGTTAAATTCGGTAGCAAAAAATGAAGGAAACAAAGAAAAAGTTTTCAATGAATTTAATAAAAAATTTATTTCAAATCAAAAAGGAAAACCAAAAGGTATTTCTCAATTAATAAATGCAATCAATGACATTAACAATAATGATGGAGTTTCATTTGATACAATTATTGGTTCACAAACACAAGAAATATACCCAATAATTCTTTACACAGATTTGTCTTTTGGAACTGAAGGTATTAATAAAGTCTTTAATAAAAAGTTTCAAGAAAAATTAAAAGGCATCAAATTAAAAAATATAAAAATTAAAAAAATAATTTTTATCAATTTAACTTTTTTTGAAAATAACGAAGACTATTTTAATAAAGGTTTAATAAATATTTTTGACCTAATTGATAGTTATATTAAGCACATAGAACATCCTAAATTTACCATGAGTACAATTGAAGTCTATACTCAAATTTATATGAATGAAAAAAATATTATTGAATTAGGAACACCATCATCATTTAATAAAGTACAAGGAGAATTAATAGAATACTTAAAAAACATATAACTTCAGGTAACACTGTTTATAATTTATTGCTAGCTCTAGCCTACTTACGAAAATCCTCTCGGATTTTCTATTCGGTTTTTATTTACTAAATTACGTGCTAAACTACGCAACAAACCATATACAAACACGTGAGCAATTAAAAAAACTAACTCTGAAAAATGAAAATTAAATATTCCTTCTTATCGTTTTTATTTATAATACTTCTGAATTCTTGCAAAGATGAACACATAATGATAATTGAAAAGTGGGAAAACGGAACTGCGAAAAAAGAGAAAAGATGGATTAATAAAGAGTCAAATTCTTTTAAAGAATTGACATATTATGATAACAGCAGAATTAAACTAGAAAAAGATTATAATAACGGAGAGCTATATCTTTATAAAGCCTATTACGAAACAGGAGAAATAAGGGCAATTGTAATGTATCATAATAATAATTCTATATTTGGAGCTGAATATTACAAAAATGGGCAACTAATGGGGAGCGTACCAACCAACTTGAACGGAGAAATAAATGGAACGATAACCTATTACTATGAAAATGGAAATTTAAGAGGCGAACAAAAATATTCGAATAATAAGCTAATTGGAAATTCAAAAGAATATGACCTGAATGGGAATTTAGTTTCTGAATAATAACTGCTCACAACAATATGTATAGAAAATGCTTATTTTAATGCCAAACCAAAGGTCTGTGTTTTTTTTGCTAGCGTCTGATTTTCCTACGGAAAATCCTCGTACCCAAAAACGCACTTTCCATACATTAAACATTGGCATTAATTTGAACAAACTAACAACTAAATGAAATATATATTTAAAATTTCAATGTTTTTCATGCTAATTTGTGCGATAATTGGATGTCAAAATCGGAAGAATATTGAAAACAGATTTTCGTCATTAAATGATACGATACTATTAAAAACAAAGAAAATAAAAGGAAATGGTTTATTTCAATTTGGTGTTAGCAATATAGAATTTCAAGACACTTCGAAAACTTTTTCAAATCAAGTCAAATATCCAAAAAACATTAGCGATTTAAAACGGTTTCAACTGAAAACAGATTTCAATGAAACAGAAAATTATAATGTAGAAATACTGAAAGGTTTTAAAAATGGTAAACAAATTTTCATTGTAGATGAAAATAATAATAAAGATTTTACTGACGATTCTATTAGAGAATACAAACCAATAGATTGGAGTGAATCTGCGAACTTGATTAAATGCAACTATTTAATTTCCAACGGTACAGAAACAGTTAGTGATTCTTCTTGGTTGAATATTGGAGACTCGAACGGTAATTTTTCACTTGGAAAAAGGGAATATTTAATAAGCAAATTTGAAATTGACAACAAGAAATTTGAAATTGGAATTATTGAACCTCGAAATCCATTGAGTTTTACCTATGGTTTTCGACCACAAATTTCGATACTATCAGATTCAGGAATAAAAAAAGATTCAATATCTGAAAGTGATTTAATAGCATTCGGAGAAGCTTTAAATCTAAATGGTAAATATTATCGTTTTGAAAAAATTTCCAATAATGGAGATATAATAACATTAGTTAAGGATAAAAACTTTGAATCCAAAATTGGAACTCAAAAAGGTATGATTGCCCCTAGCTTTAAGGTTATTACTATGTCTGGAGATACTTTAGCGAATTCATACTTACAAAATAAATTCACAGTCATTGCTAATTCTTGCGGTTGCGGTGGCGACAAAGAATCAACAGAAGCATTTTATGAAATGGAAAGAATATTTGGAAATCAAATAAATATTCTGCATGTTGATTCAGATATAAAAATGTTGGATATTGGAATACATATAGACTCTCAAGAAGAGTTCAATAAAGATTTTTACAATAATTACAGAAAAGAATATTGTTCTAGACTCTGCTATGTTATTGGAAAAGACAATAGAATTGTTGAGAAATTCAATATTAATGAATGGAAAAACATTTTACCGAAAACAATAAAAAACTAATGCCAACACCGTATAAAATTAATTGCGGGTTATAACCTACTTACGAAAATCCTCGCGGATTTTCTATTCGGTTTTTATTTACTAAATTACTTGCTAAACTACGCAACGAATCATATACAAACATGTTGGCATAATACGAAGAACATTGAGGAACAAAATTAAAATACTGGCAATCACATTACTGACTTTTCAGTTTAGTTGTGCTCAAAATAATACTCTGAATTTTAAGGTTTCAACGAATTATTTAGACAAAATTCCAAGTCTTATGGAAACAAAAACGATTGAAAATCCAGATTCGAAAATCAACGTTTATTTTTTCAAAAAACATTTTGCTCAATTTTATGGATTACCAAATGAATTGACAAATAAAAAGTACTATGCCCAACAAGGTGTATAAACCGATGGCTTTAATATGAAACTGAAAAAAACACTATTAATTATAATCTTACTTGTTTTCATAAAACTATCATATGCGCAACAGAGTGAATCTCTAAGTGAATTAAATAAAAGAATCAAATTCTCAAGCTATAAGTCTTTAGACTTAGATAAAGGCTCTCATAAAATTCTTGATTTAGTATCTCAAATTATTAAAAAAAATGATGCATCCTATTTGATTGAATCACATTCTTGCATGAAAGGTAAAAATGAGACAAACCTTATTAAAACTCAAAAAAGAGCTGAAATCATAAAAAAAGAGTTAATTAAAAGAGGAATTGAAAATTCAAGACTCGTTGCGGTGGGATATGGAGAGACAAAAAGAATATATATTTGTACGACTAGAGTTTGTGATTTACAAAACGAAAGAATTGAAATTATAAATATTGACTAACACTAAAGCCAACAACGGTAACCGTCACAAAACCCTATAATTTCAAAAAAACAAGGCATTCTTAGCGCTTTTAAGAAGACTTTTATTTTGAGTTTTACTATGAAATCCTAAAATGAACACCGCTTACAATCAAGATATAATTATCAAATAGTATCTTTATTTTTGGAAATGACTAAATCCAGTGATGTGGCTTCACTTTTTGGCGTTTTTATGATAAATTTCAGATGTTTTTTAAGTTAAAAGCAATTTTATCCGTTGATACAAAAATCTAAATCTAACTCAGATGATAAACGACGATAAAAGTTCTCTTTGGGAATACATTCACTTAAACTAAAATGATGTGAAAAGTAGTTCTTTGGTCTACTTTCTTGCCTTGCATTAGTCATGGTACAAAATTTATCAATATATTAGACTTGTGCAACAGACACAATGTATAAAAACATAGCTAATAAATGCTTTTCGAGAGGTTCCTATGTGTTAAAAATTAAGATCTATACAATAGATGATAAAACCGAAAATTAATGTCAATGTCGAAACACTAATCGCCCAAAAAGGACGATATTTATGATTTATTTACATATCAAACTAAAATATAGTAGTTCCTTATGCAGTGGCTAAATTTACCATATCCATTATTGAAATCCACGAAATACAAGTGGTTATTTGCGTTATTATCAGGTATGTTTGTTTTCGTATTTTTGATTGTTTTTGAACCTTTTGGCGCTGCACAATCAATAGTATACAAATATGTATTCTTGGCTGGTTTTGGAATTTCTGTTTTTTTGGGTGTTTGTGTAACCTATTTTATGCTACCTAAATTATTTCCAGTGTTTTTTCGACCAGAAAAATGGACCATAGCAAAGGAAATTCTATTACAATCTTGTTGCATCTTGATCATAAGTGCTTTTAATTCCCTGCACAATTACAATTGGTGGCGCGATATTGATTTTTATCAAAACTTTTATATTTTTCTTAAAATCACTATTTCGATAGGGATTTTCCCTATCATAGGTTTAATCTTTTTTAAAGAACGTACACTTTCAAAACGCAATATCGAGAGAGCACGATTACTTTCTAATCAGTTACCGCCAGTAGCTACTGAGGAAACTAGTTCAGTGCACATACAAGAAGAAAGTGTAAAAAAATCACCTATTGTACTGCAATTATCAGATTTTCTATACGCACAATCAGAAGGGAATTATATAACGATATATTATTTGGACGATAGTGTGCTTATGCACAAACTAATAAGGCTTTCTTTAAAACAGCTTGAAATACAATTAGAAAATCTTTCTCAAATAAAACGTTGTCATCGCTCCTACCTTATTAATATGCAACATATAATAGCTATTGATGGCAATGCGAGATCACTTACAATACAACTAGATAAAGTTGCGACACCTATTCCCGTTTCTAGATCTTTTTCAAAAGCTGACTTTAAATAGCGTTCCCGTTCATCACAAAAGTGGCACATCCATCCCGTTTTTTTATAACGTACTGATTTCAAGACTATTTTTGAGCTAAATAATTTTAAAATAAACTTATGAAAAATCGTATTCACATCATCTTGATCTTTATAGCAGGAATCTTATTATTAACAAGCGCTACAAGTATGGAATCAGACAAAGGAAATCCTGATCTCAAATTAAAACTAAATGAGGTGGCATCCTATATTGCTGTTCGGGATACAAAAAACCTTGAAGTGTCAGAAGCTCCAGTTGCGTGGCATATGGATCACATTTATTTAATGGTAAATCAGTTACACAAAGCACTTAAGTATTCTGATGAAAGTAATTATAAAGCGGAATCTAATACTACCCGTGACTATGTCTTTACTAATAATACGTTACCTAGAGGAAAAGTGACTGCGCCAGAGTCGGTAACACCAAAAGGAACTATAACTATCAACACCTTACAAACGCATTATGATGAAGCGCTTGCTACTGTCGAAAAGTTACCTACACTTGCAGAAAAGAAGCATTTTAATCATCCTATTCTCGGGACTATGAATAGAGACGAGACCATTAAATTTCTTACGATTCATACAGAACATCACCTTAAAATTATACGTGATATATTGAAGGACAAGTAGTGTTTCAGCTGCTTTACAAAGTATATATCAACTTTGAAGTACAAAAAATAGGTGTCTACAATTCCTAATATTGAAATGAAGTATCTCTCGTAGACGAGTACGCATCGACGTAGCTAATAAGTTAAAAACAATAATACAATCTATAAATGAAAAAAATAAGTATTCTCTTAACTGTTCTATTCTTCATATTTGCCTGTAAGGATAAGGAAAATACACAAAAAGCAGCTTTTGAGTTTAAAGTTGAAGAAAATGATAAAAGCCAAAAGCTTGACTCTGTTTATTCTGCACATTTTGAAAGAAATGAATTTAACGGTAATGTACTGGTAGCAGAAAATGGTACAATCATCTTTCAAAAAAGCTATGGAATTGCCAACGAAAAGACCAATCAGAAACTGAATATTCAGACCTCTTTTGAATTAGCATCTGTCTCAAAACAATTTACCGCAATGGGAATAGTACAACTTCAAAAAGAAGGAAAACTATCTTACGATGACCCAATTAGCAAATATATCCCAGAACTGAAACACTATTCAGGTGTTACCGTAAAGAACTTATTAATGCACACTGGTGGTTTGCCTGATTATATGAACATTATGGAAAAGAATTGGGACAAATCTAAAATAGCTACAAACGAAGATGTAATTGAACTTTTTGCAAAACTAAAACCTGAAAAGGAATTTGAGCCAAATCAAAAATATAGTTATAGCAATACTGGATATTTACTACTTGGTACTATCATAGAAAGAGTAAGTGGAAAATCATTTGAACAATATTTAAATGAAAAGATTTTTACACCACTTAAAATGGAAAATACCTTTGTTTATCAGAGAAGGTTTAGTCCAAAGAAAATCGATAATTATGCATTAGGCTACATCTATTCAGATAGTTTGAAGCAAAATATAGTACCTGACGATTCGCCTGAAGATGATTATGTCATTTATTTAGATGGTATTGTTGGTGATGGCATGGTCAATTCCAATGTTGTTGACTTATATAAATGGGATAGGTCTCTTTATGGCAATGAACTTGTAAATGCTGAAGACAAACAATTAATTTTCTCGTCCTATCCAACAGAAAATAATGAAGAAACTGGGTATGGATTTGGCTGGTTCGTTAGAAACAATGGTCTATATGGTAAAAGAGTTCTGCATACAGGTCGTTGGGCTGGTTATTTGACAATTATTGAAAGACATATAGATACTGATAAAACAATCATTCAACTCATGAATATCGAAAATAAAATCACAACAAGTCCAGCTAAATTCGCCCGAAAGATTCTGTATGATCAACCTATAGAGAAACCTTTTACATTGACTGAAGAAGTACTCAAAAAATATGTGGGAACTTATATTTGGGACGGACAAGAATCGGAGATTATTTTTGAATTCGGAAGACTATGGGATAGCGGTCAATATGAATTAAAACCCATTTTAAAGACTCAATTTGTCATTATTGGTTTCAGACCCGAAGTTACGTTCACGTTTAACCTAAATGACGATGGTTCTGTAAAAAATTACAGAGTACAACAAAAAGAAAACGATATAGATAAAACGTATATTCGGAAAAAATAACAAAGGCCATTTTAAACACCAAGGTCTACGCATTTCGGAAAGTAAATGCTTATTTTCAGCGCTACTTTTCATATATTGGAAACAAGCATACAGCAATCTTAAATTAAATAGAAAATGAAAAAAATAATCTTACTTTTAGTTTTAATGCAACTATCATACGACGGATTTTCACAAACGTGTGACTGTTCTTCAAATCTAAAATGGCTCTCTGAAACATTTGAAAAAAATGATGCAGGATTTCAATATGTTATTGATATTAAAGGAGAAAATGCGTATGCTGCACATAACAAACTTTATACTGAAAAAGCATCAAAAATATCGGACTTGAACGAATGCCATCAGTTACTAAATGACTGGACAACATTTTTTAGAGAAGGCCATCTCAATGTTCAGTTAATAGCTCAAAGTCAAAATACAATTGAGCAAACTGGACCATCGGACAAAGAAATCATAGAGAAATATAAAAATACTGAACAATTTAACATAGAGAAACAAGAGTTTGAGAACTACATAAATAAGCTTGGAAACAATCCAGGTTTTGAAGGTGTCTGGTTTTCAGAACCGTATACAATTGGAATAGTAAAAGATGATAAAAATGCAAACAGAGAATACGTGGGATTTATAGTCAATTCTACAAGTCCTTATTGGCAGAAAAATCAAGTCAAACTTGAAATTTTTAAATCAAATGAAGGAAAGTATCGTATGAAATATTACATGAGAGACCATTCAGTACGAGATTTTGAAATAGTTGAATTATGGGGCAAAACGTATATACGTGCTGGTTCAGGCGCTATTCTGCTCAAAAGAAATTTGCCACAACAAAAACCTGATGAAGATATTGAACGATACTATAACTTCATGTATGCCAAGAAACCTTTGATTGAAAAAGTATCTGATAATACCGTACTATTGAAAATTCCATCATTTAATTATTCCAACAAAAAATATATTGATAGTTTATTAAAAAGCAATGATAATTTGATCAAGAATACAGAGAATCTCATTATCGATGTAAGATATAATGGTGGTGGCGATGATAATAGTTATGAAAAAATAAAACCTTATTTATACACAAACCCAATAAGAAAAGTCGGTGCAGCATATTTATCAACAGAATTAAACAATAAACGAATGGTTGATTTTATGAATGATCCAGACTGGTCGGATGATGATAAAAAATGGGCAAAAGAAGGTTTGCAAAAATTAAACAAGCATATCGGAGAATTTGTGAACTTAAATGAAAGTATCGTAAGCATTGATACGCTTAAAAAGGTCTATCCAAATCCAAAAAATGTAGCAATTATAATAAATAGATTTTGTGGGAGTACTACAGAACAATTTTTATTAGAAGTAAAGCAAAGTAAAAAAGTAAAACTTGTGGGAACCACTACAGCAGGTGTATTAGATATTTCAAATATGTACTATGTTATTTCACCATCAAAAGAATTTAAATTGTGGTATGGTTTATCAAAAAGTTATAGAATTCCTGAAATGACAATTGATGGAAAAGGAATACAACCTGATTATTATTTTGATAAAACCATTAAACCTTACGAGTGGATTGATAAGACAATCGAAATACTGAATCATAAATAGCCAGTTGCCAAACATGTGTATCATTCATTGCTAGTACTCGCCTACTTATGAAAGTTATCGCGGATTTTCTATTCGGTTTTTATTTGCTTAATTTAGCATTTAACATTTAAGAACATAACGAAATGATGATCAAAAAAATCGGATGGCTCGCACTATTCATAACATGTATACTATATTCATGTAAAAATGAACCCATAAAACCCTTCACATTTACAGTGAGCGATTATAATTATTCGTTAGCGTATTCAATAAAATACAAACTCACAGAAGAAGAATTAACCATTACGTTTAGAGGCGAACTAGAAGGCGAAAAAGATAGTCTACTATTCGTTACCACAAAGTTGCCAACATCCAGTTTACGGAAAATTTCAGCAATTCAGATAGACAGTCTAAGCTATCTATATCATAATAACTGTATTTCTGACGGAGATGTAAAATCAGTACGATTTAAAAAAGATTCCGTATCAAAAACCATACATCTACAAAATTATTACCATGCACAATTGAGTCCTGTATTTGAGATAATAAATAAATTGGTTCCTGAAAAGTTTCAAATGTCATATGTTAAAAAAACATATTGTGATGATGTTACAATTATAAAAGATATCAATCAATTAAGAACTGAAAATTCCGAAAAACAAAAACAAGCTACTGCTCCAACGAAAACCCAAATAAAAGAACGAATTGAAACCCTTTTTCAATCGGAAATAGACAGTGTGTATCAATTGGAAGACAAAAAATATCTATTCACTCAAAAACGATTTATAGGTAATGGAAATCATTATTATGACGAAATTAGATGCTGTATCATTTCCTTTTCCGAAGATAAAAGTACACTGTATCCGATAGATATAAAAATCACTAAAAACAACGGTTCATTAGACGAAAATGGATGTTTTATCATCACACAAAAGCAAAATTACGAATTTAAAGACGCCATGTTTATTCATTATGACGAATCTACGCAACTACTACAGTACCAATTTCATGATGTGAACATATATTCGAATGAAAATGTAGCCGTATTTCGACAATTTATATACAAATTCGCAGCAGGAAAATTTACGTTGGTTTCCAAACAAAATAGAAAAGTACGTTACGAATAAATTTTGTAAAACTCACAAAATACATAGAATATAATAGAACTATTAGTACTTTTACACATCACTTACACCAATATAAAGCCGATTGCAAGCCTGCAATATTAAGGGTCTATGAAAAATAAAGTTAAATTTTACAGAGAACAACATAATTTAACTCAAACGGAACTTGCTAAAAAATCAGGAGTGTCTTTACGTACCATTCAAAGAATTGAAAATGGAAGTCCTCTAAAAGGATTTACCTTGACTGCTATCGCAACGGCATTGGACGTTTCGCCAGAAAATCTGCAAAATGATACCATTGACATCGAAAAAGTAAAAATGATCAATGTCGCCACACTCAGTTTCTGCCTCATTCCATTTGGAAATATCATTTTACCTGCAATTTTAACCTTCAATACGCACAATGAACGAACCAAATCGCTAGGAAAAGATATTATTAGCACACAAATTATTTGGACGATTATTACCGCTATTCTATTAATCATGACTCCTTTTATTCAAGTTAGATTTTCTAAAAATATTCCATTAATTATCATCGTGTTAGTAGTGTTAATGTGTATCAACGTATTTATTGTCTTCAAAAATTCCATTCGATTGACAAACAAATCGGAATTGTACATCAAGCCGAAAATCAAGCTTTTATAGCTATTGTCATATAATTGTCACCATTTTGTCGGCATCATTTTTTATCAAAATTAGCAAGATTGTTTGATTATTGTAGCACAAAATCAATCAGTCAAAATATTAAAAATGAACGATCAAAAAATAACAGGAAAATATATTGTCATTACAACTATCGCAGTACTTTTTACTTGGCTACTTCACGAATTTACCCATTGGTGCACAAGTGAACTTTTAGGCTTTACAGCTATGATGCAAATAAACGCTTCTTCGATAGTTTCAAGTGAACAGCTAACGCCATTGCAGGCGACAATTATCTCCATATCTGGTCCAATAATGACCATCTTACAGGCAATACTTATCTATTTTGTTTTGATGAAAAAAACGTGGAACAAACACCTTTATCCTTTTCTGTTTATTTCTTTTTACATGAGATTTTTAGCAGGAATGATGAATTTTATCAATCTAAATGACGAAGGCCGAGTAAGCAATTATCTTGAAATTGGTACATTTACATTACCCATCATCGTAAGCGCTTTGTTATTTTTCTTAGTTTATCAGATTTCAAGAACATACAAACTCCATTGGAAATTTCAAGCTGTCACTTATATCATTGTGATGATTGTCAGCTCTATTGTAATCTTGGCAGACCAATTTTTTAAAATTCGAATTATATAGAAAATTTTCTTGAAAATCGAGTTACTTATAATTGAATATGATATGTAGCATGAAATCCGAAAAAGAAGTTGCCATCGTTAAAATTGAAGTTTTTAGCCGTTTGTGTGATAAAAGTATCTTCCACAAAAAACGGATTGTTGGTCATTTTAAACTGCAACAACAACTTACTAACTTCCCAATTGGCACCTAAAGCAAATGCTCCAAAGGTTTCTCGCGATTTCAATTCGTTGGTGAGATAGTAATATTCCGAAACAATCGACACATGATTGCTAACTTTGTAACGTGTTCCAAAACCAAGTGCAAAATGGTTGTGATCGTCCAAAGGCGAACGTGAAGAAGCTCTATGAATAAACGTTGGCGTCAACTGAAATGAGAAGTTTCTTGAAAACTTTCGCGCAATCAATACCTGAGTTGTAAAAGCCAACTTATCGCCAAAACTGCCACGTGTTTCTACATTAGTAAACACACGCGATCGATATGTAGCTGTTTGTAATAACGAAATACTGATCGGATTCTTATCATCCATCGTTTGTCGTAATAACCTATATTTCAAATACGTATCAAAAATTCCATCGGGACTTCCTGAGCCAAATCCAATGGTCAATCGATCAGAAATTCCATAATCAATTCCAAAACGTGCGCTCATTTTATCAGCTACAAATGACTTTCTATTCGAATTTGGAATGTCCCAATAACGGGTCATTGCAGAAATTTCCAAGGTATTTTTCTTTCGAGTTTCAACAGAATGTCCAAGAGACAACCGCGTTCCTTTAAAAGTCAACAATGTAAAATTGTCAACATCTTGCGTTTCATTATCTAACTTATCCAAAAGGTTCTGAGCCGACACAAACGGCGCAATACTTAAGAAAAGTACAAAGAATATATAATTACTTTTCATAGGGAACATACTTAAAATTAAACGAAACTTCTATCTTCTTTGAAATGTTGGGCGACAATAATGGCGGCACATTAATATTATAATCGTCAATCAATACTTCCAAATCGCCTGAAATGGTATATCCGTTGGAAGTTTTAGCAATTGTAGCTTTTATTTCCACTGGCTTGGTAATATCTTTCAGTGTAAACTCGCCTTTAATAATTTTCGTCTGTTCCGCGGCGTCTGTAGCATCAAAATCTGTGAATTTTCCTGTAAACGTTGCTTCTGGATACAAATCGGATTCTATATAACTTTCATTAAAATGTTCGCGCATCAATGTTTTCTTAAACACAAAGGTTCGCATCAAAATACGCACCGCAATTTCTTGTGTTTCAGGATTAAACAAACTTAGTACCTGATTGTTAGTCGCCTGAATATTTTCTACGGAAGTATACGAAAAAAACGTAACCTGACCTTGTCGTTCTATAAACTCATTCGTCTCCGTGCGAATACTAGAGGAAATGATAAAAATGAACGCTAGTAAAACTTTATTCATAAAATTCGTCTTATATAATTACACAGTGTAACAGGATAATATCCATTAAAAAACCTTTTAAAACTCCTTTCAACTTTATGTCTTGACCCGCGTGAAGCTTCACAACTTCGTTCCGCTGATCGGACTGCATTTCGCACAATATAAAAGTTTTATCCGAGTCGCCTTTTAAAATTAGGCTATATTTTCCATCACGATATGTAATTTCTTTAATTTCTCCTTCAATCTCAATTGCCTTCTCAATAAAGCCTTCTAATTTTTGTTGTTTGCTTTCCAATTTCTGCAAAAGTTCACTCGTTGTAAAGGTATCAGAAGTTTCTATTTTTGAAGTATCTACTTCTCCGCTATTAAATAGTATAAACACATAAACAAGACACGCCAAAAGCAAAGCAAATACCGCTACTATTTTGTGTCGTTTTTGTAGGTTCATAATACGATGGAGAATCATTTTTTATTAAAAACTATTTTTTGTAAAATTATAGTGTAAAAATACGCTTTTCAGGAGTTTTAAAAGCACGGAAAGTAACCGAAATGGAAAATCGGAGGCTAAAACGGAATATTAACTGCTGAGAAATCAAGCTTTCATCGGTTGATATATTATTTTAGTATTTTTAAAAAGAATTGAATCTATAATGAGAAACTCTAGAATTTATTTATACACAACGATTGGTTTTGTACTTGTATATATTGTTACGATAAGCTTTGTCGTAATTCCGTTAACGTTAAAATCGAAAAGCACGGTTATTCTTCAAAATGACATTGACTTGGTTGCTCAAGAAATTCAGCAAATGAGTGTCATTTCTGGCGATATGTTGTCACAGAAAATTGATAAAAAAAGCATTCTGAATAGCATTCAAAAAGCAACTTCAGGTAGTGACAATGAAAATGTATATTTAACCGTTTTTGATTGGTCTGGGAAAATTGTAAGTCATCCTGATAAAACAAAAATTGGTGGCAAAAACCAGCAAAAAAGCAATACCATCTCTAACATGAAAAGTGTCGTTACAGGAGATGAACTGTATCAACTTGTAAAAGATAACGTCAATAATACGGAGGAAACATCTGAAATTATTGACATGCGTCCAATTCCAGATTCTGATTTGATCATTGCAGGACACTTAAACATAAAAAATATACAAACCCAAATCAATGCGTTTAAAGAACAACTCGTTACTGTTTTCTTTATTTTAGGATTAATTTTGCTCGTGCTGATTCTCAGTATCACAAGAGTACTATCATTATACTACGAACGCATCATTGATCGGAAAGCAGCCAAATTTGAAGATGGCGTATTAAACCTTTCAAAACTAAACACTTCGCTAGAAAATTATCAAAAAAGCATGGCTTCTCTTCAAGAAAAATCGGTTGAAAAAGTAGCCGAAGAAATTATTGAAGAAGACACCAAAGAAGTGCCAAAACAACGACTACTAACCTACATCCGAAACGAATTGATGCCAATTGCAGTAGAAGACATTGCCTACATTTATGTTGAAAACTCTATTTCATACGTAGTTCGAAAAGATGGCAAACGTTTCACAGCAAACGACAGTTTAGACCAAATATATGCAACATTAGATTCCAAATTATTCTTTAGAGCCAACCGACAAACTATTGTGGCAATTTATGCAATTGACAAAATTATAAAGTACGGAAACAGTGCCCTGAAGATAGAAATGCAACCAATCTCAGAAATTGATATTGTCATCGGAAAAAACAAAGTTTCTGTGTTTAAAAAATGGTTAGATATGTAACTGTTTTAATTCCATACCATTAGACAAAATTCCTATCAAAACATAGACAATTCAACACAAAATTCAAATCATTTCATATGTTAATAACATCAAAAAAACAGCGTTCATTTCTTGATAAAATAGTATCTTAGCACGTTTTGATTAAAATTTAATACAGCATATGAGAAAAGAGAAAAACCATAAAGGTTGGAATGAGATAAAAACAAACGATTCTTGGGCACTTTTTAAGATCATGGGCGAATTCGTAAACGGATTCGAAAAAATGAGCCAAATTGGTCCTTGTGTTTCAATATTTGGATCTGCACGTACAAAACCAGAAGATAAATACTATAAGCTTGCACAAGATATTGCGCATAAAATTGTAGATCATGGTTACGGAGTCATTACAGGTGGTGGACCCGGAATTATGGAAGCTGGAAACAAAGGTGCGCACTTAGGTGGCGGAACTTCTGTAGGACTGAATATTGTGTTGCCATTTGAACAACACGACAATCCTTATATTGATCCAGATAAAAGTATCAACTTTGATTACTTCTTCGTTCGTAAAGTAATGTTTGTAAAATACTCGCAAGGATTTGTAGTCATGCCTGGAGGTTTTGGAACATTAGACGAATTATTTGAAGCGATCACGCTCATTCAAACAAAAAAAATTGACAAATTCCCTATCATTCTTGTAGGAGCAGAATTCTGGTCTGGTTTAATGGATTGGGTAAAAGCGACCTTGCTAGACAAATTTGAAAACATTAGCGCTCACGATTTAGATTTAATTCACATCGTAGACAATGAAGACCAAGTATTAGACATCTTAGATGCCTTCTACAAGAAAACAAATCTGAGTCCTAACTTCTAAACTAGAAGTTTTGTAGAATAATTGCCGAAAAAGAAAAAAATGAAAAGAAAATTCCTCATCCTTTGCCTGCTATGCTTAGGATTACAACAAATTACAGCTCAGGAAAATATTAAGACGATGTTTTACAATCTCTTAAATTTTCCTGAATTGTCCATAAACAGACTCGATGAACTAGAAGTTATCATTACGGATTATCAACCCGATTTGTTCATGGTGTGCGAACTAAACGATGCGTTTGGCGCAGGTTTAATTTTGACAAGATTGCAAAGTATCAATCCAAATTATGCACAAGCAGTATATTTTAACAATACATCTGACGATAATGGAAGTAATTCCAATTTGCTGCAAAATTTGATTTATTACGATAGTTCAAAATTTATCCTTGAAGGACAAGACATCATTACAACAACATTGCGCGATTTTAATCGATATACCTTACGACTCAACACCGTAAACCAAGCAACAAATCCAATTCGTTTGGAAGTATTTGTAGGACATTTAAAAGCTGGAAACTCACCAGAAGATGAATTGCGCCGATTTTTAATGGTAGAAGAACTTGTTTCCTACTTATCTACAATTGATGTCAACAGTAAAGTCATTTTTGCTGGCGATCTAAATTTGTATACCAGTAATGACATTACGTTCCAAAAACTTATTGATCCTACAAATGCAATCACGCTAACTGATCCGATCAATCGTTTGGGCGATTGGCATACGAATAGTACATTTCTAGACGTATTTACACAATCGACACGTACGCAAGGTGGTTTGGGTGGCGCAACTGGTGGATTTGACGATCGTTTTGATTTTATCCTAACGTCCGAAAATATGATGACGAATACAGACCTATATTATGTTGCAAATTCATATAAATCATATGGAAACAATAACAATCCTAACTGCTACAATCGTGAAATTAATTCGTCAGATTGTGCGGAAGTGCCAGGTTCTGGAATCAGCTACTCACAAACCTTACGAAATGCGTTATATGACATGAGCGATCACTTGCCTGTAGTTATGGAATTGGAAACCAATGAACAATTATTAAGTACTTCATCTTTCAATGCAGAAGCTACTTTTAACTTCATTAGAGGAAATGTTACGTCTGACGAACTCGCATTTGTGTTAAATTCTTCCAAAAAAGACAATGAATATGTGATATATAACGTTCTAGGGCAAGAATTACAGTCAGGAACTATAAAAAATAACGATATTACACGTGTCAATGTCGGAACACTTCCAAAAGGAATATATTACCTGACCATTGAAAATTATACAGAAACAAAAAAATTCATAAAACAATAATTGAACTCTATACGCTTCCATTTCGCTTCCTACCTACTATTGTTCTTTAGCGTTTTAGCTTTTGGACAACACAAAAATACGGTCACAGCAACAGTACTTGCTGAGGAAAATAGTGTGGTCATTTCTCAAGAAATTACCTATACGAACGAAACCAATACAACACTCAATGAAATTTATTTTAACGATTGGAGTCATGGTTTTTCGGGGAAAAATACGCCTTTGGCAAAACGATTTGCGGAGGAATTTCACCGACACTTTCACTTAGCGCTAAAAAAGAAACGTGGAAATACCGCTATTGAAAGCTTTACGCTAAATGATATCGAAGTTAATTGGGAACGATTGGAAGATCAAGTAGATATTATAAAAGTCAAGCTTAATACGCCTTTGAAAGCCAATGAACATATCAAGTTTCAACTCAATTACACGGTAAAATTACCAAGTGACGAATTCACACGGTATGGCTATCGAAACAACGGAGATTTTAGCTTGCGATTTTGGTACATAACACCTGCAGCGTACAGAAATGGTTGGAAACTATACAGTAACAAAAATTTAGACGATTTATACACGGAACAAGCAGCGCATACGATCAACATAATCTATCCTAAAAAATATACGCTCATTTCAAGTGCTGATACTACTGTAGAAAGCGAAGAAGGTTTTGCCAAACTAAAAGCAACTGACGTAAAAGAAATTACCATATTACTGCGTCAAAATTCAGAATTTAAAACTTTTCAAACCGATAAAGTAAACATTACGACGAATTTGGATGCGTTTGGAATGGATGAAAAAATGCAAGCCATTGCAGTGGATAAAGTAGTACAATTTATTCATGAAAAATTAGGAGAATTTCCCCGAAAAGAAATGTTGATTTCAAGAATTGACAACAAAAAGAATCCTGTGTACGGATTGGGACAATTGCCTTCGTTTATAAGACCATTTACAGATGATTTTCAGTTTGAAATTAAATTGCTAAAAGCGGTTCTTACGAAAAACTTAGAAGAATCAATGTGGATGGACACACGAACTGAAAAGTGGATTTCGGATGCGTTAGAAACGTATATGTTGATGGTATATGCAGAAACCTATTACCCAAACATGAAGCTAACTGGCGGATTATCAAAAATTTGGGGCGTACGTTCGTATGAATTTGCAAAACTTGAATTTAACGATCAATATCCGTTTCTGTATATGTTGATGGCGCGTAAAAACATCGATCAGCCACTGAATACTCCAAAAGATTCTTTAACAAAATTCAATAACAATATTGCGAACAAATACAAAGCTGGTGTTGGGTTGAAATACCTAAAATCGTACTTTGATGAACAAATTATTGATGATTTTGTCAAAGAATTCTACACCAACAATCGTTTGCAGAAATCAACGCGTAAAGATTTTGAAGAATTGCTTAAATCAAAAGCTACAAAAGATATCGATTGGTATTTTAATAACTATGTAGATTCAAGAAAGCGAATTGATTACAAAATTAAAAGTGTGGAAAAAACAGCCGATTCCTTACAAGTGACCATCAAAAACAAATACGATGGCAACTTCCCTATTTCACTATTTGGAATAAAAAATGATTCGGTCGTTTCAAAATATTGGGTTACAGATATTGGCGAAAAGAAAACCGTGACCATTCCACGAGAAGGCATCGATCGTTTGGTATTGAATTATGATAAAATTATTCCTGAATTCAACCAACGTGACAACTGGAAATCGCTCAATGGATTCTTTGCGAATAACAAAAAGTTGCGATTTACCTTCTTTAAAGATGCTGAAAATCCACATTACAATCAAATATTCTTTGTGCCTGTAGCACGATTCAATTTATATGACGGATTTACACCAGGAATGCGTTTGTACAACAAAGTATTTCTAACAAAACGTCTTTTATACGATTTCAAACCTTCGTACGGACTGCGTTCGAAACAATTAGTAGGTTCGGGAAGTATTTCGTATCGTCATGATATTGAAAGTACCAATAGCGACTTATATTTTGTGCGTTTTACGGCAGGCGGAAACTACTTTAACTATGCGGAAGACTTGGCTTATACGCGTTTGGTACCGAAAGTTACATTTGGTTTTAGAGATCCTGATTTTAGATCGAATCAAAAAGAATTTATCGATTTTAGATATGTAATTGTACAACGGGAACAAGCAGAAATTCCTGATGAAACCATTGCAAACGAACCAAATTATAGCGTTTTCAATGCGCGTTATGTATATTCAAATCCTGATCCAATTCGTCATTTAACGTGGTTTACAGATTTTCAACTCTCAAAACGTTTCTCAAAAGTATCGTTTAACCTAAACTATAGAAAGCTTTTTCAAGATAATAGACAGTTAAATGTGCGTTTCTTCTTTGGGAAATTTCTATTCAATGATACCAACTCCGATTTCTTTAGTTTCGCTTTAGACAGACCAACGGATTATTTGTTTGATTACAATTATTACGGACGTTCGGAAGATACAGGACTGTTCAGTCAACAATTAATTGTTGCAGAAGGAGGATTCAAGTCTAAGCTCGAAAATCCGTTCTCAAACAATTGGATGGGAACAATTAATGGAAGTTATAGTATTTGGCGATGGATTGAAGCCTACGGCGATATGGGAATGTTAAAAAATGATGGAAGAAACACACGTTTTGTGTACGATTCTGGTATTCGACTCAACTTAGTGCCTGACTTCTTTGAATTGTATTTCCCTGTATATTCAAACAATGGCTGGGAAATAGCACAACCTGGTTTTGACCAACGCATCCGATTCATTGTAACACTGAGTCCAAAAACACTGACGAAACTATTTACACGTAAGTGGTTTTAGTTTTTTGTCTGTTGACTGAAAATTCAAAAATCATACGCACCTTTTTTACACCTATAAACTTCAAAAATCATAGGTATATTAAACCTTTGACTAAAATTAAAGTCTAACAAAATAATTATCGGAACTGATCAAATCGTTTTTACTATAACTTTCATTTGTAAAAGTGTATCTCATCAAATTGATAATAGCAATTGTATCGCTGAAAAGCTATTCAATATTCAGAATTTGAATACAATATATTAACAAGCTAACATCCATAACATGAAAAAACTAACACGCACACTTTTACTTCTTTTAGTTACTGCAATCTTTGTATCATCTTGTGATGATGATTCCAATGCAACAACTACAGAACCATCAGCAACAGAAACTAGCACACCGTTAGCTGCATTTGATGAATTTAATACCGATGCGGTAACAATTTCATTTGATGGAGACGAAATCACAATTGATACCAATGGTGTACCAAATCACACTTCTCCATATTGGGAATCGTCTGCACCGTTGCATATTGATGCTGTGGTAGCTACTGCACTGACTCCAGGTATGATTGGAGATCGTAGTTTTACGGTAACTGTTCCTTCAGCTCCAGGTTTGGCGAGTTCAAGTACTGCAACAGGTTTAGGTCCAATTGGAATTTCCGTAACAGGAACACCAATATTCAACGATACAGAAGGACCAAATGTGCCATTAGAAGCACAAATTGCAGAAACTTTTGATTACGCAGGAGCGCACATGGGACCATCAGGATATCACTATCATGTAGAATCTTCCGATGTTCCTGAAAATACTGTGCTTTCACATAATGATGAAAAATTAGTTGGTATCATGGCGGATGGTTTTTTAATTTATGGCAGAAAGTGCAATGCTACAGGAAATTACCCAACCGACTTAGATGCTTCTGGCGGACATAGATCTTCCTCTCAACATAGTAATGGAGAAGAATTTTATCATTATCACATCATTAATGAATTTTACTTAGGAACTATCATTGTTCTTTTTGGCGTTGATTTGCAAGGTACTCCAAACGCTATTATGTAATTAATAAGTATATAGTCAATTGATTGAAAAAAGATTATTTATAGTCTATTTTTTCAAGACAATACTGACATGAAAAATCATTGAAATGAGAATATATTTTTGGTCGATTTTATTGGCAAGCGTTCTATTGATTGGCTGCGCAAAACAAGGAGAAAAACTATCTCCGAGCAGTAATGCTGATCTTACGTTGAAAGTTCCAGAAATAGTTACGTTAACATCTGCCTTGACATATCATCCTGAAACATCATTATGGACTTTAAACAATTTGCCCTACTCAGGATTCGCAGTTAGTTACTATCCTGATCATAGTTTAAAAGAAAAATTTGGTATTTTTAATGGAGTGAAGCAAAACGAATTCCTGCAATGGTTTCCTGATGGACATTTAAAAAGTAGTACAAACTATCATTTGGGAAAATTACACGGAGAAAAGAAAATTTGGTCTTCCGATTCGGCACACGTTTTAATTGCACATTTCAACTACGATACAGGAAAAGCACATGGTGTACAAAAAAAATGGTATGCTACGGGCGAACTTTACAAAATACTGCATCTAAACCAAGGCAAAGAAGAAGGCATGCAACAAGCATTCAGAAAAAATGGTGTTTTATATGCAAATTACGAAGCACGAGAAGGTAGAATTTTTGGATTAAAAAAGGCAGCTCTTTGTTTCGGTTTGGAAGATGAAAAAGTGAAATACAAAGAAGAATAAACACCTATTCATCATAAAATGAGGACGTTTGGTCTTGGAATGCAAGATTTCAAAAAATGCTTTATAAAAATTAAACAATTGTCAGTGAAAAAGTGATTTTCTGTCATATTTTGAATAAATCATAATTAAAATTAGCTTTTATTAAATTATTCACATTTTTTTAAGACGATCAGCTATTGTAAAAATGCGCTATTTTTTATACTTTTGTGAGACTTCAATTTACAAGAACTATGCAAGCAAAAGTTGAGAATACACAAGATATTTCATTCGATCAGTTCAAAGAGGAAATCATTCGCGATTTTACTACCGCAGTTACAAGTAGAGAATGTAGCCTTTTGGGTCGTAGAGAAGTATTGACTGGAAAAGCCAAATTTGGTATTTTCGGCGACGGAAAAGAAGTTCCACAACTCGCACTAGCCAAAGCATTTCAAAATGGAGATTTTAGATCAGGATATTACCGTGATCAAACCTTCATGATGGCAATTGGCGAATTGAACATTCAACAATTTTTTGCAGGTTTGTATGCGCATACCGATATTGATGTGGAGCCAATGTCTGCCGGAAGACAAATGGGCGGACACTTTGCTACACATAGTTTGGATAAAAATGGAGAATGGAAAAACTTAACCAAACAGAAGAATTCAAGTGCTGACATCTCTCCTACTGCTGGGCAAATGCCTCGTCTGCTAGGATTGGCGCAAGCATCTAAAATATACAGAAATGTTTCAGGAATTAATACTGAAAAATTCTCTGAAAACGGAAACGAAATTGCTTGGGGAACTATTGGAAACGCAAGTACAAGCGAAGGTTTGTTCTTTGAAACCATTAATGCAGCGGGCGTTCTACAAGTACCAATGGTCATGAGTGTTTGGGATGATGAATACGGAATTTCAGTGCATGCGAAACATCAAACGACCAAAGAAAATATTTCTGAAATCTTAAAAGGTTTTCAACGTACAGAAACAGAAAAAGGATACGAAATTTTCACCGTAAACGGTTGGGATTATCCTTCACTAATTGCTACGTATCAAAAAGCATCCGATATTGCCCGTGAAGAACACGTTCCTGTGTTAATTCATGTACAACAAGTAACGCAACCACAAGGACATTCAACGTCTGGTTCGCACGAGCGTTACAAAAGCAAAGAGCGTTTGGCTTGGGAAGTAGAATATGATTGCAATGCTCAAATGCGTCAATGGATCATTGATAATGGTATTGAAACGGATGAAAACTTATCCGCTTTGGAAAAAGATATCAAAAAGCAAGTTCGTGATGGTAAAAAAGCTGCATGGAAAGCCTTTGTAGCACCGATGAAGCAAGAACAGTTAGAAGCTATTCAGTTGCTTGAAAACTTAGCACAATCGAGTCCTAATAAAGTATTTATTAATAAACTGAAAGAGGAATTAGCCGCCATTGCAGAGCCAATTCGTAAAGAAATTGCGAGTTACACACGTAAAGCATTGCGTTTGGTTGTTGGCGAATCGTCAAACGAAAAACAACAGCTAAGCAATTGGATTAAGGCATATTTCGAGAAAATTCAACCAAAATACAGTTCACACTTATACAGTGAATCTAAAAAAAGCGTACATCACATCACTGAAAATGCACCAATATACGACGCGAAGGCGGAAGAAGTTGATGCACGTCTAGTTTTAAGAGATAACTTTGATGCTATTTTTTCAAAATATCCAGAAGCGTTAATTTTCGGAGAAGATGCTGGAGAAATTGGCGATGTAAATCAAGGACTTGAAGGAATGCAAGCCAAATATGGAGAATTGCGCGTTTCGGATACAGGAATTCGTGAAGCGACTATTTTAGGACAAGGAATTGGAATGGCAATGCGTGGCTTACGTCCGATTGCGGAAATTCAATATTTAGACTATTTATTATACGCGTTGCAAATTATGAGTGATGATTTGGCAACCTTACAATACAGAACCAAAGGAACACAAAAAGCGCCTGTAATTATCAGAACGCGTGGACACCGTTTGGAAGGAATTTGGCATTCTGGTTCGCCAATGGGTGCAATCATTAATTCTATTCGAGGAATTCACGTATTGGTGCCAAGAAACATGACCAAAGCCGCAGGATTTTATAACACGTTGTTAGAAAGTGATGAACCTGCATTGGTTGTTGAATGCTTGAATGGATATCGTTTAAAAGAAAAACTACCAACGAACTTAGGAGAATTCAAAACACCGTTAGGCGTTGTAGAAACGATTAAAGAAGGTGCTGACATGACAGTTGTTTCATATGGTTCTACATTACGAATTATAGAGCAAGCTGCCAAAGAATTACAAGCTGTCGGAATTGACATTGAAATCATTGATTGTCAATCTTTATTGCCTTTTGATATCAATCATGATATTGTAAAAAGTGTAGAAAAAACAAACCGTTTGTTAGTAATTGACGAAGATGTGCCTGGCGGTGCTTCTGCATTTATGCTTCAACACATTGTAGATGAACAAGATGCATACAAGTTTTTGGATAGCAAACCGCAAACTTTGACGGCAAAAGCACACAGACCTGCATATGGAACCGATGGAGATTATTTCTCTAAACCTTCGGTAGAAGATGTTTTTGAAAAGATTTATGCCATGATGCATGAAACAAATCCAACGGATTATCCTGAATTGTATTAAAATTAAAACTTTCAACATATATAAACGCCAAACTTCATGAAGTTTGGCGTTTTTTTATGATGATTGGAATTATCAATAAAATTAGCAATTAAGACATCTTTTTCATAAGTAATAATACAAAATACCTACAATTAGGTATTGAATTGATTAGCCTAAATCTAGACATTTGAATCACTAATCAAAATACATTATTATGAAAAACACATCAAATATCTATGCAATCGCTTTGCTATTAATGATCGCAGTGATAACTTTATCTTTTACATCTTCCAAAGATTATGAACATTCAGGCGAAGTGAGCAATGAAGTTATCGTAGTAACAGATTATGACGACTGTAAATGGACATTTACTACCAATTTTAACAGAATTACTGTAGAAGTAGCGGATGGTCAGGAATATCATTGTTCTGAAAAGAAAAATGTAAAAAGATTCACTTTGAAAAAAGGAGAAAAACATACTCTCTATGGAGAATTTATTTGCTACAGAAGAAAATCACCTGGTTACGATTGGACTAACTGGACAAAGGCAGTAATGTGTATGGGAAAACCTCTCGAAGTTCAAGTCAGATAACATAAAATTACATCACACATTAAGTAAGATATTTAATAAATATAAACTTATTTTATATAACCGAATTGAAAAGTACGCCAAGCACTAAAGTTTGGCGTTTTTTATTTCCTATATTTAACTGATGAATACGACATCGAGAATACTATCAATTCTAGAAACAGCACAACTAAGTGCAGAAACTACAGGTTTTGAGTCGTTTCATGTATCAGCACTGCATGTAAAATCACTTCCAAGTTTCGAATTACCTATAAAGCTCAGATTGGGTCATATGGTAGAAAAAGTAGTTTCAGCATGCATTAAATCGTCTGATAATTACAAGATTCTTTATGAGAACGTTCAGATTAAGAAAGATAAAAATACCATTGGCGAACTTGATTTTATTATTGAAGAATTGCAATCGAACCAAATTATTCATTTGGAATTAGCGTATAAATTCTACTTATACGATCCGACAATTTCTCAAAATCCGTTGCACAACTGGATTGGACCTAATCGTAGAGATTCTCTAAAAGAAAAAATAGACAAACTACAACAGAAACAATTTCCATTATTGCATCATGAAGCGACAATAGCGCAACTACACAATTTGGAAGTAACTACTATAAAACAACAGTTGTGTTTACTAGCGTCTTTGTACATTCCGTTAGCATGTAAGGAAAATTTTAATGATGATTTTCAACAAGCAATCAAAGGATATTATTTCAATTTTGATACGTTTAGCCAGCAAAATCATACAGAAAAATTATATCATATGCCCATAAAAAAAGCTTGGGGAATTGATCCTTCAGAACATGACATTTGGATGACTTTTGAGGAAATTCAACATGAAATGCAACGACAATTGCAACAAAAACATGCGCCGTTATGTTGGCAGAAACACCATGATACGTATGAATCATTTTTTGTAGTTTGGTGGTAATTGAAATACAAAACAAGGTCTCAAATCGTATCATGAGCCAATTTTGATTCTAAAAAACTCAAAAAGTTTAGTAGCTTTGAATGCAATCAAAAAAACGATTCAATTCCATGTTTCTATTTCCATCTTTCAACTTTTACAGCACACCTTTGTTAATTCTTGTAATTCAAGGATTGATTTTAGCTGGATTATTGTTGAAAAGATATTTGGAAAAAAGAAACGCTTCCGACGCCATTTTAGCCATTTTACTATTAATTACTAGTTACCAACAAACTTGCTACACCGTTGGTTTTATGGGTTGGTATGATACATTTCGGAATACAAAAATCAATTATTTTCTGATTCCAGCGGCAACTGCGATTGCTCCATTGATTTACTTGTATGTGAAATCGATTACGAAATCGAACTTTAGATTTCTTCGCAAACATTGGTGTCATTTTGCTATCGCGATAAGCTTAGTGGTCTATCGTTTAACGATTTACACCTATGATTATTTACAACCTGGATTTCACGAAACTCAAAATGGTGTTTTAAAAATTGAACTTGATGAAGCGATTGTTTTACCAATTCTAAATGTCATTGATTTCTCGGTAAAGCTTTTATACTTGGCATTTACCATTCAACTATATGTGAATTACAAGCAAAAAATTAAACAATACTTTTCCAATGTTTTTAAGCTAGAGCTGAATTGGATTCGAAACTTTCTCATTGTATTTACATTTCTATTTTTATACAGTTCAATACAAAGTGTCGTAGGTAGTTTTATTACCGATTTGGGTTATAATGAACGTTGGTGGCTGAATTTATCAATGGCAATTTGTTCCTTGTATATTGGCCTGAAAGGTTATTTTACAGATACAACCAAGCTAAATAAGTTGGATTTTAGTTTTTCGCCGAAACAAATTTCTATTCCTGAACATACCAAAGAAACTAAAAAAGAAGTTTCTGAAACACAAATAGAATTGGTTGCTTCCTTAATGCAAAATGAAAAACCATATTTAAATCCTGATTTAAATTTGTCCGAATTGGCAAAACAAGCCAACTTAACACGTGCGCAACTTTCGGAAATTATCAATAGTGGTTTTCATATGAATTTTAACGACTTTGTGAATTCTTATCGTGTAAATGCATTTAAAAGCATGCTGAAACAGGGGAAACACGAACAACTTTCCTTATTAGGAATTGCCTACGAATGTGGTTTTAACAGCAAAGCTACTTTTAACAGAGTCTTCAAAAAACTGACCAGCTTCTCTCCTACGCAGTATTTGCAATCGCAATCTAGTTGATTTGGTTTGATTGGTAATTTGCGGATTTGTTTTTTGTTGATTTGTTGATTCGATTAAATCCAACTATCTAACAATCTAAAAGCAAAGCAAATCCAAAATATAACGTCTCAAATCGTAAAAAGTAGTTTTTGAAGGTATTTTGAGTCTTCAATTTTAATCTAAACAACGAATCGAAGTACTACATGAAATCAATTTATATTTCGCTTTCTAATGTAGATTTTATGTTAGCCGCAATTGTTTTTTTGAATTGATCAATATCGTAAGGTTTTAAGATAATGTCATTCATTCCGCATTCGAAGATTTGATTTTTTTGTTCTTCTATATCCACTGCAGTAAGTGCAATTATAGGAATCGTGGTATTGAACTGTCGAATGTCTTTAGTAGCTTCAATACCGTTTTTTACAGGCATGTTGATGTCCATTAGTACCAAATCGAATTCAGATTGCCTCACTGCGCTTACGGCTTTTTCTCCATTTTCAGCTATAGTACATATAACGCCTTCGCTGTCTAAAATACGTTTCGTTACAGTTTGATTGATTCGATTATCTTCAACAATTAGTACTTTTTTGTGTTCTAATTGTTTAAAATCTAAAATTGGAAGTACATTTTGCGCCAAAGTTTCATTAGAAATGAGCATGCCAATAGTAAAAGTAAATGTACTGCCTTTTCCAAGTTCACTTTCTACGGTAATGGTTCCATTGGCTTGTTCTATTAGTTTTTTGACAATTGGCAAACCTAAACCAGTACCTTGATAAGCAGACGAAGACGAATCTATTTGGGCAAATTCATTAAAAACGTGCTCTAATTTTGTTTTTTCAATCCCAGCTCCAGTATCTTTAATTGTAAATTGCAGCGTTGCCGCAGTTTCTGTACGTTCTAGTAGTTTTATAACGATATCAATTTTTCCTTTCTCTGTAAATTTACAGGCATTGCCAATTAAATTCATTAGTATTTGAGACAATCGTACCGAATTATATTTTAGTAATAAAGGAACATCTTCATGTATCGTAACACTAATTTCATTTTCGTGTTGCAATGTTATGTACTCAAATGAAGAAACTATTCGAGATGTTAGCGTTTTTAAATTAAACGTAATGTCTTCTTCTTTAAAGTTTTTATTTTCAATCTTGTTAATTTGAAGTAAATCATTTACCAGTGTGAGTAGATAATTCGCTGAAAACTTCAATGATTTTAAATCTTTTTCATGTTTTTTTAAATCCTCATTTTCAAGTAAAATAGAACTCAAACCAATAACACCGTACAATGGTGTTCGTAACTCATGACTTACGGTAGCAAAGAATTTGGTCTTTGTTTTTGCAAATTCTTCACTTTCTTTTTTCGCCAATAAATACTGTTTGTTCTTAATTTTTAAATCTTCTACGAGCGCTTTTCTTCTTTTACTAGAAACGTATGTTATGACTAATATGATCCCTAAAAAAACAACAGTGGCAATGGCAAGCACGAAAAAAATGCTTCTTCGTTCTGCTTGTTGCACTAAAAGTTCTTTTTCCAATTCATTCGTGGTAATCTGATTTTTATAGCGTTCTGCATTTAACTCTGCATACAACTTTGCATTTATTGCATCACTAATATTTTGAGTCTCACTTTTATCTTTTTCTTCTTCATAACCTTTAAGAATCTTATCAATTTCATAAAATTCTTTGTAATCTTTTTTCAACTCTAAGGCTTCTCTGTAACCCGTGTAACCTTCTAGTAAAGCTTCTGTGAAATCAGTATTCTCGCAAAGTTCAATTGTTTTTTTGAAATTGTTTATTGCTTCATCGGGTTCATTAAGTAATAAAAATTTTCTTCCTACATTGTGAAAATGACTTGCTGCATAATGCGGTGGATTTCCTAATAAATCCAAATAGTACGCTGTCTTTTTTATATGATAATCACTTTGAGTAGGATTCTTGTTTTCATTGTAAGCGCGTGATAAGTTGTGATGTATTACAAACAAGCGTGAGGTATCTTTTAAACGTTCTGCTAATTCGATACTTTCCAGATACAAACGTATGGTTTTGTTTCTGTAGCCTTCCATGTAATAATAAATATTCCCTAAGTAGCCTCTAAATTTTAAAATTAGAGAACTATCCTTTGTTTTTTCTGCATGTGCTAACGTTTTTAAAAATAGTTTCTTCGCGCGTATGCTATCTCTGACTTTTAATAAGGTATTACCAACAATTCCCCTCGTATCGTGAATATGATTCGCATTGTCACTTTTTTTTGCTAACGCCAGTCCTTTATCGGCATAAATTAGAATTGGGGCATAATTTTCTTTGTAATGTTCCTCATTCATTAACGTAATCATGGCATCAACATGTGTTGTAATCTCAGTTTTTGTAGAGTCTTTTGATATTTTAGGCAATGCATCAAGTATAGAATTTAGATTATTTAAATTAGTATCTGCATCTTGTGTTTGCCCTTGCACCTGTAAACTGAAGAAGTATATAAGTAGAAATATTATTTTTGTAAATAATTTCATGTTAATTTTAAAAATTTGGCATTAACAATATACATATTTTATACTAAACAATTATCTTTTTAACATGTTAAGAAAACTTCAAAAAACAATACTATTGTGATCTGTTGATTGGAAAAATATGTTGTAATTGTGAATATTTTTCTAGTAATGAAACAAATTAAAAATGGAAAAAGTTCAAAACACGACATTTTACATCAATAATATCTTTTGCAGAGGTAATTTTTAATTTCAATAAAGAATCGTAACTTCAGCTATAATACATCAAGCAAACCAGATTTTATGAAAATTACACGAGAAGATCACGGAAAAAAAGGAGTTTTCACCATTTTTAAAGAAGACGAACAAATTGGTAAAATGACTTATACTTGGGCGGGAAAAGATAAATTTATCATTGATCATACAGAAGTAGATGATGGTCATGAAGGAAACGGATACGGGAAAATGTTGGTAATGGAAGCGGTTTCTTTCGCAAGAGCTGAAAATTTAAAAATTATGCCGCTATGTCCGTTTGCCAAAAAAGTATTTGATAAAAATAGTGATCTTGAAGATGTAGCGTTTTAGAGCATAAATTAGGTAAATAGGTATATACAAATACACTGAAATATGAACCTCTATATTAATGTTCATTCGTTCATTTGTTCGTTTGTTGATTTGATTATCTGATCATAAACTAAACAACAAAATCATATTAGTTCTAAAATACTTATATACCAAAATACGAATCTAGTATGTTAGTGTTCATGCGGTCAGTTGTTCGTTTGTTAATTTGTTGATTTGTTCTTTTGATTATCTAATTATAAACTATACATCAAAATCATATTAGTTCTAAAATACTTATATACCAAAATATGAACCTACTATATTAATGTTCATTCGTTCATTTGTTGATTTGTTCTTTTGATTATCTGATCATAAACTAAACATCAAAATCATATTAGTTCTAAAATACTTACATACCAAAATACGAATCTACTATATTGATATTCATGCGGTCGTTTGTTAATTTGTTGATTTGTTCTTTTGATTATCTGATTATAAACTAAACATCAAAATCATATTAGTTCTAAAATACTTACATACCAAAATACGAACCTACTATGTGAGTGTTCATGCGGTTATTTGTTCTTTTGTTGATTTGTTGATTTAATTATCTGATCATATAACCATAGTAGTTCTTAAATACTTATGTACCAAAATACGAACCTACTATGTAAGTGTTCATGCAGTCAATTGTTCTTTTGTTGATTTGATTATCTAACAATCCAAAAGCAAAGCGAATCCAACAATCTAAGAGCGCAGCGAGTCCAAAATAAGACGTCTCAAATCGTACTATAAGCCTTCTTCATACGTTATAAGTCGTTCAATGGCGAATGATGTCGCAAATTTGTATCAAACAAAACGATATAAATTTTTGCATCATGAAAACGATCAAAACATACCTATTCAATCTTACAAAACCGATTACACAAAAACATTGGTTCGCGGATTTGTTATTTGCTGTTATTAGAATTATTTGTGGAATATTACTGGCTGTTGATTTTGGCGCTAGTAAATTTGGAATGCCTTGGACAGCCGATAGTCAAAACTTAAACTTATTTGAAGTTGCCGCTTGGTTTCCCGAAGATGTTGCCAATTATGGTGGAATCTTCGCCGCTTTTCCAATCTTTTTCGCTTGGATGGGCGCATTTAGTGAAGCCGTGGGCGGAATTTTTCTCGCACTAGGCTTACAAACTCGAATTGCTTCCTTTTTACTCATGTGTACCATGTTAGTTGCCATCTTTCTTCAAAAATGGGGACAATCAACTTGGGGAATGCTTCCTGCTATGGGCTTTCTATGGATTGCCATATACAACCTATATTTGGGTTCAGGTCGTTTTGGAATCGACTATTTAATTACTAGAAAATCAAACGCTTAATCAATTCATCAATCACTATAAAAACAAAAAAATTATGAAAACAATCATCACAGTTTGCATCGCAATTATAACAATTACAGTTGCGCAAGCACAAACACAAAAAGTAACAATTGCTGACTTTGAAAGTTTAGACAACACCAATTGGACAGGAGAATTAATGTATGTAAACTATGCGGATAACAAAGAAGTTATTTTGTCAACACTACTTCAATTAGAAGTAAAAAAGAACAAAATTGTCTTCAACACAAAATATACTTCAGAAGAAAGTGCAAACAATAAGAGTACGATCAAGATTAAGAAAAATGGTACACATTTAGACAATCAAAAAATTACAAAGGTTTCTAGATTTAGCGATGGAAGTATACAAATTGAAACCAGATATGAAGGACAAGATGCTAACAAAGATGCTAAAATTTACATTACTTATTTCTTTAACGACAAGCATCTTACGATGAAAAAAGAAGTAGAATTTAAAGATGCACCAGGAAAATTTGTTCGTAACCAATATACGTATACAAAATCGTAAGCTCATGAAAAAAATAATCATACTCGCAGGAATCTTCTTCACAGTTTTATGTACAAGTTGTGTACAAGAAACACATTTGAAAACAGTCACATTTAAAGTAGATATGAATGGTGTTTCAGCTATTGAAAATGTTGGATTGAAAGGAAATTTCACCAATCCTTCATGGAAACAAATTATACCATTGACAGACGAGAATAATGATGGAATTTACGAAGCAACACTAAGTCAAAAAACGGCAGTTAGCGCTATTCAATTCAAATTTGTAAATCAAGGACAATACGAATTAAAAGATGCACCAAATAGAACATTACAGTTTGAATATAAACCACAAAAAGTAACTTATGAAGCTACGTTTAACGACGCTAACGGAAAAACAATTACAAACGAATCACTAAAATAAAAAGATGAAATATATATATATACTACTATTCCTTCTCGGATTCGCCGTAAATGCACAAGTAAACGGAAATAAAAACATCATTACGCGCACGTTTCCATTAGAAAATATACAAAAAATAAAAATCAACTTTTACGCAAAAGTTACCATCGATCTAGCGGCGAAAGAAGGTATTACGATTACAACGGATGAAAATGTAATGGATTTAATTGGCAAAGAAGTTGTTGGAAACACGTTGTATTTAGATCAAATTGAATGGATTGAACCTTCGCAAGCTACTATCGTTATTGGTGCGCCAAACCTTCGTCATGTAGAAACGGGCACGCACGATGTTACCAAAATCATCAATATTGCTACTGAATATTTGCAATTGACAGCTCCGATTGGTACAATTTTGTTGGAAGGAAAAACCAACGAACTTCGTATTGGTGCAGAATTGGCAAAGGTAGACGCTTCAAATTTAGTCGCCGAAAATGCTTTTATCAACATTTGGAGTCGCGGCAATGTAACAGTACAGGTAACAAATGTTTTACATGCCGAAGTGAGTAATAGTGGCAAATTGATCTATGTAAATTCGCCCAAAAAGATAAAAAAGAACACTAAAAGAGATGGACAAGTGTTGCGTTTTGCTGAAAAAAATACTGTTAAAAACCCTGATGCGGAATGGATAAAGTTCAAAATTAAAAATAACAATTCAAATAGAAATAACTTCTTTGTGATAGGTCCAAAAAAAGACGGAACAAAATTTAGTTATGGTTTTCCCATGATGCCAAACGCGTTGCGAAAAGAAAATTGGACCGTTGGCACTAAAATATACAAAGTCAATAGTTTAGGATTTCGGAAACTATTAGTTACCATTACAAAACAAGATGCAGGAAAAGTAGTTTCTTTATTTTAGGAGCTTAAAAAAGCGAACCGAAGTTCAGTCATGGTC
>NZ_LBMG01000055.1 GCF_001005315.1 Kordia jejudonensis
AACGAATTACTTAACCTTTACAGAAATGACGTTTTGAGAATATTTAGTTCAACAGTCTAAGAAGTCTAAAAGCAAAGTGTTTAACAGCAAAGCGAGTCCAAAAGTGAAACGTTCTAAAAGCGTAGCGATCTAATTTTAAAAAATCATCTTACGCTTTCGTACCAACAACCAAATCACAACCGGCGCGCCAATAATAGACGTAATTGCGTTGATAGGTAACGTAATTTCATAAAAAGGAACTTGTGCAATGCTATCGCAAAGTAACATTAAAATTCCACCAATTAAGCAGACACTTGGCACTAAAATTCGATGATTGGTTGTGTTGAAAAATAATCGTGTAATATGTGGAACCGCCAAACCAACAAAGGCAATTGGTCCAACAAAAGCAGTACAACTTCCTGCCATTAAGCTAGTTGCTATAATAATTAGTAATCGCGATTTGTGAATGTTTACGCCTAAACTCCGTGCATAATTTTCACCCAACAGAAAAGCGTCCAAGGATTTTATTGCCCAAATACTAAATGCAATACCAAGAATGACCAAAAATGCTAAAATACTCAATTCTTGCCCGTCTAAATTTCCTAATGAACCTAATGTCCACATCATAAATTGTTTTAATTCGTCAGCATCACTAAAATAGGTCAACACGCTTACAATTGCGCCAGTAATACTACCAAACATCAATCCGATAATTAAGATAGACATGGTATCTTTTACACGATACGAAACTGCCATAACGGTCAATAAAACTAAAAAACTACCAATACTTGCCGCAATAACCAAACTATAACTTGACAGCAATAAAGTGCCAAAAAAACCACCAAAAACCGATGCGCCCATAATAAGTAAGGCAACACCCAAACTTGCACCTGAACTCAAACCTAGCACAAAAGGTCCTGAAAGCGGATTTCTAAATAATGTTTGCATTAATAAACCACTTAGCGATAATCCGAAACCAACTAAAACGGCAGCAATAGCTTTTGGTAACCGAATGCTTAAAATAGTAATTCGCCACGTTTCTTTGTCAATTTCGCCACCTGTAAACGCTGTAAAAATTCCTTTTAAGGGAATCGCAACCGAACCCAAACTAATATTCATCAGAAAACAACTGATTAATACCAAGCTAAGTATCGCAAAAGTAAGGCTGTATGACGTTTGTTTAGGCAACTATAATAATGGTTTAAAAAAATAAGGTTCGTAATCAGGCAGAACGGTTGGATGAATGGCTTTTATAATATCTTTTAAGACAATATCTGGTCGTGTTGGCGCCAATTCATAATACATAATACCGCCAGTTTTCCCAACGGTATTGGCAACAGTAACGATCTTTTTATTTTTAAAAGGAGCAAATTCCGTATATGTTTGACTCGCTTTTTGAAGTTCTTCATAGGTTTTGAAACGTCCAGGACCAATCCAAATATCTGCCGTTGCAGCTTTGTCTAACACACTTTCAATGCTCAACGATAAACTTCCTGTGCCTTCAGAATCTGCCCAAATATAATTTGCATTTGCATCTTTTAAATATTGTGCTTGGAAACTTTCGCCAGCAGGCAAATACCAAATATCTTTATACATAGCGCCTGCTAAAACCTTTGGTTTATGAGTTGCTTTTAACGCCAATTCTTTGGCTTCCATATAGTTTTTCTCAATCGTATTAAATAACTGAGTTGCTTTGGCTTCTTTCTGGAAAAATGGTGCGAAAAACTTAATCCATTCTGCTCTTCCCAACGGCGTCGCTTCTGTCCAATCGCCATTATAAATCACAGGAATGTTTACTTTTTCAATCTTTTTATAAGTCGGATTTGAATTATTTATAGAAAAACCAATGACCAATTCAGGTTGCAAATCTACCAGCAATTCCAAGTTTATTTGATCGTTCTGACCAATATCTTTTACACTTTCTGTAGCAATTAATGCTCTTGTTTTTTCTGAAGAAATATAATCGGTATCAGGAAAACCCACTAAAGTATGTTCCACATTTAGCATTTCAAGTGTTGGAATATGTGTCGTTGATGTCACAACAATTCGTTCTACAGGAGTTAAAACAATTGCGTCATAGGCATCGCGTGGAAGCGTTATTGAAGCTGCTTTTTCCCTAGGAATTAAAGCATATGTAAAATTTTGATCCGCATCTGGCCATGGAGAAAATACTTTAATTACGGTTACATCTCCTGTTTTTTCAATGGAAAACTTTTTGGCATGTTTTAAAATATCATCAGTTTGCTTTGCATCTTTTGTTACAGGTAATGATTCCGTTGGTATTGCGTCTTTTTTTTCTGTTTTGCACGAAAAAGAAAGTACAGAAAGTACAATAAGTAGACAATAAATTGATTTTAAAGATTGCATAAATGGTTTCAGCTAGTTTTTTTCAAAAGTAATATTATTTCATCTTTTTGTAGTTAGAATATTTAGAATGTTTACTTTTGCACTGAATTTTGGTTTCAAGCATACAATAGTATGTGCGAATTAAAAGGGAATCAAGTGAAAAGGCAACACGCCTTCATTCTTGAACTGTTCCCGCAACTGTAAACATGTGCTGAACATTGTTCAGTACCTCATTTTAAAAATGAGTTGCTATAACTACATGACCACTGAATATTCGGGAAGGTATATAGCAAATTGTAAGTCAGGAGACCTGCCACTTTTCAACATTAATGTCAAACTTTCGGGATAAAAGTTTGCGTATGGAAACCCATACTTTTTCCCATAATACGAAAACAAATGAAAAAAACTGTACTATCAGTTGGTACCTTGTTATTGGCTTGTACTGCCGTATTTGCGCAACAACAAGATGAAAATGAGCAACTTGAAGAAGTTGTTATTTCAGATTCACGTCACGAATTGAAACGTGAAAACTCTGGAAAAACGGTCATTTCGATCACAAGTGAAGAAATTGCAAAAAGTCAAGGACAAACAGTTGCAGATGTTATCAACACTAAAAGTGGAATTGAAATTCTAGGAAGTAGAAGCAATGCAGGACAAAACCTAAGTTATTTTGTACGTGGAGGAAACAATCGTCAAGTATTGATTTTAATTGACGGAATTCAAGTAAATGATCCTTCATCTATTGCAAATGACTTCGATTTGCGTTTACTTTCTTTAGACAGAATTGAATCGATTGAAATCATCAAAGGAGCTTCAAGTACGTTGTATGGAAGTGGCGCGGCAACAGCTGTGATCAATATTACAACAAAAAAAGCATCAAAAAATGATATCGCTTTAACCGTACATTCTTCTTTCGGAACCAACCAATCACAAGACGATTCTAATTATAACATCAATGATTTTTCAAACAGTGCTCGCATTGATGGAACTGTTGATAAGTTAACCTATGTAGTTGGTTTTGGACATCAAAATACAGATGGTTTATCTGCCGTTATTGGAGAAGAAAGCGATCCGTTTTCACGAATTAATACGAATGTGAAAATCGGTTACAAGTTTTCAGATGCTTTTGAAGCTAGTATTTACGGAACATTGGATAAGTTTACAGCTGATTTTGACAGTTCATTTCCTATACAAGATGCAAACTTTCAATCGGAAAGTGAACAATATCGTTTCGGAGTGGCGCCAAAGTATACATATAAAAATGGAAGTGTAACGTTGAACGCAGCATATACATCTATTGAGCGCGCATTTGATTCAGATTTTCCTTCTAATTTTGAAGGCGAAACAATTGCACTCGATATTTTTAACAAGTACAATTTCAACAACAAATTTTATACAGTTGTTGGTGTAAATTATATAGATAACGAAACACTATTTTCTGAAGAAGCGTCTTCGTCAATTGTTGATCCGTATGTAAATGTGGTGTATGTTTCTGAGTTTGGTTTAAATGTGAACGCTGGAGCGCGAATGAACAACCATAGCGAATATGGAAGTCACTTTACGTACAATTTTAATCCATCGTATCGTATGGCATTAGGAAAAGGATATGTAAAAGCTTTTGCTTCATATAGTACGTCGTTTATAGCGCCATCATTATCACAATTATTCGGAAATTTTGGTCCAAATCCGAACTTAGAACCTGAAGAAAACGTAACGAGTGAAGCAGGACTAGAAGTGAAATTATCTGAAAATTTTCGCGCAAGTGTTGTCTATTTTAACAGAGAAGAGCAAAACTTTATTGATTATGTAGTAACTGATTTTGTAACTTTTGCTGGAGAATACCAAAATGTTTCTCAAGATTTTACAGTAAATGGTTTCGAACTTGAAGTTGCGGCAACACCTATTGAAAACTTAACAATTGATGCGAACTATACATTTACCGAGAAGAAAGATGTGGATGTTTTGCGTTTGCCAAAGCACAAAGCAAACTTAAATGTGGGTTATGCATTTTCACAAAATACAAATGCAGGAATATCATATCAGTTTACATCAGATCGATTGGATACTAATTTTGCAACATTTGAAAACGTAACGTTAGATTCGTTTAGTTTAATTGGAGCTAATATCAATCATAAATTTAGCAAGCGTTTTAGCGGTTTCTTAGCCGTTTCAAACATTTTGAACGAAGAATATACAGAAATTACAGGATTTACAACGAGAGGAACGAATGTCCGCGCTGGTTTTTCTATAAGCCTGTAACGTTTATTTAATAACTATTATACGTTGAAAGCCATTGGGAAACCAGTGGCTTTTTTTCATTTTGAAAAATCATTAATCAATAAGAAAAACAATATCGAAAATTTCTAATGTTGGCATTGTGGGTGGTGCTACAATAATCTTTTTCAAGATGGTTTCATTAGTTTGACTTTTAATAATTAGTATTTGCAAACCTCTTTCTTTCACTTCTATCTTTTTTAAAACTTTAGAACGTTGAAGGGCATCTACAAGATCGTGAGCAATATTATTATTTGAAATTTCTGAAAGTAAGTTCCTTTGATCATATACCGCTCTTCCAGGCATACGTATCGTTAGTTCTCCAGTTTTAGCCAATGAAGGATTCCTAAAAAAAGATTTCATAATACTTCGAATGGCATTATTCATACAAGCGCCAAACCAACCACCAGCTAAGATAATTTCTGAACCATGTAATGTATAAGAATTATACACTCCAGCAGGAGCATCTGCGCGCGTGACACGACTACTATTAATAGGAATCTTAATAACCGATTTTGCGTCATCAAAGGTAGGATCTAGCCAAAAGCTAATATGTGTCTTTGCCTGCAATGCTCTTTTTACTATGGGTTCAAGTGTTGCTTTTACTATGTTTTTTAATCTGTTATTTGTCATATTAAAAAAACCTTTTTGAAAATGGAGGATGATTAAATCATTTACGGATCTCATATTTTTTAGATTTTAATGATTAATAATTAGATCGAAATTAGTGAGCAAATACCTATTGTACTACGCATAAAAATACGATTTTATAGCATTAGTTTGTGTGAGCAAAACTTTGTTCATCAGAAGATTCTTTCAAGTTAATGAATTACGTATAAGTACGTTCCTATATGTAATATACTTCCATTACCTTGTCGTACTAACTTTTTAAACCATATCATAATGAGTAGTCCAAATCCATTTCCAATTACAATTGTTAATAATTCAGGATCAAAAAGCGATGTTCATATTACAATTAAAGGAATGAACGCTGCTATTGCAAACAATAAAAATCAGCAGTTTTATAACCTAACCACGAAGACATGGAGTCAGGAAGCTGTTTCATTAAATATAGGAACTGCAAAAGAAACGGTAATTGATATTCCAAGTATAGAATCTGGTATTGTATATCTTTCTTTTGGAAGTGCTTTGGAATTTGCAAATCGTATTTCGCCACCAAATATTGGAAATCCTTCTGATCCAAGTTTTAATGTTGTTTATGATAAGTTTGAAATATCATTTTTGCCTTCAGACGGTTTTCCATATATAGATATTACCAATGTAGATTTCTTCTGTGTTCCGTTGCAATTACAAGAAAAATTACCAAATGGAACTACAAACGGACCCAAAGGATTTGCCACAAGCAGAAAAGCTATTTTTAAATCGTTTAGTGATGGACTTACTGGACATTGGGAAAAAATTATTCAAACGCCAATAGATAAGGAAACTGGGAAGCCTAAAGAAACGATACGAATTATTGCACCAAACAAAGCATTGGTGTCAAATGATGTTTTAGATAATGATTTTGATGCGTCGAGTTTTCAAAACTATATAGATGCAGTTTGGGATTTTTATGCAGAAGGAAAAGGAAAGTCGGTTGCAGTAGATATGTCTGAAATTGCAGCTTTTAATCCAGGTTATGAAAATGTTGTATTTGAAGGAATTGTAAAAGACGGAGAATTTGTATTTTCAGAAAAAGGTGGAAGCGGAAGTTTGCCGAGTATTTCGTTTGCCAAACCATCGGGAAACAGTCAGATAAAAGGAAGTGTTTTTGGATGCGAAGATGTATTTGCTGCGCCCAATAAAACGCCACGGTCCGTTCCTGCTAAAAACTTAGGAGCAGCATTTAATGTTGGTATTTTGGCACATCCAAATATTGAAGGAAATACATTGTTTTTAATGCCGCCAACGACAAAAACGCAAAAAGAAAAAAACTGGACAACGTACAGATGTGATTATTATACAAATACGATGACATTAAAAGATGGAACTGTCTTAGATTGTTTCAATGTATATTCAAAATGTATACATGAAAATGCTATTGATAGTGATGATTATGGTTTTGCTTTTGATGATGTAACACAAAGCGATTCTACACTAGCCGATAAAGATGCCATCGCAGCTATTGTTACAATACAGAACATTGAGTTGTAAAATAGTATATAAAAAAAGCTGTCTAAAAAGTATAAAAAAGCGTCATTTTGAATTCAATTCAGAATCTCATCACATTAATTTTCAATGATTATGAGAAGCCGAATCAAGTTCGACTTGACGAAAATTTAGCTTTTCAGACAGCCTTTTTTGGTCTTTTAATATCTTATTATTCTTGCGGAATCACAAGTTTATGATTTTTTAATGCGTCATCGCTATCGCCAACTTTTAAATCGATATACATACGATCTCCCGTAATTCGGCGGAGTTTTGTATCTGTAATAAAATCGATAGGAACAATTTTAAAAGTATCTAAATTATTTGGTCTTCCAGCATTAGAAATACTATTCAATGCAGCAGCTAATAAAGGTTCTGTTTCGTCTCCAAGAATTCCTAAGTTTGTCAAATCTTCTTCAATTTCGATATCAGGATTCAATCCATTTGTATAGTTTGAAAATCCAGCACTATTTTCCAAGCGTGAAATTAATGGTTGCATTGCCCATTTGTGATTTGGATTTAATTGGTCGTTATTAAATGTCCATGAAGGAGAATCATACAATGTCACAGAAGCTTCATTTTTACCTCTTGACGTTGTTCCTACCTGAATTACTTCAATATACGGATCTAACGAATTAATAACCAATTCACTAGCAGAAGCCGTGCTTCCAGTTGTAATTACGTATACTTTTGTAAGCCCTAAACTGCTAATCCCAGCTCCTGTACTGATTCTATCTACAAAGTACCTGTTTTCTTGTGCATCAGTAAGTTGCGGCTGTATTTTATCGTTGTAACGGAATTTGGTAAATAACTGTCCTTCAAACTGACCTGTCACCATACTTCCTAGAGCAATAGCGCTGCTTACAAAACCGCCTGGATTGTAACGAAAATCTAACACTAAATCTGTAACTCCTTCTGCTTGAAACGTTGCAAAAGCACCATTTAATTGCGTATCGAAATCAGAAATAAATTGATTGTACATTAAATACCCAACTTTTTTTGCACCTACATCAATAGTTGTAGCGACAAGTACAGGATTTTCTGTAATGCTCGTTTTTGTTAAATCAATATTTCTTCCGTTAGGTGTAATAGAACGAACGCCACCAGTTACAGTCAAGTCTGCTAAGTTGAACGTATAATTTGTCGGATCGAGCAAATCTAAATTGTTATCTGTATCAGAGTTGAAAAATAAGCTTTCTCCATTTACACCATATACAATATCTCCACGGCGAATATCTTTTCCATCGGCATCAGAGTTTGGAATGATATAACGTACATATCCAATTACTTCTGGACTTCCGCTATTTAGAAAAATATAACTAATATCAACTCCATTAGTGTTTGAATTTCCTGATTGCGAAGCTTGTAAAATATCATAATCACTTACAATAACACTAAAACGATCATCTGGATCACGCAAATGTTCAAATAAGTCAGCCGGATTTGGATAACTACTTAAAAACGATATGTACTCTTCACTATTATCTAGTTTGCTATCCGCCAAATCGGCTACTTCTCCTTGCCAAAAGTACCAAAGGTTTAAACCTTTCCAAACAAAGTCTTGCACTTCCAAATCGGAAGGTACACTAAATAAATTATCATCTTGATCTGTACAACTTACCGTAATAATGGAAGCGGCAACAAATAAGAACAGCAGCTTTTTTATATTCAAAATTTTCTTCATCATAGTAATATCTTAACTTAGGGTTTCCTAATAAACACTAAAAATAGCTACATTATTGCAAAATAAAAATTATTTGTAACAAATTTGTAACTGGTTCGTCTTCCTTATAAGCAATCAAAAAACAAAAATAACCATAACATGAAACAGGCAGAGTTTTTAAATATCATATTGCCGTTTAAAGATAAACTGTACCGATTGGCAAAGCGTTTGCTAGTTTCTAATGAGGAAGCTGAAGACGCAACTCAAGAAGTATTGTTGAAATTATGGTCAAAAAAAACAAAGATTGAAGCGTATAATAATGTGGAAGCTTTTGCAATGACAATGACAAAAAATTATTGTTTGGATAAATTAAAATCAAAACAAGCAAGTAATTTAAAGTTAGTGCACAGTAATTATAAAGACGAACATACGTCTTTACAAAAGGAAGTAGAATTAAAAGATAGTGTAAGCATTGTTCATCAGATTTTAGAACAATTACCAGCGCAACAAAAAATTATCATTCAGCTCAGAGATGTAGAGCAATATGATTTTGAAGAAATTGCCAAAGTAGTCAACATGAATCCGACAGCAATCAGAGTTGCATTATCGAGAGCAAGAAAGTACGTGAGAGAAGAACTTATAAAAAAACACAACTATGGAGTTAGCTAACATAGAAAAATTATTAGACAAGTATTTTGAAGCAACAACAACGGTTCAAGAAGAACAAGAGTTACAGTTGTATTTTTCGCAACCTAATGTGGCGCCGCATTTGCAAGAATATCAACCGATGTTTCAGCACTTTGCTAATTTACAAGGAGAACAATACACGAAAAACGTTCCATTACAACCTAGAAAAAACTATTTAAAATGGATTTCTGTAGCTGCTGTATTTGTTTTCATGAGTGCCATTGGAATTACGTATCATCAGGATGCTCAAGATAGAGCAGCAGCAGAATTAGCGTATTTACAATTTAAAGAAAGTATGACCTTGGTTTCCCAAAGTTTCAACACAGGAGCCAGTCGCATCAATCATTTAACTGAATTTTCAGACACAACAACTAACAAAATTTTTATAACAGAAAACAATTAAAACATGAGAAAGATAGTAATTTTAGTATTCTTAATGGCGTTGCCATTAGTTACATTTGGACAAAATATTTTTGAGAAATATGCAGATAACGAAGACGTAGCGTACGTTTCTATAAAACCTAGAATGTTTAAAATGCTCGCAACAATGGGACTTGATGCTGATGATCCAGAAGCAAAAGAGTTTTTAAAAATGGTCAACAGTATTACGAGCTTTAAAACAATAGCAACTAGCAATTTATCAATTGCAAACGACTTGCAAAAATGGGTTGGAAAACGTTCTAACGATTTAGAAGAGCTAATGGAAGTAAGAGAAGGCAACATGAAAATGATGTTCTATGTAAAATCGGGAAGTAGCGAAACGCAAGTAAAAGAATTATTAATGTTCATCACAGGAATGGACGAAAAAGTGAAAGTAAGATCCACAGAAATTAATACAGTTGTAGTTTCTTTAACAGGAGATATCGATTTGAATCAAATTTCGAGACTTACAAGTCAAATGGACATTCCAGGTGGAGAACACTTAAAGAATGCGAAAAAGAAAAACTAATAAAAGTTCCAATTTTAAGCGCATTAACAATTTGTATTTGTTGATGCGCTTTTTTTAATTTTACATCAATCAATCAATCAATCAATCAATCAATCAATGAAAACTTTACAATCAATTATATCAGCACTTATATTGCTGCTATGTTTTAGTAGTTGTTCCGATAAGGAAAGCTTGCAAAACTATATTTTAGCAAATGCAGAAAACATTGGTTTCTCCTCTAGTAGTATTCCTAAAAGTGTGTTGAAGCCAATTGCTTTAGAAATGAATGAAACGCAGTTAGAAGCGTATGAAGCTATTGAGCGTGTCAATGTATTGGCATACAGAGTGGCAGATGGCAAAGAAAATAAGTATGCCGAAGAAAGTAAAAAAGTAAAACAGATTTTAAAGCAACAAAAATATCAAGAACTTGTTAGTTTTGGATCGCGTGGCATGGTCAAATATATTGGAAGCGAAGATTCTATTGATGAAATTGTCATTTTTATGACCGACAAAGAATTTGGTTTTGCCGTAGCTCGTATTATCGGCGACGACATGTCTATGAATAAGTTTATGGAACTTTACAAATTAGTATCACAACAAAACCTAAGTGCAGATGGTTTAGATTTAGGCGTGTTTTCTAACTTTATCAGTATGCCAAAATAAGAAATTGGATAAACGTATATTACATACATTTATCCAATTTTATATATTCTAAAAATTATTTTTAATTACCTAGAAAACAAATAAATTCCAAGAATAGCAATAAAAAAGATGATAACGAAAAATATAATTTCGCGCATTTCTCTTTTTTTAATCGCTTCACGGTTTAAATGTTCTATTTCAACAAACTCTTTATTTGCTTGTTCGTTGTAGATATTTAAAAAAGAAGTTTCCAACTTTTTAATTCCTTTCATAAACTCCGCTGAGCTTACACCTTCTTTTGCTACAAAAGTACACACAAAAGTTTCATACAAATCAAAGTTTGAAAATTCATTATTGTACTCATTAATTGACGAAAACTTATTTACATCAATTAGTGGCAATTTCAGAGAACTTTCCATGATAGTATCCAACGATAAATGATGTAAAATCTCCTTTAGGTTATTATTCATACTACCAAAATGTACACCAGATTCGTAATTATCTTGTATATACGATTTTAGGGCTTTATTCAAAATAACCTTTTTGATTTGTAATCTTCCTGTATTTTCCTTGACAACCAAGTTCTCGTATTTTTTTGGGTTCGTTAGTTTAAAACTTAAACTATTCATTCTCTACATTATTTAATAACTTAGCAAAATTAACAAAAAATAATTGTGAAACTAACTTTTATTTAGATTCCTGTATAATTACTTGGTTTTATGTCTTTTAATTCAGATTTAATAGCATCTGAAACGTTCAGTGTATCAATGAAAGCCGCAATTGAATGTTCCGTTATTTTTTCGTTAGTTCTAGTAAGTCCTTTTAAAGCTTCATATGGGTTTGGATAACTTTCTCTGCGTAAAATAGTTTGAATTGCTTCTGCAACAACCGCCCAATTATCTTCTAAATCTTGCTCAAATTTTGCCGCATTTAAGAGTAATTTGTTCAATCCTTTCAAGGTAGATTGAAATCCAATAACTGTATGTCCAAACGGAACACCTACATTTCGTAACACGGTAGAATCGGTTAAATCGCGTTGCAAACGTGAAATAGGAAGCTTTGCCGCTAAGTGTGTGAAAATTGCATTGGCAATTCCTAAATTTCCTTCACTATTTTCAAAATCAATCGGATTTACTTTGTGTGGCATTGCAGACGAACCAACTTCTCCAGCTTTGATTTTTTGTTTAAAATAATCCATGGAAATGTACGTCCAGAAATCTCTATCCAAATCAATTAAAATAGTATTAATTCGCTTCAAACCATCAAAAATTCCAGCGACATGATCGTAATGTTCTATCTGTGTTGTTGGAAATGAATGGTGTAACCCTAAAATTCGTTCTACAAAATCATTTCCGAATGCTTTCCAATCAATAGTTGGATATGCAACGCTATGCGCGTTAAAGTTTCCGGTAGCACCACCAAATTTTGCAGCGTGTGGAATGTCTGAAATAGACGCTACTTGTGCTTCTATTCGTGTTATGAATACTTCAATTTCTTTTCCTAAACGTGTTGGCGACGCAGGTTGTCCGTGCGTTCTTGCCAACATTGGAATGTCTGACCATTCAGTTGCTAATTCCTTTAACTTTTCCAAAACATGTATCAATTCTGGTAAATACACTTGTTGTAAAGCTTCTTTTATAGAAAGCGGAATTGCAGTATTATTGATATCTTGCGACGTTAATCCGAAGTGAATAAACTCTTTGTATTGTGAAATTTTGAGCATGTCAAATTTCTCTTTAATGAAATATTCAACTGCTTTTACATCATGATTGGTTACTTTTTCAATCTCTTTAATCGCCTGTGCATCTTCTGTAGAAAAATCTTCATAAATACTGCGCAGATCGTCAAATAATGAAGCATCAAAATTGTCCAATTGCGGTAATGGAATATTGCACAAAGCAATAAAATATTCGATTTCTACCAACATACGATATTTTATAAGTGATTCTTCACTAAAATAGTTGGCCAAAGCGATGGTTTTGTTACGATATCTTCCATCGATAGGAGAAATAGCATTAAGCGTAGTAAGCGTCATTGTCGTTGTATTGTTGTGTTAAGCTGACAAATATACTTGTTCCTTGTTATGAAATAAAATTTATTGTATTACATTTTAGTTACTTAGCGTAGTTTTTTAATACGTTTTATTAAATCGCGTGCTCTTGCTTTAAAAGCAGCACTTTGAGAAACATAATCACGTTCTAAAATGAGAAGTAATTCTTCATGAATCCAATCAAATTCTTTTCCTAGTAAAAACAATGAACGCATGGAATAGGCTTTTACGGCTACTTTCTGATCGCTAATCATCCAATCAAAACAAGCTTCTGTAATTTTTTCACGATGAGAAACAGTCAATTTTTCTTTTGTTTCATTTGGTAATTTATGATAGTAGGCTTCAATTAAATATTCGGCGACTTTTGCCATCGGGCGAACTGCTGGATCCAAATGAACCGTTTGCATTTTTTCAATATATACATTTAAATGTGGAAGAATGGCGTCTAAACGTTCTCTAGCAACAAATTCAAATAGCCAAGCGGCTCTCGCAGAAATTTTATCGTCAACCATAAACACAACGTCAAGCAAGGTTGGAAGCAATTCAGGATTGTTTAAAACAATGGTTGCATAGTAGTTTCGCTTTTCGCGCGAATGATTCACATAATTTAATTCTGAATAAAGTTGTTCAAACGTCATTGTTTTTATAATTTAGACTGCTTAAAAATAACAAAATGAAGATACTTAAAAAAATAGCAGTTTTAGCACTAATTGCATTGATAATTTTACAATTTTTTGGACCTGAAAAAAATGTAGGCGATGTTGCTGATTTGCAACCTTTTTTAACCGAAACAAATCCGTCAGCTTCTGTGCAACAAACACTAAAAGCAGCTTGCTACGACTGTCATTCGAGTAATACAGAATATCCTTGGTATAGCAATATAGAGCCAATTTCATATTGGATGGATGGACACGTACAACACGGAAAAGATGAACTAAATTTTTCTGAATGGAGTACATATTCTGTGAAACGAAAAGATCATAAGTTAGAAGAAATTATTGAAGAAGTTGAAGAAGGACATATGCCAATTTCTTCCTATACTTGGACGCATGGCGACGCAACACTTACAGCAGCACAAATTAAAGAATTAGCCGATTGGGTTACGGATGCAAGAACTGTTTTGTCAATAGGAGTGGAGAAAGGGCAGTAGTTGGAGAATAATTTAGTATTGAGAAGTTAGAAGTTAGTATTGAGAAATGAGAATTGAGTGTTGAGAAGTGAGTAGTTTTAGTACCAAATCAACGAACAACAATCAACAACAAATAAAAACCTCGTCATAATAGCGTTGCAATGTCAATTCGAGCGCAGTCGAGAATCTTTGTTAGTTTTTTAGTATTGAGAAGTTAGAAATTTAGTATCAAATCAACGAACAACGAACAACAAACAACCAACCTCTAAAGTAACTCCGCTACAACTTTTGGAACGCCCACGGAGCCTTTTTCTGCAACAACGGTTAAATCTCGATGGTAACTATTCGGTATTGCAGGTTTTGGATCAATAAAGTATACTTTGGTATGTTGAGGTACATAATCTATTAGGCTTGCCGCTGGATAGACTTGCATAGAAGTTCCGATAATAAGTAAAATATCTGCCGTATTGCATTCTTCTACAGCAGTTGGAATCATGGGAACATCTTCGCCAAACCAAACAATATGCGGACGCAATTGCGAACCGCGTTTGCATAAGTCGCCAATTTTAATATCATCATGGCAGTCATACGTTTTGTACGGATACTGTACACCTCTCATTTTTGACAATTCTCCATGCAAATGGATGATGTTAGCACTTCCAGCACGTTCGTGTAAATTGTCTACATTTTGTGTAATAATGACAACTTCATACTTTTCCTCTAGCTTTACCAATGCTTTGTGTCCTTTGTTTGGATGTACTTCTTTTAACTGTCTGCGTCGTTGATTGTAAAAATCGAGCACTAACGCAGGATTTTTTTCAAAACCTATTGGCGAAGCAACTTCCATAATATCATGTCCTTCCCAAAGTCCGTCGGCATCTCGAAATGTTTTGATACCGCTTTCGGCACTGATGCCAGCGCCCGTTAATACGACTACTTTTTTTCTTTCCATGTGGTGTAAATTTCTGATGTAGGTATGTATTTCAATTCATTGGCTGTATCATCAATGAACGTAATTAAATCTTGTTTTGTGTAATATTCCTTGGTGATAAAATCGTTTAACATGTCTATGCAGGCTTCCATCATTTGTGCTTCATCATACATGTATAATAAATTCATTCGAGCAGCTTCAAACTCAGGATATTCTATCATGATCGCTTTGTATGCTTTTTCTGCAGCTTCGTAATCGTTGAATTCCCAAGCTAAATTTCCACGTATATATTCAACAAAAGTATCACTTGTGGCCATTTTTAAAGCATCCAAAGAAGCCATCGTCGTATTGTAATCTTTTAACATTACATAATAATCTACCGCCATTAATTGTGTTGAAGGATCTTCTGGAAATTTCTTTAACAATTCGTCAATTGCTTCCATATAATATATTTCGTTAATGGCAGAAGCAACTTGGATTTTCATGATGTAAATTACTTTTTGATCTTTAATATCGCCTTCCAAATTGGACAATAAAGCATACGCTTCTTTGTATTTTTCTTGAGCAATTAGTTTTTGGTAATCATGAAAAAATAAAATGCTATTCGATCTATTTTCTTCCAGATTGATGTCATCAACATACGTCCTTGGCAAATTAATCATATACAATTGCTTTACCGTATCGCTTAAATATTCTCCTGTGGTATAAATATAAATATCTTCAATTTTGAATACTTCATTGGTATAATTTAACTGATAATCGTGATAATTTAATCCATCTTCATCAGAATAGGCTCTGAATAACAAATGATACTTACGTTGGAGTTCATCGTAATAATAATTGACAACATCATACGAAGCGTCATTTTTTATACTTTTGACAATATTTAAAGGGAAAATATCAAACTTCCCTAGAAAACCCACTTTGAAAGCTTCATTAAAAACTTGAACTTCTTCTTTTTTAAGTGATTCTTCATCGTTTAGAATAACTTTATTTGCAAAAGCATCTCCATCAAAATTCTCCATAAAAAATGTAGTGTCAAGTTCATACAGAGATGTTTGTAGAAGATCGGCAAATGCAATTACTTTTGAGTCATTAATGGTATCATTTACAGCAAAATTTGAGCTCGGTTCATGCGAATTTTGTGAAAATGAAGTTGACATGCAAAGTATGAGAAACAATAATGCAATGTGTTTCATTTGGTAACAATTTTTTAAAGGTTAAAGTAGTGATTTTACTCAGATTTCTCAAATGTTTTATACTATTTTGCTCGAATATCTTTTTATGATAGTTTTGCAATATGATTGATAAAGATTTGTTGGAGCATCTGGAAGGATATCTTACCGAGCGCAGAAGAGGTTTGTTTACAAAAGTATTGGCACAACGTACACGTCATTTTACAGTTGCCGTAGAAGATGTGTATCAATTGCACAATACCAGTGCGGTAATGCGCAGTTGTGATGTTTTTGGTTTGCAAGATATACATGTTGTAGAAGCACGATTGGGTAAAAAAATGGACAGAGAAATTGCCATGGGCGCACAAAAGTGGGTTGATATTCATCGGTATAATGAAACGCAACAATGTATTGATACCTTAAAAAGTCAAGGATATCGGATCATTGCGACAACTCCACATGAAGATTCTCAATACATACAGGATTTTGATATTACTCAGAAAGCCGCATTCTTTTTTGGCAAAGAAACAGAAGGTTTAAGTGAGGAAGTATTAGCGCAAGCAGATGAATTTTTGAAAATTCCAATGGTCGGATTTACAGAAAGTTTGAATATTTCTGTTTCGGCGGCAATTACCATTCAACATGTGACAAATTTGTTGCGAAATTCAGAAATTAAGTGGCAATTTACGGAAGAAGAGAATTTAGAAAAACGATTTGATTGGTGTAAAAAAACCATCAAAAGTATCGATGATATTTTAAAACGTTATCATGAGTTACATTATTGATAACAAATGATTTGTAATCTTAATTAATAACTTTACACACTTCTAATTAGGACGTAATTAGTGCTTCAATTATGAAAAATACAGCCACTAATGAAGTAACTACAGTTGCGATAATAATGCTCAACGTAATGAAACGATCTTTTTTACTTAAATAAGTCATGATTAATATGGTTGATTGATCAAAACAACTAAAAATAATCGCAACAATTGCATGTCTGATTGTTTCAATTTTACAATTAGATGTGTGTCAATAAAGATCGGATTAATTGCACTTTTTGAAAGAAAAATCTTTATTTGTAAAAGTTGGTTACTTCTTCTTCACATTTGCTTCATACAAATCAATCCAGTCTTGAGGAGACATTTTTGTTGCCAATTCAGCAATTAAATCATACGGAATATCGTCCATTTTTTTAAATCGGATACAGCTTTTTCCCATGTCTAACTTGCGTTTGCAATGTTTTGGATATTCGGCAATAAACCAATTCATGAGTTTAGTATTGGCGTAAATTCCCATATGATACAACGCTATAAAATTCTTTTGAGAAGCATAGCTAATAAATGGTAAAGGCAACTTTGGGTCGCAATGATAACCGTCAGGATATGTATCATGCGAAACTACAAACGAAGGCATTTTGTAATTGATTGCTTCTGAAAATCCTTCTGGTAAATTTTCTTGAAGAATAGTTCTCAGTTTTCGCATTACTTCTGTACGCTCTTCAGGAAGTTGCGCAATGTAGTCATCAATGGAATCTGCGTCGTATGTCATCTTTTGATTGTTTTGAGATTTAAATGTACTAAAAAATTAAGAATTTGCTAGAAATTATGCTTCTAAGCGAAAAATCAAAAATAAAAACTATCTTTAAATGGCTAATACCTATTCATTTAAATAAAAAAGATACGATTATGGTTGCTTGGTTTGAAATTCCTGTTACGGACATGGATCGCGCTCAAAAGTTTTACGAAACAGTTTTTAATGTCGCTCTAAAAATACAAGATTTTGGAGGTTTGTTATACGGTTGGTTTCCTCCGAATGCAGCGCCAGGAAACTGTCCAGGTGCGCTCATTATGCAAGAATCGTATGTTCCAAGTAAAACCAATGGCGCACTTGTATATTTTGCTTCAGATGATGTTGCCAATGAGCTTGAACTCATTCCCAAAGCAGGTGGAACTGTAGTACAGGGAAAAACTCAAATTTCTCCTGAAACGGGTTATATGGCGATTTTTATTGATACGGAAGGAAATAGAGTAGCGCTGTTTTCAAAACCATAGTTTCGTTTATAGTTGCTAGTATTTAGATGTTAGTATTGAGTAGTGAGATGTTAGTATTGAGATTTGGTGCTTGAAATTTAAAAAATTAACTTTCACAAACTCACAAACTCACAAACCTATTCCTGCAACAATACAATTGAAAATTCAGAGTCAATAATAACTTTACCATTTTCAACTTTCGCTGTTTTTCCTGAATAATGATCCGTTATAGTTGTTCCGTCAGCAAATTGGTTTGAAACGGGAATTTCTTTGCTTCCTTTTGCCAAATCTAATCCAACAACAACCGCGTCATCATCGTAATTTCTAGCAAACACATATGGATTTTTTGAGATCATTTTATGAGTTCCAGCACCAACTGCAGGATGTGCTTTTCGGAATGTACCCAGTTTTTGCCAATGTGTTAACAAAGCTTTCGTTTCAGGATCATTGATAGCTGACCAGTTCATAAACGAACGTAAAGTTGCATCGCCATTAGTGCCTTCAATTCGTAACGAACGTTGTGTTTCATCGCCGTAATAAATTTGCGAAATTCCAGGAGTTAATAATAATTTTGTGGCAGATTCATATGTTTTTGTACGATCTTGATCGAAAGGTTCTCCGTCATCATGTGAACTGATGTAGTTCATAATACTTTTCCCTTTTAAATCATTTTGAAGAATAGAATCATACTTGAAAAATATATCTTCATAATCTTTCTTTGCATCACTTTTAAACTGGAAATTGATCAAATTATCAAAACCATTTGCATAGTAATCTACTTTTTTATCGCCAAAATCATACAAACGCTTCTGTGAAATTCCATATCCGTACAATTCGCCCAACATAAAAAAGTCATTCGTATCTAACACAGCTTCTGGATTTGCTTTTTTCCAAGCTGCAAAAGCAACTTTAGCTTCTTTGTTGAGTGCGTCCCAAGCGCCTTCTTCTACATGTTTTACAGTATCAACTCTGTAGCCATCTACGCCATATTCACGCACATAATCTGTTAACCATTTAATGATATAATTTTTAGGACTTCGAACCAATCCTGTACGTTGGAAAAATTCATCTAATTCTTTTATTTCTTGTTCGTAACGACCTTCCGCTTTCCACTTTGCCACCAACGGAGATGGTAATTCAGAAGCTTCTTCACGGTTTGTCAATACATCTGGAAGATTTTTAACCAATGTACAACTTACAGCGGTATCGTAGTTTTGATAACTACAACCAGGTTCCGTACGTACCCAATTGTTGTCCCAAACTGGATCTTTTTCGGTTACTGGACCTGTATGATTCATAACGACATCCATTAAAATTCGAATACCGTGTTCGTGTGCCGTGTCCATTAATTCTTTAAAATCTGCTGCGGTACCAAAATTTGGATCAAAATTTGTCCAATCTTTTGTCCAATATCCATGAAACGCATACGTATTTCCTGTTCCTTCGTCGGTGCTATCATGAATTTGTTCTAAAACTGGAGAAAACCAAATTGCATTTACACCTAATTTATCAAAATATCCTTCTTTTATTTTTTGTGTAATTCCTGCCATATCGCCACCCATAAATCCACGTAATTTTGCAGGTTCGTTAGTTCTATCAAGTACAACATCATTTGCCGTATTTCCGTTGTTGAATCGATCTGTTAACATAAAATATACATTCGCAGCTTCCCAAACGAAAGGTTGTTCTTTTACGGCAGCTGTTTCGGCTTCAGATGTATTCGATTTGCATCCAAAAACAAATAACGATACGATACATACGAGAGATAAATACTTCATATTTTGGTGTAAATTAAATTAAAGAATTACTGCAATATAAGTGTTCAAATGTAATTTTCATACCGTGAAATTGCGAATCTGATAAAAAATAGGAACTACATCGATTGAGTTCATAATTTTTTTAATAAAAAGTTTGTTTCAAAATCATAATTGTGATTGTTTTTACATTCTATCACTAGAATTTTACATGTATTTACCGAATGATTTTATGGTATTTAATTTCGTGAAACTGTTAAAAATCGTACTCAGAATTTTGATGTTGGAGAAGTTTATTATAGATTTGATACGATTAGTATTGTATAATTTAAGTTACTCCTTTATATGTAAATGACATCACTTGTTTTTTATGTATATAAAAGTATGAAAATATACAACTCTTCATAGTTCCCAAACAAGATTCATATAGTAATAGCAAATGGAGACTTGACTCCATTGAAAAAAAACGGGGCGAAGCCAAAAAGCCATACGAGTAGGACAAAATAATAATAAAAAAACTAACAATGGAAGCACAAAAAGTCGACATGTTCATTATGACGAACAGCAAATTCTTTGAAGGTCACCAAATCAATGCAATTAGAGAAAAGTTAATCGCAATGGATGATTCTAAATGGGCAATGTTATCAACTATTCAGTTTAAAGATCCAACTACAACACTTATCGTATCTATCTTAGCAGGTAGTTTAGGTATTGACCGATTTATGATTGGAGATACTGGACTTGGAGTAGGTAAACTTTTAACTTGTGGAGGATTTGGTATTTGGGCAATTATTGATTGGTTCATGATTCAAGGAGCTACAAGAGAAAAGAATATGCAAAAAATTAGACAATTTCTAAACTAAGAACACTCAATAGGAATCGGCTATATGTACTTTTATGTATAGCTTGTATAACAGGGTATATTTGGATATTTTTTAATATTGCGACTGCTTCAACAGACACTACATCCGTTGGTGCTTGTTTCATAAAAAATATTACAAGTATACCTTGTCCTTCATGTGGAACTACACGTTCGGTTATTTCACTAATCCAAGGCAATTTTTTTACAGCAATAACTATAAATCCATTGGGTTTTTTTGTTGGAATGATATTAGTAATTGCACCATTTTGGATTCTTATAGATGTGATAACAAAACGAAGTTCTTTATTTAGTTTCTACAGAAAAATAGAAACGTATTTACAAAAAAAAATGTACGCAATACCATTGATAGTACTTATTATTATCAATTGGATTTGGAATATAACAAAAGGATTATGATACGCACAAGAGAATTTGATTATGCGCCACAAGAGCACGAAACCGAAGCTGCTTCTAATAGTTATTTAGTTTCTTTGGTTGTCATTGTAGTTGGACTTCCACTACCAATTGCAGCACTTATTGCGACAGTTATTTATTACTTTGCCAATCGAAAATCATCTTCATACTTTGTGCGCTGGCATTGTACACAGGCATTATTATCACAGCTAAGTTTATTCTTTGTCAATAGCTTTGGATTTTGGTGGACTGTTTCAATTATCTACACAAATGTAGTCGTTACACCCAATTATATCATATACATTTCTATTCTGTTAATTCTGAATCTAACAGAACTTATAGCAACTATTTATACAGCTATTCAAACACGTAAAGGCATTCATGTAGAATGGGTTATTTATGGAGAGCTAACGAATAAAGTGTGCAAACCAAAAATGCATAAGCATAAGTATCTAAATTAAATGTGAAGCGTGATAGCATAGTGTTCTATCAAATTATACATGTAAAATAAAATAGTATATCATTGAAGTTTTAATGATAACAACGTAAATTGAATGGAGTAACTGAAAGGACTAGATTACTTCTTTTTCTCTCTGCTTAAGACTTTGTATTCTTCGTAACAATCGTTGATTGCATCCAAAATTTGCAGGTCGTTTGCAGTCGTTATGAATGTTTTTGAATAATTACACAAGGAAAGAATTTCATCAATATCAACACGTTCTACTTGCAATAACTCTCGCAACATTTGACGGTCAAACTTTGAAGCGAGCAAGTTTCTAATTTCGTCATCTTCTTTCATTTGACGAAGTTTACGCATTTGTGCAGGTTTCTTACCAAATAAATTTTGCAGAAAATCACCTGGATTAAAAATAGCGCCTAAAACCGTTGAAATAGCACCAGGAGCTTTTTCTCCAGCTTCATAACCTGAGGAAAGTCCAGCAATACGATAACGATAATTTGGACGAATAGGCACGTTTTTAGCATCAATATCTAAATATCCTGTAAGTTGATATGGCGCAATGACTACTTTTTCTAAAGCATACGCAAGTTCTGTCAATCGAATTGTAGAAGAACCTTTGTATTTCAACATGTCATTCGTGACGCGAACTTTTATTGATTTAAAACCAAGAAACGAAAAGAATAACATATCATCTGCTTTTGCAGTCAATTCAAATTCTCCTTTTTCATTGGTAACAACTCCTTTGATAGTTGTTAAGTTCACAACATGTACATTGGGCATTGCTTTGTCGTCTTCATCATTGACAACTTTTGCATACAATTTGGTTTCCTTTTTTACTGTTTGTGCAGTAGTAGAGGCAATAGCAATAAATAGGATTATAAAAGTAACTACTTTTTTCATGTATGCAATTTTTGAAAATAGTCTGTTTGACTAAATTTAGCATAAAAATACTAAACAAAACTAAAAAAAGTGCGCCGAAGCACACTTTTTACTTAATATTAACAATAATGTTGTTATTTTCTTCTAGATCTTCCTTTGAATCCGCCACCGCTGCTTCGATCGCTTCTTCGACGTCTTCCGCCTTCAGAAGATGAGTTTTCAGTTCTTCGGCTTCTTCTACGATCGCCGCCGTCGCTTCCGCCACCTTCTCTTCGACGTCTTCCGCCGCCGCCATCTCTTCGGCGTCTTCCGCCACCGCCACCGCCAGTGTTGGTCGATTCTTCAACATTTACAAAACGTCCATCAACTTTAAAGTCCGTGAAATGTTCTAATACACGTTCTTTTTTGTCATTATCTGTGTTAAAGAAAGAAAAACTCTCTTTTACATCAACTTTGTATACATCATCACGTCCTAAATCTAAGGTTTCTTTTAAGAAATCTTTTAAACGCATCCAATCGTATCCATCTTTTGAACCTACATTGATAAAGTAACGTGTACTGTGTTCGTTACTTGATCCGCGAGAAGAACTATCTTCGCTGTTTCCTTTTGGCTGATTGAGATCGCGCTTGTTTTTGTAATAGTTGTAAAATCTGTTAAATTCTACAGAAACCATACGTTTGATCAATTCTTCTTTGGAAGTATCTTCAAAGATTTCCATGATTTTTGGCAGGTATTCTTCTACTTGCTCGTTAGATTCTGTATTGTGAATTTTGTTGGCTAAGTGAAACAACTGAACTTGGCAGATTTCCATGCCTGTTGGAATGGTTTTTTGCTCAAATTTCTTTTGAATTTTACGTTCAATCGATTTTATTTTACGCATTTCACTTTTGGTAACAATAACCATAGAAACTCCTGTTTTTCCAGCTCTACCTGTACGACCACTTCGGTGTGTATAGGTTTCTATTTCATCAGGAAGTTGGTAATTGATTACGTGTGTAATATCGTCAACGTCAATTCCACGAGCAGCAACATCTGTAGCTACTAACATTTGTATTTGACGTGTACGGAATGATTTCATCACTAAATCACGTTGATTTTGACTTAAATCTCCGTGAATTGCTGCAGCGCTGTATCCATCTTCAATTAATTTTTCAGCAACGCTTTGTGTATCACGTTTTGTTCTACAGAAAACGACTGAGAATATATCTGGATTGGCATCTGCCAAACGTTTTAAACCTAAATAACGATCTCTACCACTTACTGTGTAGAATTCGTGACGTACAGTATCTGAACCAGAGTTACGCGATCCAACAGTAATTTCTTGTGGATTGTACATAAACTTCTTAGCAATGATAGATACTTCTTTTGGCATTGTTGCCGAGAATAACCAAGTATTTTTTTCATCTGGTGTGTGTGATAAAATAGCGGTAATGTCTTCATAGAATCCCATGTTTAACATTTCATCTGCTTCATCTAAAATACAGTATTCTATTTTGCTAATATCAACCATACGACGGTTGATCATATCTTGCATACGTCCTGGTGTTGCCACCACAATTTGTGCACCTTTCTTTACTTGTTTAGCTTGATCGGTAATACTTGCACCACCATAAATAGCGACTACATTGATGTTTTCGTATTTAGAATAGTTTTTAAGTTCGTTGGTAATTTGCAGGCACAATTCTCGCGTAGGCGATAAAATTAATCCTTGTGTTGTGCGACTGTCTGCGTTTATTTTTTGAATTAACGGGAAACCAAAAGCTGCTGTTTTACCAGTTCCTGTTTGGGCAAGTGCCACAATATCAGTTTCTTCATTAAGTAAAATTGGAATTGCTTTTTCTTGAACTTCACTAGGCGTTTCAAAGCCCATATCCTGAATTGCACGCAAAAGCGAGTCTTGAAGACCTAATTCTTCAAATTTTGTCATATTGTAATTTTAAAAAGGTTCGTACAGCTTTTTTATTCATGCTGTATTGAGAAGTTACATGAAGCGTACGACCTAATAAAATATACCTAACCGCTACATAACTTCATCCCGCTCTGGGATTTCAAGCGGCAAAGGTAGTGTTTTATTTTTAAATAACAATATGTGATATAACTATTTGATTTTTAGCGGTTTTTGTTTAAAAACTCGATAAGTTGCGTTACCGCTTTTCCACGATGTCCTACACGATTCTTATCTTCAAGTGAAATTTCTGCAAATGTTTCTGTAAATCCGTCTGCCATAAATATAGGATCGTAGCCAAACCCTTTTTTGCCTTTTTTTTCTTTGATGATAGTTCCGTTGCAAATTCCTGTAAAGGTATGTTGTTCACCTTTCAGAATTAACGCAACAACCGTTTTAAAGTGTGCAGAACGATCTTCTTTGTCTTTTAAATTATCTAATAATTTGTTCATATTATCCTCTGCATTTCGTTGCGGACCTGCATAGCGCGCCGAAAAAACGCCAGGTTCATTATTCAACGCATGTACTTCCAAACCTGTATCGTCGGCAAAACAATCGTAGCCATACTTTTCTTTTACATACTGTGCTTTTTGAATGGCATTTCCTTCGATAGTTGGTTGCGTTTCAGGAATATCTTCTTCACAACCGATCGCTGCCAAACTTAAAATAGTAATATGATTGGGTACTAAAGATTGTACTTCGTTGACTTTGTTTTGATTGTTTGTGGCAAATACGAGTTTCATAAAGTATAGTTTTATCGATGATGATACGGTTCGTTTCGTAAAATAGTAAAGGCTCTGTAGATTTGTTCTACGACAAATAAACGCACCATTTGATGTGAAAAGGTCATTTTTGATAAGGAAATTTTCCCTTGCGCTTTCGCGTAAACAGTCTCAGAAAAACCATACGGTCCGCCAATGACGAACACCAACGTTTTAATACCCGAATTCATGCGTTTTTGTAAATAGCTTGAAAATTCTACGGAAGTGAACTGCTTGCCGTTTTCATCTAACAAAACCAACATATCAGTTGGAGACAATTTTTTAAGAATCAATTCGCCTTCTTTTTCTTTTTGCTGTGCTTCACTTAAATTTTTAGTGTTTTTCAGATCGGGAATAATCTCCAAGTCAAATTTTACGTAGTGTGACAAACGTTTTACATACTGATCAATTAACAGTTGTAATTGTTTGTTATCTGTTCGTCCTATAGCAAGCGCTTTAATATTCATTTGGCAAAAATAGTAGATTTTTTATGAAATAAACGTGTCTAGAAATTTCAAAAGGCATTGCGATATCTTCCAAAAGTATTTTTTAAAGCTACTTTTATGATGGTTTCTCTGTAATCGAAAACAATTAGTTCTTCTTACCTTATCGTGATAACCTAAAAAAATGTAATCATGAAAAAAATTCAATTAAAATCGCTTACGCTAAACAAGAAAGTAATTTCTAGAGCTCAAATTATTACCGCTAAAGGTGGTGGGCCAACTGTAGGTTCTGACTGTATTTCCCATTGTTTAGGCCACGAATGTGAAGATCATAAATAAGCAATGTTTACAATACAAAAGGTTGTCTAAAGTGTTTTGGACAACCTTTTGTTACTAATTTCTACAATTTTTCTACATTCACAAGTACAAAGTAGCCAACTTAACTTCAATTAATGCTACAATTCTTTTCTTTTAAAATAATTAGGAAGGATTTATCGGAATATATTAGGCTAAACTCATCACGTTTTTAGTTGCGGACTTCACATAGGACAATCTAACCAATTTCCATTCATAACTTTTTTAGTTGCATTGATCCCTTTGTCTTAAAAAACTACCGTATTCATAATGCTTTTGCAATACTTTAGTTACAGCGTAAAACATAAAAATACATATGAAATTGTATAAAAGAATCCTGTTTTGCGAATACTTACATTAATATAAACTCAAAATTTTATTAGAATGAAAAAACAACAAGTAAGCTCATTAGCATTAAAGAAAAACACTATTTCAAATTTTAATATTGAAAAAATAAATGGAGGTGTACTCACAGGCATGGGATGTAATAATGTAACCTATAATTGTGTTGACACTTTGCCTACAAATTTGTGTGAACGTACAATTATTAATTGTCCACCATTAACTTACACGTGCTACTTATCATTACGTTGTGGTACAATGTAGATGCTTGTGGTTAAATTATCATATAAAAGCATCTATTTCATTTGAATAGGTGCTTTTTTTACGAAGTCTTTTTACCAAATTGTGAAATAAAAAGATTTAAAATTATGTATTCGATGAAAAGTAATATCGAAGTCAGGTTAATAAGTAGTATGTAATGTAATTTTCCGAATGCATTAATGTTGTTAATGTATTTGATAACAATTACTAATATTTTTCATGCGTCATTATAATGTTAGAATGCTTAATTTTATATCAAATTGTTAAGGCTTACGCCATGAAAAAGAAAAAAATTAGGAACTGCTATAACTCCTAATTCAAAGAAACATCATTCCAACAAATGATGTTTCTTTTGTTTAAGAAGTCACACTCTTTGTAAAGTCCTGATTCTTAATATGAAATTAGAAGTGACATTTTGTAAAACGTCATAACCTACGTTTTTTCTCATGTTGTAAATACCGTATTTTTAAATTACAATTATAAACCACAAAAACTTAAATCATGAAAAAAAAGAATTTAAAAAAGTTACGTATTAGTAAAAACACAATTTCTGGAGTTGGAAGTACAAGTTTAATTGGAGGAATCAGTGGAGGCGCATGTCAGCCAGTAGGACCAGCGCCTGAAACTATTGGTTGTCCACCACATTCTATTCCACACACAAATTGTATTTGTACAGGCGATAGAACCTATTTTGACAGAACTTGTGGTTCTTGTTACGATTGGTAAAATTTCCAAGTAAAATATACAAAAGCATCATCTTTTTTAGGTGATGCTTTTTTTATTTCATCAAGGATGTAATTTTTTGGGTAATGAAATTTTATTTCCAACCCATGTTACTATAACATAAAAATTAATATGATGAAAAAGCAAAAAGTAAAAGCGCTTTCTTTAAAGCGAAACACAGTATCAAATTTTAAAAGCATGACCGTAAAAGGTGGAGTAAGTGGCGGCACATGTGATGTTTCTTGTAATTGTGTTGGAATAACTGTTGGTTGTCCAGAACCTTCCATCGTACGTACAAACTGTTGTTTGTCTTATCAATTATCATGTATTTGTAATTAATTGACACACAAAAGCAACAAATGAAGCATCATTCTTACGAGTGATGCTTTTTTATTTTCTAATAATTATACGTTTCCATTTTGATATACAATTTAAACTTCGCAATTTTGGTATAAATACTATTTTACTAGAAAATATGATCTCAGAAACGCAATTTCAAAAAGAATTAGAGCTAATTATTTCAAATGCTATCCGTGAAGATGTTGGAGATGGCGATCACAGTTCATTGGCTTGTATTCCAGCTACAGCAGAAGGAAAAGCAAAATTATTAGTCAAAGATGAAGGGATAATTGCTGGCATCGAATTTGCAAAAATGGTTTTTGATTATGTCGATCCAGCTATGAAAGTAGAAACGCTCATTGAAGATGGAAGCAGCGTGAAATATGGTGACATCGCTTTTTATGTTACGGGAAAATCACAATCGATCTTAAAAGCGGAACGTTTGGTGCTAAATGCCATGCAACGTATGAGTGCCATTGCAACCAAAACAAATATGTTTGTAAAGCTACTTGAAGGCACAGGTACAAAAATTCTTGATACGCGTAAAACAACTCCAGGAATTAGAGCATTGGAAAAATGGGCTGTAAAAATTGGCGGCGGCGTCAATCATCGGTTTGCATTGTATGATATGATTATGCTAAAAGACAATCATATTGATTTCTGTGGCGGCATCACGCAAGCGATCACGCAAACAAAAAATTATCTTCACGAAAACAATCTCGATTTAAAAATTATTGTTGAAGCACGTAATTTGCAAGAAATAGAAGAAATATTACAAACAGATGGTGTTTACAGAATCCTAATTGACAATTTCAATTATGAAGATACGCGAAAAGCTGTCAAAATGATTGGCGATACTTGTTTGACAGAATCTTCAGGTGGCATCAATGAAAAAACCATTCGTGATTATGCCCTTTGTGGTGTCGATTATATCTCATCAGGTGCTTTAACACATTCTGTATACAACTTAGATTTAAGCCTAAAAGCTGCAGAATAATGTCTAAAGACATCGAAGACAAATTAGCCAAAATTCCACTACTAAATGTCATAGTAGACGTACTCAAGAGAATAAAACTTCCAGGACTTGAAGGTTTATCGTTGTATGATTTAATAGAAATGTATATTCTAGGAATCATCAATGGAGCGTTGACGTCTCGCGCTGGTGCAGTCGCATTTAGTTTTTTCATGGCTATATTTCCGTCTTTACTATTCTTGCTCAATTTATTACCATATATACCAATTGAAAACTTTCAGGCAGACTTTATAAGGACAATCACATCACTATTGCCTAATGAAACGGCAGCATTTTTAAATGAAATCATTGTAGATATTGTAAAAAACAAGCGTGTAGGATTACTTTCTACAACATTTTTTCTCTCTATATTTTTAATGGCAAATGGTGTAAACGCAATATTTGCAGGCTTTGAAAGCTCCTATTACATTCAAAAACGGCGAAGATTTTTTCAACAATATTTGTATGCATTAAGTGTTGGACTCATCTTGGCACTGTTATTGATTTTTACTATTGTAGTATTAGGATATGTAGAACTATATGTGATTCCATACATAAGTGATTTTGCAGGAAAAACTACGGGCATACAAGTTGCAAGTGGTAATGAAATTGCGGTATACATTGCAAAATTCCTCTTTATTATTCTTATGGTATATATTGGAACAGCAATTTTATACTACTTTGGAACGCACCAAGGAAGACGCGCAAAATTTTTCTCGCCAGGTGTGTTACTAACCACAGTACTCATTGTATTGACATCATATTTGTTCGGAATTTACATTTCAAACTTTTCTCAATACAACGAATTATATGGTTCTATTGGAGCGTTATTAATTTTAATGATGTATATATGGTTGAATGCTAATATATTACTCTTAGGATTCGAATTAAATGCTTCATTAGATATGTTAAAAAAGAATAAGCAGGCAACGTAATTTATTATGTTTGCATAATAAAAAATAGTATATTACAACACGAATTATAAATAAACCCAATATAAAATGAAAAAGACAATTTATGCGTTATTCGCTTTTCTAATCGTAGGAATGAGTGTTTCACAAGCACAAATAGAAGTAGGTTCAGCGACACTTCCTGAAACAGTAAATTTTGAAGGTCAGGAACTTGTGTACAATGGAGCAGGCGTTAGAAAAAAAGCTTGGTTTAAGCTATATTCAGGCGGATTATATCTAACAAAAAAATCAAGTGATGCAAAAGATATCATGGAAGCTGATGCGTCAATGGCTATCAAATTACACATTACTTCGCGTTTAATTTCTAGTAAAAAAATGATCAATGCTGTAGATGAAGGTTTTGACAATTCTACAAATGGAAATACAGCGTCAATTGCTACAGAAATAGAAAAATTTAAAGGATTTTTTAGTGATGAAATCAATGACGGAGATATCTTTGACATTGTATACATCAAAGGAACTGGCGTAATGGTGTACAAAAACGGAACAAAAAAAGGAAGTATTTCTGGATTGGAATTCAAAAAAGCACTTTTTGGAATTTGGTTGTCAGACAAGCCTGCTGATAAAAAACTAAAAAGTGGAATGTTAGGAAGCTAACTAGGATACATTCATATTCATGAGAAAATCACTTTACATATTTACAACATTGCTTTTGCTAAGTGTTCAAACAATCGTAGCGCAAAGTATAGAAGGAAAATGGAAAACCATTGATGACGAAACAGGAGAAGCAAAATCTATTGTAGAAATCTATCAAAAAGATGGAAAAATCTACGGGAAAGTAGTTCAAATTCTAAATCCTGAAAAGCGCGATGGTGTATGTGAAGAATGCAAAGGAGATCGAAAAAACAAGCCCGTTTTAGGAATGGTTATCATTGATGGACTTTCCAAAGATGATGACGAATATAAAGGCGGAAAAATTCTTGATCCTGAAAAAGGAAAAGAATACAAATGTAAACTTTGGCTTGATAAAGATGACAAAAACAAACTATACGTTAGAGGTTATATAGCGTTTCTATATCGAACTCAAAACTGGTATCGCGTAGAATAACCATCAATGTAAAACACATAAAAGCCACTCTAAAAAAGAGTGGTTTTTTTGTATAAAGTATTTACCTTTGAACAATGTCTTATTTCATTGATGTCATATTACCAATTCCGCTGCAGCGACTATTTACCTATAGTATTACAGAAGCTGAATCGCAATTTCTACAACAAGGAATGCGTGTGGCTGTTCCGTTTGGAAAAAGTAAGGTATATACGGCGTTGGTTTATAAAATTCATCAAACGGCTCCAGAAGTATATGAAGCCAAAGAAATTCAGCAAATACTTGATGAAGAACCGATAATTACACAGCAACAATTGCAACATTGGGAATGGATTTCAAGCTATTATATGGCAAGCTTAGGGGAAGTATTTCGTTCGGCAGTGCCAAGCGCTTTTCTCTTGGAAAGTGAAACCATTATTTCCAAAAATGAAACTAATGAAGTTGATGAAAGTGAATTAAAAGATGACGAATTTTTAATCTTTGAAGCTCTGCAGCATCAGTCATTACTGAAAATTCAGGAAATCAGCAGTATTCTAGAAAAGAAAAATGTATTGCCCGTTTTAAAACGTTTGATCGATAAAGGCATTATTCAAGTATACGAAGAAATTTACGAGCAATACAAACCAAAATTTGTACGTTATGTAAAGCTTCATTCACACTACACAAGCGAAGAAAATTTACAAGCACTACTAGATTCGCTCAGCAGAGCAAAAAAACAGCGTGAAGTTATCCTGACACTTTTCTCGCTTGCGGCAACAACAAAAAAACCAATTTCTGTCAAAGAACTTACAAAGGAAAGCAATACGAGTTCAGCGATTATCAAAACGTTAATTGACAAAAAAATACTAGAGGAATATTACATCCAAAAAGATAGAATTGAGTATAACGGAGAAGACACAGAAGCTTCAAAACAACTTAATCCATATCAAGCGGAAGCTTACGAAACGATAAAAAAAGCTTTTACCACACAAGATGTTTGCTTGCTCTATGGTATCACATCTTCAGGGAAAACCGAAGTATATGTAAAGCTTATTGAAGAAATCATCGCAACAGGAAAACAAGTCTTGTATCTGTTGCCAGAAATTGCATTGACAACGCAACTCATTTTGCGATTGCAACAATACTTTGGTGAAAAAGTAGCCATTTATCATTCAAAATACTCAGTACATGAACGTGTTGAGGTTTGGAACAATGTTTTGCAAAAGAAACCAAAGGCACAAATAGTTTTGGGCGCGCGTTCGTCATTACTCTTACCATTCTCAAACTTAGGTGTAATCATTGCTGATGAAGAACACGAAACTTCGTTCAAGCAATTTGATCCTGCGCCACGTTATCATGCGCGTGATGCGGCAATTGTATTGGCAAAATTGCATCAAGGGAAAATCATTCTCGGTTCGGCAACACCAAGTGTAGAAAGTTACCACAATACAAAAACAAACAAATACGCGTTAGCCACAATAACAAGACGTTATGGCGATGTTTTATTGCCAGATATGGAATTAGTCGATATCAAAGAAAAGCATCGTAAAAAGCGTATGAAAGGGCATTTTTCAGATCGTTTGTTAGAAGAAATTGAAGAAACATTAGAAAATGGAGAACAAATCATTTTATTTCAAAACAGACGTGGGTACGCGCCAATAATTGAATGCAATACTTGCGGACATTCGCCACAATGTCCAAACTGTGATGTAAGCTTGACGTTTCATCAATACAAAAATCAATTGCGTTGCCACTATTGCAGTCATCACATTGCCATGCAACAACAATGTTTGGCGTGCGGAAGTCACGAGTTAGATTCCAAAGGGTTTGGAACGCAACAAATAGAGGAGGAGTTAAAAGAATTATTGCCAAACATAAAAGTTGGGCGAATGGATTTAGACACTACACGCGGAAAATACGGCTATCAAAAAATCATTTCAGCGTTTGAGCAACAAGAAATTCAAATTTTGGTTGGTACGCAAATGTTAACCAAAGGACTCGATTTCAGAAATGTAAACTTAGTCGGAATCATGAATGCGGACAGTATGCTCAACTTTCCCGATTTCAGAGCGCATGAACGTAGTTTTCAACTCATTCAGCAAGTTGCCGGTCGCGCCGGAAGAACCAAAAAACGTGGAAAAGTTATTGTGCAAACCTACAATCCATATCATCAAATATTGCAACAGGTTTCGGTAGGAAACTACGAAGGAATGTTTACGGATCAAATCAATGACAGGCGACAATTTCACTATCCACCATTCTACAGATTGATCAAAATTACACTCAAACACAAAGAATACAATCGTGTCAATGAAAGTGCGGCTTGGTTTGCAAAATCGCTTCGAAACAGTTTTGGTGACAACGTACTTGGTCCAGAATTTCCGCCTGTGGCACGCATTCGAAATTTATACCTGAAACATATTCTGTTAAAAATTCCAAAACAGCAATCACTAGCAAAAACCAAAGATGTTATTTCGCGAATACAAACGAGTTTTCTCTCCATTTCACATTACCGAAGTGTTCGTGTCATTATTGATGTTGATACGGTTTAAAAAAGTATTGAGATATTAGTATTGAGTATTGAGTATTGAGAAGTTAGTAGTTAGAAATGAGAAGTTAGAAATGAACACAGTTTTAATTCTTCAATCTTTCAATCAATTTTGTTCGTCACTTCTGTAAAGGTTAAGTAATTCGTT
>NZ_LBMG01000056.1 GCF_001005315.1 Kordia jejudonensis
CAACGAATTACTTAACCTTTACAATTTCGAGCGCAGTCGAGAAATTTTTGCAACATATTTCTCATCTGCATCTCAACTGCGCTCGATGAGACAATATTTTGATTATTGAATCTACACTAAAACAACAACTTTATATTTTCATACGAGTTTTGAAGTGCTGCGTTGGTTGCGGCTTCATTTTTCCATACAACTTCCATAATATCTTCTTCAAATTCTGGGAACAACTCGCCATCGTACGCTGTTTTCATTTCGTACCAATGTGTTAATTTTAAACGATACTCGCCATTTCTCTTAAATACATGATAGGTATTCATTATAAAATCTGTAATTACCAAACCTTTTACGCCAGTTTCCTCTTCCACCTCACGCAAAGCAGTTTCTCTAATATTTTCGCCTTTTTCAGTTTTTCCTTTCGGTAAATCCCACTTTCCATTTCTAAAAATAAAAAGAACTTCATTTTTGGCATTTCGCACCAATCCGCCAGCAGCTTCCACTAACGGTAATTTTGTGTGTAAAAGCGGCAATAACTCATCACCGTTGTCGTGATAAAGGATCGCTTTATCTAATTTTCCAGAAGTTATTTTTGATATAAGCCATTCAAAATCAACATCTTTCAACAAAAAGGTGTCGGAAATTTTATTCTTATTTACTTCATTAGATACAATAATGAGCTTTTCATTGATAAAAACTTTATACATTTGCATTATGATTTTTGATAAAAATACAGCTAAAAAAACTGCCGAATTATTATTGCAAATTAACGCAATTAAATTACAACCACAAGAACCTTTCACGTGGGCTTCTGGTTGGCAGTCTCCGATATATTGTGATAACAGGATTACTTTATCGTTTCCTCCAATACGAAATTACCTAAGAGAACAATTCGCAAAACATATTGAAAAAGAATATGGAAAACCCGATGTCATTGCTGGTGTAGCTACTGGTGCTATTGGAATTGGGATATTAGTTGCCGAATACTTAGGACTTCCATTTGTGTATGTACGACCGGAAGCAAAAAAGCACGGAAGACAAAACCAAATTGAAGGTTTTATCCAAAAAGGGCAAAATGTTGTGGTTGTTGAAGATTTAATCAGTACAGGAAAAAGTAGCTTAAATGCTGTAAAAGCGCTAAAAAAAGCCGAAGTAAATGTAAAAGGAATGGTGGCTATTTTTTCATATAATTTTGATGTTGCCAAAGAAAACTTTGAAGCATCAAATGTACGATTGAACACATTAAGTAACTACGAAAACTTATTGGAACAAGCGTTAGATACCAACTACATAACGTCTTCTGAATTGGAAACTTTAGAAAATTGGCGAAAAGATCCTGCAAATTGGAACGCAAATTGATTACAATACCCAAATAAAAAAATAATAGATGAATTTAGAAAGCCCAAAAGTTACCGTGGCAAAATCGCCGCAAGAACTTTACGATTTTTTGATCAATGTGGAAAACTTTGAAAAATTAATGCCAGAAAGCATTAGTAAATTTGAAGTGTTGGCAGAAGGAAAATTTCTTTTTGCCTTAAAAGGAATGCCAGAAATCGTATTAAAATTAAAAGAAAGTACACCACCAAATCAAGTTGTGTTAGGTGCCGCTTCAGACAAACTTCCGTTTACACTTACTGGAAACATTCAGGAATTAGAAGCTGGAAAAAGTGAGGCGCAGTTAGCCTTTGAAGGCGACTTTAATCCTATGATGGCTATGATGATTAAAGGACCTATTGGGAAATTTATCAATACGCTAGCTGAAAATATGAGCAAATTGTAAACGATAATATACACATTGCGAAAGCTGGATAAAGGTAACTTTGTGCAGCTTTTTTGTTTTACATATATTTTGAATTTCCGCCATCATAAGAAATTGAAGATTCTGTGTATAGCGAAGTAACTTCAAAGCAGTTCTCGATACTAATTTGTTTTACAAATTCACTCGAAGTGACGTTTCATAAGTTGTCGAGCTATTCCGTACGCATATAAGTGTGGATTCCTGCCTCCGCAGGAATGACATTTGAGTAATTATTAACCAAAGCGAAGCGACCAAAAAGCGAAGCGACCAAAAAGCGAAGCGACCAAAAAGCGAAGCGACCTTTTGAATCTTTCAATCTTTCAATTCACATCAATACATCAACTTAATCTCCTTTAAATCAAACGCTTCTACAACTTCATCTTCAAGCAATACGTTCAATTTTCCATCTTCGCTCACGCCTTGAATAAATCCCATAAACAAATCGCCATTTAACCTTTTAAATGTTGAAGGTTTATCTTTTCGAAACAATAACGATTCATAATGTATTTTCAACGTATCAAATTGTCTATCAGTAATTAATTCTGAATATTTTTTCAATTGAATGATCAGTTGAGACAGTACTTCATCCAAATCGAAATGAATGCCTGTATTTTTTTTCAATGAAGATGCATTCAAGTCTTTTTGAAATACTGTCTGATTCACATTTAAACCAATTCCTATAATTGCTGCTGTCATTTTGCTATTTTGTATGACATTTTCAATCAAAATTCCACAAATCTTCTGACTCTCTGACAAAATGTCGTTTGGCCATTTAATCGCTAATTTAGGAATCTGAAAATAGGATAATGCATTATAAATTGCCAATGAAGTTGCCATACTAATGTAAAAACCTTCATGTGTATTCAAACAAGAAATCTTTTTAAAGACGCTAAACGTAAGGTTTTGACCTTTTGCAGAACTCCATTGTGTTCCCATTTGTCCTTTGCCAGCAGTTTGCAAAGCGGCAGTAACTATGGTAAAATCTTCCAACAATTCGGTACTAGTTAACTGACGCAAATAGGTATTTGTGGAATCAATGGCATCAAGTTTGATTATTTTCATTGTATATTTAAAAATTCTTTAAGTATTCTTTATGTAAATAGACTTACATAAAACATTTAAAAGTAATACTTTTGTACAAAATATAAATAATTGAATGACGAAAACTGAAGTGAGCACGGATCAATTGATCACGGGCATCGTAAAAGGGATAGAAGAAGTAAAAGGAAATGACATTACTATTTTAGACTTACGCGAAATAGAAAATACAGTTTGTGACTACTTTATCATATGCAATGGTACATCTAATACACAAGTAAATGCCATTGTAGGTTCTGTTCAAAAAATGGTTAGTAAAGAACTGAAAGACAAACCATGGCACATTGAAGGTGCCGACAATGCAGAATGGGTACTAATGGATTATGTGAATGTAGTTGTTCATGTATTTCAAAAACACATCCGCGAATTTTATGACATAGAAGGACTTTGGGGAGATGCCAAAGTAACGACTATTCAAGCTAATTATTAAAAATTACATTTTCATTTAATGGCAAACAATAACAAGAACATTGATAAAAAACCCAAGTTTAGTCCATATTGGATTTATGGAATGATTGGGCTCTTCCTTATTTTTTTAATATTTTCTAATGATTCTGGTTCTGACGACAAAGTAACTTTTACGAAGTTTAAAGAATTGGTTCAGTACAATGATATTGAAAAAATTGAAGTTGTAACAAATACGAAAGTCGCTCGAATTTATCTTAAAAAAGGCGCAGCTGATAAAGAAATTTTTAAAGATTTTGTAAAGAAAAAAACAGGCTTAGCTTTCATGGGAGATTCTCCTGACTTTACTATTAAGTACTTAAACTTAGAAAACTTTGAAGACTATCTTGACGAAGTAAAAAGAGCAAACAACCTTGATTTTGAAATTGCTTCTGATCAAGAAAGCAGCAGTTTTACAAGTATTTTGATAAGCATCTTACCGTTTGTACTTATCATTGGCGTTTGGATTTTCATCATGCGAAGAATGTCTGGCGGCGGTGGCGCTGGCGGAGGCGGACAGATTTTCAATATCGGAAAATCAAAAGCCAAGCTATTTGACGAAAAAACAGACATGAAAACATCGTTTAAAGATGTTGCAGGTTTGGAAGGTGCAAAAGAAGAAGTGCAAGAAATTGTAGACTTCTTAAAAAATCCTGAAAAATATACTTCTCTAGGAGGAAAAATTCCAAAAGGAGCTTTATTAGTAGGACCTCCAGGAACTGGTAAAACCTTGTTAGCAAAAGCAGTTGCAGGAGAAGCAAAAGTACCTTTCTTTTCACTTTCAGGTTCAGACTTTGTGGAAATGTTTGTTGGTGTTGGAGCTTCCAGAGTTCGTGACTTATTTAAACAAGCCAAAGAAAAATCGCCTGCAATTATCTTTATTGATGAAATTGATGCCATTGGTCGTGCTCGTGGAAAAAATAATTTCACAGGTTCTAATGACGAACGTGAAAATACACTGAATCAGTTATTAACTGAAATGGACGGTTTCGGAACCAATACAAATGTTATTGTAATGGCAGCGACAAACCGTGCAGATATTTTGGATAAAGCATTAATGCGTGCGGGACGTTTTGACAGACAGATTTATGTAGATCTTCCGGATATTCGCGAACGTAAAGAAATCTTCGAAGTACATTTGAAACCACTTAAAAAGGCAGATAATTTAGATACCGATTTCTTATCAAAACAAACGCCAGGATTTTCTGGAGCCGACATTGCAAACGTATGTAACGAAGCCGCATTAATTGCCGCAAGAAAAGGAAAAAAAGCTGTTGAAAAGCAAGATTTCTTAGACGCTGTTGATAGAATTGTTGGTGGATTAGAAAAGAAAAATAAAATCATTACGCCAGGCGAAAAGAAAACAGTTGCATTCCACGAAGCTGGTCACGCTACGGTAAGTTGGTTGGTAGAACATGCTGCACCGTTAGTAAAAGTAACTATTGTACCACGTGGACAATCATTAGGAGCTGCTTGGTATTTACCAGAAGAACGTTTATTAGTTCGTACAGAGCAAATGTTGGATGAAATGTGTGCTACTTTAGGTGGACGTGCTGCCGAGAAAGTAATGTTTAATAAAATTTCTACAGGTGCATTGAGCGATTTAGAAAAGGTAACCAAGCAAGCGCGTGCAATGGTAACTGTTTATGGGTTGAACGACAAAATTGGAAACATTACCTACTACGATTCAAGTGGAAATGATAATGGATTTTCAAAACCATATAGTGAAGAAACTGCGAAAGTAATTGACAAAGAAATCTCTGATATTATTGAAAAACAATACCAAAGAGCCATTCAATTATTAGAGCAAAACAAAGATAAATTAACAACGCTTGCCGAATTACTTTTAGAAAAAGAAGTAATCTTCAAAGATGACTTGGTAGGCATTTTCGGAAAAAGACCGTTTGAAAAATCGGATAGCAGTGACGATTCGGAAGAATAGTTACTCACTTTAACAGATATTTATATTTAAAAAATCTCGATTTATCGTTCGCATAAGTCGAGATTTTCTATCTTTACGAAAATATGTCCTAACATTAAACTGCAGTTTGACTCTATGAGTCTTTTTAAAAAAATTTTTGGTTCCAAATCGAAACCGCAACAGGAAGAACATCCTGTAGACGAGCGGGGAAAATACATGCCTCAGATAGAACTTCCTATAGATGAAAGGTTTACAATAAATTTCAGAAAAAACGGCGGTAAATTCTTGTACTGCGATTCTTTTACAGATGTTTACAACAGCATAGAAAATATCCTTATTGAAAATGGTTGGGAAGGAAAAGAAGCGCTCTGTTTTGATGAAAAATTACAGGAACGTTTTGATAATTTTGGCGTTCGTTTCACAAAAATAAACATGAACGCTAATTTTTATTTGTCGTCATGCGAATATTTAATTGCTGATAATGGCTCTATTTTAGTTTGTTCTAATCAAATTAAAGAAAAAAAATTAAATGATTTGCCAGATAATTTCGTCATTCTTGCCACGACAAGTCAACTAGTTAGCGCTATTGGCGAAGGTTTGCGCGGCATTAAGAACAAATACAAGTCAAACATTCCAAGTAATATTACTACAATTAAGCATTTTCAAGTAAAAGAAGAAAAGGACTTTTTATCTTACGGAAGTAGCTCAAAAAACTTATATTTGTTGCTTCTGGAAGACCTCTAAAATGAAAGAACTTTTAACGCGATCTTTTTTTGGATTAATTTTTATTGCACTGCTAATTTTCTCAGTAATATATTCTGATTTAGCATTGATTATAGTTTTCATCATATTCGGATTACTGTGTATGTTTGAATTTAGTAAATTAATCAATCTAAAAGGATTCATACAATACCTTATATTTCTTGCGTTTATTGGCATATTTGTCTATTGGAAACCAAGCCAAGAAGCCACAATGATCTTGTTGGTATTTTCCATATTTGTCTCTTTATTTTTAATTCGAGACTTATTCTCCAAAAAAATAATTCCTGAATCTGCATTTAAAAGATACTTGCTCGTTACATTTTATATCAGCAGTAGTTTTGTGTTTTTACTATTGATTCCGTGCGCTACAGAAACCTACGAGCCTTATATAATTTTAGGAAGTTTTATCTTAGTTTGGGTCAATGATTCGTTTGCCTATTTGACAGGTAAAAACTTTGGACGACAAAAACTATTTGAGCGTATTTCACCCAAAAAAACCGTTGAAGGATTTTTAGGAGGTTTACTTTTTTCTTGTATTGCTAGTTATTTTATAGCTAAATTTACAGAAACCTTGAGTTTTAGTAGCTGGCTTATTTTAGCAATTATTATAAGTTCTATAGGAACTATTGGCGATTTGATTCAATCGAAGTTTAAAAGACAAGCCAATGTAAAAGATAGCGGTTCCATATTGCCTGGTCATGGTGGTATTTTTGACCGATTGGATAGCATGATTTTTTCTGCGCCATTTATTTATTTGTTTTTAAAGATATTACATTATGTTTCATAAAGAAGGATACAAAATCATCATTGTAACATTTATTATTGTTACTGCTGTTATTATTACTGCTGACAAAATTGACACCACTTGGATCAAATACTTATTGCAAGGAGTTGCATTTATATTTTTACTTTTAATTCTACAATTTTTTAGAAATCCTAAACGTAGCACACTGTTAAATGACGCACAAGTTATTGCACCAGTGGATGGAAAAGTGGTTGTAATTGAAGAAGTATTTGAAAAAGAATACTTTAAAGACAAGCGCTTGCAAGTATCCATTTTTATGTCGCCTATCAATGTGCATGTCACGCGATATGCTATCGGAGGAACTGTAAAATTTAGCAAATATCATCCTGGGAAATTTTTAGTTGCTTGGCATCCAAAAGCTTCTGAAGAAAACGAACGCACAACAGTCGTAGTTGAAAATAAAAATTATGGAACCATTTTATATAGACAAATTGCGGGCGCTTTAGCAAAAAGAATTGTAAATTATGCTGAAGAAAACGCAACTGTTGTACAAGGCGAAGATGCTGGTTTTATAAAATTTGGCTCACGTGTCGATTTATTTCTTCCGTTGGATACCAATATCAATGTAAAACTAAATCAAGTTGTAAAAGGTGGCGTTGACATAATTGCTATGAAGTAATGAGTACCTCAGAGTTAGACATAGAATTCTTTGAAGCCGTAGAGCGTGTTAATAATAGTACTAATGCGTTTCCTGCTGACTTTTTATTGCGATTGTATGCGTATTATAAAAAAGCAACGAATAATTACGACAAACCGAGCAGTCGTAGACCTATTATTAATGCTTTTAAAATGAACGCATTACTACAAACACAAAACATTTCTCCCGAAGAAGCCAAAAAAGCATACATAGCACTAGTCAATTCATATTTTGAAGAGTAAAAGCAACTTACCTATTGGAGTACAACTATGTTTATTTCTACTGACATGGTTTGCCATTTCTATTGTATTTGAAATTATTTCCCAAGTTTGGATTTCACAAGCTTCCAAAGAAGTTGGCGGAATTGCATCACTTGCACCACGTACAGTTTCACGCTTTATGCAATTTATAGGAACACTCGTATCTACTTGGCTTTTTACAAAATATATAGACAAGGTTTCGCTAGTTTCTATAGGTTTTCAGCTTAAAAATAGAGGAAAAGATATCATCTTCGGAATCGGATTGGGTTTTGCGGTCATGGCAATTGCCTATTTTGTATTGCTAAGTTTGAATGAAATTGCGCTTGTTTCAATCTCCGTACATGCAAAGGGAATTATATACAGTATGATTTTCTTTATCTTGGTTTCACTCATTGAAGAAATTTTATGTAGAGGATATGTGTTAGGATTATTACTAACCAAATTGAACAAATATGTTGCTTTGATGATTTCCGCTGTCATTTTTACGGCGTTACATTCCTTTAATCCAAATATGGGAACAATTCCTATTCTAAATTTATTCCTTGCGGGAATTTTGCTAGGAATTACATATATCTACACAAAAAACTTATGGTTTCCCATTGCTTTACATTTTAGCTGGAACTTCTTTCAAGGACCTATTTTTGGATTTGAAGTTAGTGGACAAGAATTTTATTCCGTTATTCAACAATCGCGAATGGAAGATAATTTGCTGAATGGTGGCAGTTTTGGATTTGAAGGTTCACTCCTAGCGACTTCTTTATTGTTGGTTTCTATTTTTGTGATTGATCAATATTATAGAAGAAAAATTGGAGTATTGAAGTCATAGTATCATTTCTTTCTTGGCAATGCTTGTGCTCTTAGTATTTCAGTAGTAAAGTGTTCAAAAAGTGAAAAAAGTATCTAAAAAATTACATCACATGACTGTTTTAAGAGAATTTTAGGATTATACATTTTATAAAGCATCTAGATCATAGTATCTTTATTCCATAACAATAAAAAGAAAAAAAATGAAAACATTATACGAAGCAACTACGCAAGCAGTTGGTGGTAGAGAAGGAAAAGTACACTCAGAAAATAGTCCAATCGATTTTAATTTATCAGTTCCAAAATCAATGGGCGGTAATGGTGGCGACGGCGCAAATCCTGAACAACTTTTTGGTGCAGCATATGCAGCTTGTTTTGGTGGTGCTATTCAATCGGTTGCAAAAAACGAAGGTATCGACATTAATAATGAAGAGCTAAGTATTACTGCTATCATTGGGTTTTGCAAAGATGATGACGGTTTCTTTTTGGAAGCAACGTTAGATTGCTATATTCCTGGAGTTGATCTGAAAACGGGAGAAGATTTAGTAGAAAAAGCGCATAAAGTGTGTCCTTTTAGTAAAGCTACGCGTGACAATATAACTGTAAATTTAAATTTATTATTGGACGAATAATAATCTTCGTTACTCATAAATTTTTAAATCACACAAAATCGTCTGAAAGTAATTTTTGGGCGATTTTTTTTGCTTAAAATATTTGATTACTTTACCATGAAACTTCTTTATCAGCATTTTAACTACTAAATTTTGAATACAAAATGTCAAGGTAACGTATCAATCAAAAAATCCAATGCTTTTACCTGATAATCCGTATCATAATAATCATTTGTTTTTCTAAATTCTTGAAGCAACGCAACCAAATCATTTGTTAAGATAAAAAAATACAAACCGTTTTTGATATTCTTTTCTTTTTCAAAATCTTGTTTATATCTTAGTAATTCAGATTTAACTTCTTTGAGTTCTTGCAATAATTCTTTGTTGAGTTGCTTTTGAGTTGTCATTACACTAAATTTGTATTCTTTATAATTAAGTATTACTATAATTTCCAATATTCAAATATAAGCAACGCTGTAATTAAATGCAAATAATACTATAATTATTTTGTAAAAAATTTAGCGAAACTATAATTATAAAGTTTTACCTAATCACAAATTATTAACTATGAACATTCTACGCTTAAAAGAAGTTTTAAAGGAAAAAGAAATGACAGGAAAAGACTTGGCTGAAAAAGTGGAAGTTACGCCTGCGAGTATTTCTAATATTGTTCAAGGAAATAGTTTTCCCAAACCTGAATTGTTACTCAAAATCGCTCAAACTTTAGATGTTGATATTCGAGAATTGTTTCATCCTACAAAAGAAAATAGTACAACGCTGGAAGATATTCAGAAGGCTATTGATACGTTGGAAAGTTTGAAGAAGAAATACAAAGAATCGTAGCTTTTGTATGCGATGCTGAATCACACTTCGGCTCCGCTCAGTGAAAAAGTTCAGTATGACGTGGAAATGATTTTTAACCTTTTAATCAATAAAAAGGAAGCCGTCTAAAAAGTATAAAAAAGCGTCATTCTGAATTCAATTCAGAATCTCATTACACTGATTTTCAATGATTATGAGAAACCGAATCAAGTTCGGCTTGACGAAAATTTAGCCTTTTAGACAGCCTTTTTATAGTATGACATCTCGACTGCGCTCGATGTGACATTTTCAAATCTTCAAATTACTTCAAAGAAGCTAAACTCGCTTTTAAAGTTTCAATTTTTGCAATAGCATCCGCTTCTTTCTTCTTTTCGTTGGCAACAACTTGTGCTGGAGCATTGCTTACAAAACGTTCATTGGCTAGCTTCTTTTGAACTATTTTCAACGAACCTTCTACATATTCCAACTCTTTGGTTAGCTTCTCAATTTCGGCTTCAATATCAATTGCACCTTCCATTGGAATGAAATATTCGTTCGATTTTACACGGAACGATAATGCGCCATCAACATTTTCCTCGCTGTAACTGATGTTTTCAACGTTTCCGAGCTTCGCAATTACTGAATTTAAGTTTTCTGTAGATTTCTCATTGTTTACAATAATTAATGATAACGAGTCTTTTTGCGGAATGTTCTTTTCTTTACGAATTGTTCTAATTCCAGAAACTACTTCTTGAATCATTTCAAAATTACGCAATAAGCTTTCATCAACCGTGTCCGTTTTTGGCCAAGCTGCCACAACTAATGCTTCTTCTTTGCTTCTATTTGCTATACGTTGCCAAATATCTTCCGAAAGGAATGGCATAAACGGATGTAAAACTCTTAATACATCTTCAAATAAGGAAATAACTGCATCGTAGGTTTTCTTGTCAATTGGCGAACCGTATGTTGGTTTTACCATTTCTAGGAACCATGAACAGAAATCGTCCCAAATAAGTTTGTACGTTATCATTAATGCATCCGAAATTCGGTATTTGCTGTATTGATCTTCTAAATCAATCAATGCACTTTGAAATTTTGACTGAAACCACTCAATGGCAACTTTGGCAACCTCAGGCTGTTCAACAGCATCGCTTACTTCCCAAATCTGCGTTAGGTTGTAGGCATTATGGATTTTATTGGCAAATCCTTTTCCTTGCATACATAACTTAGAAGTGTAAATTGGTTCTTTGCCAGCTTCTTTCCAAGCTTTAATTTGTTTTGGTTTTAGTACTTCTCCTTTTTCATCAACTTGATCAAAATCGAATAATAAATCGTTTCCAGCAGCTGAACTTAGTAACAATCCAACACGAACTCCATCGGCTCCAAACTCTTCAATTAGTTTTAACGCATCTGGCGAGTTTCCTAAGGATTTCGACATTTTTCTACCTTGTTTATCACGAACCAATCCTGTAAGATATACATTCGTAAATGGCTTCATGTCTCTGTATTCGTATCCAGCAATAATCATTCGGGCAACCCAGAAAAATAAAATATCTGGACCTGTTACCAAATCATTTGTTGGATAGTAATAGTTGATTTCTTCATTTTCAGGATTCCGAATTCCATCAAATACACTTATTGGCCACAACCATGAAGAAAACCACGTATCAAGTGCATCTTCATCTTGTTTTAAATCGGCAAGTGTTAAGTTGGTATTTCCTGTTTTTGCTTTCGCTTTTTCTAGTGCTTTTTCAGCAGTTTCTGCCACTACAAAATCTTCTTTTCCATCGCCAAAATAATACGCAGGAATTTGTTGTCCCCACCAAAGTTGACGTGAAATATTCCAATCGCGAATATTTTCCATCCAATGACGATAGGTGTTTTCGAACTTTTTAGGAAATAAGTTGATGTCATTGTCTTCGTCTAAAACCGCTTTGATAGCAGGCTTTACCAAATCTTCCATTTTTAAAAACCATTGATCTGACAATCTTGGTTCTATGACAGCTTTGGTACGTTCGGACGTTCCAACTTTGTTAATATGTTGTTCCGTTTTAATTAAGAATCCTTTTTCTTCAAGTTCTTTTGAAATTTCTTTACGAACTACAAAACGATCTTTTCCTTCATAATGCAATCCAAAGCTATTCAGCGAAGCATCATCATTAAAAATATCGATTACTTCTAAGTTGTGCTTGTCTCCTAGTTCTTTATCATTTACATCGTGTGCAGGCGTCACTTTCAGGCAACCTGTACCAAATTCTACATCTACATATTCATCTTCAATGATAGGAATCACTCTGTTTACTAACGGAACAATTGCTTTTTTTCCTTTCAAATGCGTATAACGTTCATCATTTGGATTAATACATATTGCAGTATCGCCCAAAATTGTTTCAGGACGTGTTGTGGCAATCGTTACTTTTTCGTCACTTCCTTCAATGGCATATGACAAATAGTAAAGATTTCCTTGTTTTTCTTCGTGAATTACTTCTTCGTCAGATAGTGTTGTTTTTGCTTCAGGATCCCAATTTACCATGCGATATCCGCGATAGATTAACCCTTTGTCATGTAAATCAACAAAGGTTTTGATTACGGCTTCTGACATATCGTCATCCATGGTAAACTTGGTTCTGTCCCAATCACAAGAAGCGCCTAGTTTTTTAAGTTGCTCTAGGATGATGCCACCGTGTTTGTGTGTCCATTCCCAAGCATGGGTTAAAAATTCTTCGCGTGATAAATCTGACTTCTGAATTCCTTCTTTTTTCAGTTTATCTACCACTTTCGCTTCCGTTGCAATAGATGCATGATCGGTTCCAGGAACCCAACATGCGTTGAATCCTTTTAAGCGCGCTCTACGAATCAATACATCCTGAATGGTATTATTGAGCATGTGTCCCATGTGCAAGACTCCAGTGACGTTTGGTGGCGGAATTACGATTGTATACGCTTCACGTTCGTCTGGTTCTGAATGGAAATAGTTATTTTCCATCCAATATTGGTACCATTTGTCTTCGATCTTACTTGGATCATACTTTGTTTGAATACTCATTTTTGGTATTGTTTTTGTAATATAATTGGCAAAAGTACTTATATCTGCACTATTTAAAAAGTGTTTTGTTACTTTTGCATTTAATTGTTAAATATGTGTAAGTAATACAGATTAGTTTGTATTTTATGAAACAAATTTTGTAAGATTACAAATAAGTGCCTAATTTTACATGAATACAAAAAATAGAAATGATGAAAAGAATAGTTACTATATTATTTGTTGGTTTATTTGCTTTTGCTGTTCAAGCTCAAGAAAAAACGGCAAAAATTAAATTTAAAACGGAAACAATTGATTACGGAACCATTGAAAAAGGTGCCGACGGTGTACGTATTTTTGAATTTACAAATATAGGAGATGCGCCATTAATCATTACAAGAGTATATTCAAGTTGTGGATGTACGATTCCGAAGAAACCTGAGGCGCCAATTTTACCTGGAAAAACGGGTGTTATTGAAGTAAAGTATGACACGAAGCGTGTGGGTCCAATTAGAAAGACAATTACTGTATATTCTAATGCAGACGAGCCAACGAAAGCCATCAAGATTAAAGGAAAGATTGTTGACCCAAGCAAGTCAAAAAGTATTATGATGAAAGATAAATCAGAGATTGAATCTTAATTCGTAAAAAATATATCATTAATAAAATGCCTTGTCAGTTTTGATGAGGCTTTTTTTTGTTAGGTCTTAGGAGTTAGGTTTTAGGAATGAAAAAAAATCAATTTACAACGCTGGTTTTTCAATCGATCTATTCCTAAGTTAAATACTGAATACTGAATACTGAATACTGAAATTTAAAGTACTTCTTTGAGTCGGAATTCAAAATCGAGCAATACGTCATTTCGATTTACTTTCATGCGTATTTTTTTACCTTCTTTTCCTTCGAGCATGCCCGTTACTCTAGTTAATGAGTAGTTGTGTACAAAGCGTCCGTTTATGGAAATGATGACGTCACCTTTTAGCAATCCTGATAAACCTGCTGGAGAATCTTCACGTACTTCGGCAACTTCAAACGATTTTACCAAACTGAATTTGTTGTAGTGTTCATATACAATGCTTACTTCTCCCGTGGCACCTGGATCTCTAAGAACACCGTTGTTTGCTTCTGTACTTGTACGTTTTACTGTTTCAGTTACCAAACGCATTCCATTGTGTTGCAGCTCTATACCACTCATATTGTATCGAAAAGGTGCAGAATAGAAACGGCTTTTGCGCAAGCGAATTCGCTTATTACCATAGTCAAAAACAACTTTGAAACGTTTTAAAATTTCGCCACCAATGCTTCCATTTCGTTCTTTGAAATTTTTCACATATACAATCGCTGTAGAATCAGGAAACGCAACTTTAGCATTTTTAAATGAAAATTTACCCATAGAAAATTCCTTTACACGAGATCGTTTTCCATAAATGCTTCCACTGAGACCTTTTCCTAGAAAATCTTCAAAGTTTTTATCAGGAACATTGATATTTATTCCTTCATCTTCAAAAAGCCACAATGCGTCACTTCCGCCAGAATCGATTAAGAGTTTTACGGGAATTTCTTCTCCATTCTCAATCATGACATTTACATCTATGTATGGTTTGCTATTTCTAAATGTCAATGGCAAATCTTCACATTTTCTGCACGATGCATAAGTATATTTTTCTGGTCGATGCAGCTTTATTTTTGAATTGCTATAGTTAATCTCAACAATAAAATCGTTAAATACATCATACCCAATAATTCCGTGAACGGGAACACCTAAACGGGTAGACATATTGATTTCTTCATCTAAAATGATAAACATTTCTAAGTCTTTCTTTTCTACCTCAGCTATTTTGAAAGAATTGGATCGTGCGCGAACTGCCGTAATAGTACTTCCAGAACCCAAACCGCGAAGTTCAATACGTTCGCGCTGTTCTATTTCAAGCGAATCGCCTGGATTCAAATTGAATAATATAGGTTTATTGACCCCAGAATCTAGCAGAAAAGACATTTCTACGCCATTCACTTCAACAGGAATCAATATTAAGTTGTTTAATAATTTAAACGGAACGGTAACTTTATCTTTACCTTCAGGCATTTCAAACTTATACTGTGCTTGCGCAAAGCTGGCAATACACAGTATTAATAAAACCGTATGTTTCTTTAGTGTAATCAAGTGATAAAGGGAGTTTGGTAACATTTCAATATACGAAATTTAACAATAATTTGCAATTTTTTTCATTTTTTAACATTGTTGAAAATGTATTCAATAATGACATGAATTTAAAATATATTTTGCAATTTTGTGTTTCTAAAAACCAAGACGTATGCCAACTATTTCCAACAAAGGAATTGCAATGCCACAATCGCCAATTCGAAAATTGGTTCCTTACGCTGAGAAAGCGTATAAACAAGGTAAAACTGTTTTTCATTTAAATATCGGTCAGCCAGATATCAAAACTCCTCAAGTTGCTTTAGACGCTGTTAAAGTTCACTCGCTTGACGTATTGGCATACACCAAATCTGATGGTTCTGAAGAGTATAGAACTAAAATTGCCAATTATTATTCGCAACACAATATTCATGTAACTGCTTCGGATATTATTGTAACCACTGGAGGAAGCGAAGCGTTAGGATTTGCTTTTGGAAGCACTATGGATAGTGATGACGAAGTGATTATTCCTGAACCATTTTATGCAAATTACAACGGTTTTTCTACAGCTGCTGGCGTAAAAGTTGTGCCTGTTATTTCTAAAATTGAAGATAATTTTGCATTGCCACCAATTGAAGAGTTTGAAAAGCTAATTACACCTAAAACGAAAGCAATTTTAATTTGCAATCCAGGAAACCCAACAGGTTATTTGTATACAAAAGAAGAAATTCAAAAATTAGCGAAGATTGTTAAAAAACATGATTTGTTCTTGATTGCTGATGAAGTATATCGTGAGTTTGCTTACGACGGAATGGTGCATTATTCTATCATGCAAGAACCAGATATGGAAGCGCATGCCATTATGATTGATTCGGTTTCAAAACGTTATAGTATGTGTGGTGCGCGTATTGGTTGTATTGTTTCAAAAAATAAAGAGGTAATGGCGACCGCAATGAAATTTGCACAAGCGCGTTTATCGCCACCAACATTTGCACAAATTGCAAGTGAAGCCGCTTTAGAAACTCCACAAAGCTATTTTGATGATGTTATTGTAGATTATGTAAGTAGAAGAAATACGCTGATTTCGAGTTTAAAACAAATTGAAGGTGTGCGTGTGGCAAATCCGAAAGGTGCTTTTTATTGCATTGCAGAATTGCCTGTAGCAGACGCTGAAGATTTTGCAAAATGGTTGCTAGAAAGCTTTGAATACGAAGGAAATACAGTTATGGTTGCTCCTGCAGCTGGGTTTTATTCTACGCCAAACACAGGTCTCAACCAAATTAGAATAGCCTATGTGCTGAATGAGGAAAGTTTGGTAAAAGCCGTTGAAATTTTAGAAAAAGGACTTAAAACATATAATGCAAGATAACTAGTGATTTCTATACAACATAATGTTTCCCTAAAGAAGTTTAATACGTTTGGCATTGACGCTACAGCGAAAAACTTTATTTCCATTACCAACATATCAGAACTGCTCGTTGCTTTGCAATTAGAAGAGTTTCCTGAGTATTTTGTGCTTGGTGGCGGAAGCAATATGTTGCTTACCAAAGATATTGAAACGCCTATTTTACACATCAACACGAAAGGAAAACGTATTGTTATCCAAACAGAAGAAGAAGTTTTAGTAGAAATTCAGGCGGGAGAAAACTGGCACGAATTTGTACTTTGGTGTATTGAAAATGATTTTGGCGGTGTTGAAAATTTATCGCTCATTCCTGGGAATGTTGGTACTTCTCCGATTCAGAATATTGGTGCTTACGGTGTAGAACTCAAAGATACATTTGTAAGTTGCTCGGTTATTGATATAGAAACACTTGAACAAAAAATATTTCAACTAGAAGATTGCAAGTTTGGCTATCGAAATTCTATTTTTAAGAATGAAGCAAAAGGCAAGTATATTATAACTTCGGTTGTGTTTCGTTTAACGCGAAAAAATCACAAATTGAATACTTCTTATGGAGCTATTCAACAAGAATTGGAAAGCAATCATATTACCAATCCTACTATAAAAAATGTCAGTGATGCCGTAATTGCTATTCGCGAACGAAAACTTCCAAATCCTAAAGAAATTGGTAATAGCGGAAGCTTCTTTAAAAACCCTGTCATTTCAAAAGCTGACTTTGATATGCTACAAGAAAATCATAAAAACGTACCACATTACGTAGTTTCAGACACTGAAATTAAAGTTCCTGCGGGTTGGTTGATTGAGCAATGTGGATTCAAAGGAAAACGATTTGGAGATGCAGGTGTTCATAAAAATCAAGCACTCGTTTTAGTGAATCATGATAATGCTACTGGCGCGGAAATTCTGGCTTTAGCCAAAAAAATTCAAGCAACTGTGTTGGAGAAATTCAATATTGCTATTGAAGCGGAAGTGAATGTTATTTAGATCGCTATCGCTGTTAGATTTTAGACCGCTTCGCTATTAGATCGCGCTCATGCGCTGTTAGATAATCTCTGTATTAATCGAAAAAATTATGTTTAAAAACACACTCATCTTTATTATGTTTACTGCAACTTGTTTTGCACAAATTAAAGGTGAAAAAAAGTTACAAGAATGTGAACTTACCTTGAAAGATAGTACAGCCTTTCGCGGATTTTGTAGAATTGGAAAGGTTGATAAAATTCACTTTTCTATGGAACGCGATAGTACGCCTGATGTTTGGGATTCTAAAGATGTGAAATCAGTTCGTTTTTTCAGAAGTGATTATGATCAAGTGTTGGAATATTTTAATCTGCGTAAAAACTCTTTACCTAGACTTCTTGAAATTAAACTCTATGGAGATGTAATGTTGTATGCGCGTACTAAGTTTCGAATGATCCCAGACAAAACTATTACTGTTTACCCTTCATTACCACCTTTTGGCAAAGAAAATGACCTGCCACAACAAAGAGTCGTATCTTATAAAAAAGAAGAAGAAGTATCAGCCTATTATTTAAAAAAAGCATCTTCAGATACCTTATTTCCAATTCGTCCGTCATGGACCAACAGAAGATGGAAAAAGGAAATGATCGAATTTTTTAAAGATTGTCCGTCACTTGTGGAAGATTTGGAAGCGGATGCATACGATAAGAAATCTATTGCACAATTGGTAGAAGATTACAATTTGTATTGTACAGAGAATGATTAAGATTCAAAATTTAAAAAATTTATGCTCAAACACGTTATTTTTTTTCTTTGCTTCATCGGAATTGGTTTTAGCCAAAATCAAAAATGTGAGTTGATATTTAAAGATGGTACCTCCATTCAAGGATATGGAAGTTTAACCAAAAAAGATAGTATCAAATTTCGAATTGATCGAGAAAGTAAACCTGATGTTTGGGGAAATGAAAATGTACAACGTATTACGTTTTTTGGATTTGAAAACATGGAAGTAACACTTGAATATGTTAAAGCAAAATGGCAACGGAAATATGAATTGATGGAAGTTGTGGTAGATGGCAATATAAAACTTTATGCACGTTTTAGTGCCTATTGGACAACTACAACTTTGAATTATGGCTCACGAAAAGGTGCCAATTACACACCTAGCCAAAAAAATACTGATTTTACACTATTTCTTAAAAAGCCAACGGATGAAAAAGTGATACTAGTTTCCACTGGATTATTTAGCGGTTGGAAAAAGAAAATGCTTGCTTATTTTAAAGAGTGTCCTGAAATCACTGAAGGAATTGAGTCTGGAGAATACAAATCGAGCGACATGAAAAAACTAGTAGAAGATTATAATATTTATTGTACTGAGTAGTTTTCCAAACTCACTTTACACTTATAATTTTATAAAAAAAGCACCTCAACAGCGATGCTTTTTAGTTGTATATAATAGTCCTAGGTTTTAGTCTACATAAGTATATCCAAGGTTTTCTGTGTTTAATACATCTGTAGTTTTCAATGTTGTTCCTTCATCATTACTAAATGGTTGCAAGCTCGAATTTAAGACCGAATTTGGCATACTTGCAGCTCCAAGATCTTCTCGTGCGGGTTGCTTTTGCCATTGATCCCAAAAACGATCTAATTGACAATGTGTAAACCAAAAGATAGGATCATACGCAGTACAGTTTGTATTTGCCGATGAGCCGCCTATATACATGTGACTTTGTACATCTGCTACATAAATTTCTGTCCCAAAAGTAACAAAGTCATCGGCTTCCATTGCTTTATTGGCTGAGATAAATGCTGACTCAAGTAATGTATTATTTGGTGCATCATTTCTAAAGGTGTATAAAGGAATTTCATATTCAGCTCTGTAAAATGGATTTGACTTCTTTTTACCTTTTTTCTTGGTTTTGTAATACGGATCTGCCAATAACGGAGGAATACCTTCTTCTCTAGCGGTTTCTGAAGTGTAGTCCCAATATGGCAACGTAATAACTGGTTTTGCATTAGGAACTGCGTCTTGAAGCGCCTTTTCAAAGTCTGCAAAATACGCTCTTGCCCACGGTAAAAAAAGCATATCATTTCGCATGTAATGCCCATCTTTGATCAAAATTCCTGCTTTTTGTTGATATATGCGGTTTTTATATAATCTTCTAAATGCCTTTCGCAAGTTTGCTATTTCCTTTTCCGAAAGATCGTATACACTTTTCCGAACGTGAACGGTTTTTTTCTTCATAATGTTAGTTTTTGGTAGTTAATTATCATGAGAATGGTTGTCTCTTTTTACTAAATACTCAAATGATCTATACTATTATATTGAGGATTTAAGATACGATTTTATGAACTATTTCTTTCCTCCAGAAACTTCTGGCCAAATAATTGTATCAGGCATTGTTCCTTTTTTTAGCATTTCTTTTGTCAATAGTTGGTGTAATTCTTGATGTTTTTTAGCCACAAAAGCTTTCTTTATTGAATACGAAAAAGTGAGGTTTTGGGTTTTGGGAAGTAAAAAATCTAACATCTCAATACTAATATCTTAATACTATTTTATCACTATTTCTTCGGAGGATACTTTTCCAAGACTTTCAACAAAATTGTTCTAAAATAATTGGTTCGTGCTTGTGGAGTTGCATTTTCTTGATAATATCCTTCTGCGACAGCTTGCCAAAACAATTCATCTTTTTGAACATCTACAAAGTCAAAAATCAATTGCTGATTCAACTTTGATCCAACAGGCAATCCAATAGAAATTCCGCCACCAACGCCGCGTCCGCCACCGCCAACACCGACACCAACTGCACTATTTTGATCACTTTCAAAAGCACTCACCATAATATTGACATAAAAATCAGGTGTTTCATTCTTTACAAAACCACGCGATTGTAAAATAGAATCGGTTTGTCGCAACAAGCGTTTTGTGTCCAATTCGTTCAAACCCGTTTCCATTTCTGGGAAAAAATTATAGGATGTGTATACAGAAAAATCTAACTTCTCATCATAATCATACACTACTTTTGGTGCTGAACAGCCAACAACTAAAATCAACAAGCAAATCATTCCTAAATACTTCATAGCGTTCTATTTTTGTTTGAAAAACCTACTACAAGATATCAAAAATTATTCCATAAAAAGCTGTATCTTTGCATAAGATTATTGCGTACACTAAAATATAAATTATCACATGAAACTCGCATTATTAACAATTGGCTTATTATTAGTAGGTGTTGCTGGAATTGCAATTAAAATTTGGGCAAAAAAAGACGGTAAATTTGCAGGAACTTGCGCAAGTCAAAACCCAATGTTAAACAAAAATGGAGATGCATGTGGATTTTGTGGAAAAACACCTGATCAATTTGAAAACTGCTCTGAACCACAACATCAATAGGACTTCTCTCCTTTTATGATTACACTACTTTTTTATATTTTCATAGCAATTGCTGCTATACAAATCATTTATTTTTCAATTTTTGGTGTGTTCGCTTTCGCGAAGATAAAACGCAGTAAAGTACAATACGATATTCCCGTTTCTGTGATTGTTTGTGCTAAAAATGAAGCGGAAAACCTTGAAAAACTCATTCCTGAATTGCTGCGACAATCATACAAAAAATTTGAAATTGTACTGATAAATGATGCTTCTTCTGATGAAACGCTCGAAATCATGGAACGTTTTCAAAAAAAACATGATAACATTAAAATTGTCAATGTTGAAAACAATGAAGCGTTTTGGGGCAATAAAAAATATGCCTTAACACTCGGAATCAAAGCGGCAACACACAACTATTTATTATTTACAGACGCTGACTGCAAACCTATTTCCAACCATTGGATTACAGAAATGAGTCAATGTTTTTCAAGTGATAAAAAAATTATCATTGGGTATGGTGCTTACGCGAAAAAGAAATATTCATTGCTAAACATTCTTATCCGATTTGAAACCGTTATGGCGGCAATTCAGGCATTTAGTTATGCTAAAATTGGCATTCCATATACGGCAGTCGGACGAAACTTAGCGTATCACAGAGATGAATTTTACGCCGTAAACGGTTTTGTAAATCATATGAAAATACGTTCAGGCGACGATGATTTGTTCATTAAAGATGCTACAACACGTAAAAATACCGCCATCTGTTTTTCTAAAGATAGTTTCACGATTTCACAAGCCAAAACAGGATTTATAGCGTGGTTTCGTCAAAAACGCAGACACGTAAGTACATCGTCTCATTACAAATTTATACATAAATTCTTATTAGGTTTTTTCTATCTAACGCAAGTTTTATTTTGGATATTTGCCATCGGTTTGCTATTTACTTCCATGTGGCAATTGGCACTTTGCGTGCTCGCTTTTAGAATCATATTTCAATACTTTATCATAGGTTTTGCAGCAAGTAAACTCAAAGAACAAGACATTTTATATTTCTTGCCATTATTGGAAATCTTTTTAGTTATCATACATTTTGGTATCTTTATCACTAATTTGACCTCAAAACCAACGCATTGGAAATAGCTGAAACGATTCTGAAAGCATACATACAAAAAGCTAAACTAGGCAATCAAGTAGCTTTCAATTTTCTACTCAATTCGTTTTGGAATGATGTATATGGATTTCAATTAAAGCGTGTGCAAAACGAAAATGACGCGGAAGATATTACGATTCAAACGTTCTCAAAAGCATTTGATAAAATTGATACGTTTGACGAACAATATAAGTTTAAAACGTGGTTGATTACCATTTCTAAAAATGTACATATTGATTTTCTTCGCAAGCGGAAAAAGCTCATTGAAACGACAGAAGAACAGGAAGAAGAAGTGTATCAAATTATTGATGATGGACCAACGCCAGAAGATAAAATCATTACAGAACAAAACTTGGCAAAGCTTTTACGCGATATCAAAAAGCTAAAACCGCATTATCAGGAAGTCATTAATTTGCGTTACTTTCAAGAGTTGAGTTACAAAGAAATTTCGGCACAATTGCAAGAACCAATGAACAATGTAAAGGTAAAATTGTTGCGTGCTAAAAAACTATTGGCAGAAATAATTCAGAAACAATAATGACTTCATTTCTTAAAAAACTCGGTCCAGGATTATTATTTGCAGGTGCTGCAATTGGAGTATCGCATTTGGTAAACTCCACAAAAGTTGGTGCCGAATTTGGCTTTGGATTGCTATGGGCATTGTTATTAGTAAATCTATTTAAATATCCGTTCTTTCAGTTCGGACCACGATATGCTGCCGCTACAGGCGAAAGTTTGCTAGATGGTTATAAAAAGTTAGGCAAAGGATTGTTGGTGGTGTATTTTATACTCACATTCGCAACGATGTTTACTATACAAACCGCAGTAACGATTGTGACGGCTGGTTTGGCGTCTCAATTATTTGGAATTACAGCCGATTTGGAAATTTGGAGTACAATCATTACCCTAATTTGCTTGGGAATTTTAACCATGGGACGTTATTCTTTTTTAGATAAACTGATGAAAGTTATCATCATTACCTTGACGATAAGTACCGTAATTGCTGTCACCATGGCAGTTTTTCGAGGAAATGAAGCCTTGAATGCGGAACAAGTTTTCCCGACTGGCGCTGGCTTAACGTTACTTATTATTTTTATGGGATGGATGCCTGCGCCGCTTGATGTTTCAATTTTTCATTCGTTGTGGACAATTGAAAAACGGCAAGAAACGGAAAATTTCACGCCAAAAAGCGCGTTGTTCGATTTTAATTTTGGCTATATAATTACCATTGTTTTAGGAATCTGTTTTATGGCGTTGGGCGCGTTGATCATGTTCAAATCTGGTGTTCAATTTTCTTCCAAAGGTGGCGAATTCGCTTCGCAACTCATTAATCTTTATACGGAAAGTTTAAGTAGCGAAGTTTACATCATCATTGCAATTGCTGCATTTACGACTATGTTTAGCACAACACTAACAACGTTAGACGCTTCACCAAGAGCCATGGCAAAAACGAGTCAGTTGTTATTTGGAAAATACATCAAACACAGTTATATTTTTTGGATGTTGATTTTGGTAATCGGAACAATCGTGATCATGACACAATTTCTAGCCGAAATGGGCTCGCTGATTTACATTGCAACGGTTTTATCATTCATCACTGCTCCTTTTTATGCCATTTCAAATTATATTCTTATTACGAGCAAACACACTCCAAAAGAATGGCAACCAAAAACTGGCTTACGAATTTTGAGCTGGTTAGGAATGTTATTTTTAACAGGATTTTCTATTTGGTATTTGACGATGATCTAGATTTTCTTTGGATTGAATACAACTTTTCATTTTTGATGTTCGTAATTTGTTATTCGTTTATTCGATATTCTTTATTCTTTATTCTTTGTTCTTTGTTCTTTGTTCGTTATTATGATAAAAAACAAATACACAGATTAACAAACAACAAGATTCTTCGTATCTTTGCATTTCATTTCACTTTGAAGAAGAAATTTTTATGAGTACAGAAACAACAGCAAGTGTATTACCACCAAAAGGAAAACCGAAATGGCTTCGTGTAAAACTTCCAACAGGTAAGAAATATACAGAACTTCGTGGATTGGTTGATAAGTATAAATTGAATACGATTTGTACATCAGGAAGTTGTCCAAATATGGGCGAATGTTGGGGCGAAGGAACTGCAACCTTTATGATTTTAGGAAATGTATGTACACGCTCGTGCGGATTTTGTGGTGTACAAACAGGACGACCAGAAACGGTTGCTTGGGACGAACCTGAAAAAGTTGCACGTTCTATAAAAATTATGAAAATTAAACACGCTGTTTTAACGTCAGTTGATCGTGATGATTTAAAAGATATGGGAAGTATCATTTGGGCAGAAACGGTAAAAGCTGTTCGCCGCATGAATCCGACCACAACATTAGAAACGTTAATTCCAGATTTTCAAGGTATCGAACGTCATTTGGATCGTATTGTAGAAGTTGCTCCAGAAGTAGTTTCACACAATATGGAAACCGTTCGCCGTTTGACGCGTGAAGTACGAATTCAGGCAAAATATGATCGTAGTTTAGGCGTATTAAAATACTTGAAAGATCAAGGCATCAACAGAACCAAGTCGGGAATTATGTTAGGTTTGGGTGAAAAAGAAGATGAAGTTATCCAAACTTTACACGATTTGAGTGCCGCAAATGTAGATGTAGTGACGATTGGACAGTATTTACAACCAAGTAAAAAGCATTTACCAGTGCAACAATTCATTACGCCTGATCAGTTTGACAAATACCGCCAAATCGGACTCGATTTAGGATTTCGTCATGTAGAAAGTGGTGCGTTGGTGCGTTCGTCTTATAAAGCGCATAAACATATTCTTTAAAATTTAATTGAAAGATTAAAAAATAAAAATATTTATAAAGGCTATTGGCTTCTTGCTTTTAGCCTTTCTTATATACTATATTTTGTCATTCCTTCGACTTGTACTGAGCTTGTCGAAGTAAGGCAGGAATCCAATTGTATCGAGAAATACTTGATTAACTTTACGTAGCAAAGCTGTTCTCGATAGTTTCACTAGGTAGTTGAAATCAAAATATATTTGATCTTACATAATGCTCAAACTGACAATGATTATCTTTTGCTAGTGTTATGTGATCCTGAATCAAGTTCAGGAGGACGTTTGTGTAGAAATTTTACATATAAAACACAAAACGTCTTTTCGAGTAGTTTTTCATTGCGTAGCGAGATGAAAAAATTGTATCGAGAAATACTTGATTCTCTTTACGTTACGAAGCTGTTCTCGATAGTTTCACTAGGTAGTTGAAATCAAAATATATTTGATCTTACATAATGCTCAAACTAACAATGATTATCTTTTACTAGTGTTATGTGATCCTGAATCAAGTTCAGGAGGACGTTTGTGTAGAAATTTTACATATAAAACACAAAACGTCTTTTCGAGTAGTTTTTCATTGCGTAGCGAGATGAAAAAATTGTATCGAGAAATACTTGATTCTCTTTACGTTACGAAGCTGTTCTCGATAGTTTCACTAGGTAGTTGAAATCAAAATATATTTGATCTTACATAATGCTCAAACTAACAATGATTATCTTTTACCTAGTGTTATGAGATCTTGAATCAAGTTCAGAGGACGTTTGTGTAGAAAGTTTACATATAAATGCACAAAATGTCTTTTCGAGTGGTTTTTTCATTGCGTAGCGAGATGAAAAAATTGTATCGAGAAATACTCGATTAACTTTGCGCTACTTTACTGTTCTCGAACTAACAATGATTATCTTTTACCTAGTGTTATGAGATCCTGAATCAAGTTCAGGATGACGTCTGAATAAAAAGTCTACTATTTTGGCAGGCTCAAAGTCAAAATTCTCAATACTAATGTCTCAATACTAAAACCTCATTACTAAATCAACGGAATTTCATTCGGTTCAATATAATCATTTTGAATGGCGTAAATAACCAAACCAGCAATGTTACGCGCTTCCGTTTTGATGAAAAGATTACTTTTATGTCCTTCCACAGTTCGTGGTGTAATGAAGAGCTTCTCGCCTATTTCTTTAGCCGTTTTTTGGAAACAAATAAGTTTTAAGACTTCTATTTCGCGTTCGGTAAGTTTGTTTTTTTCAATTAATGTTGGTTTTGGACTTTTGTGTGATATTTGCTCACGCAACACTCCTAACTGATCGTCCATAAAATAAAATCCTTTGTCGTACACTTCTCTCACAATTTCTAGCAATTGTACAGGCGAAATTCCTTTGGGTAAGAATGCAGAAACGCCCGTTTTTAACATGAATCCCATGAAAGAACGTTTGTAATGTGAAGTCATTAAGATGATTCGAATACTTGGGTAGTTTTGTTTTAAAAATTCTGTGACTTCTACGCCATTGATGCCTTTCATATTTAAATCTAAAATAATGACATCTGGCAATGCACTATCCGTTACCAATTTCTCTTTGAGCATTTCGCCACTATCAGCCGTGTAGCATATTTCTATTCCTTCCTGACTTCCCAAAAAATCTTTTAGTAAAGACACAATTAATGCATCATCATCAACTAAAGCAAGTGTAATTATATCTTTCATCTTGGTCTTTTAATCTTTTAATTATTCATTTTTTCAATTCTCAAATAGAAACATGTTTGAAGTCCCTTTTCCTAGGTTCGATTTCACTTTATAATTTCCTCTGAGATATTGTACTCTGGTTTCTATATTTTTGGTTCCTAAACCTTTACTTTGTTGCGAAACATCATATCCTTTTCCATCATCAATAATACGCAATACCATGTAATTTTTTGTTTGTTTTAGATGAAAAATTACCTCTTCTGCCTCAGCATGTTTTACAATATTGGTAATAATTTCTTGAATGATTCGGGTAATTTGCACTTTAAAATCGTCCGTTTCGTTCGTTTCATATCGAATATCATAGATCGCTTTTATTTGAATATGTTGTTCCCAAGGATATAACAATTCTTTAATGAGTTCGGGAAGTTTGGTAAATTCAATAAGTGGCGGACTTAAATCGTGCGAGATTCTACGAGCAATTGCAATACTATCATGCAACGCATCAATGGTTTTTTGATCTTTTTGCGTGATTTCTTGCTCCATTTTAATCGCCGTCAACTTTCCTATCAACGCATCATGAATGTCTGCCGCAATGCGATGACGTTCTATTTCTTGTGTTTTTATCGTCGTTTCCAGCAAATTTTGTTGGTACGCCAATTGTGTTTTTGCCTCTTTCTCTTTAGCTTTTATAATCTTCTTAAAGATAGCGCGCACCAAAAAAATGATTGCTGTTAGTAGCACCACCAAAAATATTCCCACAATAATAATCCAAAGAATTATTGTTTCGGGTTTTTGCCATGCTTCCATATGAAATAAGTTAGGTACGAATAAAATAATACGAGTAGTAATACATGCGCTACCAACACATATACCGCCAAGTAAAATCCTCCATTAATTAAAAAATTAATTGGCAATAGAAATAAAAATTCCAACGCAAAAAAACATAAAACAATACTGTTAAATGAAAAATAGCGTGCTTTTCCTTTGACAAGTTTTAATTCATCTTGAATCAATTCAAAAAAATACACTAGCGTCATAATCACAATCAACAACGGCGTTAATGCTTTTGCATAGGGTTGAAATAGTTCTACATTGTTTGCATTTAAATATATTGATTCTATCAATGTATATGATACGCCAATGATTGTTAAAACTCTGATGATTTTTTTCTTTTTACACAAAACATCAAATATTTTAAAAAAAATGAGTAGTTCAAGTAAACTGAGTGCTACATATAAAATTAAATTATTATTTAATAGTTCTGCTAAAACTCTAGAGGAAATATCTATTGCCAAGCTTCCTATTAAAAAATATACTAATAACTTAGTAACCTTATCTAATTTTTTAAAATAAAAAATACCAACACTCGTACCAATACATAGTACAAGTGGTGATAAATAAGTCATTATTTCAGAAAATGTACTAAGTGTCATTGTTATTCTCCTAATAGTGATAGAACTCCAAAATTAGTTTCATCAGTAGACGCATGATTTTCTTGTCCGAATGGCGGTACTGGTCTTGCCATATCTCTATAGCTAGGTCCAATTCCTGTTGCAGTTGCAGCTTCTAATTTTACATTTATGAACGTGTTTGTCACTGTATTTTGAATCACTAAATCCATTCTATTTTTAGTTGGAATTGATGCATTAGAATTTGGTCGTAATGCCAAGTAACATAAATGCTCATCATTTACTGTAAAGTCATCAGTATGAATTACCAATACTTGCGGCGCGTTGCTTACTTTCATTAACCAATTGTCACGCATAGTGTCATTACACCAGTTATTGATCCAAGTAATTAATTCTCCATCTCCTGAAATAGTTGTTTTTGTTGCACTAAGCGGTAAAGGATATATTCCTGAACTATAAATGCTTTTATTAGTTGATACATCGTCAGCCGCAGGAATGACAAAAAATTCTATTTCTTCGCTTCCATCGAGAGAAAAATAGATATGTAGTCGCTTTGCAGCTTTCATTTTCTCATTCAAAGTCAGCGCAAAATTATTTCCACTTTTTTGAAATAATGAAACAATACCATCTATTGGAGCTCCTTGCGCAAGCGCTTTCCAGTTTTCAATACTAGTAGAAGGGGTTGATAATCCAGCCATAATGTTTAGTGTTTTAAATTGAGTTGATAAATAAAAAGTACATTTATTATTATTGATTCAAATTTAAAAAAAGTAATAAATGTGCTCATGCGTAATTTTACGTATATCATAGATACTGTAATTTTTACATATCTAAAAATTCATCTTCAATAATCTTTTCTGTTTAACAAAAACCGATGTCTTTTTCTATAATTTTCTGTCATCACCATAAAAATTTTACTGCATAATTTTCCAATATGTACATTTTGATTAACGCATGATGAGTATGTGCTAAAAATCAAATAATCTATCAAACTTACAATCCAACTAAAAACCGTAATTTTGTTTTTCTTATAAATACAGCATACACATGATTAGAGTTGCTATTAATGGTTTTGGTAGAATTGGTCGAAACTTCTTTCGCTTGCTCCTAAACCATCCAACTATTGAAGTAGTTGCTATTAATGATTTGGCAGATACGCGCACGCTGAGTCACTTACTAAAATATGATAGTATTCACGGTGTTTTACATAAAGAAGTAACACATAACGAGACTGAAATTATCGTTGATGGAAAAAAATATCCTGTAACAAACACTTCAGATATTACACAACTCAATTGGCAACCATATACTATAGATTTTGTAGTGGAAGCCACTGGAAAGTTTAAAACACAAGCGCTGCTCAATCATCATATTGCAAATGGTGCCAAAAAAGTAATTTTAGCCGTTCCGCCACAAGATGAAGACATTAAAATGGTAGTTTTAGGTGTCAATGAACATATTTTAGATGGTTCTGAACGTATCATTTCAAATGCTTCCTGTACCACAAACAATGCGGCTCCGATGATGAAAATTATCAATGATTTGTGTGGCATTGAACAAGCATATATTACCACGATTCATTCGTATACAACTGATCAAAGTTTGCACGATCAACCACATCGTGATTTACGCCGCGCACGTGGCGCTAGTCAAAGCATTGTTCCAACGACAACAGGAGCTGCCAAAGCATTGACAAAAATATTTCCTGAGTTTTCAGATGTAATTGGTGGTTGCGGAATTCGCGTTCCTGTTCCTGATGGTTCGTTGACAGATATTACGTTTAATGTAAAGAAAGAAACTTCTATTGAAGAAATCAATACAGCGTTCAAAAAAGCGGCGGAAACGAATTTGAAAGGAATTTTATCCTACACGGAAGATCCAATTGTTTCAGTGGATGTGATAGACAATCCATATTCGTGCACATTTGATGCTTTAATGACGTCTGTAATCGGAAAAATGGTCAAAGTCGTCGGTTGGTATGACAATGAAATCGGATATTCGCATAGATTAATTGATTTAATTCTATATATTTCAAATAAATAAGTATTTTTGAATAAATCATTACTTCATGGTGTTTAAGGTAAAACACATTTTATTTTTCTTTTTTACTTTATTCTCAATCGTGTCCCAAGCGCAATCTAATGAACAAGTTAAGGACAGTATCGAGCGTTCTTTTGTAGATGTGTACGAACATAAAAAGAAGGCAAAAAAGCACCTAGCTTTAGAGAAATTAAACATCATTTTAGACCTTTCTGATAGCATTCAAGACAAAAAAAGCAGAGCAAAAGCATACATGCTGCGTGCCGAATTGGAAATTGAAGAAAATTACAAAGACTTTAATCCCGAAGAAATTAAAAGTATTTTGCTTCGCGCTGCCAAGATTCAAACAGATATTAACGATTCTCTCGGACTCGGTTACAATTATGTTTTACAAGCTTTAACAGCAACTAAAAACACTTCCTATAGTATTGCTGATTCACATTTTGATGAAGCAGAAAAAATTTTCAGTAAAACCCAATCTAAAGATGATATTAACAAACTGAAATATTACAAAGGATTGTTCTTTTTGAGTCAAGGAATTAATGGACGCGCTATAGAACGTTTTGAAAATTCATTGCCAATCAACGACAAATATCAACCAAATTATCTACGATCAAAAGTACATTTGAATTTGGCAAAAGCATATGCAAATATCAAAGAATTTAAAGACGCAAAACTAAATGCAGAAGCCGCATTGCGTATTGCCAACGCGTATGATTTTCCAATTATAAAACTACAAAGTATTCGTATTATTTCGGACACTTATGCTGGAATGGACGATATGAACAACGCGTATCGATTTCAATCTAGATTTATAAAAGTGAATGATTCTATCTACAATAACGCGCGTTTGCAACGTGAAGTAACTGCCGATGCGTATTTTGATAATGAATTTAAAACGCGTTATATAGAACAGCTAAAACGTGAAAATACGGAAGAATCTCAAAAAGGAAAACGAAACAAATTAACATCTATATTAAGTTCGGCTTTACTTATTATCATTTCATTATTGACGATTTCATTGTATCGAAACAATCAAATTAAAGTAAAAACAAACAACTTATTATTAAAGAAAAACTCTGAATTGCAACTGGCAAAAGACAATGCTGAAAAAGCCATGAAAGCCAAAGCGCAATTCTTATCGACAGTAACACACGAACTGCGGACACCTTTGTATGCGGTAACAGGTTTGACACATTTGTTATTGGAAGAAAACCCAAGCGAAAGTCAAAAAGAACATCTAAAATCGCTTAAATTTTCAGGAGATTATTTATTGACATTTATCAATGATATTCTGCAAGTGAACAAAATAGAAGCTCGAAAATTGGCGATAGAAAAAGCGCCGTTAAATTTAAAAAAGGTGCTGAATGATGTTGTCAATTCGCTTACGCAGACATCAAAAGAGAATAATAATAAGATTATATTAACGATTGATAAAGGCATTCCTGAAAAGTTAGTTGGTGATTATTTAAAGATGTCACAAGTGTTTATCAACCTTATTAGCAACGCTTTAAAGTTTACAAAAGATGGTTTGGTAGAAATTGTGGCGCACATTGAAAAGGAAACAGACACGCAACAAACGATCAAATTTGAAATTAGAGATAACGGTATTGGTATTTCTGATGAAATGCAAGAAAATATTTTTGACAGTTTTTCACAAGGTTCTGTTCAGATCAATAGAAAATATGGTGGAACCGGATTGGGATTAACTATTGTAAAAAGCTTGTTGGAGTTGTTGGAAAGTCACATTCAATTGGAAAGCAAACTTGGAGAAGGTTCTACGTTTATTTTTACGCTTACGCTAGATAAAATTCCAGCAGAAACTATTGAAGCAGAAGTGATTAGTGAAGAAAAAACAGACCTTAAGAATCGTAAATTCAAAGTGCTTTTGGTTGAAGATAATAAGATCAACCAAGTAATTACCAAGAAAATTATTGCGAAACAAAACATGACGTGTGATATTGCTGATGATGGATATCAAGCAATTGATTACGCACGAAGTAATCGTTATGACTTCATTTTGATGGACATTCACATGCCAGGTATTAGTGGAATTGAAGCGACAAAAGAGATTAGAAAATTTGATGTTTCAACGCCAATCATTGCTTTAACTGCAATTTCATTAGATGACAATAAAGGCGATTTCCTAAAAGATGGTTTCAACGAAGTTATTTCAAAACCATTTGATCCTGAAGTTTTCTACCAAAAGATTTCACATATTCTTTCGTAATTAATTATAAAATACTTGTTTCGTTTACTGCATATAAATGATGTATTAAACTATTAGCATCACTTTATACAATTCAAAAATCAACCGCCAAATCAATTCATTAACAAATATTTAGCATACGAATACGCTTCCAAATTTGTGTTTGGCATGCGGTTTGTTATATATTTTTTGAAAGCAAACAAAAGCAATCACGCTTTGTTTTCATTTCACATAAATTTTGGATTGGTTAGTTAAAGAATAAGGCGAGTTGGTTACCAGTCATGGTCGGAAGAAATTCCGACCTATT
>NZ_LBMG01000057.1 GCF_001005315.1 Kordia jejudonensis
TCGGAAGATTTTTTCTTCCGACCATGACTGACCGAAGTTCGCCTAAATGATAAAACATTAGCAATCTGAAGTAAGAATGTAACATTCAAGTTGTCGAGTTTCACAAACAATATGAGAATCTCCTGTTGGAATATTGCAAATAAAAGGGTCAAATGTGAAACATAAACCTGTAAGTCCTGGTGGCGGTGGCGGTGGCGGTGGCATGCCTCCTTTTGCACGATCGAGTTTAGAAACAGATGTTTTGTTTAATCGTAAAGATGTAAGATTCTTTTTTTTCATGATTAAATAGTTTAAGAATTAATAAAGAACAATCATATGAAATTAAAATTTGAAACCTCTACGGAAAACCCGTAATTAATATTTAAATGTATGAATATTTATACCATAAAAGAAGAACAGGTTGATAGGTATGTTACACGCTAAGCCAATAGAAATATTCGCTTAATTGCGAGTATTATGTCGGTCGTGATATTGCTTTTATTCATGTTTACCTATAGTTACGGTGTGCACGACATCATTATGCTTCCGTTTACGATTATGATGACGGTAATTATCTTGTTTATTTACTTACTTTCATTCAATCAAATTGGAAATATTGCCCAAAAAACTACGTTTCATATCTCTGAAACAAAAGTTGAAAAATTAGTCGCTAATGGAGAATTAAATCTTGCTAATCAGTTTGTAAATGCGCGAAATGAAGCACGGTATGGCGCAAAAACGGATCAATCATTTCTTGTGAGCGAAATTGAATCAACCATTATAAAACCAACTGAAATTATCATTAAAAGTTACGATTATAATTTTTTTAATTCGAATGGAAAAATTATAATTCCGCAAGAAATACATGATTTTCAAACGGTAAAAGACTTCATTACAACGCATGCAGCTGCATTTAAGCTTGAGGAATAATATGCGGATTGCTGTTAAAATTATCCTAAGAATATACCTTTATATAGCGTTAGGTAATCGGTTTTCAATATATTTGAATCTTGAAATTTTCAAACACACACAATGAAAAAAATATACTCTATTTTTACGCTTTTGATCATGACTGCAATCATATTAACGTCATGTCAACAATCGAAAAAGTTAGCTTCTTCTGACGAAATTGGCACGTATGCATTTAATGTGTTGACAAATTTAGAAAGTCTGTCTGAAAACGAATATATCAATCGTTTTTACACTTTTGAAGAATTGAAATCGTATGTACTAGCTCATCCAGATGAGTTTGGAAAAGAGTTTTTAGAAAATTACAAAGTGATCACTAAGAAAGATTTCAATAGTAGACTTATTGCAGATTACAACAAACTTCAACAAGAAGGAACTACTTTTCAAATTGACTGGAGCGAAATTGAGCCTGTAAATTATCAATATTGGCCAAGAGCTACCAATGGTGTTCAAAGCATGAAAGGCGATTTGTTTTTTACACACAATAAAAAAGCCTACAAAGTAACTGTGACTGCTTTTAAAGCGGGAACTGATTTTTATGTCACAAAAATTAATGATTTTTCTGCGGTAAAAGAACAGGCTAAAAAATAGTTTATTTTAAATATTTTGATGTGACTTTCGGAACAAAATTCTGCATTCGATCTAGCAATCGTGTACTATCTGTTTCTATGATGAGCATGTCAAAGTTCTTTTCTTTGAGTAAACCTTTTTTCATCATGGTGTGCATCATTGCAATCAGTTCATCATAATAACCGTTACTATTCAAAATTGCCACAGGATGTTTCATTTGTCCCAATTGCAATGCCGTAATGACTTCAAAAAGTTCTTCCATCGTGCCAAATCCACCTGGAAGCGCAATAAAACCTTCGGCTAGATCAATCATTTTCATCTTGCGTTCTACCATAGTTTTTGTGGTGTGCAACTCCGAAATACCAAGATGTGCTACTTCCCTACTTTTTAGAAATTCAGGAATAATTCCAATAACTGTTCCGCCATTTTCTAATACAGTATTTGCGACAACGCCCATAATACCAACTTGCGAACCGCCATAAATCAAGGTTATATTCTTTGTGGCTAACGCTTTTCCAAGTTCGCGTGCATCCGTTACAATTTTGTCATCATTTCCTAAACTGCTTCCGCAATATACTGCTATACTTTTCATTTTTTGGGTTTTGGGTTTTGGGTTTTGGGTTTTGGGTTTTGGGTTTTGGGTTTTGGGTTTTGGGTTTTGGGTTTTGGGTTTTGGGTTTTGGGTTTTGGGTTTTGGGTTTTGGGTTTTGGGTTTTGGGTTTTGGGTTTTGGGTTTTGGGTTTTGGGTTTTGGGTTTTGGGTTTTGGGTTTTGGGTTTTGGGTTTTGGGTTTTGGGTTTTGGGTTTTGGGTTTTGGGTTTTGGGTTTTGGGTTTTGGGTTTTGGGTTTTGGGTTTTGGGTTTTGGGTTTTGGGTTTTGGGTTTTGGGTTTTGGGTTTTGGGTTTTGGGTTTTGGGTTTTGGGTTTTGGGTTTTGGGTTTTGGGTTTTGGGTTTTGGGTTTTGGGTTTTGGGTTTTGGGTTTTGGGTTTTGGGTTTTGGGTTTTGGGTTTTGGGTTTTGGGTTTTGGGTTTTGGGTTTTGGGTTTTGGGTTTTGGGTTTTGGGTTTTGGGTTTTGGGTTTTGGGTTTTGGGTTTTGGGTTTTGGGTTTTGGGTTTTAAAAATGTTAGTTCTAAATGTTTCATCCAAATGCAAACTACTAAACTTATAAACACAGAAGCTGCCTTTATTGCTCTTTGTTCTATGTTCTTTGTCCTATGTTCTATGTTCTATGTTCTATGTTCTATGTTCTATGTTTAATTGAAACTAATAATTTTACATTCAGCATTTAACATTCAACATTTATAATTTCAAAATTCGTTATTCGTTATTCGTTATTCTATATTCTTTGTTATTTGTTATTTGTTATTTGTTTAATTGAAACTAATCTTTTTTCATTCAACATTCAACATTCAACATTCAGCATTCAACATTCAACATTCAACATTTAAAATTTAAAAAGTTCCTCTTAACATTCGGTCAACGCCAAAAATATCTTTGCGCAATTCAACAGCTGTATATTCTTTATTTTTCAATAGTGAAACCATTTCTTTCCCTAAGTATTGATTGATTTCAAAGAATAAATTTCCACTAGATTGTAAGTTCGCTTTCGCGAGATCGGCTATTTTGTCGTAAAATACCAACGGGTTTTCATCTTCTACAAATAACGCAGAATCAGGCTCGTATGCCAATACGTTTTTCTGCATCATTTCTTTTTCTAAATTTCGCACATATGGCGGATTGGACACAATGATGTCAAATGATGTTGGGTTTTCTTTGCTGAAATTCAAATCTGTAAGTTGTAAAACATCCGCTTGTACAAACTGAATCTCAACTTGAATGATTTCAGCATTTTTCTGAGCAATTTGTAACGCTTCCGCAGAAATATCTATGGCGGTAATTTCCGCATTGGGAAGATTCTTTTTCAACGCAATCGGAATGCAACCGCTTCCTGTGCCAATGTCTAAAATTCGAAGCTTTCGCGTGATTGCATCATTTTGTACTGTATCTAAAATCCATTGTACCAATTCTTCTGTTTCTGGTCGTGGAATTAGTGTATGTTCATTTACACAAAATTCCAATCCAAAAAAATGTGTTTTCCCTAATATATGTTGAATTGGTTTCTCCAGTTTCAATTCGCTCAAAGCGGCAAACATTGGAGTTTCTTGCTCTTTCGTGATCGTATATTCAGGATCTAACGCCAAGGTAAAACGTACCAAACCAAAATAGGCTTCCGTCAACATGAAAAAGAAACTGTCTACTTCGTTTTTTCCGTAGATTTCATCTAATTCTTTGTGAAATATGCTTTGTATATCTTTTAATCGCAAGGGTTTTGGGTTTTGGGTTTTAGGTTTTAGGTTTTAGGTTTTAGGTTTTAGGTTTTAGGTTTTAGGTTTTAGGTTTTAAAAATATTAGTTCTAAATGTTTCATCCAAATGCAAACTACTAAACTTATAAACACAGAAACTGCCTTTATTGCTCTTTGTTCTATGTTCTATGTTTAGTTGAAACTAATAATTTCACATTCAACATTTAGCATTTATAATTTCAAAATTCATCAAGTTGCTTCAAAGAATACTAAAATCTATTACCCAAAAGCAAAGCGACCAAACACCTACAAACTACAACTCCTTCAGCATCCAAACATCACATGAATAATGTCCTGTACTTCCAAGTGGTGCATCCAAATGTTGAAATCCGAAGGTTTCATAAATATGAATCGCCGCTTTAAATTTTGGCGAAGATTCAAGGTAACAATGCGTATATCCAAAATCTTTCGCAGCTTGTAAACATTTAGCAAACAACAATTTACCATAGCCTTTCCCTCTAGTTTTTGGAAAAAAATACATTTTCTGTAATTCGCATACATTGTTTTTATTGTCGCGCAATCCTTTTATTCCTCCGCCACCAACAACTTCTCCATCATCTTCTTCAATTACATAGTAAACTTCCCGTTCGCCTTGATATGTTTCAAACATTCTGTCTGTTTCAGGATCTTCATATGCTGTTCCTACTTTTGGCATACCAAACTCAGGAATAACCAATCGGATGCAGGCTGCCATTGCAGGATTGTCTTTTGGTTGTATTTCTCTGATAATCATATTTCTATAATTGAAAGATTAAAAATTTAATGATTGAAATCGTCTTAACTTATTTTTATATCATAATTTGCTAACAATCCGTGAATTTCAGCACGTGAAAATATTGCTTTTTTGAGTTGATTCAAACTAGGATTGATTGTATAATTATACGCCGTACTCAAATCGGCTTTTTCTAAATTAGTATTTTCAAAAATTGCGCCTTTCAAATTACAATCATCAAAAATAGAATTTTCTACATTCGTTCCTGTAAAATCTACATTTTGCAAGTTAGATGCTCTAAATGTCGTTTGCTTTATTGTCAAATGTGCAAAAGACGCCAATTCTAAGATACAGTCTTGAAATATTGCCGAAAACATAAAATCATTGCACACACTAAAATCTACGCCAAGTAACTTACAATTCACAAAATTAACTTCGGTAAATGTTGTGCTTTTTACTTTAGCATTCGTAAAATCACAGGTATCAAAAGTGCATTCTAAAAATGTCATGGCTGTTACATACACGTCTTCAAACTTGCAATTTATAAACGTACAATTGTCGTATTCTCCTTTCGGAAATGTACGTTGCGTATAATCAATCGCTTTAAAAACTTGATCTTGATAGAATTCTTGACTCATTTTATGTTCGCTTCAGATAGAAATTATGTAGTTTTGTGATGCTGTGAAGATAGTAAATTTAGTTATTTGTTACGCGTTGTTTATTGTTCGTTTTTATGAAGATAAACGTTCCTAAACCAAACTTGATTTAGTTTTTCGCGACAGCAAGATTTAATACCATATATATTATGAAAAAACTCATCTTTATTCCATTATTATTGTTGCTTTTCAACTGTGATGTGAAAAAAAAGCCATTATTTGTCGCTATTGAAAATGTAAAAGTTAATAAGGCAACGCTGATCAATGTTGAATTGACTGCGGAAGCTGTGTTTTTTAATCAAAATGATATTGGTGGCTCCTTAAAAAGCGATAATATTAAGGTATATGTAGATGATGCATTTATTGCTGATGTAAGTTCAGAATCGTTTCCTGTGCCTGCCAATGGAAACTTTTCAATTCCGCTAAAAGTGGTTGTTCCGTTGAATGAAATTTTTGAAAATAATAAAAACGGATTGCTAGAAGGCATCTTAAAAGCTGCACAACAACAGAAAATGACCATTAGTTATAAAGGAACAATTACCTACACAGCTTTGGGCTTTTCATATGATTATAAAGTAGATCAATCACAAGAAGTACAAGTAAAATTATAGTGCAACATACTCACGAAACATACATGAAACGTTGTTTGCAATTGGCTGCAAATGGTTTGCCTATAGCAATGCCAAATCCGTCCGTTGGTGCAGTAATTGTACATAATAATGTAATTATTGGCGAAGGCTACACAAGTGCCTATGGTGGAAATCATGCGGAAGTAAATGCTGTCAATTCTGTAACAGACAAATCGTTATTAAAGGAAGTGACAATGTATGTTTCACTAGAACCGTGTAGTCATTTTGGTAAAACGCCTCCGTGTAGCGACCTCATCATCAAACATCAAATTCCGAAAGTAGTTATTGGCACAATGGATCCGTTTGCCAAAGTAGCTGGAAAAGGAATTGAAAAGTTGCAAAATACTGGCTGTGAAGTAGTTTTAGATGTTTTGAAAGAAGAATGCATTGCATCAAACAAACGATTTTTTACATTTCATCAATACAAACGTCCGTACATTATTTTAAAATGGGCGCAAACAAAAGATGGTTTTATTGATAAAATTAGAAACGAAAATGATCCGATTCAGCCCAATTGGATAACGAATGAATTTTCACGGCAATTGGTGCATAAATATCGAAGTGAAGAAGCTGCAATTTTAGTAGGAACCAATACAGCAATTACAGACAACCCAAAGTTAAATACACGCGATTGGCATGGTAAAAATCCTGTCCGTATCGTGTTGGACAGAACATTGCGAGTTCCTTCTAACAATGAATTATTGGATCAAACAATAAAAACGATAGTTATTACCGCAGCAGAACACGAATCGCGAGAAAATTTACATTTCGAAACTATTGATTTTTCTAACAATATTCCAACACAAATTTGTGCTATTTTATACAAACATGAATTACAATCGGTAATTATTGAAGGAGGAAAACAAACGTTACAAACATTTATTGATGGTAATTTATGGGATGAAGCACGCGTTTTTACAGGAAATATATCTTTTCAAGAAGGAATTGAAGCGCCAACATTTCATGGAAAATTACATTCAAAACAAACTATTATAGACGATTTACTAGATATTTATACCAATGATTAAAAACTTACTTTTCGATTTTGGAGATATTTTCATCAATCTAGACAAACCTGCGACCAATCGGGAGTTGCACAAGTTAGGAATTCAGGAATTCACAGCTGAAATGGTTGAAAAGAATCAAGCATACGAAAAAGGATTACTAACTACAGAAGCGTTTGTTGATTTTTACCATCAAGAATTTCCACACACAACCAAAGCCGATTTAATTGACGCTTGGAATGCTATTTTACTCGATTTCCCAAAACACCGACTAGAATTCATCAAACAATTGGCAAAAGACGGAACGTATCGTTTGTTATTGTTGAGTAATACAAATGACTTGCATATTTCTTGGATTCAACACGATTGGGGAATGAAATTGTACAACGAGTTTAAAGATTGTTTTGAGCAATTTTACCTTTCGCATGAAATCAATTTGAGAAAACCAGATGCAAATATTTACGAATTTGTCTTGCAGGAAAATGGTTTGAAAGCTGAAGAAACGCTCTTTATTGATGATACAAAAGAAAACACTGACACAGCTGCTACTTTGGGAATTCACGTTTGGAATTTGATACCTGCCGAAGAAGATGTAGTTGATTTATTTACTCACAAAGCACCTTTATTTTGATATATCTTATTCTTAGCATTTGTATTTCCAGTTCGTTATTTGTCATATTTAAACTCTTTGACAAATACCAAGTAAATACTTTTCAAGCGATTGTTGTTAACTATCTGACAGCTTTTACTTGTGGATTTTTCTTTTATGGAAACGGTGTATCTATTACCGAAATGACCCAACGTCCATTTATGATTGGTGCCATTATTTTAGGATTTCTTTTTATCTCAATTTTTATGGTAATGGCAACCACTGCACAGCGCAACGGACTTTCAGTTGCTTCGGTGGCAAGTAAAATGTCGGTTGTAATTCCTGTGATTTTTGCGGTAATTGTATATAAAGAACAACTCAGTTTATTGAAAATTTCAGGAATCATATTGGCATTAGTTGCTGTATATTTAACAACTGTAAAAGATGATGGAAAAACCTTTGATCGTAAAAAATTATTATTCCCTATTTTACTATTCTTAGGCTCAGGAATCATTGATACTTCCATCAAATACATGGAAACCGAATATGTAGCAGATGGCGAAACACCATTATTTTCTGCGGCAATTTTTGGTTGTGCATTTATTATTGGAATTGTAGTTGCTACGGTTCGTCGCGATTTTAAGATTACAGGAAAAACAATTTTAGGTGGAATTGCACTCGGAATCCCGAACTTCTACTCTATTGTCTTTCTGTTAAAAGCATTACGTCCTGAAAACTTGGGCGATAGTTCAACGGTTTTTCCGATAAATAATGTAGCAATTGTGATGCTATCCACGCTATTAGGAATTATAATTTTTAAAGAAAAACTTATTACAAAAAACTGGATCGGAATTCTCATTGCAATTATAAGTATTGTCATTATTGCGATTTCGGCATAACATAAAACGTATTGACTTTTGGAACTAAAAGATACCTATAAAACTATTGATATTCCTTCGGAAGAAGTATTGTTTAAAGACCGAAACAGTAAATTCTTCGGATACGCTTTTCCTATTTCCAATGAAGATGATGTCAAGACATATTTGGAAGCTTTGAAAAAAAGTCATCATTCTGCACGACATTGGTGTTATGCCTGGCAATTGGGTAAAAGTGAACCGTTTCGTTTTCGTGCCAATGATGATGGCGAACCTTCTAACAGTGCAGGAATGCCGATTTATGGACAAATTCAATCCTTTGACGTTACTAATATTTTAATTGTGGTTGTTCGTTACTTTGGTGGAACAAAATTGGGCGTTGGCGGATTGATTAACGCGTATCGTACTGGTGCACAATTAGCCCTAGAAGCTTCTGAAATTCTAGAAAAAACGATTAACACTGATTATTTACTTGTGTTTGATTACAAAAACATGAACAAAGTCATGCGCGTGATCAAAGAACGAAACTTGAATATCATTACGCAAAAATTGGAAATGAATTGCAGAATTACCATTTCGGTACGTCAAAAAGATGCACAACAAATTTTTGAGTTGTTTGAGAATTTGTATGAGATTGAGATAAAAGAGTTGGATTGAATTGATAATTTTCTATCAAAACATTTTAAAGTTGAGACTGTAATTCAGTAGATTGATTCTATCCTATTTCAAATTACTTTTTTGAACCCAACCGTACTGATAAAAATCATAGCTCATCAAATTATTATATTTGTCGTTATTAATCAACATCACAAAACAAAATAATTCATCATTCTCATCTTTCCTTTCCGCAATTACATAGCAGCTTGTTCCAACAGATAAGTATGATATCGCTTTATTTCCTTCATAAAAATAGGCATAATCATCTCTATTAAAATCGGCGTCAGTAGTTTTTGATGGCTTAATTGTGAGATATACATTTTTTGTGACTTTCAAAGTGTCTTTAATCGTTGAGTTATCAGGAAATTCAGTTTGCATTACATACCCATATCTATCCGTTAGCGATACGCAAAACTCAGACGAATTCAACTTTTCGTAACCTGATATGTACTTATTCTTTTTATTTCTATAAGGTATAAAACAATCTGTAGAATTTTTAAATTCATAATCTTCAAGCAAATATTCATACTGTGCACAACACGGAAATTGAATTAGTTGAAAGCTTTTTAATTGATTATTTTCTATATTAATTTTAGTGAAATTTCCGAGCAATTTAATAACTGGGCGAAGTGAATCTTTTTCATTTACGTAAAAAGCAGCGATTGTTTTTTCAATTCCATCTGCCTCCTTATTATTATAAATTATGTCTAACAAACCATCTCCATTAAAATCTAGTACATGATAATTTGAGAATTCTCCGTCTTTTGAAATCGCTGGAGTGTATAAGTTTACATATTTTGAATAAGCACGTTTCTTCAAAAGCGCTAATTTTTCGGTATCAGAAACCTTTGCTTCTATTTTGGAGAAATCGAAGTGTTTATATTCTTTTGGTGGAAAACTTTGTCCAAAAGTATACGATGAAATTAAAAAGATTAGAACAAATATTATTTTTTTCATTTAGTGTATATACAGCATTATATTTAGAAACTACGTGTATTTTGTATAGTGGTGAAATCGTTTTATTTTACTTTCATTCATAATCAAAAAAACAAAAATCGTGTCACGTACTGAAATCTGAAGTATTTTTAATGTACTTTTTTTAAGAATAGATTCAACTTACAACACAAACAATCACTTATCCTTCTTTTCATACTTCGCTATAGGCTCACTTACACAAACTTCTTGCTTCAATTTGGCTTGCCATTCGTGTTGTGTAGACATCATTTTACATAACTTTTCATGAGAATACACTTGATACCAAAGTTCCTTTTGAAAATCACAGACATCTTTAAAAATCATTTCGGAATGAATCATGAGTTTCAAAATAAAATCGTCTTGTGGCGTACGATGATTATTTATAATTTGACTCAATTGTACAGGCGTAATACCCATATCGTTGGCAAAAACAGTTCTTTTAGAATAAATAGTATCAATATACTGTTGTAAAAATATTGAAAAGTAATGCTGTTTTTCGTGTATTGGCTGTTTGATAAATTCTTGCATTTTTAACTTTAACTGCATTAATTTAGCACGAATAACATCGTCTTTAGACAATCCTTTCATACGTTGCAAACGTGCTTCCATTAAAGCAGTTGCTTCCGATTGATATACAGTTTCTGAGGTATATCTGCTATCTACGCCAAATTCTGGAGTTGTATGTATGTTTTTATCCTTCGTCATGGTCAAATCGATTTATCAAGTTTATTATTTCTGGCATTTCAATACTTAGTGTAAGTCCTGTAGCCATAAAGTTATAGGTATTTATATAATGTTTAGCAATTTCCGTTTTGGGTCGTAAGGAAACGCATGCCAATGCTGCATATTCTAAGATAGCAATTTTTGCTGCGTGTGTTATCAAATTTCCCGCAATGCCTTCAAAGGCTTTGTTTTTTCCTTTATTTTCAACCGAAACCGTTAGCAATCGAATGTGTACGCGCCATTCGTTTGGTATTCTTTGCAATGAAATTAATCCTAATATTTCACTAGAATCAACCATGCATAATTTGTACACTTCATATTTCTTTTCTGTTTTCCAATTGAAGAAATAGCGTGCTTTGGTTATTTTTTGATATTCATTAGTTTGAACAGGCGTTATTTGCACACGATGCAAATTACCAGTTGCTATTTGTTTGATTATCATTTTTAAAGATACGGATTTGTTTCCGGTTTTTGAAATTTATTTCAACTTTGTTTACATTTTTGTAAACTAATTACGATATGATGTATCAGCGATTGATAAGTTGTAATTTTTACTCATCAAAAAGATAAAAAGATTTTTGAACTGCTTGATGATTGGTATGAAAGTAAAATAAAGAAAGATGATAAAGAAAGTACACTTCATCATCTTTTATATTCTTATCGAATCAATCCGTTTAAATCGTCTACAATAGTATTTCCAACATTTACGACTGGTGTACTCGTTGTTTCAGGAGGAGTTGTAGTTGTTGTTGAAGTAGTATCGGTGGTATCTGTAGTTTCAGATGACTCGCCGCCATAAATTTTAAATAGTTTGCTTGCAGTCAATTCTTTGATACATTTTGAATTTTTCAAATTTTTAATACATTTCATTTTCAAATAATTTAATGGTTTACAGTACTTAAATATACCCTTTTTGTATTAAAAAATGATCAAGTTGGTAAAGCTTTGCGCTACGTTTAGTGTTTCGTCTACACAATTACTTACACTATTTAATCACAACCACCGCAACCGCCACAACTACTGCATCCGCTATCGCAGCCACTGTCCCAAGAAGAACAACTTGAAGCATCAAATTCAGAATCGAATGAATCCATAGTGTCGGAAAATAAAGAATCAAAAGATTCGTGATCTTCAAATTCACAATCAAATAAGCAATTATCATCATAGAAATCTCCATAAAGATACCAATCATCGCCATAAGAATCAACACTTGTATATATTGATCTTTGCTGTTCAATGAGTACTTTGTCTATCTTTTTGAGCAGATCAAAATCTAAATTCTGTAATAAAAAAATATTTCCACCAATTGCTATTAAAAATTCTAAGGCTTTCTTCTGATCGTTTTTCAACAAATCGTTAATCTGCAAATTTACTTCCCGCAAATAGGTTGTAATTTCTTGATGAGCTTTCTTTCCTGCCTCAGTTAATTTAATGAATCGGAACAAGGAGATAAAAAACGAATCATTGAAATATGAGGTTAACTCTTTACTCCTTTTAATACTTTCTCTATAGCTTCTTTTTCCGCTGGAAGCTTCATATGTGATTTTTACAAAGTGCTTGAAAAGTATTTGAATAGATGCTTCTTGTGTAAAAGGTTTCAGAAAAATTACTTCATGATGCCTCGGAACGTACTTTTCAAAGTTTTTACCAGTTTCAACGTATGTATACAAACGCGCTTCATTTCTTGGATGTAGTTGCTTATTTTCTGTTACAATTTTGAGAACTTGCTTTAAAAGCAAATCCATAAAAGTAAATTTCAACAAGTCTTTGAGCTGTGCGGCACTTCCTTGTTGTATCAAAATTGTTTCTGCGGGTGTTATCCTAGAAAGTAGTTTCATTATTTTAAAAATCTTAATTTAGGAAGTATCCAATACTTACGCCTGTTTATTCTTGTAAAGTGAATTTCTTTAAATCTTGTTTCAACATCAACCCAAATATCTTTTGGTGGCTTTTTTAAAAAGATTGATTCATAAAATGCTAAAGTTCGCATGTATTGTTCTTTGAACAACATTTTTTCTTCAGCACCTTTTGTTGGTCCATGATGAATTTGTTTGTTGATGGTATTTTGACAAAAATCAATCCAATACGATTGTGTGTATAACAAATGAAGATGCCAAACTTGATCTATTTGATCGGATGGTGTTTGTGGAAAATCTGAGATTGCAATCAAAAAAAGAAACTTTTTATATTCCAAAACTGTTCTTATAGAATATTCTAAAGTCCAATCGTTTTCTCTAGCAAGTCTATCTGTAAATGTAAATGAAGAATCTACATCATCAATTTCAAAACTTCGAATTTTATCCCATAAAAGTTTTTGTGCTTCTGTCATGTATCTGAATTATCACAATTATTTGACTGAATCTTTTAAAAAGTGTTACAAATTAAAAGTCAATCGTCGATAATTTTTCGATCAAATGCGCGGGACATTTCATAGGTCTTTTTGTCTTCATATTGATAAACGCCAAAACAGTGTTTCCTAGTGTAATAATTTCCTTACTTTCATTCAAAATTTCGTATTCAAATTCAATCTTAACTGACGGTAATTTTTTCAGTGTGGTTCTAACTGTCAGCACATCATCATAATATGCCGATTTTTTATAATTAATCTGAATAGAAATTACAGGAAGCATCACACCAGCTTCTTCCATTTCTTTGTAAGAAATGCCCAAAGCGCGTAACCACTCAGTTCGCCCCATTTCTATAAACTGTACGTAATTGCCGTGATATACAACGCCCATTTGGTCGGTTTCGCTGTATCGAATTCTAGTTTTTATTTCGTGACTTCTCAAAGTATTTTTATATATTTAGTAATGTTAACGAATTGTAAAAAAATTGTTTCCAAGCATGCGAAAAAAATTTAAGAAATTCAATAGCGTTCAAGTTTTTTTTTCACTTTTTTTTTCACATATTTGTTCACGCTAAAAAACGAAAGGAGAAAACCCCGAATTTTCTTTTTTTTCCTAACCTAAAGAATAACAATTTAACAGTAATAAATGAGTGTAACTGCGCAATCAGTATGGGATAATTGTCTGTCTTTCATAAAGGACAACATTCAACCACAAGCATATAAAACTTGGTTTGAGCCTATAAAGCCTGTAAAGTTAACAAATAAAGCATTAAGCATTCAAGTTCCTAGTAAATTTTTTTACGAATGGCTTGAAGAACATTATGTGAAATTATTGAAAGTTGCGCTTGTTAAAGAATTAGGAAATACAGCACGTTTGGTATATATCATTAAAATGGAAAATACCTATGGAAATAAAAAACCGTTTACGGAAAAAATTCCAAGTGCCAATCGTAGCAATGTAAAAGCACAAGAAATTGATGTGCCTATCAAAAATAAAAGTCCTGAACTGAAAAATCCATTTATCATTCCTGGTATTAGAAATGTTAAGATTGAATCTCAGTTAAATCCAAATTATAATTTCGATAACTTCCTTGAAGGCGATTCAAACCGTCTGGCACGTTCTGCTGGAATGGCTGTTGCCAACAAACCTGGAGGAACATCGTTTAATCCACTATTGATTTTTGGTGGTGTTGGACTAGGAAAAACACACATTGCACACGCAATTGGTGTTGAAATTAAAGACAAATATCCTGAAAAAACGGTGTTGTATATCTCTGCTGAGAAATTTACACAACAATATATAGAATCTGTAAAGAAGAATACACGTAACGATTTTATACATTTTTATCAATTGATAGATGTATTGATTATTGACGATGTACAATTCTTCTCTGGAAAATCTGGAACACAAGATGTGTTTTTCCACATATTCAACCATTTACACCAAAATGGAAAACAAGTGATTTTGACTTCTGACAAAGCTCCTGTTGACATGCAAGATATTGAGCAGCGCTTGTTATCGCGTTTCAAATGGGGACTTTCTGCCGAATTGCAAACACCTGATTTCGAAACACGTGTTTCTATTGTAAAGAATAAATTGTATCGTGATGGTGTAGAAATGCCAGACGATATTGTAGAATATGTTGCAAAAAATATCAAATCGAATGTTCGTGAATTGGAAGGCGCAATTATTTCACTAATTGCACAATCATCTTTCAACAAAAAAGAAGTTACGATCGAATTGGCAAAACAAGTCGTTGAAAAATTCGTTAAGAATACCAAACGCGAAGTATCTATCGATTACATACAGAAAGTAGTTTCTGATTATTTCCAAATGGATGTTTCTACCTTACAATCTAAAACTCGTAAGCGACATATTGTACAAGCAAGACAATTGGCAATGTTTTTTGCGAAGAAATTTACAAAAGCTTCTTTAGCAAGTATTGGTTCTCAAATTGGAAAACGCGATCATGCTACAGTATTACACGCTTGTAAAACGGTTGACAACTTATCCTCTACTGACAAACAATTTCGCAAATATGTAGAAGATTTAACCAAGAAACTCTCGCTTTAATCTTATCACATGAAAACTAAAATTTTAATGGTTTGCTTAGGGAATATTTGTCGTTCTCCTTTGGCAGAAGGAATTTTAGCTTCCAAACTTGATCCAACGAAATTTGAAGTAGATTCTGCTGGAACTGCAGGTTATCATGTTGGCGAACTTCCCGACAAACGCTCGATGACTACTGCAAAACAACACGGACTTGATATTACCTACCAACGCTCAAGAAAGTTCGTTAGAAGTGATTTTCAAACGTTTGATTACATCTTTGCGATGGATCGATCGAATTATGACAACATTCTCGCTTTAGCCACAACAGAACAAGATCGTGCAAAAGTGCATATGATTTTGAACCAAATTTCTCCAAATTCCAACGCAGAAGTACCAGATCCGTATTATGGCGGCGATCAAGGTTTTGAAAATGTATATCAAATGCTTGACGAAGCTTGTTCAATTTTTGCTCAGAAGATTTCATAGAAAAAGCGCTCTAAAAGTATGTGTTATTTTTTTGTACCTTACTAAAAAAAACCAACCTACTTACTATGAAAACTAAAACTCAGCTATACCTAGCACTGCTATTTCCTATTTTATTATTTGCACAAGATGTATCATTACAATCATTTGCAACAGGATTTTCAAGACCTGTAGACATTAAGCACGCCAACGATTCTCGCCTGTTTATTGTAGAGCAAGATGGTGTAATTAAAATTTTAAATTCGACAGGAATTACAAATCCGACACCATTTTTAGACATTGATGCACGCGTAAACGCTACCGAAAACGAGCAAGGTTTATTAGGTTTGGCATTCGATCCTAATTACACAACAAACAATCGCTTTTATGTAAATTACATCAACAATAGTGGAAATACCGTTATTGCACGATTTACAACTTCAGCAAACCCTAATATTGCCGATGATACAAGCGAAGAAATTCTATTGACAGTTTCGCAACCATATGACAATCACAATGGCGGCGCTCTTGCTTTTGGAACTGACGGTTATTTATACATAGCGTTAGGTGATGGCGGAAGCGGTGGCGATCCAGATAATTACGCGCAAAATTTACAATCACTTTTAGGAAAAATTCTCAGAATTGATGTCAGCGGCGCTACAGGATATACCATTCCATCAACAAATCCATTTGTTGGAAATCCTACAGGTTTGGACGAAATTTGGTCGTACGGACTTCGAAATCCGTGGAAAATGTCGTTTGATAGCGATAACGGAGAACTATGGATTGGCGATGTTGGACAAAACAGTAAAGAAGAAATAAACAATGTTCCGATCGTAAATGCTGGTTATAATTTTGGCTGGAAATGTTACGAAGGAAACAGCATATTCAATACTAATGGTTGCCCAGCGATGGCTTCAATTACATTTCCTGTGAATGAATATAATTATGGCGGAAACCCTTTTAGATGTTCAATTACAGGTGGTTATAGATACAGAGGAACTGCGTATCCAGATTTTCAAGGATTGTACTTTTTTGCCGATTATTGCACAAGTGAAATTGGAACCTTGACAGAAAATGGCGGCGCTTGGACAATGACAATGAATGGTCCATTTTCGGGAAATATTGCTACGTTTGGCGAAGACATGAATAAAGAATTGTACGCCGCAGGTTTATCAAACGGAACAATTTATAGAATTATTGATACAACATTAGGTATTAATGAAAACTCACTTGCTGACAATTTTCAGATGTATCCAAATCCTGCGAATGATTTCTTCCAAATCAACAATCAAAATGTAGCTTCACAAATTGAAAAAGTAGCTTTGTATTCGTTTAGTGGAAAACTGATTTCAACAACGAATATCACTACTGAGAATCAAAAAATTACGATAGATCAATTGAGCAAAGGAATTTATATAGTACAAATAATTTTAAATAATGATGTCAGCGTATATCATAAATTAGTCAAAAATTAGTTTTATTTGTATTCAAACCCCATACGTATGCAATCATCAAACGGAATTTTATATTTGATCCCAACAACTTTAGGCGACAATGAACCTTTAGAGGTTTTACCTTTATCCGTAAAGAAAATTGTTGAAATCACTAATCATTATATTGTTGAAAACGAGAAGACTGCGCGTCGTTTTATCAAAAAAATTACACCAAAAAAATCGCAACCTTCATTACAGATTCACGTGTTGAATAAATATACACAAGATCAAGAATTGCCTTCGTTTTTAGAAGCTATTTTTAATGGAAAAAATATTGGCTTGTTATCAGAAGCTGGTTGTCCTGGTGTTGCAGATCCTGGTTCGGAGATTGTAAAAATTGCACATGAAAAGGGAATTCGAGTGGTTCCGCTGGTTGGACCTTCTTCAATTTTGATGGCAATGATGGCTTCAGGAATGAATGGTCAAAATTTTGCATTCAACGGATATTTACCAATTGACAGTCACGAACGTAAGCGCGCCATTAAACAATTGGAAAAACGTGCTGGAGATTTCAAACAATCGCAGGCATTTATTGAAACGCCATACCGAAATGACAAGTTATTAGCTGATTTAACAGCAACTTTATCAGGAAATACACGATTGTGTGTTGCGTGCGACATTACCCTTTCTACAGAATTTATAAAAACGATGACCATTAACGAATGGAAAAAAACAACTGTGAATCTTCATAAACGACCAACGATGTTTGTGATTGACAAATAGGTCGCTCCGCTGTTGGATACTAGAGCGCTGACGCTTTTAGACTTGCTGACGCTCTTTGATAGCAAAATGATTAGACTTACTCAAAATATCACTTCGAGTGGATTTGCAAAGCAAATTTGTATAGAGAAGTAGTTTGAAATCTATAAGCCTTCTAGTGTGTTTCGTTTTTTAGTTACTGTTCTCGTATTTTTTATTTGTTATTCGTTATTCGTTATTCGTTATTCGAAAAAAGACAATCCTTGAATCTTTCAATCTTTCAATCTTAAAAATAAAAAAACCTCAGCATGTTTCCATACTGAGGTTTTATGTTAACTAAACTTGAGTAACTTATACTCTTGCTTTTTTGTTGGCTTTTACAGAAGATACATCATATCCAGCGAAACGCTTCATATAATAACTTACTGTTGAACCATAAGCGTCGGCAAATCCTAGTTGCCCGCCACTTCTTAAATACTTTTTTACGCTTCCTGGCCCAGCCAAATGTGCAGCAGCCAAAATTCCTGACTCTGTAATGACTACACCGTTGATTTTTTTACCAACTGAGCGTTTGATGTCTCTTCTTAGAATCCACTTATTTCTTGAGGTGTTTGCTTCAAAGGCTCTTTCTTGTAATTTTGGATCGTTTAAGAATTTTGTAGGATTATAAATTCCTATCATTTCTAATGTTCCTTTTCCAAATTGATACTTTCCAAGATACCCTAAGGTATTTACCACGAAATAATTTCCTTGTGATTCTTTAAATGCTAAAGCTTCTTTAAAGCCCAAATAATCATTTCCTGTATACGGAATTGGAACTCTCTCAGAATGCTTCTCATCTAGCGGTAGCACTGTAACTAGTCTAGATGATTTGTTATTGTTTTCAATGTTATTTTTAAGAACGTTGGTTTCTTTTTTTGAAGTGAAACCTAAACTTGCAAATGTTAAAACAGCTATTAAAATTGAAAATTTTATTGCTCTTTTTCCCATAAAATTTGTTTTCTTTAAGACTTACTAATTCACTGAATTACGCTTAAAATTTCAGCGTGCAAATATACACATTATTTTTTAATAATGGTTTATTTATGTTAAAATAACGTTAAAAGTAGATTCCGTGAAACTTTACTTTTCCTAACGTATTGATTTCCAAAGTTGGGGCTGGAATTTTTATAAAGTTGACTACACTAAAAATACTATTTAGAAACTTAGAATTTGTCTGTATTTTTGTTAAATCAATATCAATACTGAGATAAAACTGCCGAAAACGTTTTAGTTCTGGAAAAATTTCACGTTGTTTTTCAATAGTTCCTGCTACTAAACCTTCGGCGCCATAGCCAAAAGCGATATTGAACCATTTTGGTATTTTACTTTGTTTGAAGAACGAATGCACGTTTGCACTCAACCAGTAGGTTTGTCCGTTATAATCTTTTAAAACTTCTTCTAGAAAGCCATCGCCAAGTTTATTTGGGCGCAATTCTGCAAAGCGTGTCCGATGAAACGAATACTTTAGTTTGATGCGTTGTTCTTCCCACAATAATTCTTGTCCAACGTATAAGCCAGTTCCTAAGCCGTTTGCCAGCACATCTCCAAAAGAAGCTCCCCATTCAGCTGAAAAGCCATCCATGACTTCTACGGCTGTTAAAAAGCCAAAACCAAGCGTTGCACCATAAATGAGCTGATCTTTCTTAGAAACGCCACTCCATTGTAATACGTCTGCTCCTACTTTTCCAACATAGTACGATGTCAATACATGTCCTGCTTTGTCCATTTGCAACCATTCATTGTTATCATTGATAAAACGAAACGACGAACGCGGAAAATCTGCATACCAAATTCTGTCCAAACCAACTAAGGTAATAGTAGCCAAAGAAGCTTCTGTGATCGCTACAAAATCACGTCGTGGTTTGTGTAAGGTGTCCGATTTTATCCAAAAACTCGGTGGTGTCAATTGTGCCGTTGCTACATTTACAAAACAGCATATGAAAAGTAATTTGAAAAGAAGTTTCATCAAGAAATATTACTTGGTTTGTTTTTGAGAAATGTTATACACGCGATTTCTGAATTCTTCGGCAGATGTATTCCAAGGCATTTGATACGTTCCTGATTTATAGATTTCTTGAAATTTGAGCTTTTTTTCACTTAGAAATAACGAATCATTCAAAAATACAATCAAATCACTTTCGTTGGCTTCTATTTGAGTTGAGACTTGTTTTGCAATGACATCAATTTCATTTGTGTCAGGAATTACGACAGTTATCACATCACTTTTTGCCTGTAACGTTCGAACGATTTCAAGATTAGACATATCTTTTTTAATTGTAAATTTTCCAGCAATTACTTGTGTTCCGTATCCAAGTTTTTCTGCCACAATTCTAAAGCTTTCTTCGTCTTTCAACAAAGGAAATAATTCGTTTTGCAAGGTGTATGAATCTACTTTAGAAGGAATGTACACGTAGGCTTCTTCATTATTAAAAGCGGTATTTGAACCTGAAAAAACTTGAATAATATCATATACTTTTATTCCACAAAACACCAAACCTAGCATGGCAATGACAATTAATATTTTTTTGATGTAACTCATTCCGCTATTTTTTGATATAGGATTTCATTTTTAAACTCACCATTAACGAAAGTCCAATCGCGCTTGACGCCAATTTTCTCAAAACCTACACTTTCAAAAAGTTTGATACTTGCCAAATTGTCTTCACCTATGTTTGCAAATAATTGATGTACGTGCAAATGTTTGAATGCATATTCGCAGACCAACTGCAATGCTTCTTTCCCGTAACCTTTATGTCTGTGTTCGTTTTTTGCAATTAGCAATCCGACACCGACACGTTTATTTTTTGGATCAAACTCAAAGAGATCTATTAAACCAATGGATTCTTTTTTATTGTTGACCATGACCAAGCGCAATTGTTTTGCTTCATAAATATCTTGATGTGCATTTTCTAGATATTGCTTGATCAAAAATCGCGAATACGGCGTTTGTGTGGCACTAATTTCCCAGATAGATTCGTCATTTTCTATCCCGTAGATAAAATCTAAATCTTCAGGCTCTAAAGCTCTTAGGTATAATTTTTCGCCTGTTAATGTTAGCATGTAATTTCTCCTTTAAATACTTGTGTTGCTTTTCCTTTTAGAAAAATATTGGTGTATGTTGTTCCTTCTTTTTGAAACGACACGTACAGCGTTCCGCCTTCTACTTGCAACGTTACTTCATTAGAATTTGTTTCCTGTAGTGAATTCATTGCCAACGCTACAGCTGTAACGCCAGTTCCACAGGAAAGTGTTTCATCTTCTACACCTCTTTCGTACGTTCGCACTCTGAATTCTGAATTTGAAATCTTTTTTACAAAATTCACATTTGTTCCTTCTTTAAAATAAGGCGCGCCATATCGAATTGCAGCACCTTCTTTTTTAATATCAAATTGCTCTATTTCTTCTTTAAATACTACATGATGCGGCGAACCTGTATCTAAAAAAACGTGATCTTCATGTTGTTCAACCGTTGATACATCTTGCATTTGTAAATCAACAATATCATTGGTTATTGTGGCATAATGTTTCCCATCAATTGCCATAAATGTCGTTTCGTATTGTATGACTCCGAGATAATTCGCGAAAGCGACGATACAACGACCACCATTTCCACACATCGTACTTTCATTTCCGTCAGCATTGTAATAGACCATTTTAAAATCGTACAAATTGTCAGTTTCTAGCAGTATCAATCCGTCAGCACCTATGCCAAATTTTCGGTCGCACAAATGATTTATGAGTTTGGTATCGTTTTTGGGAAATTGTAATTGTCGATTGTCAATTAATACGAAATCATTTCCTGTACCTTGATATTTATAGAAAGAAAGTTGCATTTTGTGTATTTGATGGCGACAAAAGTACAAAATAAAAGATAGGAAACCGCATTGGAATTCGTGTAAGACATCACAATACCATTCAAATATGTAGTATTCGACAACCTGTCTTACGCGGTAGTTTTTAAGTTGATTTTAACATACTTATGAAATTGAGTTAAAACGTCGTTAAAGTTAAAATACGACTACAATATTTATGTAATTTTAAGTGTTAAACTCAGACAAAAACCATAAATAACACATTGAGGTTTCAATCAAAAAATTACTAACAAATAAATATTTTAAAAAAAATGAAAAAATTTGCAAGTTTACTATTTGTGTCTATTCTTGGAGGCGTTATTAGTATTGGAGCTTATAAATTCTTTTCGGAATCCCCTGAAAAAGTTGAACAAGCTTCCGTTTTAGAACAATCTGCGTATGTCCCAACAAATTTTGTAAATAATCCTACGACGACAACGAATGCTGCTGCCGCTGGAATTGATTTTACAGAAGCTGCAGAAAAAACAGTGCATGCCGTTGTACACGTAAAAAATAAAATTACCAAAGTAGCACCGAGAAGCATTTGGGATTTATATAATGGAACAGGACGTCCACAAACACAAATTGGCACAGGTTCTGGTGTGATCATTACGCCTGATGGACATATTGTAACAAACAATCATGTGATTAAAGGTTCAAATGAGTTACAAGTGACCCTAAATAATAACAAAAATTACATTGCAAAAGTGATCGGAACTGATCCTTCAATGGATATTGCTTTGCTAAAGATTGATGCAGACGAAGAGTTGCCTTATATTTCTTTTGGAGATTCTGACAATGCTAAAATTGGCGAATGGGTGTTAGCGGTTGGAAATCCTTTTAATTTGACTTCTACCGTTACCGCAGGAATTATTAGCGCCAAAGGAAGAGATTTGAACGAAGGCGATAATTTACGCCAATCATTTATTCAAACAGATGCGGCAGTAAATCCAGGGAATTCTGGTGGTGCATTGGTAAATACTAACGGAGAATTGATTGGAATTAACACTGCAATTACGTCTCAAACTGGTTCATATATAGGATATTCATTTGCTGTTCCGAGTAATATTGCTCAAAAAATTGTAAGCGATTTATTGGAATATGGCGATGTTCAAAAAGGATTGCTTGGTGTTTCTGGTGGATCGTTAAATTCAGTAGTTGCTGAAAAACTAGGTACTGACGAAACAGAAGGTTTTTATGTTGGAAAAGTCTTTGAAAATTCTGGAGCTTCAAAAGCTGGAATTCAAGAAGGCGACATTATTAAAAAATTAGACGATGTAAAAGTTGCTCGATTCTCAGATTTGTCAGGATATTTAAGTTCTAAACGCCCTGGAGATATTGTACAAGTAACGGTTTTACGAGATGATGATTATGAAACAATTCCTGTAACATTAACAAAAGAAGAAATTTCTAATAGCGTGAATCTAATGAACATGAAATTAGAAAACTTAGATCCGCAAGAAGCTGAAAAGTACAGTATAGAATCTGGAGTAAAAGTAGTTGAAAATAACAACAGACAATTATACAGCGAACTAGGAATCACGCCAGGATACATTTTAGTTGAAGTGAATGGGAAAAAAGTGAAATCGGCGCAAGGCTTAAAGAATATTATCGATTCCTATGGAGAAGACAAAATTCAAATCTTAGCATTCTTAAATACAAAAGGACAATACGAGCGTTTTATCTTCCGATAAAAAGTGCCATCTCTATATGTCAGAAAACCATCAGAATATTTTATATAATCTGATGGTTTTTTTTGAATTACTTTTTTAACAAGTAATACCAACTTCTGTCACTCCAGAAACTGGTTGACAAGTTTGGGTATGGTAACAAGTAACATCCGTAACTGCACATTCAACAATAGAACAACGATATGGATACGACACACAATTCTTCTGTAATGTTTCTACTGCGCCACCTCTTATTTTTTGAGAGCTTACATCAGCAACTTGCACTTTACTCAAACTTAACTTTGCATTAAAATTCTTTTTTTTCATGGTTTACTTATTTTTTCCCTACTCTTTTTACTATCAGGCTTTTCGGATTCCGCCCATATTATGAAAGCTTTCAAATGTAAGTTAATACGTATAAGTTTTGTTACCCGATAAAGTGCAATAAAAAAAGTGTTTCATTTGTTTACGAAAACGTTTGAAATTGTATACTTTTGCGCAAAATTGTAAACACAACTACACAAATTTAAGACTATGAGTTTTAATGAAACTTACGAAAAGGAACTAACGTTTCAAGCAGACAGAAGACGTGCTACTGTTGAATTTATTAAAAATGTAAGCGATTTATGGTATGATAAATCAATTGAGCTTATTCTTTTTAGAAATCAATTAATTGACAGAAATGTTAGTGAAATTTTAAATTTACACGAATATGCAGGTCAATTTGTACAAAAACCGATCTCTATTTTCGATACTGTAGAAATTGCACAAGCCATTGCAAAAATTGATTTGCCACCTTCAAAAATTGATATTGGTAAATTAACCTACGAATATCACTTAGAAGACAATCAGTATGCAAACGCCACTTCGTTTGTAGTTGACAAGTTAAAAGACGCCAAAAAAACAAATGGAATTACACCTAAAGATGTGGTTTTATATGGTTTTGGTCGTATCGGACGATTATTAGCCCGCGAATTAATGACACGCACAGGTCGCGGAAATCAATTACGCTTACGTGCCATTGTTACCCGCGGAAAAGTAAACGAAACTGTTTTAGAAAAAAGAGCTTCCTTGTTACGTAACGATTCTGTTCATGGAGATTTTCCTGGAACTGTGGGCATCGATGTTGAAAATTCAGCATTAATCATCAATGGAACTACAGTACATATCATTTCGGCAAACGGACCAGAAGAAATTGATTACACAACATACGGAATCAATAACGCATTAATTATTGATAACACTGGAGCATTTAGAGATAAAGAAGCTTTAGAAAGACATTTAGTGCCAAATGGAGCTGACAAAGTATTATTAACAGCACCAGGAAAAGGCGTTCCTAATATTGTATATGGTGTCAATCACAAAGAGCACAATCCTGATGAAGTCCATGTTTGGTCTGCGGCTTCATGTACTACAAATGCAATTACGCCAGTTTTAAAAGCTGTTGAAGATTCTTTTGGACTCATTCACGGTCACTTAGAAACCATTCACGCATACACAAACGATCAAAATTTAGTAGACAATATGCATAGCAAATACCGTCGTGGTAGAGCTGCTGCACTAAATATGGTCATTACTGAAACAGGCGCTGGAAAAGCAGTTTCAAAAGCATTGCCATCGCTGGAAGGAAAATTAACTTCAAACGCAATTAGAGTTCCTGTACCAAACGGTTCTTTAGCAATTTTAAACTTAGAAGTTGAAAACGCAACTTCAAGAGATGGTGTAAACACTATTTTAAAGAAATATGCATTAGAAGGCGACTTGGTAGAGCAAATTAAATACGAATTGAATGACGAATTGGTTTCTTCTGACATTGTTGGTTCTTCGGCACCATCCATTTTTGATAGTAAAGCAACCATTGTTCGTGAAGATGGAAAAAATATCATCCTATATGTTTGGTATGATAATGAATACGGATACTCACACCAAGTAATGCGTTTAGCAAAGTATATCTCAAAGGTAAGACGCTACACATACTATTAATAGAGCACTGAATAATATATTGAAAAGAGTCTCTTTGTTGAGGCTCTTTTTTTTGTGAACAAATCTCTTATGATTTCATACAATAAATAAAAATATCTTCGTTTATTTGACAACTGTTATTTTAAACCTGAATGACCATGAACGTGAAACACCTATTTCTAGCCATTACGCTTTGCTTTTCTATACTTGCAAGTGGACAAAATGTAGCTAAAAATGCGAACCTAAAGTTAAAAGAAGGTCCAATCGAAGCGCAATTTGAGTTCATCATTAAGAATTCTAACAAATACCAAGATTACAAAGTTGTAAAACGTGCTTGGATTGAAAAACTACAAAAGAACGTTGCTGACTCCATCAACGCAATTCGAAAAGATTACGATGCGGAAGTTGCCAAAGTTGCTACACAACAAACTGAAATTGAACAATTAAAAACTGATTTAGCGGCTGTTAATCAAAAGATAGCAGACTTAAATACCGAAAAAGACAGCATTTCGTTACTTGGGATACAATTGAGTAAAGGAACGTACCAAACACTCATGTGGGGAATTATTGCTGTGTTGGCAATATTATGGTTGTTTTTTGCCTACAGATTCAAATCGAGTAATGCGATTACCAAAGAAGCAAAAGCAAAACTTGCGGAAACGGAAGAAGAATTTGAAGAACATCGCAAACGTGCTTTAGAACGTGAACAACAAGTTCGAAGAAAACTACAAGACGAAATCAACAAAAACAAAAGCTAATTTCCTTTACCGATGCGCATAGATATCATTTCTGTAGTTCCTGATCTCATGAAAAGTCCTTTTGAAGCGTCTATCATGAAACGTTCCATTGACAAAGGAATTGTTGACATTCACTTCCACAACTTACGTGAATATGCTACGGACAATTATAAGTCTATTGACGACTATCAATTTGGTGGTGGCGCAGGAATGGTCATGATGATTGCGCCAATTGACAAATGTATTTCTGACTTAAAAGCACAACGCGACTATGATGAAATCATTTATATGACTCCAGATGGAACAACATTGAATCAGGGAATTGCAAATGAACTTTCGCTAAAAGGAAATATTATGATTCTTTGCGGGCATTACAAAGGTGTTGACCAGCGTGTGCGCGATCATTTCATTACTAGAGAAATATCTATTGGTGATTACGTGCTATCTGGCGGAGAATTAGGCGCAGTTGTATTATGTGATGCAATTGTTCGATTGATTCCTGGTGTGTTAGGAAATGAAACATCTGCTCTAACCGATTCGTTTCAAGACAATTTACTAGCGCCACCAGTATATACACGACCTGCAACATACAACGATTGGGAAGTTCCTGAAGTATTACTCTCTGGAAACTTTCCTAAAATAGAAGCTTGGCGTGAAGAGCAAGCGTATGAACGTACAAAAAAGTTGCGTCCAGATTTGTTGGATGAATAGAATTCTTGGGTCTTGGGTCTTGGGTCTTGGGTCTTGGGTCTTGGGTCTTGAAAAGTATGTTTTTCAATTTAAAATTTAGAATTCGACATTTATAATTTCAAAGAAAAGTATTGCACATTCATAATAAATACTTATTTTTGCACTCAATTTTGGATTAACCTCTGGCGATAGACGTGAATGTTGATTTGAATTAAATTATATAAAAAGTTTAAAATGGAAGCTTTAATTAAATTTGTACAAGACGAATTTGTAACAAAAAAAGATTTTCCTGAGTTTGCAGCAGGAGATACAATTACGGTTTATTATGAAATCCGTGAAGGAGAAAAAACACGTACACAGTTCTTTAGAGGAGTTGTAATTCAACGTAGAGGTTCTGGATCTTCTGAAACATTTACAATCAGAAAAATGTCAGGAACAGTTGGTGTTGAGCGTATTTTCCCAGTTAATTTACCAGCACTTCAACGTATTGAAGTTAACAAAAGAGGTAAAGTTCGTAGAGCACGTATCTTTTACTTTAGAGGTCTTACTGGTAAGAAAGCTAGAATTAAAGAAAGAAGATTCAAATAAAATCTTTCGAAATACACACATAAAAAAAGTCTTGCAATTTGCAAGACTTTTTTTGTTATAAACAATTGTTAATAAAGTCCGTTTATATCTTGTTGATTTCTAATTGATTATATTTCTTGCTTTTTCAAAAACTTATACTACATTTATAAAAGAATTTACAAAGAGAACGACGAAAGTCACCTTTTGTAAACACTAAAGAACGTTCTAAACAAGTTGTTATTTTAATATGTTTTTCGGAAGTACTTTTTGGGTACAGAAAATACAAAGAAAAATGTTTCTCCATTTCTAGCGTAGCTTGCTACAACAGACTCAAGGAAAAGCGCCGAAATTTATTAGTATTGCTAAGATGCCGATAAAGCGTTACACATAAATGTTTTGTAAAGAAATATTCATATGTAAAAGGACAAATCACGAAAGTCGATTTGAACAAGTAGGTATATTAAAAAACAGCCGAAATATGTTTCAAAAAATGGTAAAATGCCAATACTAACGAAACTTATTTCAATACCGAAGTAACGTTTGTATTTTTTGGTAAGCAATTATCAAAATGTATAAAATTAACTTCAGAAAGCCATGTCAAGGTAAGTAATTACAATGATATGGCTTTTGTTATTATAAAAAATATAGTAACTTCTTAGGGTACTGATATAATAGCTACCAAAATCTCCTATCATTTTGTATATTTGCATTTCGAAAAAATTACATCTAATCAGATTAAATATTATATCTACACATCAATATGGCAAAATCAACAAAGATTATCTATACGAAAACAGACGAAGCACCAGCGCTGGCAACACATTCTTTACTACCAATCATTAAAGCATTCACAGCTCCATCTGGTATCGACATCGAAACAAAAGATATTTCTTTAGCAGGAAGAGTGTTAGCAAATTTCTCAGAATATTTAACTCCCGAACAACGTGTAAACGACGCGTTAGCAGAATTAGGAGAACTAGCTAAAAAACCAGAAGCAAACATCATTAAACTACCTAATATTAGTGCTTCTGTTCCGCAATTAAAAGCCACAATTTCTGAATTACAAGCAAAAGGATTCACGATTCCTAACTATCCAGAAGAAGTAGAAACTGAAGAAGAAAAAGCAATTCTTGCAAAATATAATAAAGTAAAAGGTTCTGCCGTAAATCCTGTATTACGTGAAGGAAACTCTGATCGTAGAGCACCAAAAGCTGTAAAAAATTACGCAAAGAAAAATCCTCACCGCATGGGCGCTTGGTCGTCAGACTCAAAAACACATGTAGCAACAATGACTGCTGGCGATTTTCGCTCCAATGAAAAATCAGTAACGGTTGCAAACGATACAACTGTAAACATTGAGCATACAGACGCTAACGGAAATAAAACAACACTAAAATCTGGAATCGCATTACTAGCTGGCGAAATCATTGATGCTACAGTAATGAACAAAAAAGCATTATTAGCATTCCTTGAAAGAGAAATAGCAGATACCAAAGAAAAAGGATTGTTATTCTCGCTTCACATGAAAGCTACCATGATGAAAGTAAGTGATCCAATCATTTTTGGACATGCAGTTCGTGTATATTTTGCGGATCTATTTGAAAAACACCAAGCTACATTTGAAGAAATTGGCGTAGATGTAAACAATGGTTTTGGAAACTTACTAAACAATTTAGACGAATTATCAGCTGAGAAAAAAGAAGAAATCGTTGGAGATATCGCGGTTGCCATGGAAAATGGTCCAGATATCGCTATGGTAAATTCTGATAAAGGAATCACAAACTTACATGTACCAAGTGATGTCATTATTGACGCTTCAATGCCAGCAATGATTCGTGATTCTGGAAAAATGTGGGATGCAAATGGAGAAAGACAAGATGCTAAAGCCGTAATTCCTGATAGCAGTTATGCCGCTTTATACCAAGCAACCATTGACTTCTGTAAAGAGCACGGTGCTTTTGATCCTACCACAATGGGAACAGTTCCTAATGTTGGACTCATGGCGCAAAAAGCTGAAGAATACGGTTCGCACGACAAAACCTTCGAAATTCCTACAGATGGAACTGTAGCTGTAGTCGATGCAGAAGGAAACACACTAACAGAACACACAGTTGAAGCTGGAGACATCTGGAGAATGTGTCAAGTAAAAGATGCTCCTGTTCGCGACTGGGTAAAACTAGCCGTAAGTAGAGCTGCAGCAACAAATTGGCCAGCAGTTTTCTGGTTAGACGCAGAAAGAGCGCACGATGCAGAATTAATCAAAAAAGTAAATCTTTACCTAAAAGACCACAATACGGAAGGATTAGAAATTCATATTCTTGCCTTAGAAAAAGCTACAAAATTCACGCTAGAACGTATCAAAAAAGGAGAAAACACAATCTCTGTAACTGGAAATGTGTTACGTGATTATCTAACAGATTTATTCCCAATTTTAGAATTAGGAACAAGCGCGAAAATGTTATCTATCGTTCCATTAATGAACGGCGGTGGATTATTTGAAACTGGTGCTGGTGGATCAGCTCCAAAACACGTACAACAGTTCACTGAAGAAGGTCATTTACGTTGGGATTCACTCGGAGAATTCTTAGCATTAGCGGTTTCTTTAGAGCATTTAGGTTCCAACTATGACAACCACAAAGCCATCGTTTTATCTGAAACCTTAGATGATGCAACGGACAAATTCTTAGAAAACAAAAAATCACCTTCACGTAAAGTGAATGAATTAGACAACAGAGGAAGTCACTTCTATCTCTCGTTATATTGGGCACAAGCGCTGGCGGCGCAAGACAAAGATGCGGATCTAAAAGCGCGCTTTACTCCTATCGCAGCACAATTAGCTGAAAATGAGGAAAAAATCGTAAACGAACTCAATAGTGCACAAGGTTCTCCAATGGATATTGGCGGCTATTACATGCCAAATGATGACGTAACTGCCAAAGCAATGCGTCCAAGCGAAACGTTCAATTCCATATTAAGCGCAATCGTATAACACAAAACATAAATAACAACATCAAAAAAAAGCTTCTTACATGCTCGTAAGGAGCTTTTTTTATACATGCTCTTCTAAAAACTGAATAAGTTAAATACATCAACACTTTTACATTCAAAATTTAGAATTCCACATTTAAAATTTATTAGGGCGTTCCCAAAGGTCGTGCTATCCACTATATCTCCCGAAAAAAACGGGAGGATGCCGTTCCTATCACTAACGCAAAAAACCGTTTCTTTTCTACATAAAATAACGTATTTTTGAACTATGGAATTTATCAAAACTACAGAACAAGATTCTAAGTACAATCATCTTGAAAAAATGAGTGTATCGGAATTATTGATCAACATCAACAATGAAGACAAAACTGTTCCGATTGCCGTAGAAAAAACAATTCCTCAAATAGAAAAATTAGTTACAAACATTGTAACTCGCATGAACAATGGTGGACGTTTATTCTACATTGGTGCTGGTACCAGTGGACGACTCGGTATTGTAGATGCTTCAGAATGTCCTCCAACATTTGGAGTGCCACATGAACTCATTGTCGGATTAATTGCTGGTGGAGATACTGCCATTCGAAAAGCAGTTGAATTTGCAGAAGATGATACGAAACAAGGATGGAAAGACTTACAACAACACAATATCTCAGAAAACGATACGGTTATCGGAATTGCCGCTTCTGGTACAACTCCTTATGTAATTGGAGCGCTTAAAGAATGTAACAACAATAACATACTAACAGCTTGTATCACTTGTAATCAAGACAGTCCATTATCAAAAGTATCCAAACATCCAATTGAAGTTATTGTCGGACCTGAATTTGTAACAGGAAGCTCTCGTATGAAAGCGGGAACAGCTCAAAAACTAGTCCTTAATATGATTTCAACTGCAGTCATGATTCAACTTGGAAAAGTAAAAGGAAATAAAATGGTTGACATGCAACTTAGCAACCATAAGCTTGTAGACAGAGGTACGAAAATGATCATGTCTGAATTAAACGTATCTGAAGAAATAGCTACTGAATTACTAAACAAACACAAAAATGTACGAATAGCAATATCAAACTATGACAAAAAGAACAAATAAAGAAGTATTAGGAAAAGGAATAAAAAACATGCTAGGATCTTTAATTTGTATGTTTTTAGGTCCAATGGTAATTCACTCTGCTTTTAAGAACCAAGAACATTCATTATATATTCCTGTACTAATAGTAGGATTAACCATAGCAGCTTTTGCCATCATTCTAGCATTCAATGGTATACGTAAAATAATGAATTCGATGTTTAACTAAAAAAGAATTAAGAATTATTCAGTACCGCCTTTGGAGTAGTCGGATTATATCCAAAATTTTCATCTTCAACAACCACATCCAAACGATCCATAATATATCCTATAATTGCATAATGATGAATTGTATGTGCATTTGCTTGTGCTAGCAATGATCCTAAAGTATATTCTAAAGTAATATTTCCCTCCCCTAAATCATCTTCAACAGACAACAACAGTGAAAAGTCAAGTGCCTCTAAACCTCTTAACTTATCAGCTATTTGATCAATTTCAGAAATTGCACAATTACAATCATTTTCTATATCCTGATTTCTCGCACGAGAAGTTAAATTGACATACTTAGCGTCTAATCCGTCAAAAATACAATTATAAAAATCTAGCAAATGTCTAATATGCGAGCCTACACTTGAATAATAAGGGCCAACTTCCTTGCAGCAATAAAAAGAATCGTTCAATTCATTCAATAAATTTTTAGACTTATATAAAGTAGTTAAAAGAGAGTCAATTACAGTGGAATTCATATGTAAGATTTATTCTGTTCAATATACTAAAAAAATGACCAATCAGAACACAATAATAAAATTATGAATGAAGTCAATTTTACAAATCATTCAGTTTAGTAATTAAAAGGTATTTAATTTAGTTCATTATTTGGATTTTGG